>JBFXDX010000030.1:0-9033 GCA_050180705.1 Bacteroidales bacterium | reverse complement strand
CCATTAAACCTGACCAATAATGACCTTACCACAGCAGGAACCATATTATCAGAATTTGTTGCAGCAGATCCGGGTGATTTAGGCCTTCCTTTAGACGATCTTACTTCGAGTGATAGTGTCGAAGTATGGAAAACCTATGACGATGGTTATTGGAACCTCGAGTCAAATACTTTCTCGGTTGCCGATTTTGATGTTAATATCGATGGCGCTGGATTTACTACTCCTATTCAGGATATTACAAAAGTGCTGAAACGAAATACCGGAGAAAATTGGTCGTTGGATGGGACACATAAAGATGCAGAAGGCACTGTAGGATTCCGTAATCATCTTGTTACTGATATTTCATCAACTGGATCGCAATTTGCTCTGGCTTTTGGTCGTCCAAAAATATGGACACACCCCAAAGATACAGCTGTTTGCGATGGATTTAGTGCTTCGTTTACAGTATATGCCACAGGGCGCGCTCCACTTACTTATCAATGGCAGGTTAACGATGGAGGTGGATGGGATGATATAAGTAATGGAGGCATATATTCGGGAGCTAAATTAAGAACGCTGCATTTATCGGCTACCAACCTGGCAATGAATGGATATCAGTATCGTGTAATTGTTCGAGATGCAAGAGGCAATCCAAACACAAGTAACGCAGCAACACTTACAGTAAATCCTATTCCTGTTGCACTCGGAACGCCGCAAATAGATACATTATGCGATTTCGGCACCACAAATATAGCAATTACCAGTGATGTACCAGGATCTACATTTGTAATAGAAGTAATCCGTACAGGTGTTATTACCGGAACCTCAACAACATTAATCGGTGGAAATTCAATTCAGGATACTTTGCACAATCCAACGGATGTGTACGATTATGTTTTGTACCGTATTATACCAACCGGGCCAAACACAACCTATTGCGTTGGAGTTGCCGATACAGTTCGTATTTATGTTAACCCAACACCACGGGCAATAGCAACCGTATTCTGCGATACCATTTGTAACGATACCCGCGATCGTATAACCCTTACTTCGCCAAGTGTTTTTGCAAGCGGAGCAACAACATTTGATTATACCTCAGCTGTAACCGGAGGTATTACAGGAAACACCACAGGTAATGATCTTCCAAAAGGATATCCTATTGAAGATTTACTGCATAACCCAACAATCGAATTTAATGCTGCACCGCATGTAGTAACCTATACAGTAACTCCAAAATTAACCAATTACCTGGGCTGCGATGATGGTCCACCTGTAAATGCTAAGGTTACTGTTCATCCAACACCATACACATTCTTTACAGGTGTTGACAATGTAGAGTGTTATCTAGAAGCAAATGGCGAAGCTACTGTTACAGCATTTAACACAAGCCCAAATATATTTACTTATCAGTGGAACGATCCAAAGAGCCAGAAAACAGCTTATGCCGATAGTCTTGACATAGGAAACTACATTGTTACCGTTACCGATAACCAGGGATGTAAAACAACGGATACCGTTACCATTACACAACCCGATTTATTAGTTGCTTCGATAGATAGCGCTGAAGATGTTACATGTGTTGGATTTAGCGACGGTTGGGCATATGCAAGTGCTGAAGGAGGAAACGGAAGCTACTCATATGAATGGACCCCTGGTAATTATACAACCAGCTACATAAAAGATATTAGTGGTAATCAGTATTGGGTTAAGGTTACTGATATCAGAGGATGTACTGATTCAACCATGGTGTCAATCAACGAATCAGATGGAATAACAGCCAGCGTTTCAATTACCCCCGTAACATGTTTTGGGGATAACGATGGCGAATTGGAGGCTTTTGCACCACTAGCAACCATTTTTGATTGGTACGATTCCGAATCATCAACTTACCTTGGTTCTGGTACTACCATTACAGGCTTATCGCCAGGCGAATACAAGGTAGTAATCGCAGATGATCGTGGATGCTCTATAACCATTGATAATAACATTATTGAGCAACCCGATTCGTTAATTGTTTCAGTAACCAACGATACTATATCTTGCGCAGGCTGGAGCGATGGTGCAACTATAGCAACGGTTACAGGCGGAAATACTGAGCATAATTATCTGTATGAGTGGAATACAACACCAGCAGAAACCACTTCATTTTTAATCGAATTGTCAGGAGGTGAGTATGTTTTAACTGTTACCGACTGGATGGGTTGTGTTGCAACAGATACAGCATTTATCTACGAACCTCCGCTGTTTGAATCATCTATAACAAAATCAGATGTTACCTGTTTTGGCGATAACAATGGAACAATAGAATTAACAGCATCGGGAGGAAATGGTGATTATAGTTATGAATGGAATACTGATGATACAACGCCAATACTCACCAATCTGTTGGCCGGAACTTATACGGTAACTATTTATGATAAATTAGGTTGTGAGATTTATGATACAGCAATCATTACCGAACCCGATGAAATCATTGCCACCATAAACAAAACTGATATTCAGTGCTTTGGATTCAACAATGGTACTGCCAATGTAGATATTACCGGTGGTAATGGAGGTTATTCAATCAACTGGTCAAACGGATCATCAGAAGATACCATAACCGATTTGGTTCAGGGAACATATTATGTTGATATTTTAGATATTAAGGGTTGTGATGCATCTGATACGATTGAAATTTCACAACCAACCGAAATTCAAAATAATCTGCAAAAAGCAAACATTACCTGCTTTGGTTTTAACAATGGCCAGATATCGGTTAATCCAACCGGAGGAATCAGTCCGTATGCGTATTCATGGAGTCACGATACATTAATAACCGTAAATAGCCTCACAGATCTTTGTCCAGGCCCATATACTGTTTATGTTACCGATTCGAATGAATGCGTAATAGCTTCTGAGGTTGAGATTACACAACCCGATCCGCTGATTGCTTCTATCCAAAAAACAGATATAACCTGTTTTGGTGATAACAATGGTTCTATATCTATAGATATGTATGGCGGAACACCAGCATACAATTACACCTGGTCGAATGGCACAACTGCTTCATCGGAAACGTGGCTGGGTAAAGGATTTTATTCAATAAACATCACCGATGCCCAAAATTGTAAGGTAGATACTATAGTTGAGATCGTTGAACCCGACAAACTGATTATTGAGCCTATTTTAAGTCGATCATCATGCCCTGATATTCAGGATGGATCTATCGAGTTAAATATTTCGGGTGGTATTGGTTATTATAGCATATTCTGGAGCAATGGATTGTCTGATGAAAATATTTACAACATCCGTTCGGGAAAATACACCGTATTTATTTATGATGAAAATTCGTGCGAACTGAAAGCAGATATCATCTTGCCAAGCGGAAAAGATTATTGTATCGATATCCCATCAGCATTCTCACCAAACAAAGATGGTAGTAATGACCTATGGAGTATTTATGATATGGAAGAGCTTTATCCAAATTCCACAATCGAAATCTTCGATCGCCGTGGTGTTCGTGTGTTCTATTCAAAAGGTTATAGCGAGGATGAATTCTGGGATGGTACTTATCAGGGCAAGGCATTACCAATGGATTCGTATTATTACATTATCTACCTGAAAAACGGATTAGGGCGAATATCAGGAACAGTAACCATTTTAAGATAAAAATTGATAGACACTGCGTCACTGCGAGTAAAGCGAAGCAGTCTATTAAAAGATTTAAAAGAGATTGCTTCGCTCGTCTGTGTCACAGACTCACTCGCAAAGACTAAATGAGAGGTTGTTGATAGCATGGAAATCTGGTGAATGAAAAAGCAGAACTTTAAAATCTATATATAAAATAAACCGGGTATAAATTAACTTGTATTAAACATTTTGCAATCGGTTATAATTATTTTTACTTTTATAGAACATTTTTTAGAAACAACGTATAAGTAAAAACCCTGAATAACTAATAAACCTAATACTATGAGAAATTTACTATTTCTTGCAACTCTAACTCTCTTGCTTACAATACAACAGAGCTCACTTTTCTCACAAGAACAACTACAACATCACCAAAAAATCTATATTTCGCCCGAGGGAAAAATGTTTGCCAACAAAGATTTGCCAGTATATTTTTGGATTTCTTCATCTGGCAATCAAAATTCGGAAAAATATTTATTAAACCCGGCTGCAGAATCGAAACCATATGCTAATCCGAGCTACCTCGATACCGAAGGATACAACACCTTCCGATCGCCATCAAAAGTTGATACCGTAACAAAACAAACGGTAATCCCCGAA
Organism: Bacteroidales bacterium; assembly: GCA_050180705.1. Classification (GTDB taxonomy): domain Bacteria; phylum Bacteroidota; class Bacteroidia; order Bacteroidales; family Tenuifilaceae; genus SB25. The sequence goes on along the minus strand of JBFXDX010000030.1, from coordinate 4,782 downwards.
TCAGACATCATCTGGGAGATTTATTCTGATAGCAAACCTCCGGTAACCAGTTTCTCATTTGGAAACAAACCTTTTTACAAAAACGCTTCGGTTCATTATTTCAACGAAAAAGTCGAATTACAATTCAAAACAACCGACCAAACATCAGGTGTTGATGCAACCTATTATTCAATTAACGGATCTGTCTATAAACCACTAACAGAAGCCATACGAATAGATAATGAAACCCTTCATACTATTAAGTTTTATTCTGTTGATCATGTTGGTAATGTTGAAACACCTAAAGAAATTCAGATTAAGGTTGATATAACTAAACCCGTTACCGAATTAGCTATTGAAGGTGATGTTTATACCACCATCCTGTCACCCCGATCAACCATAAAGCTTACAGCTACTGATGAAAACTCCGCAGTAAAAAGTACGTTTTATTCCTTAAACGAAGGCACATTTTTACCATACAGGCAACCTATTGTTATTACTAATTTTCGCGAAGGCGAGCATACTATAACGTATTATTCTGTCGATAATGCCACAAATCAGGAAGAAAAGAAAAACTATACTTTCTATCTTGATAAAACACCCCCAATGATTGTTGACGAATTGCTGGGTAATACGTTTATTGCCAATGGTAAGGAGTATTCATCCGGAAGAAGCAAAATAAAACTCACCGCTATGGATAATAAAGCGGGCTTAAAAGAAATACGATATTCTATCAATGGAGGTGATTTTATAACATACGATCAGCCTTTTTATCTTTCAAAATCAGGCCAGTTAAAAATACAAACATTTGCTATTGATAATGTTAATAATCAGAAAATTAACACAATTATGACCAACCAGGCTAATATCTCTTTTGTTGATCTTAATGGCCCAAGCCTTGGTCATGCGTTCGATGGCCCGTTCTTTATTTCTGCAGATACCGCATTTATTACCAAGAACACACAAATAAAACTTAGTGCAAAAGATGATGCAGCCGGATATAAACGATTAGAATATAATGTTGACAATCTAGCCTTTCAGGAATTCACAAAGTCGTTTAGCATTGAGGCCGATGGCCAGCATATAATAAATTACACAGGATACGATAACGTAGATAACAGCAACACCAACACATGCACAGTGGTTGTTGATAATATCGGACCACAAATATTTCACCGTTTTAGTATTGTCTCTGAGAAAAAACAAACCGTAAACGACAAGGCTCTTGATGTTTATCCAAGCCACGTTGTACTATTTCTTTCTTCAACCGATATGTCAGTTGGCTACGACAAAATGTATTATTCCATTAACGGACAGCCAACTAAGGTATATGCAAGCCCAATGGCTGATTTTCAAAGAAATAAAGCATATAAAATTGATGTTACATCCGTTGATAAGCTAGGGAATAAATCAACACAAAGTATCGAGTTTTTTATTGAATAACCATTCAATTTACATGTTATGCCAAAAACAGCAGTTGTTTTTCGGATAGCTTTGATTTTGCTTTTTGCTATTTCTAACCTTTCGAAGGCTCAGAATATCAATCAGGAAACAACCGTATTACTTGAAGAGTACAAAAACAAGGCGAACGAATTCAAATCAGCCAACAATCCAACCCAGCAGGCAAGCTATTTAAATAAAATTGCTTATCTGTACTGGGAGAACAATGCATATACTGAAGCAATAAACTATTTTAAGGAATCACTGCTAATAAACAAGCAAGCCAATAATCATAACGGTACAAAAGCCATTTTGTATAATATAGGACTTATTTATTCTGATCTCGAAGATTATAAAAAAGCGTATGATAACTTTCACGAAGGATTAACTTACGCCCGCAAGCTAAATCAAAAAGAGGGTATTTATGCCGGATTAATTAATGAAGCAGGAGCTCTAAAGAATCTTTCGAAAAATACTGAAGCTATTAAAGCTGTTGACGAAGCTTTGTTGCTGGCACAAGAGTTGAATGATTTAAAACTTATTCGCACCAGTTACGGAATGCTGGCCGAAAATTATGAGGCACTTGGGAATGCAGAAAAAGCAATGGAATATTATGCACTATTTGCCTCTGTTGATAAGCATATTAAATCTGAACAAATAAAGGATATTGAATCGAAATCAAAAGAAGAGATTCAAAGAGCTACACAAGCAAAATCAGCGAGCGATAAGCAACTTTCAGAGAAAGTATCAGAGCTCGAAGAAACACAGGAATCGTTAAAAAAGACTGAAGAATTAACAAAACAGCAGCAACTCGAACTTGATCTTAAAGAACTTACCATCCGCGAAAAAGAAAATCAGCTTAAAAGCGAAAGGATTATTCGGTTTAGCTTTGCTGCAATAGCCCTCATTATTCTGCTTTTTTCATTGGTTCTTATTCGCCAGATAAGGTCTAAAAACAAAATAAATGCCGAGCTTGCTGCAAAAAATAAGCAAATCCAGGATCAGTCACTCGAAATAGCTGCACAGCGTGATCTGGCCAACAAACAGAAACAAAACATGACCGATAGCATTGAATATGCTAAAAGAATTCAAACAGCATTGTTGCCTCCTGCAGGATTTCTGCGACGTAGCCTACCCGAACATTTTATCCTTTATAAACCACGCGACATAGTTAGTGGCGATTTTTACTGGCTTATGAATAAAGACAGCAAGATTATTATCGCTGCTGCCGATTGCACCGGACATGGTGTTCCGGGAGCGTTTATGAGCATGTTGGGAACAGCTTTTTTAAATGAGATTGTAAATAAGATTGTCGAAAACAAACATGTTTATTCGCTCCAAGCCAATGAAATTTTAAATCAGTTGCGTACATATATCATTGAGTCGTTACATCAAACAGGGAGAACCGACGAAACCAAAGATGGCATCGACATCGCATTATGCATTCTCGATTACGATACCAAACAACTTCAGTTTGCCGGGGCTCATAGTCCTTTGTATCATATAACACAAGGAGAACTTAAGATTTATAAAGGCGATCCAATGCCTGCGAGTATTCATCAAAATGCGGAGATTTCGTTTACAAACAACGAAATTACTGTAAGCGAAGGTGATGTTATTTACCTGTTTACCGACGGGTACCACGATCAGATTGGTGGTCCAAGGAAAAGAAAGTTTATGTCACGAGCTTTTCAGGAATTGCTATTAAAAATCCATCAAAAACCCATGGATGCCCAAAAACAAATTCTCGATGAAACAATCGAAGATTGGAAGGGTTCTGTTATGCAAATAGACGACATGCTTGTGATAGGCCTTAAACTTGAGTTTGACAAAGTAATTAAACATTCCTCATCACAACATTATAATTGGAACGATAAAACAATTTTAATTGCCGACGATATTGATATTAATTATATCTTTTTAGTTGAAGCACTTAAAAACACGGGAGCACAAACCGTAAGAGCCAAAAATGGTCAGGAAGCCATCGATATTGTAAAATCAGGTAAACAGATCGACCTAATATTGATGGATATTAACATGCCGTTGCTTAATGGATTCGAAACTACCACCATTATTAAATCAATAAATAAAAATATACCGGTAATTGCACAAACAGCAATGAACATGGAAGATGCAAGAGAAAAATCACAACAAGCCGGCTGCGATGATTATATTTTAAAACCAATTCGGTTAAAAGCATTTTTATCAATGCTCGAATCATACTTAAACAAAAAAGAATAATAAAAACATGGAGTCAATCATTCTGGAACAAACCGACAGGTTGCCGGGAGTAATTTTAAATAAAGCTGCTGGGAAATTCGAACTAAAAGGTACCTCATTCCCTGAGGATAGTCGGGTGTTTTATAATCCAATTCTTGATTGGCTGGCCGAATACGAAAAAGGGCCAAATGATTTTACCTTGTTTATTTTTAAAATGGAGTATTTTAATTCGTCATCATCGCTAATGATTTTGGAGATTTTACACTCCTTAGATCGTATTTTTCAGGCCGGTAAAAAAGTAAAGGTGTATTGGTTTTACCTTGCTCCTGATATCGATATGCTTGATGCGGGCAAAGAATATGCAACCATGGTGAGTGTACCTTTTACTTTTGAACCTTTAACGGATGAGCCAAGTTTATAAAAATGAATTAATCTCTTTAGTTACAAGTTCAAAGTTTAAAGTTAAAAGTTTGAACTAGTAACTAGGAACCAGAAACCTGTAACTTTGAACTTAAAACTTATAACTTATTTCAACTTTAGGCACTTTAGATCACTTAAAACTTATAACTTATTTCAACTTTAGGCAATTTAGGCACTTATAACTTATAACTTTCCCTTATGGAGCCATTATTGTACGCAGCAACAGAAGAAACACCCGGAATAAATTTCGACAAGCAGAATAATAAATTCATGGTGTTTGGACGATCATTCCCCGAAGAATCAAAGAAATTCTTCTACCCTATTCTTTTGTGGCTCGAAGAGTATGTAAAAATCCCCAACGACACAACCATTTTTGAGTTTCGACTCGATTATTATAACTCCTCCACCTCAACGGTAATACTTGAAATGCTTTATATACTTGAAAGAATTCAGAAAAAAGGAAAAGAAATAAAAATTATCTGGAACTACATTGATATTGATGACGACATGCTTGATTCAGGTAAGGAATATGCTAAAATGGTAAGCATTCCAATAGAGCTTAATGCCATTGAAGATTAAAGTCAAGATTACCCTACGAGAGTTTAAAACCCTCGTAGGGCTTATCCTAACCTTATGATTTACCCAATTTAGAAAATTAAGGTTTTTAACAAAAATCGTTTCTTAAAAAAAATCGTTAGATTTGTTTTAAAGAAAATTTACCTG
>JBFXDX010000029.1:0-12060 GCA_050180705.1 Bacteroidales bacterium | reverse complement strand
CGGTACAATATAAAAGAAAAGGCGATGCAGGATTAATTAATCTAGGAGTGGTTCCAATTGTTGCTGCAGGAACTCAGCGTGTAATTGATTTAATTGAAAACGTAGATCCATTGCTTTCAAATGACTATGTTTATATTATTGCCAATAAACCAATATATGTTTTTCATGTTTCTGGCTTTGAGGGGGAAATGGGTGGAGCATTAGTTCCAACAATAGATGGTTGCACTGGTTCTTTAGATGTAACTGTTGTGAGGGCCAAAACAGGACCATTTTATTTGACTATAATGACACATGCTGATGCCTTAAACTCTTTTCAAATTTCGAAAAACGGGGGCGCATTCGCACCTTTTCTAACGGCCGCAGATTTTGAATACTCTGGTTATGGTGATCTTTGGATTATTAAAAAAAGCAGTTACGATAGAAGTATAGATGCTGTGGCTGGTGAACCAACCCGTATACGAAATACGAAAAATTATTTTCATCTTGGAGTTATAAATGAAGGCACTGGAACATGCGAATATGGTTATTTTTCTGACTTTGCTGAAGCAAGAGGTTCTGCTTTTATTGTCGAAAGCGGAACAGACATTATAACACAATGCTATGGTACTGAAACTCAGCTTAAAGCCAATGGTGGCTTAAATTATTCATGGACACCAACAACTTATCTTGATGATCCATTAAGCTCTGAACCTAATGCTTATCTGCCAGTTGGCATACATACCTTTAGTGTTTTAATTGACAGAGTATGTTTTGATGATACAACTATTAATACATCTGTTGAGGTTTATGAAAATACTGAATCATTTTTTACTCTTGATGATAACATTGGGTGTGCACCATTTACAGTTGAAATTAATAATTTAACTTTAAATGCAGACACCTTTTTGTTTGATTTTGAAGACGATAGAAACTATGATTTTTTTACTAATAGTAATTCCACGATTACACATACATACCAAAACATAACAAGTTCTGATTCCATTTACACACTTAGGTTGTTAGCATACGATAAGCAAAAGGATTGTCCTGATATTTATACAAAAACAATTCGTGTATTTCCTGAAATTAATGCAAATCTGGCAAGTTTGCCATCTATTGGTTGTAATCCTTTAACAGTTAATTTTACTGATCTTTCTACCTCTCCTACCTCAGATAACTATTTATGGCTATTCGGTGATGGAGAATCATATACAACCTCGGTTTCACCAGCTAATGTAGCTCATGTTTATAAACATTTTAATACAACAGATACTGCCAATTTTAATGTAGAACTTATTGCAACATCACCTTATTTTTGTCGTGATACGGCCCGAGCTACAATTCAGGTTTTTCCGTATATCGAAGGCGAATTTACAATTGATACTGCCTATGGATGCTCTCCTTTAACAATAACTGTAACCAATAATTCAGCAGGTGAGGATTCCATAATACTCGATTTTGGTGATGGTACAGTATATAACTATTCTTCCACATCATTTACTACACGTAACCATACGTATATAAATAATGGCGCGGCTGTTGATACTATTGAAATTGTTCTTACAGCTTTAAATGACGAGGGTTGTCCAAAAATTTGGCGCGATACGGTTATTGTTTATCCAAAAGTTACTGCTAATTATACAATAGACGGAGCTAATCCTGTTGCACCATATACCGGATGCAACACCCGAACATTTAACTTCGATGCCAGTTCATCAACTAACGAAACAAAATATCTATGGACCTTTGGTGATGGCTCAAATACATCTAATGCTATATTTGCCAAAACGTATGATAATACCACTAGTAGCGATCAACCATACCTTCTTAATTTAAGAGTTGAATCGCCATATGGCTGCTGGGATGATACTACACAAAACATAACTATTTACAGGGCTTATGCCGATTATACTGTAGATTATACAGAAGGATGTTCACCGCTAAGCATTAACATTACTGACGAATCGGATGGATCAAACCTTACTTATAACTGGACATTTAATAATGGGGATATACCTTCAACCGACCCACAACCAAGTAATCCAAGGATTTATAGCAATACAACTGCTGCCATAACTACTCCGCATTTACTATTACGAGTAGAGGGCAATGGAGGCTGTTTTACAACAAAAGATCAAGAAATTACAGTTAACCCAGAAATATCGGTTACAATTCCAACTCTGGATCAATTAATTTGCGATTCTACAACAGTTAATTTTACCTCAACTATAACAAATTCAGGTTTACCCAGTGTTAATTATTTATGGGATTTCGGCGATGGTTCGTCTGTTTCAGGTACTCCAGCCCCCAACACATCGCATTTATTCCGAAATACAACAAGTGCAACCTTTAAGGATTACACTGTAAGATTGGATGTTACAACCCAACAAGGTTGCACCAATTTTGCCACTCGTAATGTTAGGGTATATCCAAAAGTTAAAGCCGAATACACCATTGATAAAACAGCTGGTTGTTCACCTTTAACTGTTAATGCAGTAGCAACCCAATATTTAGGAATTCCTGCAGCCAACTACCAATGGCTGTTAAATGGCGCTCCGATACATACAGGATATGATCCTGCTGCTTATACCTTACCGGCTAATCCTCCCGGAGATAATGATTTATATACTTTAAGATTGAATGTTTCTGATTTGAGTGGAACTTGTTCCGATTTTATGGAAAAAACAATTACTGTATATGATGCAGCACTGGCCGATTTTAATCCTAAAAATTCATTTTGGTGTAATCCCAACACTGTTACCTTTGATAATCTTTCACAAAATGCCTCTACCTATGCATGGGATTTTGGCAATGGTTCAACCTCATCTGCTTTTGAACCAAGTCAGTTATTTTCAAATAGCAACCCTGCATCAAACCAACCCTACACTGTAAAATTAGATGTTACTTCAAACGAAGGATGTACAAGTTCGAGTAGTACCACTTTAACTATTTATCCATATATAAAAGCAGATTTTTATACTAATAAATCAGAAGGTTGTTCACCCTTAACGGTTAATTTCACAAACACATCGATTGGTCCTGGCAGTTTAACTTATCTATGGGATTTCGGAGTGCCTGGAAACAGCACAGCAACTAACCCAAGTGTCGTTTTCTCGAACAATACTGGCTCAACAATAACCAGAACAGTTCGACTGACCATTACCGGTCCCGGGAGTTGCACTTCTGTTAAAACAATGGACATCGATGTATTCTCCGAGATTGATGTTAACTTCACCAATGTACCTGTTGATCCAGTTGTTATTTGCGACTCAAATAATGTGGTATTTGCTCCTACGTTAACTCCTTTAGTTGGAGGTACAACCTACTCTTGGAATTTTGGAGATGGTACATCGGCTACATCAACGGGTATAGCTAATCAAACCCATTTGTACCGTAACTTAAACAATACTACTTCAGCAACTTATTCTGTTAGCGTATTAGCTGAAACACCTCAAGGTTGTATTGATCTGGCTACCAAAAATGTGATTGTGAGACCCTATGTAAAATCGACATTTACTATCGATAATACTGGTGGTTGTTCTCCTACATTTGCTGTTAATCCGTTGGCTGTTTATTTACCCGGAATAACTACGTATTCATGGAATTTTGGTGATGGAACTCCTCTCGTGTCAGGACAGGATCCTGCTGCTCATACTTATCCTGTGAATACTACCGGAGGCGATGTTCCTTATAACATTACTTTAACCGTTAAAGATCATAGCAATGAATGCAGCAGTGTTTCAACAAAGTCTGTAACTTCTTTCTCTGAAATAGTGGCTGATTTTTCTCCGCAAGGATCATTCGGATGTAATCCTTACTCGGTTAACTTTGTAAATAACTCATCAATATTAGCATCTTCATCATTCCTGTGGGAATTTGGCGATGGATCGACATCAAATTTAACAACTCCACCCACAAAAACATTCTTAAACTCTACCAATGCCACCAAACCATACAATGTAAAACTAACGGCAACATCAAACCGTGGATGTACGCACGATACAACTGCAACCGTAAATGTTTACAGGTATAACAATGCCGATTTCGCTATTAATAAAACGGATGGATGTTCTCCATTAACAGTTTCTGTAACCAATAACTCCAGAGGTGGCCAATATTACTGGTTCTGGGATGATGATGATCTAACTCTTGCTAATAGAGATAGGTTCTCGACTTCTGATATTGAATCTTTCGAAGTTGTTTACACAAACACATCGGGTGTAACCGAAAAACACAATTTAACCGTAATTGCATTTAATGGAAATTGTTACGATACCTTAAAACGCGAAATTACTGTATATTCATCTATAATTGCAGATTTTAATTATGTTCAGACTGATACTTGTAATCCTTCGGATGTAGTATTTACAAATACCTCAACCGGAGGTGGTTCATACACCATGAACTGGGACTTTGGCGATGGGACTTCGGTTGCCACAACATCAAACACTATAAATAAAACATTTACAAATAATAGCACTGATGATAAAATCTATACAGTTATTCTTTCAGCTTTATCAGAAAACGGTTGCCCAGATACACACCAGGAAAATGTTACTGTTTACTCAAGAGTTGAAGCCAGCTTTAATATCCCAACCAGTCAGGGCTGTCCTGGTGCGGCTACTCAACTGTTTCCTGCAACTATCGAAAATACATCAATAGGCAATGCTGCCAATACTTATCAGTGGTATGTGGATAATGTGCCTATGGGTCCAACAAACAAAGATAACTTCGTACATGATTATTTTAACGATCAGCCTGCTCCACGCACTTACAACATCAGGTTGGTTGCCACAAATCCTCATGGTTGTACTTCGGAAAAAACAGGTACTATTACCGTTTTCGAATATGTTGATGCGCTGTTTAGCATTACAAACCCTGCAGGATGCACACCATGGGACGTTGAGCTTGTAAATCAATCGACAGCCCCTGTAACCAATACCAATTATTTGTGGGAGTATGGCGATAATACGAGTTCCGGTATTTCTGATCCAGTTCATACACATCTTTTTTACAACGAAAGCCGAACAACTGACAGACCTTATACAATTACTTTAAAGGTTACATCTCAGAACTATTGTTCCGATGTATTTACAGCTTTGCCTATAACTATTTATCACCAACCATTAGCTAAATTTTATGTCGATCCTAAATCATCGTGCCCGCCACTTGATGCAACAATGAACAATTTCGATTCAAAAGGGTACAATCTTTACCGCTGGATTTATGGTGATGGAGATTCCACAACTATTAACAGTACCATTGGAGAATCAAGACCATATTCTTATCCAAACACGTCGATTGATGTAACTCAGAATTATTGGCTTAAGCTTTATGTGGAATCTGACCATGGTTGCTGGCACATGGATTCGACCATGTTAAATGTATTCCCCGATGTAATTGCAGATTTTACATATGATCTGGCGGGATGTAGTCCATTTGTTGCTAACTTTACAAACAACTCTACATCGCCTGCAACTCAATTCTACTGGGATTTTAAAGATGGAAGCAATAGCAATCAGGAAGATGTTCTTCATCGTTTTGTTAACGACACCTATTTTGATAAAGTTTTTAATGTTAAGCTTACAGCTACATCAGATTATAACTGCTGGGACACCATTTCAAAACCGGTAACTGTTTATGCACAACCCGTGGCCATGTTTAATCCTACACCAATAGTTCAGACTTTTCCTGAAGCAAGTGTTCAACTTAACAGTGTTTCAAACGACCAACCTTGGGATTATTTATGGACTTTTGATGACGGGCAATTCTCTACTTCATCCGGTGAAATATTCCATGATTATACTCATTGGGGCGAACGCAATATTAAGTTAGAGTTGCAAAGTACTACCAGCAATTGTGCTGATACCATTACAAGAACAATAATGATTTACCCTCCTGCAGTAAATGCAGCATTTACTGTCGATACTGATCGTGGATGCGAACCTCTGGATGTTCAGTTTACCGCTGCAGCTTCTGTTTATACCGAGATATATAACTTTGAGTGGGATTTTGGCGATGGATCAACCGGTACAGGAGCTACACCTATTCACTTGTATGATTCTGCAGGAACATACTACGTTAAAATGACTGCCCGTGGCGAAGGAGGTGAAGACTACGAATACAGAACCATTCGTGTGTACAAAAACCCGAAAGCTAATTTTTCATTAACACCGAATAATACTACATTAAATACAGATTTTCAAGCTAGAGTGGAATTTTTCAATTTGTCTGAATGTGCTGAGATTGAAGGTTGTAATTATCTCTGGAAATTTGGAGATGGTAATACATCCGCTGAAAATCAGCTTGTTTATAATTATACCGAACTAGGTGTATATGATGTTACTTTAGTTGCATCAACAAAAGAACAAGGTTGTGTAGACTCCATGGTTGTTATAGGCGCTGTTACAGTTGAAGGTGAAGGTTATATAAAATTTCCTAATGCCTTTGTTCCAAACCAAGATGAAGAAATGGTATGCAAATATGAAATAAAATCAGAAGCCGATTTAAAAAGCTGGATTTTCCACCCAGATTATCTAGGAGTTATTCAATATGAACTCTGGATTTATAATCGCTGGGGTGAACTAATATTCAAAACCGCCGATATAAATTGTGGTTGGAATGGATATATAGACGGGAAACTTGCTAAACAGGATGTGTACGTTTGGAAAGCTCAAGGAAAGTTTACCAATGGTAAAGCTTTCGAGCTCGCCGGGGATGTTACGTTAATCAGGTAAGAAAAATAATAGTTAATATATCCCCCCTCAAGGGGGGATAAGGGGGGGGGTGAAATAAGTAAGTTCCACCCCCTTTTATTCCACCGCTGGCGGGGGACAGAAAAACAGAAAATACAACATTTTCCCCTTTGAAGCTTACCTGCCGGTTAAACTGCCGCAGGAAGTCAGGCAGGGGGGAACAGGGGGGATGAGGATACAAAATCTCCACCCCCTTTATCCCCCGCCAGCGGGGGACAGATAAAAATGAAGACGAGAATAAATTTCCCCCTTTGAAGCTTGCCTGCGGCAGGCCATAGCCGTCAAGCTAAGCAAAAGATAGCAGTTCAAGTTTCTGTAAATGAGCAATATCTCCTTTTTTCGTTTCACGATATAGTTTCTTTTCTGATATGTCTAATAAGAGTTCAAGCCAAGGTTTAATATCTTCATTTTTAAAAATAATTCTCCGCAGTTTTAAGTTACTCTTTGTTGCTAATTTGAAGAACTTCCAAATGCTTGGTGTTTTATCTTTTACATTTTCTGTAAACCATTTATTGATATATTGAAAAATCTTCCAGTTAGCTAAAATCCAAATAAGACCTGCTAATAGCATGCATTCAAATCGATGGATTTTTACTTTTTTGATTTTATCTATTTTACACAATGATTTCCATGCTTTGAAGACAAGTTCTATTTGCCATCTTAAACTATAAATAGATTTAATACTTTCAGGTTTTATCATCTCTTTTTTCGTATTGGTTATGTAAATATCAAGCCGGCTTTTTGTTTTTTGTTCTTTAGAAACTTTACAACCTATACTTTTTGTATTCTTCATTGTTCTTTTCAATCTACTTTTATAAGTACTTTCTTTGTTAAGGAATACTATGAGTCTGCAAGGAATCCTCGCCTTTTCCCCCATAGTTACATCAAGCTCTAAATAAGGCAAATTATATTTTCTCATTTTTTTATAGACTTTGTCAAAATCGATTTTTTTATGTTTGGCTTTATCATCATAGACATGCACTTGAGACGGTATTCGATTTAAGAAATAGGCTTCATTTTTTATAACTGATTTAAGATAAGTAGTTGTTACATAACCTAAATCTCTAATCAACAAATCTCCTTTAGTAATGTTATCAACACTTTCCTTTGAATCCTGCTGGTCGTTTCTACAACCACTTGTTAGTTGTAAATCAATCTGACTCCCGGATAATAAATCAAATTCATACTGAATACTAATGATTGAAGCTGATTTAGTAGCTCCACCATAGCCTTTATATACAAATGCATATTCATCAGGAAGTCCAAATCGGCTTGAATCTCTCAAACGACAAGTTGTAAATAAAACCTTATCTGGACTACTCAACTTATTTTGCAATTGGGTGGAAAGCATATGAGATAAGACCATTTTTAAGAATGCAACAGATTGTTGATTAAAGCGCTCATCTAATCCTTGTTTGGATATTGACACATCATGCTCAGCTTGAAAATCTTCAGCAAGATTTTCAAGGCTCAACAAGGTTCCATGTTGGCTATTAAACATTAATAAATCAAGAAATCGAATGCCATTTATTGCAGAAGTTCTTTTAACAAAACCTGATTCTTTTGCTAATTTTTCAATTACTTCACTTGATAGTGAATTGTTAAATTCCTTGGTTAGTAAATCTTTATGTTTTTTAATAAAACAACTAATTTTTTGACGATTTTTCTCCTAAAAAAGAATGGAAATGCCTATATTTACGTGCAAAGAGCGGACTAATAAATAGCAAAAATCGCCGCCCTTTTTTATAACAAAAATAAAAACATAAATTATGGAGAAAAATACATTATTCCCCAAATAGGGGATTGTGTATTTTATATAAAACAGACTATCAATATATTACGACCTTAGCTTGACGGCTATGGCGGCAGGCAGGGGGGACCAAGGGGGATGAAAAAGCCCAAATTGATTAAATAAATATGGAACTTGCATCAAAAAGCAATAATTTTTATTACAACAAAGAGCTTAAAGACAGAGCCAATGAACTTAGAAATAACATGACAAAGGCAGAATGCTGCTTATGGAAATATCTTTTGAAAGCTAAAAAAATGCAGAACTATCAATTCAACAGACAAAGGCCTGTACTTAATTATATTGTAGATTTTATTTGTAAAGAATTAATGCTGATTATTGAAGTTGATGGAATAACCCATACTTTCGATAATATTGAAAGAAGAGATTTTCAAAAACAAAAAGATTTGGAGAAGGTTGGTTTTTCTGTTTTAAGATTTAAAGATGGCGAAGTTCTTAGGAATATGGGTGACATTGAAAAAATAATTGAAAATTATATTTGGCAATTTGAAAACACATAACCTCCACCCCCTTTATCCCCCTCATAGGGGGACAGGAAAATTGAATGACAAAATATTTTCCCCTTTGAAGCTTACCTGCCGGTTAAACTGCCGCAGGAAGTCAGGCAGGGGGGATTAAGGGGGATGAGAATACAAAATCTCCACCCCCTTTATCCCCCGCCAGCGGGGGACAGAAAAAAGTAAAGACAAAACATTTCCCCCTTTGAAGGGGGAATAAGGGGGATGAGAAAGCCCAAATTGATTAAATAAATATGGAACTTGCATCAAAAAGCAATAATTTTTATTACAATAAAGAGCTTAAAGACAGAGCCAATGAACTCAGAAACAACATGACAAAAGCTGAGTGTTGTTTATGGAAATATCTATTGAAAGCTAAAAAAATGCATAACTATCAATTCAATAGACAAAGGCCTGTACTTAATTATATTGTAGATTTTATTTGTAAAGAATTAATGCTGATTATTGAAGTTGATGGAATAACCCATACTTTCGATAATATTGAAAGAAGAGATTTTCAAAAACAAAAAGATTTGGAGAAGGTTGGTTTTTCTGTTTTAAGATTTAAAGATGGCGAAGTTCTCAGGAATATGGGTGACATTGAAAAAATAATTGAAAATTATATTTTTCAATTTGAAAATACATAATTCCACCCCCTTTATCCCCCTCATAGGGAGACAGGAAAATTGAATAATAAAACATTTCCCCCTTTGAAGCTTGCCTGCCGGTTAAACTGCCGCAGGAAGTCAGGCAGGGGGACTAAGGGGGATGAGAAACCAAATTCAAGAAACCTCTACCCTTTTATCCCCCGCTGGCGAGGGATAAAAAATAGAAACATAAACCCTACGAGGGTTTAAAACCCTCGTAGGGTTTATAAAATAAAAAGAACAACACTAAAATATACAAACCAAATAGATCGTTAAATAAATAATCTTAATAATCTGTTTTAAATGCTAATAAAAAAGTTATTAACAACGCATTTTAAAAAAAAGAGACCAAAATTGATGAATTAACGTATTGATTTTTAAACAAATTGACAACAACTATCGTAAACCATATAAATTGTAAGGAATTATTTTTATTTTTAACATCGTTTTAACATCGCATAAAAACTGTGAAGCGCATAATAATTACAATCATATTCGTATTATCTCTGAAACTGGCTTTTGGACAGGATTCACAGTTTTCGCAGTTCTATGCCACGCCATTATATCTCGCCCCATCATTTGCAGGCGCAACCGATGGCGATCGATTAGCTGTTAGTTACCGAAATCAGTGGCCTTCAATTCCAAACTCTTTTCAAACCTTCACATTCTCTTACGATCATTATTATCCAAAATTAAAAAGTGGATTAGGAGTCTTGATTTTGCGCGATCAGGCAGGCTCTGGCTACCTTGCAACAACCAATTTTGGTATCGTTTATTCATACAATATCAAATTCAGAAATAAATGGAGTTTCCGTCCTGGTATTAATTTTATGTACACTCAGCGGGATATTGATTACAGCAAACTTGAATTCATAGATGATATTTACGATCCCGATTCACCAGGATCACAAGTTGACCAAAGATTAGAAGTTGACCGCAAAGCAGATATTGACGCTTCTGTATCAGGGCTAGCGTATAATAAAAACTATTGGATTGGTTTTACCATGGATCATTTGCTTAAACCAAACCGTTCGTTAACAGGCGATGTTAGTCAGGATCCATTTAAATATACCCTCTTTGGCGGGGCCAAATTTTCTATTTTCGAAAAATATAATTTACTGAGCGGACAAAGTATTTCGCCTGCCTTTTTATTTAAGTACCAGGAAAAATATACACAGCTCGATCTTGGGTTGTATTGGTATCAAATGCCCTTGGTTATTGGTGTATGGTACAGAGGAATACCTGTATTTAAGAATATGCCCAGCAGCGATGCATTGGTTTTCCTTATTGGTATGAAATTAGACCAGATCAGTATTGGGTACAGCTACGACCTTACCATTTCTCAACTCGTTGGGCATACTGGTGGAGCTCATGAGATATCGATAAATTATACCTTTAACCAGGGTGTTACTCAGCGTATGAAACGAAAAGGATTGCCTTGTCCTACATTTTAGTTAGGTGCAATGCAAATTTTATTAGCTGCATGGAGCCTTTAAGAAATAATCGTATCTTTGTTATATGAAACTGATTGATTCAAATATTGATAGGATTTTTGAACTTTGTGAAAGACATAAAGTTAAAGAATTATATTTATTTGGCTCAATATTGACTGAAAAGTTTCATGATTCAAGTGATATTGACATGCTGGTTCAATTCTATCAGATAGACCTAATTGACTACTTTGATAACTATATGGATTTAAAAGAAAACCTTGAAAAACTTTTCAAACGTCCAGTTGACTTGGTGGAAAATCAAGCAATTAAAAATCCAATTTTCAGAAGAGTAGTTGATAGAGAAAAACAATTAATCTATGAACGAAAAAGTGCTTAAATATCTATATGATGTTAAATTAGCAATTGACGAGATAGATTCATATTTTATCGGTCGTGAAATTCGATTTGAAGATTATTCAAAAGATAATTTACTGAAAAGGGCTATTGAAAGAGATTTAGAGATAATTGGTGAAGCAATTAATAGAATCTTAGCTATTGATCCAGATTTCCCATTACAACATGCAAGAAAAATTGTTGGACTGCGAAACCAGATTATTCATGCATATGACAATATATCAGATGAAAATATTTGGGGAATAATCATTAACCATATACCAAGACTAAAATCAGAAATTGAGAAACTGATTGAATAATGCACTACACCCAACAGCAGGCACAAACTACATAAGGGTTTCAGAAGGTTTATGAAATATTTTACTACTTTTAAACAGTATTAACAGTGGACAGATATGAAGGAAAATTCCCGCACGTTTCTTACACCGATACAGTTATACTATACTCCTCTTTTAAATAAAAGCTCCTTCGCAGCTAAATAACTTGCCTGTCCTGCCCGTCCGGCTAGCGGTCAGCAGCCAGATT
>JBFXDX010000028.1:0-13635 GCA_050180705.1 Bacteroidales bacterium | reverse complement strand
TCAACTTTGCAGGCTATGCAGGTTTTCTAAAAGGTTGTGTTGTTGATATGCTCTACTTTCCTGTTGTAGATACAGTTTTGCCATCGTGGGTTCCAGTTTGGGGTGGCGAACATTTTGTGTTTTTCCGCCCGGTATTCAATATTGCTGACTCTGCAATAACCACAGGAGTTTTCTACTTACTAATATTCCATCGAAATACTCTTTTCGGAGATAAAAGAAAGGAAACTAGCCCAGAAATAGCAGATGCCAATGAATAATATAACTAACGCTCACCAAAAGTGAGCGTTAAATTTTTAATTCTAGTTGTCTAATCCCGTAATACTATCGCTTATTTCAAGGGTTAACTGATTGACCTCCTTTTCGAGTTTCTGGTACGCATCAACACTTAAACCCTTTGTTTCCATTAACCCAATGGTAGTTTTCAGTTTACTAAGTTGAACCTTTGTGCCATCGAGGATTTGCCAACGCGACTGATTTGCCGATGAATCCACCTTGGTAGCCAATTGCTTTAGCTGAAAATCGAAAATGGCAACAAAAACATTGGCCTGCCTAATAACTGAATCGGTTTTCCCAAAAGCAACATCAATTTTAGGTATTAAATCTACCTTCTTAACCTGTAAAACGCTACAAAGTTCTGGCTTTAAATCGCAAATCAACTTGAACGTTTCGTTAACCTGCTTTTGGTAACTCTGCAGTTTCTGATTAAGATTAAGAATGGTCGATAAATCCTTAGAGGAAACATCAATCTTCATAAAATCCTTGATGTTGCTAATATCGCGTTCAGCCTCACGAATCTTTGTTCCCAAATATTTGGTACTTTCTAAAGTTGAGTCAACCGCGTTTATCTCCTGATAATTCTTTTTAATCAGCTGAAGCTGCTCTAACTTTTTGTAAAGCCAAGGCTCCAACGACACAACAATGCTATCCTTACGCGACAATTCTGTTTTTCGGGTGAATTCGTCCATTCGTTGGCCAAATGAATTTATAGCAGTAATAGACCTCTCGCGGCATAATCCACATGATGTATTTTTGATTAGAGCAAGCAACTTGGACGATTCGTTCTTGGTTCTTACCGAAGCCTCGGTCTCATTCAGCTTCTGCACTTCGGCCTCAAAAGTGGCTTTATACAAAACCTCCTCTAGCCTAGAAATCTGCGAATTTATTAACTGACCTTCGAGATTTTGATTCATCAATTCAGTTTTAAAAATGCCGGAAAAACGTAAGGCTGCAATATTCTGCTCCAGTTCATTCACAGGTACAGTCGATGTGCTTTCCAACCGAATCAATGTGTTTACAAGTTCCTTTGTGGATTTTAGGTTATGGTCATCATCGAGATACAGCGATGCAAAACCTAGTATTGATTCATACTCAGGATTAAAAACGGATAAAAACGTGTTGTTTCCTCGATACTTAAACTTCATTTCCTCAAATGCCTTGATTAGTTGACGGTAGTACTGCATCACCCGAAACAAACTTCCAGCAATTGCATCGGTATTTCCTGTACGGTAGTTGAGATTGTAAACATCGAGATGATTCTTGAAATTGGCAAAAACAGTAAGGAATGTTGTAAAATCCTTCTCCTGACGGTAAGTTTCGGCATTTATTAATCCCTGACGGTAATCGTTCTCGACCTTTAACTTACGCTTCTCGATATTTGCAAACGTAATCTCATCGCCACTTATTGGATCCATTCGGTAAAGCGACTTATAGTTCACCACAATTATAACAGGATAGCCCTTGTATGATAGCAGATGTTTCAGGGTTTCCCTATTGACATTGCCATGACTAACAGTATCGAGAAAACTGTGAAAAGAATCGGTTCCAATCGAAATTGGCTTACTATTAGCAGTCGATAGCGCATAAATTTTAATGGAGTGAATCCTTGTGTCGAAATTCTTCTGTTCGAACAACCGAATTGTGGAGCTGAATTTATACTCTTTCTTTTTAGTATTCGACTCAATAAAATTACCAAATTCCCCAATAATGCTCATTACAGCATCGGTCGGGGTAAGTATTTTTGACAAATTCTTCAACTGCAACGCTACCAACGAAAGAACCTGATCGCGATCGTTGTTGGTAATGGCCTTTACCTGTATTTCAGCATCAATATAATCCTTGGCAGAGTATAACGGAAGATTATCGATAATTCGCACATGGTCTATATTATCGCTTACAAAGGTTTGATACTTACTATCCTGATCCTTTGTTATCTGAAAATTATACAGGGGATATGTTACATCGTTATCGCCAAAAAACTTTACATTCTTTAAACTTGCCGTTATAAAAAGATACTCGAGGCGTTCCTGCTCCAATGCCGATTTCTTTCTTTTCCTCTTTTTAGAATCGACCCGAGCAAAATCCAACTCATTAATAAGATTACTGAATTTATCGCCATTAAAAAGAAATATGTCGGTAGAAAGGTACTGCCACTCGCCTGTAAAGGAGTAGTTTGAGGTATCGCTATAAATCAATTTTGGCTCTATATCGCGCTGGGCAAAACTACTAAAACTTACAATGATTACTGAGAGTAAAAACAGATACCTTTTAAACATAATTAGTAATAAATTTGATGAAGTTAGAAGAGGTTAAGCAAAATAGAGGAATAAAGATCTCTCGTTTCTCCCTTTAAATTCTTTTAACTTCATTACATTCTTTTTATTTCTCTAACATCCTAATATTCACTCAAAATTAACTTACCCGTCGCGGAGGGGTAACCTCCTTGGTTCGATCAAACATGTAACGATAAGTGACATGAGTTTTACGAACCTTTGCACCAATTTGTTCGGCAACCCGTCGCATGGTTGGATTAAAATCGCCAATCCAATTCAACTCCATTTCCGAATACTGAAACCCAGATTTCAACGCTCGCTTGGCAAGTTCGTTGACCATTGCACCCTCCAAACCCTTTCCTTGATGACGAGAAACGATACCAAAAATCAGGCCAACCGCTTTTGTGCAAACTTTTTTTACTTTGAGTAGGTAAAGGAACTTTAGTTTAGCCCAAAAATCAAATTTTCCATCTAAATGTTTAACCACCTGATTTATATCTGGAACCATTATCAAAAAGCCAATAGGCTCGCCCTCGTAATATGCAAAATACATCAGATTGGGATCGATAATTGGCTTAATTGTTTTCATAAGAGCCATTGCATGTGTATTGCTCATTTTCTTTACACCGCTATATCGCCCCCAAGCATTATTGTAAATAATTCTGAAATCGTTGGCAAAACTCTTAAGATGCCATTTTGAGATTGTTTTAATGCTATAGGATGGATTCTGCGAAATACGCTGAGCTTTCTCCCAAATTAGTGGATTTACATCACTAGCATTTACCAATCGGCGATAGGTATACTGGTTAAAGTAAACCTTAAACCCGTAATTCTCGAACAAATTGCGATAATACGGAAGGTGATAATCCATGCAATAGTTGGGTTCAAAATCGCCATCAACAAGCAAACCCCACCATCTATCTCTATCTCCAAAATTTATAGGCCCATCCATTGCTTCCATATTACGCTCTTTGAGCCAATGCTTGGCAACATTAAAAAGTTCTGTAGCTGCATCCATATCGTTTATGCACTCAAAAAAGCCAACACCTCCAGTTGGCTGCTCGTTGGTTTTTGCCGTTTCGTAGTCGACAAAGGCAGCAATTCGTCCAATCGCCTTACCATTTCTGTACAACACCCAACGAATAGCCTCTCCATGCCGAAAATGCTTATTCTGCGATGAATCGAAAACACTTTCAATATCATTATCGAGAGGCCGAATCCAATTAGGAAAATCCCGATAAAGTTCAACAGGAAGTTTCAGAAAATCGGCGCGTGTTCTGCTGTCCGAAACAACCTTTAAATCGTAACTCATTTCTTAGTAATATTTAGACTACTCCTTACCACGATTTTGTAGCAAAGCAGTAGCAATTAAAAGATCTGTTCTGTTAGTAATTTTGATATTCTCGACATTTCCTTCAACCGTGTAAACAACCTCGCCAAAGGCCTCGATAACCGATGCATCATCAGTAAATTCTGGTTTATAGGACTGACTGTAACTATTCTTGATAAGAGACGCCCTGAAAACCTGAGGTGTTTGAACAAGACGAACCTTACTGCGAGAAAATGCAACCGTGTTCTCACTCTCAATTAATCGAACCGACTCGACAGGTTGTACCACAGGAATGGCATTCCCTTTCTCTTCTGCAACTCGGTAGCATTCCTCAACAACATTAACACTAACCAGCGGTCGAACGCCATCGTGAATGGCAACAACAGCATTGGAATCGTCTACCAAATCGAGCCCATTTTGTACAGAGAAAAATCGCTCTTTGCCCCCATTTACAATCCGATGCTGTACAGTATAATTATGCTTTAGGCATAGTTCCTTCCAATATAATATTTGGGATTCGGGCAATACCACAATAATATTAGGATGGTTCTGCAATCCATCAAAAACATCAATAGTTCTCATAAGAATAGGTTTTCCATCCAACTCAATAAATTGCTTTGGAATCTCCATCCCCATTCTAATTCCAGAACCTCCGGCTACAATAATGGCATACCGTTTTATAGACATAAATTAAAAATTATATACAAGAAATTATCGGATCGAAAATTACAAAAATATCTACATTTTATCTGTGTTGAACCAACTGAATATGGTTAAACCATTCTGTGTAAACATTTTTAACAATCTGAACACATTATCCTTTTTATTGTTTTATGTCGAAAAAGACATATTGCACATTGAATATTTTTACACCTTTCTATTTGAAATTTAAATATTTATTATTGATATTTGCTCGTTGATGCATGCGGATTTTCAACTCTTATTGATTGTTAAGTTGGAGTACAAGGGCCAAAACGCCCTTGTATAAATATAATTTGTGAACCATGGTTGAGTATAATTACGTTAAAGATTTTGTGGAAAAGAGCATTAAAGAACATTGGAATTTACCAGCTCTTACTGATTATAAAGGCGAAACCTACACATATGGAGATGTTGCCCAACAAATTCATAGAATACATCGAATACTGGAAATTTGGGGCGTAAAGCAGGGCGATAAAATCGCTCTAATTGGTCGCAATAATTCTAACTGGGGAATAATCTACCTTGCAACAGTATCATATGGAGCAGTAATAGTTCCTATTCTACCTGACTTTTCCTCTTCGGATATTCATAACATCGTAAATCACTCCGATTCCGTTATTCTTTTCGTTGGAGAAATGATTTGGGGTAACCTAGATGAATTGGCGATGCCAAATCTAAAGGCAATCCTATCAATAAAAGATTTCAATATTCTTGTAAACAGAGATGTGAATGCGAACGATGCTTATAATAAGCAACGCCAACAAATAGAGGATGAAATTCACAGCCTAAACATAGACACGATTAACTATCCCGAAATTTCAAACTCACAACTTGGTGTAATTAGCTATACTTCGGGAACTACGGGTTTTTCGAAAGGGGTAATGCTATCGTTAAACAGTTTAGCGGCCAATGTTGATTTTGGCCGCAAAAATATTGGACTTGTTGCTGGCGATAATATTGTATCGTTTTTACCATTGGCTCACGCCTTTGGTTGTGCATTCGAATTTTTAATGCCATTTACTGTCGGTTGCCATATTACATTCCTTACAAAAATCCCTTCTCCTAATGTAATACTGCAAGCTTTCGGAGAAATAAAACCTCGCTTGGTTTTAGCAGTACCCCTAATAATTGAAAAAATCTACAAAAAACAACTTCTTCCTAAGATTAGCACCCCTGCAATGAAAATTCTGATGAATATTCCATTGCTAAACCTGATTATTTATAAAAAAATCAACCAAAAACTCACCGATGTGTTTGGCGGCAACTTCCTTGAAATTGTAATTGGCGGTGCAGCCCTAAACCCCGAGGTTGATTCTTTCTTACGCAAAATAAAGTTCAAGTATACAGTTGGATATGGAATGACCGAATGTGGTCCGCTTATCTCCTACTCTGGCTGGAGAACTAATCCAAATGGTTCGTGCGGAAAACCAATTAACTACCTTGAAATTAAAATTGATTCGAACGATCCCCAAAATGAAGCAGGAGAAATACTTATTCGTGGCGAAAACGTAATGGACGGCTACTATAAGAACCCTGAGGCCACATCAAAAACACTTATAGATGGCTGGTTACACAGCGGTGATTTAGGTATAGTTGATAAAAAAGGATTTGTCCATATCCGAGGTCGTAGTAAAAGCATGATTCTTGGCCCAAGTGGACAAAATATATACCCCGAGGAAATTGAGGCACGCCTCAACAATTTACCCTACATTCAGGAATCGTTGATTGTTGAACAGAAAGGTAAACTTGTCGGACTTATTTACCCCGATTATGAATCGATGCAACAGGAAGGACTAAATGACAATGATATTGAACCTGTACTGGAACAACATAGGGTGGAATTGAATAAACATTTACCCCAGTATAGCCAAGTAACCAAACTCACAGTTTATAATCAGGAGTTTGAAAAAACGCCCAAGAAAAGTATTAAGCGATTTCTTTATCAGTTCTCGGAGAATTAAGTATTGATTAACTACTCTTTAGAAATAACGAGCAATACTCATTGGCTGTTCTGCTGTATGACAGTATGGTATTTTGGTTTTATATCGACCGAAAGATCTTTCCATCACAAATAATATTAAATAACCGAGTGTATTCTGCAAATCCACTGAAAGTAATCCAAAACATTCTTTAGATTATTGGGTTCTAAATCAAGTGCAGAATGAAGAGGCAAACAATATTTTCCTAATAAAAACAGGGCTTATCGCCCTGTTTTTATTTAAATTCCAATACTATTAGGAACATGGTATTGTGGCCCTGTCTCTGGAACCTTCCATATAATAAAATCAACTGTATTAGATCCAGAACTACTACAACCATTGGCTGAAGTAACTGTTGTTATTGAATAGGTATATGTATTGCTAGCATCAGGACCTACCCATGCAGGTTTATTGGCTTCTGTTGGGGTAAAAGAATAAGGAGATGTTGCACCTGTTATTGTCTCTGTCGCAGAGCCGTTATAAATACTAAAGTTATAAGGAGATGTTCCTCCTGATAAAGTAATAGTAATTCCAGGAGATGTTCCTTCGCAAATATTTCCATCGCCAGAAGTAATGGATAGTGTAGCTGTTGGTTTCTCCTTAACAACAATTGCGATTGATCTTGGATCACTTGTTCCACATCCATTCGTTGCCGTAACACTTAGTGTTCCGCTTGTTGCTGTAGAACTAAAGTCAACCGTTACGGAATTTGTAGTACCATTGATTGTCGCACCAATGGCTCCTGGTCCATCATACACCCATGTATAAGTTACGCTAGGATCAATTGGAACGGCATAGGCAACATCGGTTTCGCCTTGACATACTGGTGTTTTACTCTGAACAAAGGAAAGCGGTTGAACTGGTAACAAAGGAAACGAAATAACCACATCGTCGCTAGAGGTACATGTTCCATTTGCAATCGTCCAACGAAGAGTGTATGTAGTACCATTTACTCCACTAAAGGTACTGGTTGGACTATTAGGCTCAGCAACAGAACCACCAGTTCCACCTACTATACTCCAAGTTCCAGTTCCAATGATAGGTGTGTTTGCAGCAAGAGTAGTTCCTGAAGCCCCACATATTGATTGTGGATCTCCTGCGTCAGCAGTAGAAGGAACTGCATAAACCGTTACTGATGTAATATCAACCGCGCCAGTTTTGGTTCCATTTTCATAGGTAAATCCTGTTAATTGATATACCCCTCCATCAATATCAGTTGGTAAAGTAGCAGGAAAAGATGTTGGCGCAAGTGCCGTTTGGGCAATACCATCCTTTGTATAACTAATTGAATATGCACCTGTAATGGTATACGACGAACTTAACTCGATAGAAATTCCGGCCTCACCACAAATAGGTCCAGAAGGAGCCAATCTTACTCTAGGCTTTGGCATATTCTCGCATGCTAAAGTGTAAGCCTTTGTTCCTCCCGAAGGAATAGATACCCTGGCTGTTGTTTCGGCACTGCCGTTATAGTTATCGCTTCCAGTTGTAGTTGTAGACGATAATTCAACCCAATTTGTACCATTGTGTTCTGATACACGCATGTCTGAAATCCCATTTTCTGTCATCAAAGGGGTAAGATTGCTAGATGGATCCCAAGCTATATTTACAATTGCTCCCGATGCATCTCCAGAGGAAGATCCAACATTCCAGTACTCTGCTTCATTAACAGCAGTCAACGGCGATGAGTATGTATTTAGCGAACTAGGATTTATATATTCGACCGTCCAGTCTAATGTTCCAGAATGGGCATACTTCAATGAAAGCATATTTCCAGCTCTAGAAGAATTTCCTACGGGGAACCTAAAATAAGTGACATCTCCAGGAAGTGTCTTTTTTAAAGGCCCACTAACATACGAGGAACTACTACCACCTGTAGGTGTTACACAATCGAGGGATGTATTCGAGATATACAAGATTTCTGTTGCTGTGCTAGTAATTAAACCATCGGTTAAGAGTAAATCGCCTGTTACCTCTATTGTACTATTAAGAGTTAACCCTTGCGAATTGTTTATCTCTAGATTATTGAAAGCATTGCTTCCATTAAAATTTTGGACATCTTGAGGCGAAGATCCCGCAAAGGAAACCGTTGCACCACTTCCAGTTCCACTAATAAAACTACCAGAAGTAAGAATCATCTCTCCTTTTATGGTTAATTTTTTATTGTGCACGCTATTATCTACAGTAGGACCATTTATCTCGAATAGGTTACAAATAGTTAAATCCTTATTCGGTAATGTTTTGGTTCCACTACCTGTGAATCGTAAATTTGCAACTTCGTCATATAAATCGGCAATAATTGCATAATCGGTTGTTCCTCCATATTCCAAAGTGCTATTGTTTGAGCAAGATAAGAAGGCATTGTACTTACCTGCTGGGAATGTAGCTGTTTCAAGATAAAGAATTCCGTCGCCATCAACCGTTCCCAAATTATGCCCAAAATATGGCGTAACAACTTTTAACTTGCCAGTAATAGTTGTTCTATATGCCTGACAGTAATTTTCATTTAAAGTAACAGTATCTTTTACAATCACTATAAATCCATTGGGTCCTCCACCTGAAAGATCATAATGAGTCCCCGATGTTTGTACCCAAGTTGAAGGATTATTCCAGTCATCATCCTTCACACTGGTAAATACAGGAATATCAGGAGGGAAAGCAGTTCCATCGCCGGCCGTATATTCATCGCCCAAATCATCAACTCCAGAGAAATTGTAAGTCAATGTATTATTAACATCATCGATATTTCCAGGGAAACCCCATACATTATCAATTATTCTAGCAGCAGAATAATCGGCTACTGTTCCAACAACATCCCCATCAAAGTAATTGAAAACTACAGATCCGTTAAATCCTAAAATACCAGTGCTTTCCAGCGACCAATAATAATGTAAAACTTTAGTAGGATCAATAATCGCTGGATGACTATCATTTACGCAATTTATTCGGATGGTTCCCGTATTTGTATTGGCATTAATAGTTACATCAATAGGAGTGTACTTACCCAAAACACCTATAGGATATATAAATTTAGCAGGTGTTCCACTTACAACACCAAATACTTTACTCAAGCCCTCATCACTAAATACTCCATTAGTAATAATCATTTTCGAAGTACCAAATCCAGTTCCTTCAATAGCACTATTCTCCCCTAAAGACAATTTGTAATCACCAATATTTAAAACACCTTTTGTAAGTGCCAAGTTTTTATTAAGTGTAATATCCGATGCGGTTATAGCTCCATTGGAGTTAGATAACTCCAACCTACCAAATGTTCCTGTACCTGAAATTATTTGCTGTTGGATTGTACTATTAAGAATAACCCCATACTGCGAATCAGAATATGTCGCATTATTTGTCAAATTACCTTTAAGATTAACAGCATAGTTTCCACAAATTAGTGTTCCTGAGTTTATTGTAAGGTCATTGTTTACCAGTACGTTATTTCCATTGTTTAATGTAACACTCGTAACTGGGTTTACTACCAAATTGTAAAAGTTTGTAATTGATGATCCATTTAACTGCTGTGTGTTTCCACTAAAAGTTGTTGTGTTTGTTCCATACAAATAACTCGAAACAGTTCCGTTATTAGTTAGATTTCCTTTAACTGTAACATCAATATTATTCGTTTTTAAAATACTATTACCATTGCTTAGCAATAAATTACCTTTTACTACCAATGGATTGACCATTAAATCCACTTCGGCATTTGCTGCTGTAGCAGCGGTTCTTCCTGTAATTGTTAAATTATATATAGGTACATTAGAATCAAAACGATATGCTTGAGGACTTGCACTTAGATTCTCACTCATAAATGTAATTGTACCGCCTGTAACAGTTGAAGAGCCAGGACGTAAATAAAAATCGCCATATGTACTACCACCACCACCTCGAATAATATTAAGGTTACCACCCGACATGTTGAAAACGCTGGTTGCATTGCAAACCTCAAACTTTGCATTTGTGGTTGTGGCATTTAACCCAAGAATATCAACAATTCCACCTGTTTGTGTGTATTTTAAAATACCTCCAGCCATTGATGGATTCCTTCGGATCTGACCATTAACCCTTAAATATCCCCCCTGAACTTCAATTTCCGAGGCACCGCCTCCAGCATACTCTATATCGTTATTAATGCTAGATGTTCCATTTCCAATTAACACATTACCATTAATAATGGTTAACTTTCCTTCCAAGAACAAGTCGCTCTCGTCCTTACTATTAGTATTCGATATCACAATATTCTTGTTATTACCATTCGAATAGTCAACATATAATCCAGCCGTTGAAGGAACTGTAAAAGGAGTATTTTGAGAAATGGTAAAATCTGTTGAAGGATCGATTCGCATATACTTAAACGTACCATTTTGAAGGGTAAGCCAGTTATCTGTAGGTGTTGTAAGAGTTCCTCCAATATCACAGGTAAGAGTCGTTTCCGGCGAAGTACCCTTATTGATAGTTAAATTACGTAAATAGGTATTACCTGTACCTCTAAAAAATTCATTGCTAGACCCTTGAAAGGTAACATCAACATAATGTCTATTGTTACTAACCGTTAACCTTACTCCATCAAAATTACCATTATTAATACCATTATTATTTAAACTGCCGCCAATAACAAGAGTATTTGCTACAGTTGGACCATTATGATATGGAGTATAACCATAAGATCTATCCCACACAATAATATTAGCACCATTAGTTGCAGCAACGTTTATATCTCCATCCACAACTAAATGCTGAGGATAATCGTCGTCATAAAATGTAAAAGCACCTCCATTAATATTTAAATCTCCCTTTATTTCTAACGTTTTTTCAACAGTATTATAGAGCGGTGAAAAATCATAATTTGAATCATTTGTGTTCCAACTTATGCCAATGGCAGAATAACGACTAGTGCCATATACTGTTAAATCCCCATAAATAATTACCGACGGCACATTGGGAAGCACCATATTATCACCTCCTGTTGCCCCCCCTAATGGAGATAAAACCATATTACCAAACAATGCTTTCTGAGGTAAAATATAGAGTGCCATTCCATCGTTTGTGGTAGTATAAAACTCTTCAGTACCTTTATTGACCTCAAAATCAGTAAAATCACCAGCAGGAAAGATAAACATACTTATATCGGAGTTTAGCGAATTACGTGCTTTTGTTGTTGTTAACCGAAACTTACCATTGCCTAAAGGATTATTAACAACCATACTAAATACGCTACTCGAGTTATTTCCAATATCTAAAGTAGAACCTGCATCAATTTGAAGCGAAGCACAACTGACACTTGCAGTATTAAGAGGATAAGCTGGATCATTATAAAGCGAAACTACATGATTGTTCCCAATGACTACAATATCATTACTACCTGGAACACTTCCAGCCTGACCACCTGTGTGTGAACTATTAAATGTCCAAGTGGAATTAGATCTCCAAAGTCCACTAGCCAAACTATAGTAAACTTTAAGTGCTCCAAATGCATTATCTCCCGCAGTGTAATCAGCATCAATATAACTTCTACTATCTCCAGGTGTTGTCCAATCAGTAAACGTATTCGCAGTTGAATTAATTGGTGGATTGGCATTAGTCCCCTTTACCCAAGTATAATTTGTTCCATTATAAAGTGCGGGTATGTAATTTCCCTCTGTCCCAACAACATCGTTGCCAGAATACTGAAATACATGAGTAACAGAATTCGCAACAATTCCAGAAAATCCCGAGGATTTCACCCTCCAAAAATAGGTTAAACTTTGTCCATTAACTGTAGTTGCAGGATGTTCATACCCAACAGGAATAACTGTAATACTTCCCAATGTTGAAGGAGCCGCTGTAAATCCAATAGTTGCGGGAGTGTAATTTGCCGAGGTATGTCTCGTTGATGGAGCCCCTACCGGGAAAAGAATTGCAGAAATAGAAGGGTAATCGAATGTAACACCCCCATCACCAGCATCTCCATTGGTCTGAATATACCTATTAGCCCCTGCATTTTCAATTATAGCAGTAGAGTTTAAATGTAAATTATAGGAACTGGCATTAAAAAGTTTATCATTCGCAAAAATAAGTTTTCCATTAATTATCGTATTTACACCCAGAGAAACTGGAGCTGTTGCTGCATTACTATTGTTTAACTCTAAGTTTTCGAAAACGCCACTACCGCTTCCACCAATAGTTTGCACCGCCGCTCCATTTAGCTGAATTTTACCAGAACCAGTATGAATTCCTGAGTTTGTGATATTGCCTGCAACATAAACAGTTTTGCCTCCATCGGCAAAAACACCACCGTTCAAATCAAAAGTACCCTGAACGGTTAACGACGCTTGCGTACCGGCCAGTTTAAGTGTATCGGTTGTACGATCAACAACAATGTTTGTTAGGTTATTAATAGTTCCATCAATGGTAAACGTTTGCTTTTTTGTTCCATTAAAAATAGTTGTTGCATCAGAATTAAAATAACCATCTGCAGAAACGGTGAAATTACCACCAATAGAAAGATCTAAATTATTAACCCAAAACTGTCCAGAAGTTATTAGTAAATTGTTGAGTATGGTTAAATCCTTTTTACGAAGTCCAACAGTAGTTAAACAACCAGCCCCAACATTAACAGTTACATTTCCATACATTGCCTCTTCACTCCAAAGTAACAATGAAGACGCATCGTTGAGAACAGTTCCAACTTTTGGTAATATTTCAAAAGTCCCCCCAGTAACACTGGTATTAGCAAGGGACGAAACAACATCTATAGCATATCGCGGATTTGCTCCAGGAAAATCACCACTGGCATCGTAAATTCTAATAGTTCCACCTGACATGGAAAAAATATTGTCGGCAAAATTCAAATTAAACGTACCATATGTTTTACTAGTTCCATTAACAGCCCTTGCGCTTAATGTTCCTGTAGTACTCGACAAATCAGAAATATTTGAATAAGCAACAGGCCTTACAAATCGACCACGAAGAATAAATGTTCCATCTGTTTGTCGATATTCTGCTCCCGATGAACTTCCATCGTAAGTTCTAAACTGTTTTGCATCAATTGTTCCTCCATTGATTTCAAACTGCCCAGAATTAACACTGCTGT
>JBFXDX010000027.1:0-16645 GCA_050180705.1 Bacteroidales bacterium | reverse complement strand
TAATAATTCCTTTATCGGCCAAAGGACGCATTCTCTCAACATCCAACTTTGCAGTGTTGAAATTAGCCTGAGCACTCTCAAGACTTTGAACAGACGATGGAGAGTTTATTTTAAATAAAGCCTGTCCTTTCTTAACAACAGCACCTTCATCTACATAAATTGACTCTATAAATCCATCAATTCTAGGCTTGATATCGATATCCTCCTGTCCCTTTATCACAGCAGGATAAACAGATTGTAGCTCCACACTTTGCGGAGTTACTGTAGCAACAGGATAAGTCTTAACCTGACTTTCCATCACAGTTCCTGCTTTCTTTCCACCACATGCAGTAAAAAGCATTGCGAGGCTTAACCCTCCAATAAAAAATTTAATCCCCTTCATAATTTTTCTTTTAAAAACAACTACTTTTTTGTGCGAACGGAAGATATTTTGTACCAAAATAAACTTTCTCTAATATAAATTATTGATAATATCAACTATTTTGAGCATTCATTTGCTCCGCTTTTGTTCGAATATGACCCAAAACCTTATAAAAGGTATCAACATCAGACTGGCTAACACCATCCAAAAGTTCCGTTTTTACTTGAAATTCAATCTCCAAGTACTGATCAATAGTTAGTAGACCCTTCTTAGTAACCAATATTTGGTTTTTGCGTCTATCATTCATATCGACTACCCTTCGAACCAACTCTTTCTCCTCCAAAGAATCGATAATTCGGAGAATAACAGACTTATCCTTCCCCATTGATTCAGCCATATCCTTCTGAATAACATCTTGCTTTTGCTGATTTATCGCGTAAAGCAATCCAAACTGATCGAATGTTAACATAGCCTCGGTTTGTTCTGCAGCTTTTTTCTTCATTACCTTAAAGATCTCGCTCAAAGTTTTCCCCAAAGCCATCCCTGTAGGTTTTTCTTGCATATCCATTACTTAAATTTTAGAATAGCGCAAAGGTAAATACATTTAGTTGATAACAGCAACTAATTATTTCATAATTTGTATTAAAATTGAATTTAATAAGACCAACTAGCGAAATTTATAGATTAACCACAGAAAAGAATCGTTAGGAAATATTAAAAAAACAGCCCTGTTAAAACAAAAACATCAAGAAACCTTTGGTTATAAGGGCTAACTGATGTATGAAAAGTTATTCTGTATCATTGGTGTATGTATACAAAGAGGGCTTTCCCAAATTGGAAAAGCCCTCTTCTCTTGTTAAATCCCTTTTTTGTTCTGTTAATTACAGGTAATCTTGAATACTAAAATATTTATTATGAGACTACTTCTAGATAGCCATACGGTTTAACATACACCCAGTTTTGCCCTATATCGTTGATAAACAATGTATCAAACTGAGATCTTGCATCAATTAAAAAAAAGACCTTTCCTTCCCTTAACAGCCATCCAATAGTAATATAAAACTCGGATTCGTTAAGTTGGCTTTTATTAAATAGATCGAACAACGCCATTCTTTCTTTATCGATCAAAATCTTAATTAATAAGTTAGCATTACTCTCTATTCTATTTGTAATCATATGTCAAATTAATTAAAAATAAGAATGACCATAAAAAAAGGGACGCCCTAAAGCATCCCTTTTAGAATAAAATATTAATAAACTACCACTTTACTTGCAACACCGTCACTAGCCGTAACCACATATATACCTGGATACAAACCTCGTGTTTGGCGTTGGCTGGTACAATTAAAGGTAGCAACCTGTTTTCCATCTACAGTGAAGACCTTAATGAACTTGCCTTGCATTCCGAGAAGAATTACCTCTCCTTTGCTACCAATTATTTTTTCACCATCAATGACATTGTCATTAACTCCTGTTCGAATATAGTTGATTGTTACTTTATTCGACAAGTCAGATTCTCCATTATCGTAAACGGCACTAACGGCATAAACATAGGTACTTGACGATGCAGGCGTATCCACCTCTGAGGTATTGGTAATTAACTGATCGGATATTTTTTCATCATTTCGGTAAAGATTATACCCCAATAAGTTATACTGAACAACTTCGGCATCGGCTGGTACATAGCTTATATCATCAATCATTAATGCAAAACAGCTGGTTGATGTATGACGAATTGCAAAGTATTTTGCATCTGCAGGTAAGTTGAATGAATAGTAAGTCCAATTAATAACAGTAAGTTGAACTCCATCTAACTTGGAGAATGACTCTACATCATTGGTGGTTGAAGAAATCCAAATTTCAAATTTCTCATATCCATAGCCATTGCTTGGTTGAGCAGCCCAAAAACTGAGCAAAGAGCCTCCTTTAATTTCTGGTGATATAAGCCAGTCGTCGTTGGTTGCTTCGACTGATGATCCATCGCTAGCCAAAACACCACCGGCGGTCCAACTTATGAGACACTGATTGCCACTGTGAGGCGCTAAAACATCATACTGCTCTGCCCCTGCCTCTTTTTGGTTCCAAACCATGTAAGCCTGAGCTTCTCCTGCATTTGCATAATCAAAAACATTAATCCAACCCGTGTACTGACCATCACCATCTACCAATTTCCAATTTCCTATATTATCGATTATAAATGCATCATAATCTTCAAATCCCTCTGTTACAGAAGCCGAATATCCTAAATTGGGCTGAGACCATGATAGTTGAACATTATCGTCAACAGTACTAGCGCTCAAGTCTGTTACACATGGTAAACCAGAGGATTCTATACTTACTTCGAGTATATCACTAACATTATTATACGCTGCTTGATCTTGCGCATACTCTACTTTTGCAGATAATTGCCAAACATTCCCAACTTCAGCAACACTAGGATTAATTGTAAAACTATAACTGCTGGTTTCTTCCGAAGCAAGATCTACACCGGACTTTGATTCTATCAACTCATTCCCATTGTATAATTTAACAGAATAATCAGCACCTGCAATTGCAGTATATCCAGCATTTACAATATTAACCGAATATGTAGCGTCAGTAGCCGCCTCAACAGCCTCCGGACCAGAGATATTATTGACAGCCATATCATTAGAGAACAATGAATAAACCGAGATATTATCGATACCCACACCTTCGCTATAATCATTGATATGAGCAAAGATTCGAATAGTAAGATAGTTTGATGATTTATAATCATCAAGCCTTATGGTATAAGGAGTCCAGCCATCCCCATTGTTAACTCGGATAGTATCCGAAATGTTAACAAAGCTCTCATCATCGGCCGATGCTTTTATTACAACATAAGCATTTTCAGATGTTGCAATGCCCGATCCTTGATAGATCCAAAATTTAAGATAGTTATTTACACCGTTCTTTTTGGTTAAACGAACCTTAGGAACATCAACAATACCAAAACTATTAAGATTGTATGTATAAAAGAACAACATGCCTTGATCATTATCCTGAGGATCAACGACCAGACCACTTGCACTATTTAAGCCGCCAATAACAGTCCAGCCCGAATAGTCCGTAGACCCAACAACCCATGGATTCGTGCTGAGAGTACCATCTGCAAACGATTCATGAAGAGGCAAGTTGTATGGAGTTCCAAGTACTGTATGACCAACAACCGCTTCTGCTTCATAATCGTTAAGCACAGGGCTTACAGCATAATAATAGATTGACATGGCTCCGGTTACATTCTCTTCCACAAAACAAACAGTATCGGTTACACCTTCCTTAACTATATCGAAGGCATCGATGGATGCATTATACTTATAAACATTGTAGGTTATACTGCTATAATCTAAATATCCATTGTTAACACTTAAAGGTTTTTGCCAACTAATAGTTACATTCTGATTGTTTGCATCAGCCTTCATCGTCAAATTTCTTACTATGGACGGCTTATCTGGACCTACATAAATCGAATCAACCACCATTCTCCCCTGTCCATATGCATTCTCTGCAAAAATAGCGTACTTCACATAACCATTCGGCACATTGCTATCGGTCCAGCTTAGTTCTTGACCTAATGTTGGTGATTCAAATGTTTTTGAAGGAGTGATATCGTTGGCACGATAAATATCTATTTTAGAAATAGATTCTAGTGAACCTCCATTATATCCAATGGAAGGAGCATTAAAAGAGATAGTAACAACCTTTTGCCCATTTTTATCGGCCTGCAAATTCAAGTTTGTAACAATGCCTGGCGCTTTAGTCGAAGCCAATCTTGTTACCTTTATATTATCTAACAGAATATAACTCCAGTAATATTTACTTCTATCATTTTGGATATTGAGACCTACATAATATTTTCCCTCTTCGTTGGTTGAAAACATTCCGGTAATGGGAGCCGGAGAATAAATAGCAGTGTTTGGAAACTCCTGAACAGTTTGTTGGTCATCGGGAGAAGCTGTTCTTCCCAGTGTTAAATTAAAGGCCGATACACCATAAGTCATATAATCAACCGAGAATTCATATACCGTTTCAGCATCGAGCTTCAAAGCAGGTAGAATCATCCAGTCGTTCACATTGGTCATCCAGTTATCCAATGCTACCCCTCCATTGTAGTACTTCCAATCTTGATACCCAGGATCTGAACTTACCAAGGAATACAAATTAAGGGCAGAACTATTATCAAAAGTTTCGGAATAAGGAGCTGTATATACGCCAACAAATGCTGATGATGAAGTTGATTCTCCTTTTGCAGAACCAACATATGCCACAACCGTATATTCTACAACTCCTACTTGCGAAATATTTTCATCTGTCCAAGAAACTGTTGATGCTGGTGTAGGATTGATTATAGAATGAATAGGAACACTCAAATTATCGTTACGGAAAATACATACACTATCAATAGTTGTAATAGTTTCATCGCTTAAATTTGTCGATGGTAGCGTAAAAGAAACCGTAGCCTTAAGTGCATCGTTAGCATCTGGCTCTACACTTAAATCTTGCACCTTTGAAGGAGCAATCAGTGCACCTATTACGTCAAGAGAAATATCATCTATATAAAGGCCATTTCCAGCCCCTGCCAAAGTATATGCATGAAATCCTATATAATATTTCCCATTTTCGGTAACAGAAAATTCGACAGTTTGATCGGTATATTCGTAAAAATCGATTTGGGGATTATCCCATAACACCCGTGTAAAAGTAGAGGTATCGGTTTGTGATGTTCCAAGAGCAACCTTCATACTTTCTACTGCTGGCGAAAATAGCGCCTTGGTGGAGAAAACCAATTTGTACTTTATTCCTTTTTCCAACTCCAACGCTGGAGAAATTAACCAATCGTCATCATTTTGGCTACTGTTAGGCCAACAAGCAACTACATTATACAATTTTTGCCATAAATAGCCATCCCCATTGGCATCAATAACATTGAAAAAATATAAGGCGGTATCAACCTCAAATTTCTCAGAATAAGGAGGAATAAAGCCATCGCCATAAAGAATATTGTTTGATGTAGCAGTTACACCTTCCTTTTCGGAACCATTATACGATATTACATTATAGTAATAACGAGCCATTATTGTGGGTAGGGTTTCGGAGAAACTAACTGCCTTTAATTTATCTGCAACTACAATATTGCCAGGATAACGAATTACTTTATAGTATACAGAATCAGCATTTACATATCCCTCATTAATACCAACAGTAGGAGCATCCCAACTTAACTGACTTACACCATTGTTGATTTGCATGCTCAAATTTCCAACAGCCTTTGGTCTATCATATCCTGCAAATTTATTTATAACTGCCACCGGACTTGAACCTGCACTATTTGAAGTTATAACCGAAATAGTATGATTATCATTTGTTAAGGTAACATCTAAGGAGTAACTTGAACCCGAGGCCAAATCCTTTTCCTCGGCAACAACTCCATCTATTTTTGTAATAACATGCAAATTACCCGACAACGGAGATCCTGAATAGGTAGTAGAAGGAAGCGTAAACGTTACTTTCCCCGTAAGTTCACCTGGAGCATCGAATGTCAAAGCCAAATCATTAACAGACATAGGAGCAGCATCGGCTGCTGACTCTACTTTAGTAAACAAACCAACAAATTGTTCATTATTTGGAAAATTGTAAAGTTTTGTAGCTTCACCCGTGCTTAAGTTAACCGAGTACATTGAGGCTTTTGTATACGTTATTGCAGCCCAAAGTAAGCTGTTTGTCTTTCCATTGTAAACAGTCGATTGAGTATATTTTGCAGGAATTACACCAGTTGAACCAACCAGTGTTGGCTTTCCATCTGACTTGTCAAGTGTATAAAGATTTCCATCGTCTCCAATAGCATATATAACCCCTGCTGGTGTTGTTGTTAATGTTAAAATGTCAAAATTCCCAAGCCACTCATTTAAATTAGTAAATGTAAAAGTAGTTGGATCCATGGTAGCCCAATTTAATCCTGTTAAATCGGAATTATAACGAAGCGCGTAAATGGTATTGGTACTTTTATCATAAGTAATACAACTGGCCATATCATCGTAATTTCCTTCCTCCTTAATGAAACTATTTTCGAGTTCCCAGGTTTCGGTATTAACCACGTAGTATCCTATTCCATTCAAAGAGCCAAAGAGCAAAATCGGATGGATTCCATAAAACTTACCTTGTGCATACGTTCCAGCATTACATGCCAACCCAACGTTTTTATATTTTAGGTTAAATTCAGCTTCTTCGTTTGCTGTAAAAGAATAAAGCCCATAAGGTGTTTCATACAATGCAAGATCTTGCCAAGCATCAGAATAAACCATGTTCCCATAAATTGTATCATCCAGCGCTTTAAGCATTAAGGCCGTTTCTGGCTTATTTGATTCTTTCTTATTAAAACCAATGGTAGACGACTCAAACGATTTTGAGTGTTGTGGTCTATATGATTTAAGGAAAACTGGAGATACTAAAGGTTTTCCCTTCGTTTGATTGGGTGATACAGCTTTTGATTTATCCACTTTTGGAATTTCCCGAACAGGAATATTTGCATTCCTAACGTTTTGTGCAACGGAAAATATGGATAGTAAACAAAAACTTATGAACCACATTACGAATAATTTTCTTTTCATATTCATAAACTTTTTATTAACAATGGTTTTATTAAAACTGTAAATAATGTTATTAAAAAAGACGAAAAACATGACTTTTAATATCGAAGGTTAGCTCGCTAATGTTTAATAACTTTTAGAATAGCGGTACCATTCTGCGTTAACTTCACAAAATAAACCCCTACGCTCCATTCTGAAGTTGGTATTGATATTTGTGTAAGGTCTCTAGAAATAGCGGAAGAATACACAACCTTTCCTGTTACATCTACAACTGATATCCCCTCACAACTTCCTTCCCACCTAACGATTAACTCATCCGTAAATGGATTAGGATAAGCAGCTATACCTGAATTTAGGGCATCACTAATACCTGTCATGGTTCCACCTATATCAATCTTTTTAACAATACCTGTACTCGTTAACATAATTGAATCGTAACGAGCACTTGACGCCTGAGGCGAAAAACGTACGTACAGATTTCCACCTGTAGAATCGAGCATACATACTGTATCCCACGCTACACCATCGTTAGAAACATTAAATGGAAGATTGGTTTTAACTAAAACGGAGTCTATTAAATCGCTACCAATAACAGTTACAATCTTAGGATCAGAAGCAGTGCCAATAACGCCATCGCTAAACGATACAACTTCTGGATTAACAGTTATTGAAGGTGAAAATATACTAACATCATCCAATACAACTCCATACCCATAATTCGAAGTACCTTCAAAAGCGATGGAATACTCTGAAGAGGGTTCTGGTAACGACATTATTTCCATTGTCCAATCGGGAATGTCCTGAGTATATTCTGCTAAAAGTTTCCACTCTCCCTGAGCTGACGATTTATAGTAGACCCTCAATTCATCTTGATCTTCAAGCCATGCAGCCTGTGCATGCCAAAATGCAAGAGTCGGATTCGGTAAATTTGCTATATCGAACTGAGGCGTAATTAACTTTGTAACATTCTTATTATAATTGTCGCTACTTAAACAAGCATTAACCGATCCACCATGAGCGGTTCCAGGAACTCCGTTGGTAATACATCCTGTTCTATAAGACCATGAAATATTGCCCGACACATAATCTTCCGACCAACAAGATGGGATTAGTCCATCTTCAAAATCCTTTTTATAAGGAAACTTACTAATAGTTCCGCACTCCACATTAAGATTATAATCTTTTATTCCGGTACATCCGTACTGATCTGTTGCTGTAATGGTAAAGGTATACAACCCTGCCCTTGTAGGAGTTCCGCTAACTTTGCCAGATTCATTCATTTCTAAACCATCGGGTAGTGCACCTCCTGTAAGAGAATAAGTAAATGGAGCGGTATTTCCGGATGCTGTAATTGAAGTTTCGTAGAATGTTTCAATTTGTGCATTGGGAAGATTATCCGATGAAAAAACGATGTCTGGGCAGCTCGACCCACTTGCAAGAATATAAAGAGTATAATTTACTTCGCTGTTTGTGAGTTTTATTGTATCTATTTGGGTTCCGATAAAGGTTGGGGTATACCTTACAAATAAATCTCCACCAGCAACTGGGAGAGACGTTGTTTTGCTCCAAGTTGAACCATCAGAAGAAACTTCAAATGGTGCTTTTGTGCTAACCGTTATTTCGCTAGTAAGATTTGAGCCACTAACAACAATAGTTTTGGATTGAGAGGGTACATTGAGCTCAGTTACGCCTGTAAAAACAATTTCCCGTTTCTCTGCGGCAATTCTTGGCGACGAAGGATTATAGTTTATGCCCTGCAACGTTTTAACGCCTAGGTTTAATGGATCGAGCCACGTCTTCATCTGTGTCTCAGATGAATTTCCATACTGATCCCAATGATACCATAACTTTCCATAGTAGTTACTACCACTTGTATAGGTACACGAAGAGTTGCCCCCTGTAAGTGTTCCTATCACCAAATGATTAGCATTAAACAATGGAGATCCAGATGATCCTCCTTCGGTAACCCCATGCCCATTCTCGGTTGAAATAAATGTTAACAGCCAATGAGCATCTGTTGCGCCAACATCTTCGCCAGGCCAGGTAGATGTAGAGTATGATTCATATGTTGATATTTTCTTTATATCGCCAGCTGGATGATGTATTCCAACCCCACCTCCTTCTGTTACATCACCGCTAATATCCCATCCATTGTAGTAGACATCCCACTCCAATGGAATTTCGGATGCAAGTTCCAACAATAAGCCATCCGATCCTCCGTCAATAGGACTCTGGGCCCTAAAATAGCTACCAACAAGGGTGTAAGGCTGAACAGGATCGGCATTTTCACAGGTAGGCGATTCATAGTGAAAGGTAAACTGCCATTTTAACAAATCGTTATCAGTTGCTCCTACATAGCAATGATTTGCAGATAATAAGTAAGGCTTTAAATCCTGAGCAGTATTATTCACTAGAGTTCCAGTACACAAATACCAACCAGTTCCCCCCTCTCCATTGGAAATATACATTAACATCCTACAAACCCCTTTCTTTTCGGTTTGCCAATCGTTGCCTTCCGAGCAATTAATGTTTACCATACATGTTCCAGATTCTCCATATTTTGATTGGTCATTCTCACCTGGAACCAAGTAACTAACATTGATATAGTCATACACATAACCTACACCATCAATGGATACGTTAGTATAACTTTCTGTTGTCATCGCTTTGGGTGCAACGTACTCAAGAATTACATCATCACCAGCAACCATTTCGGTTGAGAATGAACCTCCAAGTGGATTTGTTTCCGAAGTAAATGATCCTATAACCTGAGTATGCTCTGCATTGTACACAAACAAGGAAGCTCCTTCTGGTATTAAGAAGTTATTGTAAGAAAGAATTATGGCCATAGCACCATCGGCTTTAATTCTTAAACGCCATATTTTTTGTCCATCGGGAAGCGTTGTCCAACTTCCAGAATTGGTCATATTGTAATCAATATCTATGTTTTTTGCAAAACATGGCGGAGTTCCGAATTTTTCCTGATCGTATCGATCTCTTGCCTTTAGCTCCTCTACTGTAAAGGGAATTGTAACCTTTACAGCATCAATAGTTCCATCTAATTCTTTAGAGCTGTATTTAAAACTTGGAGGAGTTCCCCCTTCACTTTTCTGTGCCAATAAAGCATTACTATAAAATAGTAAAAGCACTAAAAATGAAATTAAAATTTGATTAACCCTCATAAACTGTATAGTTTGATAATTTAAATAGATTACTATATTAACGTCATCCTAAATTGTACACTTATAAAATGCACAGTATAACACCCGAGTTGTACCCAGTAATAGGAATACAATAAATATCCGAAGAGCATTTGCTATACCTGTAACCGTTTGGCTGCAAAGATTGTCTGTCGGGGCTTTTAGTAACCGGAGTCGATCGACCATCCTGAGCAAAGCCTATAAATGCCAAGGAAAGCAATAAAATTAGAATCAAGTAAATTCTTTTCATGAGTTTGGTTTTAGAAAATTAAACTTTACGTTAACTTAGAAAGCCCAAATGTATTATTCAACTCCTCAAAAACGCCCTTATAGGATATAGATAAATAATAGATGCAACTTATTTTTTTTCAATCACAACAACACTATGTAATTGAAAATAAAAAAAATACCAACATGAATTAAAATGGGGGGAAGTAAAAACAATATAGATTTATATATTTTTGAAAGCAATAAATGATCAACCCAAAAATACAATTTTTAATATTATGCTACGAACATCATTAATCGTTTTTATGCTATTTATTAGCGCAACAGTAATGGCTGCCATTCAGAATTTTCATTGGAAACCCGTTAATTCCAAGTTTGATTCAATTGTAGCCGAAATGGAACAGATGAAACCCAACGACTCCAGAATAAACATGTTACTGGACTCATTGGACTACATAGCAAACCAAACAGGGCTACCTATCTTAAAGTGCCGATACCTTTTCTGGAAAGCAAACTTCGAAACCAAAGACCCAACTTCGAACAGTAACTATAAATCCGAATTATTGAAGGAAGCCCTTACATTGCTCGACACTCTTGAGTATAGATATGACTATATTCGTATCCGATACTCAATGATAAACCCTGTTCAAAGCAACGAGAATTACATAGAGCAATATAAAAGTTACCTAAAACTTCTTCTGGAATTTGAAAATTTCAATGATGCTAAACACCAAGCAGACATTAACAGGTGGCTGGGTATTTTAATGAGCGAACTTGGGGATAACGATATAGCTTTGGAATACTTACTTAAAGCAAATAACCTTTATGAGAAAACTAATCAAAAAGAAAGAATTGTTACTAACATGATAAGCATTGCCATTGTTTATAATAGCATTGGCAAAAAAGAAGAAGCTATCGATATTCTAGAAAAAACGCTTAAGCGAAAGGATATTACTCTAGATACCAGCGTAATGATTGCTATCTACACTAGTTTAAACAATACATTAATAGATATTGAGAAAAAAAATAACTACGCAAAAGAAGCCTACCGTTTGGCAAGCCTTTATGAGAACGACTACATGAAAAATATCACAAGGTTAAACCTAGGGGTTTCGTACCTAATAAATAATAGCATCGACAGCGCTAACTTTTGTTTCAAAAAAACCTACGACTATGCCATAGAGAATAAAAACCACAGATTATTGTTGCCTTCGTTATTTAACCTATCGCTTGTATACGAGAAAAAAAGAGACTGGCCCAACGCTTACACATTCATTGCCCGGTATCTGCATGTCAAAGACTCTATTCAAGGCTCCGATAAAATCTCAGAAATCAATAAAATTGAAGCAGGAATTGCCATAAAGGAGTACCAGAACCAATTAATTATCGCAGATCAAAAAAATGAGCTGCAGAGAAAGCAGGTACTCATTACTATATTAGTTGCTATTGGGTTAATTCTGGGAGCGTTACTTGTGCTTATCTATATCTTGCAAAAGAAAAGAATTACCGAGAGTCAACTCCAAAACGAGGAACTCCACAACAAAAACCTTCAGCAAGAGATTGACTTCCAGAACAGGGAGCTTAGCTCAATCACGCTCATTTTAAGCGAAAAGAATGGAATACTGAACAGTCTCCTTACTCAAATGGAGCGCTTCCGAAATAATAAGGAAATGTCCAACTCGTGCGAGCTAGCGCTACGAAAACTGATAACCGATAATCTGCGTTCCGAGAACGAATGGGAATCCTTCAAGCTTCACTTCGAGAAAGTTCATCCAGATTTTTTCTTCAAACTTAAAAATCTATGCCATAACCTTTCGGAAAACGAACTAAGGTTGTGCGCATACATTCGAATTGGAATGACATCGAAGCAGATAAGTCAAATGATTTCGGTACTGCCCGCTACAATTAATACAAACAGGTATCTACTCCGTAAAAAATTTGAACTTAGCCAAGAAGCATCGCTCGATGATTATATAAGAGAGCTGTAATGTCAATTACCAATGGTTAATGTGGAACAATTGAAAACTTAAAAGCACAATAATTGAAGTTCTAACTTTCTGACTCCAAAAAGTTAGTTCTCTTTCATTGTAAAATGACTGTGTGCTATTATACAAAATGGGCTTTTCCAAATCAGAAAAGTCCATTTCTTATCAACCATTATTTGTTAATTCATTAAAAAAAGATGACCGACCAACTCTTCTATTCTATTACTTAAAAGTACCAATCTTCACATTATCAATCAAAACACATAACAAACTGGCAATATTATCGGGCACTCAACTTTATTCGAATTGTTCTTTTATAGTCACGGTAAAGGATTACTAGATTTTCTTTTAGCAGATAGCCACACGCATTGTAAAAATCCATTTCATTAAGTCGGGAAAGCAACAATAAATCTAAAAAGCCTACATCAACTCTAATTTTAAGTATTGAAAGAACTTTTTGAGAGTCCAGAATAATTATGGTTGAAATAATTTTACTTTCCATACCATTTAAATCAACTTGCATGTCGTTTTAATGTTTGTGTTGGTATCAAAAAACGAGAAATATCTTTCCAACTACCATCAATAGCTCTTCTTTTTACAAAAAATAGCATCAACCTTATTTTCCTCATACAGTTATTGATGTAATCATTCCGATTTTAGTTTTATACAAATTCGACCTTCTTCGTTGTAAAAAACTATACGATTTTCGTTTAGCAGATAACCACATGCCATGTAAAAATCAATTTCACGAAGACCTGAATAAACAAAGAGTTCGTAGAAACCACAACCTTTAATAGATTGGAGTTTTGATAATACAATTCCGGTATTAGCAATTACTGTAATTGGAGAGATATTCCCTTCCATAATGATAAATTATTAAGGAATTTTGATAGATGATACTCGATATGTACATGCATTAAAATACCCTAGAGCACCATTACTAATATTTGAAATTGGATTTGAAGGTGACGCGGATTGATTACCATCACTACCAGCAGTTCTAAAGTAATCGTAAACGCCTTTGTCGACACACTCGAGCCCAACAGCAACCATATCACCAGTTTCCAACTCATCATCGTCATCCATTGTCATTAATGAATATTCAATGTTTTTTCCGTCGTATAAATCATCACTAATAACGTGAAAGTTCTCCGTTTGCCGATTATTAATAAATTGAATAAGACGATAATAATTACTGACATTCGCAGGGTCTTTAAATTTGACACCAACCTGTGTACCATCGCCAAATATCACATCTTCGGTATAGATAGAGTCGATACTAATCGCATCGGGCATTGTTGAGGTAGCTATATATGTAATACCGTCAACAGTTACAGCAAGATCATACTTATACCCAGGAATTCCCTTTATTTTGGAAGTTTCGTATATTCCAGCATCAGACTCTGAAAGAGTATCAGCATTTCCATGATCATCGGAAATAATAACCGTAGCATTTGAAACGGCTGGATATATACTTAATTCGTCAAAAT
The DNA here is from genome assembly GCA_050180705.1 of Bacteroidales bacterium. GTDB lineage: Bacteria > Bacteroidota > Bacteroidia > Bacteroidales > Tenuifilaceae > SB25. Next base: position 2,773 of record JBFXDX010000027.1, on the reverse strand, counting down.
CGACACTCCTTGAAAGTTTAACTTTATATGGGCCCTCTTGGTCATAAATGTTTCCCTGAATTACCAACCTAGATGATGTTGAATCTAGATCAAGATCAATTACTTTCTGGCACGATAACAGTGAAGCAACAAAAAGTAAACTAATATACTTTTTCATCGATTTAGAATTTAAAATTATATGTTACAGATGGAATAAACTTGAATAGTGTGGTCTGAACCGCTTCGGTTTTGGTTGGATCCGATTCATTGTCGCGGAATGTTATGGTATAGGCATTATCGTGTCCATAAGCATTGTATAATGAGAATGCCCAACTAGACTCAAACCTGTCGGTCTTTTTAGCAACCCATGTAGCCCCTAAATCCAAACGGTGATACGCGGGCATTCTATTGGCATTTCGATCAGTATAAAGCCACATGGTTTTCCCATCAATTTCATACTTTCCACTAGGAAAAGTTACGGCATTACCAGTATAGTAAACCCATGTTGCCGAAAGAGTCCAACGCTTGCTAAGTTCAAATATTCCAACTATAGATATATCGTGCGTTCTATCCTGTTTTGCAGGGTACCAACTCCCATTATTAATCTCGTTGAATTTACGTTCGGTTCGAGATAGCGTATAGCTAATCCATCCATTAAACCTTCCGGTTTTCTTTTTAAAAAACAACTCGAGCCCATACGCTCTACCTTTACCAAATAGAATCTGCGATTCAACATTTTCATTAAAATTTATTTCCGCTCCATTTTTATAATCGATTTGGTTTTGTAACTTCTTGTAATATGCTTCCGCCGAGAACTCAAACTTGTTATCGCTAAAATTTCTGTAATAGCCCAACGACACTTGATCCGAAATTTCAGGCTTTACATTATTGCTGCTCGGTATCCATAGATCGGTTGGATTCCCCGATGTTGAGTTAGAAAGCAAATGAAGGTTTTGAACATTGCGAGCATAGGATGCCTTAATCGAATTTTTTTCGTTCACCACATAATTAACAGAAAGTCGAGGTTCTAACTTATAGTATGTTTTAACGAATTGCCCGGAATTATACTTTGCAGTATCAATTGTATTCCCATCCTTGTCGTACGAATAAAAATCGCCAGCACCTAACAAACTAAATATAGAGAATCGTGTACCATACTCCACATTCAGATTCTTATTTATTTTATACTCGTGAGAGACGTAAAAGGCATTTTCCCACGAATATTTATTGCTGAGATCTTTCAGGTTAATATCATCACTTGCTGCTGTTACAGCTCCTGGAATAATCCTGTGATATGTTGAGTTGAAGCCGAACTTAACAGTATAGTTTTCGCTCGAAAAGAATTGAAAATCCTGTTTAATTCCGTAATCCTGTATTCTAGAGATGATATTCATCTCATCACCCATATCTACATTTATTTTATACACATAATTGCTAAATATTAGAGAGGTATTTGAGAATAACCGATCGGAGAAAAGATGATTCCACCTTAGCGTTGCCGTACTATTTCCCCAATCTATTCCAAAAGAACTAATACCTAATTCATCTCGTCCAAAATAGCCAGAGAGAAATAACCTGTTCTTACTATTTATCTGATAGTTGGCCTTTGCATTCAAGTCATAGAAATATAGTTTAGCAGAATTATAGTCCGAATTACTCGATAATTTAAGGAATAGGTCGGCATACGTTCGCCTAGCGGAAACAATAAACGAACCTTTATCTTTTACCAAGGGGCCCTCTATTGCTAGCCGCGAAGAAATAAGACCAATTCCACCAGCAACGCCAAAACTCTTATTGTTTCCATCGTTCATTTTAATATCAAGAACCGAAGAAAGCCGTCCCCCATACTCTGATGGTTCATTTCCCTTATAAATAGAGATATTCTTTACCGCATCAGAATTAAATACCGAGAAAAATCCCATAAGATGAGAGGCGTTGTAAACGGTTGCCTCGTCGAGCAAAATCAAATTTTGATCCGAAGCCCCACCTCGTACATAGAACCCACTACTTCCCTCTCCCGAAGATTTTACGCCTGGCGTTAGCTGTATTGTTTTAAGAATATCCTTCTCTCCAAACAGAATCGGAATGCTTTTAATTTCCTTCGCCTCTAACCGTTGTACCCCCATTTGAGTTTGAACCACATTTTCGTTTTTCCGTTGAGAGGAAATGACAACAGCCTCTAATTCGTTAACTTTCTCTGAAATAGAAAAATCGAGCCGCATCGAATTCGAAACGCTTAATTGCTGCTCCTGTGGGGAGTAGCCGATATATTGAGCAATTATGGTATAATTGCCAGCAGGAACCGATATGGAATAAAAACCATATGTATTAGTTGATGCTCCTAATCCTAATTCTTTAAAATACTGTAGCTCCTATTAAATCCTCTCCTGTTTTGGCATCTTTTATCGTACCACTTATGGTATTTTTTTGCTGAGCCTTCACAGAACATAGGATTAATAGATATGATATAATCAAAGGCAATTTCTTTAACATACTTTTATTGTTATTCGTTTTAAGTCTAAAAACAGCATTAAACTTTGTGTAGATATTTTTTCCCAGTAATCCTAAGTTTAATTGACTCAAACGTCATATAAACAGAAGGAACTAAAACTAAGGTGAGCAATAGTGAACTTGTCAAACCACCTATAATTACCCAAGCAAGCCCATTTTTACTTTCAGCCCCATCGCCCGATGCCAAGGCAATAGGAAGCATCCCAATAATCATAGAAAGTGTTGTCATTAAAATGGGGCGTAACCGTTCTTTTCCAGCTTCAATAAGAGCCTCGCGAACAGA
>JBFXDX010000026.1:0-18685 GCA_050180705.1 Bacteroidales bacterium | reverse complement strand
GTCACAAAAATAGCTCAACTTTTCATTCGGAGACGCTCCCTCGTTAGCAACAGTAATTAATCAGCCTTGGAGAAATAGATAACTTTATTCTCAATCTATTTTGGAATGTGCTCATGTGGGGAATGCACTACAACGGTAAGTATATGCAAAGTAGGCGATTGCGGACTTCAAACCTATCAAACCGTTAAGAAGTTGAAGCGGGCTACAAACCTTGAATTTACTACTGTTTCGCCTATTTTGTATATACATTGTTGGCGGTTGGTTGTTTTTTACTTACTAATATCATTTCCAATCTTGTTTATCTTTGGTTGAATTATCCATACTCCAATCGGCGCAAAAAACAATAATAAGGCATCAACAATACACTCTCCAAATCCAACTTTTCGTCCAACTTCTAAAGATTTTAAAGATCGAGGAACGTTATAAAATATATATACTACTCCAAAAAAGGTAAAAGGAGTCAATGGTGCTGTCATGAGTCCTAAGTTTGGAATTCTATCAGTAAAAATCGGAGTTATATGTAAAGTAGAATATCCAATAATACAAAGTATTGTAGCAAAAATAAATAACCCATTTTTAAATCTGTAAGGGTTTGAAGGAATATTATTAGTTAAATATCCTATTGATAAAATCCAAATAAACATTGCGATTACACCTAAAACTCCAAATAAAGGTCTAAGTTCCCTGGAGCTAATAAAACCTAAATCCACTTGGATCTCTGAAAAAGCTACAAATAGTCCAATCAAACCACCTATTATTATAAAAATCTGCCAATGCTTGAATTTTGTTAACGTATTCATATTTATTTTTTATGTTAAATTATCATATTAATTCTCTTTGTAATTAACTCAATCAGTTTTTACTATGTCATTAATAAACTTTTAACGCAATCCTAATATTTATTATCGGATTACTAGTTGATGTGTCTTTTACCGGTGGTGTCCTCAACTTACCGCCAACGGTCGGTGGTTTGGGCTGCTGGGGAGTTAAAGGCCAGCGGCGTCATCCCACGTTAAAACCATACTAAAATACTAAAAACTTTCGTATCTGCATCATCAGCCCCAGTAGGCTAAACCACCTGTTAGCAACCGTATATTTCTATTCTTCATTCTTATAATAAGAAATTTCATTAATACATTCTATTGGAATTTTAGAAGAAAATTCATTGTTATCAAAATAATTGACTGGTAATATCAGCCATTCTTTATCTTTCTTAGCGTTAAGTAAACTTTGTTCTGAAATACATATACTATTTCTAAGTAATAGTTCGAAATATTCTAATACGTTAACCAATAATATTCTTGCATTGTTATTAAAATACACTTCATTTGTATAATACGAAATGAAATAAACACCATCAAATATTTTTCTAAATTGAAAGTTATTCAATTGCTTTACAGAAAATGACAACAAAATAAAATCCCAATCATCATCAAATGTCTGTATATATTGCCTTCCATTAGCGCCATACTTTAAGGCTGTTTCAACTGATCCAGAAAAGGATAAAAAATGTGTTTTTGAATAACTTGGGAAGATATGTTTTTGGATTAGTTCATAGAATGAGGTGTTAAATATTTCCTTACCATTTCCATTATTTGCTAAGTTTGTTGTTAATACATTAGATGAAGGATAACCACCATTCTTAATAGGGCTAAAAAAATGCTTTATATTTCTGATATTGTTATAATCCCCATCTCCTCGGTACAAACTAGGTATACAATCTAAATTAGAAACCATACTCCAAAGATTTTTCTAATGATTCCTTTTTGACTTTGCTTATATCTGCCGTGAGAATTTGATTTAATAAGTCTTTTATGCTATAACTACTAATTTCAGAGTCTTTTGTATAGGCATCAAATATTTGATTTTCATTTAGGCCTCCAAAATTGTATACATATGCAATTCTAGCCTTTTCAATTCCGCTTTTTAAAATTTTCTGTTGTAAATTATAATCAAGTACATAGTATACCTCAATAACGTTCCCAAAGTCGACAACCCCGTCAACAACTCTCTCTTTTTTACCTTTTAATATTGTACCATCTCCAATTTTTATAAGCATTTCAGGAATATCCTTCATATATAACTTATCCATTGAATAATGAGAAAAAACTCTATATCTAAGTATTACTGAATTATTCTTTTCAATTTTTTCAAAAAATATTGCCACTTCAATAAATGTATTTGATTCTTTGAATGGGAATAAGAAAGACATACTATTTTGTATTCTATCAACATTCCAAACTGGAGGATAATTCTCAATGGTTTTCGTTTGTGATATCACATTATTCACAAAGAAAATCATCATTGTATAAAGTAGTAATCGTTTCATACTCTTAAATTATATGGTTGCTAACGGTCGGCAGTTGCTTACGCTGGGGAGTTAACCGCCAGCGGCGTTATCCGCCGTTAAAAAGTTAGTTAAATGTAATAAAAATTCTGCATCTGCATCATCAGCCCCAGTGAAAGTAACTGCTTGTTAGCAACAGTTATTTTATTTCTCTTATCGTTTTAAATAAATCATTCAACTCTTTTGTCTCGCTTTCATTAGGGATTTTATACCTTTTTATTTCTTTTTCTAAAGTTTCTATTTCGATTAAATATGTCTGTTTTTCTTTTGAATTCATTGTTTCTAATGGATTGTCTTTTTTTATTTCTTTGAATTGTTGAAATTCAATTTTGTTTACCAAAACGGCAATTTCTTTCCATTTTTTCTTATTTATCTTTTTTCGAGTTCTATATTTTACTCCTTTTATATCTGAATAATTCCAAATAGGAGTAATGTAATATACTTTTTTCTTTAAGATATTAATTTCATATTTTTCTGAAAATAAAGTAGAATCTCCAGTGTATGTTACAGTTAAAAGTCTTATTCTCTCATCATTGCTTTGGGCGGAAGAGATTAAACTGAAAAGTGTTAATATGATTATCAGTGTGATTCTTCTCATAATTGTTGCTAACGGTCGGCGGTTTGGGCTGCTGGGGAGTTAAAGTCAGCGGCATCATCCCACGTTAAAGCCATACTAAAATAGTAAAAACTTTCGTATCGGCATCATCAGCCCCAGTAGGCTAAACCGTGTGTTAGCAAACGTATTTATTTTATTTCTCTAAAATCGAGTTTTGATTTAACAATTTCAAGTAGTTTTTCATATTCATCTCCTTCGCTTTCATTTTTATCAAATAAGTAAGATTCTATCAGAGAACTATTGAGGGCTATCACTAAATAACCTTTGTATAATGAATAATATTTAAAAACTGACCAATTGAATTCTATTTTTTTCTCGTTATCCCAATACTTAATAGATTGTTCTGAAAATTCATAAGTACATTCCAGTTTAATTGTATCGTATTTCTCAGCAATTTCTTCAATCGTGCGTTTGTATTTTCTTTTAGAAAAAATTCTAACATAAAATAGAAATAATGCTATAAATGCAAATACAAAACCCATTACTATAAAAGGGTTTGTTGTGTCTTCATCTAGACTGGCTATAATTCCAAGTGTAATTAGTATTAATGAAGCAATAGAATTACCTATTATGTGTTTTCTGTTCTTCAACCAATGAATCTCCCATTTTATCAAGTGTGCTTTAATAAATGCTTTCTTTTCGAAAGGAGAATTAATTCTAAGTGTTTCCATAAATAATAGTGTCTCATCAAAATATGTTTGCTAACGTTGAGTATATGCAAAGTAGGCGATTGCGGGCTTCAAACTTATCAAACCGTTACGATTTTGAAGCGGGCTACAACCCTTGAATTTACTACTGTCACGCCTATTTTGTATATACATTGTTGTGGCAAGTTTTTTATTTTCGATAAAATAAATAGTCAAGTTCAATTACTGAATTTGGTCTTTTAAAATCAACATCATCTATTTCTGAGGAAAGTAATAAATATGGTAATACACATTTATCAAACTTTTTAAAATAGGCTACATAATTTTCTTTTATGACATAATCCCCATTGATTGATGATGCATGTATCAATCGTTTAGCTTCCATTTTTAGTATCTCGTTATCATTATTCTTAGTGACAATTATATCTTCAAGGTACTTATCTACGGCTTTGTTGTCATTTGTTTTTATTGAATATATTGTTGTTGTATCTGTTGTCTTAATCAGAATAGCTGAATCTGAAGGATTAAAGCACGGTAAAGTTGTCACTTTTAAAATGCCAGATATATTATTAAGATTACTTTTAACATCCTTTGTTATTTCAATTCTGGGAAATTCATCCTGAAGCGTACCATCTGAGTTATACCGTCGAATATAAATTTTCTCAATCCTATCGATTTGATGATATTCATTGATACATTGTTGATAATCAAAAAAAGGATTATTATACAATTCATCATCCTTAGCAATCATATCATCAGGGATTTTTCCATATAAATCATCGGCTATAATTCCTAAAACACTATATTGAATAGAATTAAATTGGATTGGAAGTCGATATCGTCCAAATAAATTATAAGCAATCATTCTCTTGCCTGAATTAATCATTTCTTCAATTAATTCCATATTCTCAAAGAGAGTCCCATAAAAATTCAATTTATTAATTGTTAGGTTTATCTCTTTCTCATAATCAGATTTTTTATAATAATTGATGTCTTGGTTGTGATTTACAATATCAATTTGGTAGATATTGTTTCTTGGAAGATTCAATTTTTCAATAGTTTTCTCAGGATTCCCTCTTAAAACATAATGTTTAATAATGTCTTTCTTTTTAATTAACTGAAAATCATAAATCACATTATTCAACAAATAATTATCCCATATTTCCATCTGTTTAATCGAGTCAAATTTCTCAAATGAAGGTTTTTGTTCTAAAAGATTTTTGTAAGGGTCATAGAAAACGACATTTATTTTATAATTATCTAATTTGATTTCATCAAGTGTCTTTGAATACTGTGCCAATAAAACTGATTTAAATGAAATCAATAAAATTAAAGTCGTTAAAATTGAAAATCGTTTATTCATAATGTTTCAATGTTTGCAGGGTGTCTCTTAAAATTTGCCACAACGGTCGGCTGTTGCTTACGCTGGGGAGTAAACCGCCAGCGGCGGTATCCGCCGTTAAAAACTAAGTTAAAAGTAGTGAAAATTCTGCATCTGCATCATCAGCCCCAGTGAAAGTAACAGCCTGTTAGCAGCTGCCTTTTATTTTTTAATTTTAAAAACTTAATAATTATGTCTAAATCGAAATTCAAGAAAAAAGCTGTTTGTAAAGATGTTTTTCCAAACTCGTTTTTTATTCACATATGGGACAAGTATGGTTATGATAGGTCTGGTTCGTCTGGTTTTTCCAAACGTACAATATCATCTTCATCTTTAAATTCTGATTTTAAAGTTTCGTAAACTTTAATCCATTCTTTTGTTATGTTTTCAGAAAAAGTTTTACTAATCAATTCTTTCAATTCTTCAATAGGATGTTCAATGTCAAAGTCAAAAAATGTCATTGCCCCTTCGTTCTCATCTTCTCTAATTTGTATTATAGTTATAAATCGTCCTAGAGGAATAACCGTTGTTAATCCTTTTTCAGTAAACAATAAATTTATTTTTATGTCAATATTTAAATCATCTCCAAGCAAGTTTCTGTTATATTCAATTTTGTCTATATCAGTAGTTCTTCCCCAGTTTTTATTATTGCTAATGTTATCAACTAAAAAAGTATATTTTTCAGTTAATGGAGGTTGTTGAACCAAATAATGTTTTTTCATTTTTTCAAATAGTGTTAACTAATATCAGTCTTAAGGTTGCTGCTAACGGCCGGCGGTTGATGACGCTGGGGAGTGAAACTCCAGCGGCGTCATCAGCCGCGAAGTCGAAACTAAATTAGTAATATTTTTGGTATCTGTGCATCATCAGCCCCAGTGACAGTAACCGCTTGTTAGCGCAAGTTTATTCTATTTATCTTTCTAGTTTTATCATACAAGTTCGTTCCATCATGAAGTGATTCCTCGTTTTTATAAATTCCAACTCTTTTGCCTTTGGGGGATATAAATACAAGTTCAATTTCTTCTTTCTCTAAATACATATATTCAGTATTTTCGTCGTACATTGATGGAACAATTCTTAAGCCTGAATATTTTTTTTCTAATTCTGCAATCTCCATTCCAACATGTATTCCTGTTTTTGTCAATAATTTCTCGCTTATACAAGATATTCCTATTATTGTATCCGTATTATATTTAGTCCATGCATAAGCCATTGTATCTCCTTTTTCAATAATTAAAATTCCTTCTTCTTCGTCGTCAATGTCATATTCATAGTTGTATGCTTTACCGAATTGATAATTATTAAATTGATTTTGTATTTCTTTTTTGTTCATGCCGATTTTAATGCGTCCTAATGAATTTTTTGATATAATATATGATTCGTTTGAACTATCATTCTTTTGTTTACAATACGTGAAAACTATCATTATTAACAATAACTGAATTATTATATTTATTTTCATTTGATTTATTGTTGTTAATGACTGATTGAATCGTAATATCTGTTATATAAATTTGCGCTAACGTTGATGGTATGGTGTCGTGCGGGAGTACGAAGCGATTTCCTATCAAGCTGCGCTGGACTTTTTTACGAGCCACAACCATTCGTAACCCACTGGAACCCGCATGCACTATACCATGTGTTAGCGGCAGGTATTTTTTTTAATCATTTCTTCGACTTTACTAATCATTTCGGCATATAATCTCTTTAAATCCTGTCCATGGCAATCTTTATATTTTAATAAACTGCCACAATAACAATTACTTTCTCTATTGCTATTTGATAGTATAAATAATTCTCTGTCAATCTTATCTTTCTCTAGTAAATGAATCAAGTTAACAACTGGTTCTAAAATCTCAATTTCCAATTTAGATTTTCTTTTCCCAGTCTGCCATAATTTTGTGATTGACTCACAAAGTAATATAAAATCGTCAACTAAAGGATTGTCAGTGATATTAATCCTTATATTATCCGAATATTGTCCTTCATATGTCCATCCATTATCTTCTTCAAGAAATAGTGTTTTGTCAGAATATTCTTCATCAGGTGTTATGTCAACTAATTCACCGCTTGGAGATTTCCAGACAGCATGTCGTTCAGCTTCCAATAGTAATTTTGTTTGATGAATTTTCCAACCATAAATAATCTTTCCTTTGTCAATTGAGACTTTATCAATCAGATTATAAAAACAGTTGTTGATAGTAGAATAGTTTTCGACTTTTATCGGAACATACTGCGGTAAATTCTTACTACCAATTTTTTCTAATAATCGATTCATTTCTTTCCAATTAATTATCAAGCTGTGGCACGAGCTTTTTTATACTTGCCGCTAACGGTCGGCGGTTTAAACTGCTGGGGAGTAAGCCGCCAGCGGCGGTATCCGCCGTTAAAAATTAACTTAAAGGTAGTAAAAATTCTGCATCTGCATCATCAGCCCCAGTAGTTTGAACCGTGAGTTGGCGGCAGTAATTTTTTATTTATCAACCATTACCGTTGATTTTTTGATATTACTTTCAATCCTAAAATACCTCTATCTATTTTAATAGAGATATAATCTCCGGTTTTATGAAAAGTAGAAGAATCAACATATACCCATCCGCCTGAACCCCATAAATCATATGTTTGTTCGCAAACATTTATCTTATATTGTTTTAGTCCAAAAATAGTTTTTGTTTCTTTAAATTCACAAGTTTCATAACTATCATAAATTAAATCCGTTTTGAATGTTATGAAATTATTTATAGAAAAGAAACTAAAGAACATAATTGAAAAATAAAGATATATCTCTGCAATTTTAAATAACCACAGTCTTTTTACAAAGGCAAATATTTTAAAATTAACAAAAGTTAGAATAACTGAAAAGGTCAATATCACTAAGATAATTATTTGAAATGTTTCAAATGATATAATTGTAAATCCTATTGATCTCATAGAAAGAATCAGCAAGATTAATCCTACAATAAAAACAAGCAAATGAATCAAAGCTCTATTTGCCTCACTTAAATCGACCAAAAAATCTTTAATCTTCCTTATCATTTATGCACGGTTTTGTTTTATTGCCGCCAACGGTCGGCGGTTAGTGCCGCCGGGGAGTTACCCCCAGTAACCTTTTCACCCGCCAATGTACAGACTAAAGTAGTAAATACTTTCGAATAAACAATTAAAACCCCAGTGGCATTAACCGTGTGTTAGGAGCTGTGCGGCTGCTGTCGGCGGGCTGGCGCGACGCTTGCTACCTTTTCCCCCTCGGGGTTTTCCGACCTTGCAAGGGCTGTGACACGCTGCTGGTGAATTCTAGGTGGCGATACTTCCTATCGCGGTACACCCGCTAAGCCCAAAACTGCGATGGTATCGCAGCTTAACAGTCTGGTCTAAGCAAAACTGGTGGGAGAGGTGGGCGATTGTTTCCTTGCAGCGTGGCGCATACCTTGCCCCGCAAAGTTGACCTCCCCGCAAGCGGCGTGACAGGCCGAGTGAGCATCGCAGTGCGCTTATAGGTACAGAAGACCTTTTCGCCTCGCAATTTCGGACTATTTGCTGTAGGAATACGCTCTTACCTGTAGGAATCTATGGCACTGAAAAGGAAACACGGCCAACCGAATTACATTTATGCCTGGGCAGAACCAGCATGACACGAACCGCATTGCCCCTAACGGTCGGCAGTTGCTTACGCTGGGGAGTTAACCGCCAGCGGCGTTATCCGCCGTTAAAAAGTTAGTTAAAGGTAATGAAAATTCTGCATCTGTATCATCAGCCCCAGTGAAAGGAACTGCCTGTTAACTGCTGTTTTTTTTGCATCGTATTTTCTTTTTATTAACTTTAAATTCAAATATATGGAAAAAATGTCAGAAGCCAAATTAACTATTCATATCGAGAACAAGAGACCGATTGAATTGATTGAATTTACTGAGTCGTTTGAATCATTAGGCAATGAATACTATAAATTTTTGTCTGAAAACGATAACTTTAAATTAAGCAAAGAAACTAAGTTATATGTTAAAGAAGTAAAGTCTGGAAGCATAATAACTGTTTTATCTGATTTAGCTCCTATTGCTATTCCGTTCATAGAAAATTCAAATTCTATCATAGAATTCGCTAAGTTTATCAAAACTGGATATGATTATTTTTTAGGTAAAACCGATGATAAACCCAAAGATTTTGACATTAAGGACTGTAATAATTTTAACAATATTGTCAAGGTTATAGCAAACGATAAAGGTTCAAATATTTCATTTAATGCTGAATGCAATATCGATAGTTTGACAATAAATTACAATTACAATAGTATAGAGGCAAATGCAATTCAAAATGGTATTGTTAAAGAAAGAGAGAAATTAAAAGAGCCAGAATCAAATTCTCACGAAAAAGTTTTGTTTTACTGGGATTCTGCGAAGTATGATGAAAAATCTAAATCGGTAGATAAGGGTTTTATAGATTCTTTAAATCCAAACCCTCTTAGAATTGTCTTTGAAAATCAAGAAACTAAATCAAAGATGCTGGATATAGAAAACAATCCATTTCATTTTGCTTTCGTTGTGGATGTTGAAATATTAACTATTCAGAAAAATCCGACGGCATATAAGATTATCAAACTTCACGAGTATTTCTTAAAATAGCAGTTAACTCACTTATATATGTAGTAAAGCTACATTTATCACTCCTTTTTCAATGTGTAATATGTAGCTTTTGTTACTTTTATTTCTCGATAAAACTAGCAAAATATTTCTGTAATACTACACTAAGGGAATGGTTAATAATATCAACTTTTGCTATTCCTTATGCTTAATTATGATTGGAGTGGGATTGTTACTTTGAATTCGTTGATAGTTGATGGTTGACAGTAAAACGCACTCTTCCCTTTAACATTTAACCTTTCACGATTAATGTTGATGGTTGATGGTAAAAGGCACTCTTCCCTTTAACTTTTAACTTTTAACGTTTAACGTCTCACGATTAATGTTGATAGTTGACAGTAAAACGCACTCTTCCCTTTAACTTTTAACTTTTAACGTCTCACGATTAATGTTGATCGTTGACAGTAAAACGCATTCTTCCCTTTAACTTTTAACTTTTAACGTCTCACGATTAATGTTGATAGTTGACAGTAAAACGCATTCTTCCCTTTAACTTTTAACTTTTAACGTCTCACGATTAATGTTGATGGTTGACAGTAAAACGCATTCTTCCCTTTAACCTTTAACCTTTCACGATTAATGTTGATGGTTGATCGTGAAGAAATTCTTCCCTTTAACCTTTAACCTTTCACGATTAATGTTGATGGTTGATGGTAAAAGGCACTCTTCCCTTTAACTTTTAACGTTTAACGTCTCACGATTAATGTTGATCGTTGACAGTAAAACGCACTCTTCCCTTTAACATTTAACCTTTCACGATTAATGTTGATGGTTGATGGTAAAAGGCACTCTTCCCTTTAACTTTTAACTTTTAACGTTTAACGTCTCACGATTAATGTTGATAGTTGACAGTAAAACGCACTCTTCCCTTTAACTTTTAACTTTTAACGTCTCACGATTAATGTTGATCGTTGACAGTAAAACGCATTCTTCCCTTTAACTTTTAACTTTTAACGTCTCACGATTAATGTTGATAGTTGACAGTAAAACGCATTCTTCCCTTTAACTTTTAACTTTTAACGTCTCACGATTAATGTTGATGGTTGACAGTAAAACGCATTCTTCCCTTTAACCTTTAACCTTTCACGATTAATGTTGATGGTTGATCGTGAAGAAATTCTTCCCTTTAACCTTTAACCTTTCACGATTAATGTTGATGGTTGATGGTAAAAGGCACTCTTCCCTTTAACTTTTAACGTTTAACGTCTCACGATTAATGTTGATCGTTGACAGTAAAACGCACTCTTCCCTTTAACTTTTAACGTTTCACGATTAACGTTAACGGTCACAATTGTTCGTTGATGGGGGGCAGGCGGAGGTGGTTTAGTTTTTTGTGTTTGGGAGGCAGTAACGGGTGGCAATACGGATTGCTGGAGTGTTGAATGATTGGAGCGCTACTCCATTGCTCCACGTCTCTAATTATCCCCACGGTACAAGTTGGTTGTTTACGTAGATGTTACGCGTTATAAAACGCCCATCAGCGAGAGATGCTCGGTTGTTTGTGTAAAATCAGAAACCCTGCCAAGCAGGGTTTCCTTGTGGGTTGAATTATAGTTACGCTGTGTTCAGCCCCTTTTTGTCCCCATCGCCCACTAGGTGTTGGCTCCAGGTTAACCGCAACTATAACCTTAATGCAAAGGTAGTGAAAGTATTAAGACTATATAGTATACTTATTCTGATATTCTTTATAGCACGAGTAGCAAAGTGGTTGTTGAATTGTAGTTCCCTCGGGTTTGCCGCACATATGGCACATCATCTCCTCGTAGAAAGGATTTTCGAACTGAACCCAAACCGAGTAGCAGTCGTTACAGTACGGATGACCAGGGTGTAAGGGTATTCGGTGCCCACATCGTATACAAAAAGCATTATTTTGATTATTCTTTGCTTGCGAATTAGCGGGGTTCGACTTGTAATCCTCCCTTTTTGTGTAACGTTCGGGCTTTTTGAGCGTAACAATTTCGGACGATTTAATTATTGATAGCGTTTCCCGCTTGGCATTCTCGTATAGCTTGCTATCGGTACCCGAGTCGATAAATACTCCCATTTCCCGATTATTCTTCTCGGAGAACTCGTACATGTTCATCGAGGTTATAACCATCTTACCCTCATTGAAGTAGCATTTTGCGTGTAGATTCTCAAAAAAGAACAGTTCAAGATTTTTAATCTCAGCAAGGGAGTTTCGCTCGTTTGACTTTAATTCATCCTTGCCGAATACAATTTTAATTTTAACGCCGCTTTCTGATGCATCTTTAAGCCGTTCATAAAATGTTTTGGATATTTGCAGGAATGGGCTAACTAGGTAAAGTTCCTGCCTTGCATTCATCATAATTTCTTCGATTCTCGAAGATGTTCCCATTGTTGTTAAAAACTCTGCCATAAAAAAATGAAAATTCGAAAGTATGTAATGTTAATTTTAAATTAATTGATCTGTAAAATTCATATGTAAGATTCAATAGGTTCGCTTTACAAACGCATACTTGCTAAAGAATACAAATCTAGTAAGACTATGCGCGTCAGCGAGAGTCGCGCGTTACAAATGCGCGAAAGCAAGAACCCCGACACCAAGGTGCGCATGCTAAGGCTGGCTAAAATTATAGTTGACCTCCAACGCCCTTAAACTTCTCGATAAATGAAGAAATCTTTCTAAATACGCTCTGTTTTTTGGTTAAATACTGAGGGTTTAATGGGCTCATTTTAGGTAAAAGAGCATTAAGCTCAGTTCCGTTTTCACTGGCATACTCACGTTTTAACGAGGCTGTTATATACCGCTTTGCTTCTTCTTCATTTAAGTTTTCTTCTGCTATTAATTCTAATGCTTCTGCCTTTTGCTTGCTTTGTGCATATTCAAAAAATGAATCTATAACATTTGCTTTATCTTGAAGGGTGTCGAGATTAGTCTCATTTATGAAATCAACCACTAAACTCTCTTTTGCTCTATTTCCAATACTTGCACGAATAACCCTGCGTATTTCTGCAATTAAAGTTTCTTTGTCCTTTGTTTTCTTATTATGCTCAAAGATTAATTCAAGAATGTAATCGAGGTTTATTTCTTGCGATTTTAGTAAGTCAATCTCGAATACGACATCGTCCCAATCAACTTTCGAATTTTCCGATTCTTTCCCCAGTCTTTCACGTCTTAACCAGTCTCGTATATCATTGTAAGTGGAGCGGTAATCCTGAATTGTTCGTTCTTTTAGCAATTCAATTTTTTGCATCGAGGCTATATCCTCATCGGATACAAAGTGAGAATTCTTAAATGCCTCAATAGCGTCAGGGTCATTTACATCTATAGTTTGAAGAGCTTTGAGGTTGTTAAATTCATCGTAATTCTGTAGTATGTTTTCCACTCGTAAGTACTCCCCAAATAGCTTTGCGAACTCTTTTTTGTCTTTTTCGGTTAGGATTGCATCCGGATTAGGGAACTTTTCATTTAACTCTTTTACCACTTCAACATAACCTCGGCGTGCTTCGCCTGTAACAATGTCGGTAAATCCCTCTAAATACTCCCTGTAGCTCTTCTCTAGAACCACGTTCTTGGTATTGCTATCGCCGAAAAGAGTTATGGCATCAATGGTTGCTGTTTCTAAATTTCGAAACGTAACAATATTTCCAAAGGTTTTTGTGGCATCATAAATACGATTGGTGCGCGAAAAGGCTTGAATTAAACCATGATAACGCAAATTCTTATCAACAAAAAGCGTATTGAGAGTGGGGGCATCAAACCCTGTAAGAAACATGCCCACTACAATAACAAGGTCAATATCTTTGCTTTTTACACGTTTAGCTAAGTCGCGGTAGTAGTCCTGAAATCCGTTGCCATCGATACCACAATTCATTTTGAACATGGCGTTATAGTCATTAATAGCTTTCGATAGAAACTCTTTGGCACTACTATCCATGGCAGACGGTTCAAAGCTCTCGTCGGCTATTTCGCCTATTGCGCTTTGCTCTTCGTTTGCCGCAAAGGAGAAGATGGTGGCAATTTTTAAGGGTTTGTCGCTCTCTTTTTGCAGCTTGTTTAATTCCTCATAGTAGCATTTGGCGGCATCAACACTACTTACGGCAAACATGGCGTTAAAGCCCTTGTTGCTACCCTGATTTCGGTGGGTTTTTGTCCTGAAATTCTGTAAGATGTATTGAGATATTTCTTTTATTCGAGCAGGATGTAGCAATGCTGTTTTATTTTCTGCTGCGCTCAGCTTTTTCTCATCGTGTTCGGTTTCGATGCCCTTAAACTGTGGTCGAACATCGTTATAGTCAACCTTGAATTTCAGCACTTTTTCATCGCGAATGGCATCGGTAATTACATACGAGTGCAGTTCACGGCCAAATACACTTGCAGTAGTATCGGCGCCCAATGCATTTTGTGGAAAGATAGGCGTTCCGGTAAAACCAAATTGGTAGAACTTTTTAAACTTCTTGTTCAGGTTCTTCTGCGCTTCGCCAAATTGCGAACGATGGCACTCATCAAAAATGAAAACCACTTGCTTTTGGTATATGGCTAAATCATGCTCATTTTTCATGAGGTTATTCAGCTTCTGAATTGTTGTTACAATAATCTTATTGTCATCCTTCTCAATGTTACGCTTTAAACCTGCTGTACTATCCGATCCGTTCACACTATCGGGCGAAAACCGCTGGTATTCTTTCATGGTTTGAAAGTCCAGATCTTTACGGTCCACAACAAAGAATACCTTATCAATAAAATCGAGCTGCGTTGCTAAACGTGCCGCTTTAAAACTGGTAAGTGTTTTACCCGAACCGGTGGTGTGCCAAATGTAACCGCCCCCATCGGAGGATGACCATTTTTTGGCCAGATACGAACTCTCAATTTTCCACAACATCCGTTCTGTTGCGGCAATCTGGTACGGTCTCATTACTAACAACGTATCGCTGGTATCAAATACCGAATAGGTGAGCAATACTTTTAACAGGGTGTTTTTCTGAAAGAAGGTTGCCGTAAAATCTTTCAGATCCTTAATCAGCGTATTATCGGCCTTTGCCCAGTTCATGGTAAAGTCGAAGCTGTTTTTGTTTCGCTCAACGGTATTGGCAAAATAACGGCTGTCGGTTCCGTTTGAAATGATAAATATTTGGATGTACTTATAGAGGGAGTTTTTACTGTTAAAGCTTTCCTTTGAGTATCGATGTACCTGATTAAACGCTTCGCGGATAGCAACTCCACGCTTTTTTAGTTCAACCTGCACCAAAGGCAATCCATTTACTAATATGGTTATATCGTACCGATTGGCACTGGTTCCTTTTTGTTCAAATTGCGAAATTACCTGCACTTTATTGCGTGCAACATTCCTTTTATCGACTAAATAGATGTTTTGGATATGCCCATCGTCAAAAACAAAATCGTTTATATAGTTGTCGTGTATTTTTCTGGTTTTCTCTACAAGGGTATCACTGGGTTTATCTAAATACTCTTCAACAAAACGATACCATTCCGCATCCGAAAAAACTATACTGTTAAGCACCTGTAATTGTGTTCGTACATTCGCCAACATGGCTTGGGGTGTATTTATAGTTACCGGATTTTCGTACCCCTGGTTAATTAGGTCCCTGATTAATTCCTTCTCCAAAGCGGCCTCGCTTTGGTAGGCAGCAGGTGCGTCGTTTACTTCGTTGTACTTGGTGAATTTGTCTAATACAATAAAGTTGTTCGATTCGGCTATGGTTTTATACGTGCTCATTATTCTCCTTTATTTGGAAATGTTAGCAATAAATCACGGTAATATTCATACTGTTTTTTGCGCAATTCAATCTCTTTTGGCAAACCTTCGCTGATGGATGTGGTGAGGGTATCGAATTTGTCGAGAATGGAAACGATGCGGGCTTGTTCGGCGAGGGGGGGAATGGGGATTTTTAATCTTTCAAGATTTCCTACAGCTAAACCAGGTTGGGCAGATTTTGAAGCATATTGATTTAAATTCATTAGAGTTAGCAAATGGAAAGCGTAATCAATATTTATTTCACCATTTGATGTAACTACAACGGCATGCTCTGTTGCATAAAACTCTCCATCAAACCGTTGAACATTACCACATAATGCACCTTGACGACCAATTAATAAATGAGATCCATTATGGCTTTTCATTTTAACATAACCACGAATACCATTTCCTCCAAAACAAGGGTACTTATATTCTGAATTTGTTTCATTTATAATATTACTTGCAGAAATATGATGTCCTGCTTTCATATCAAAAACTTCCCCCAACGTCTTCCACACCACTTGCTGCGGTGAGTTTGCAGGAATGTTGCCTTCGATGGTTGAATCGTTGCCTTCGACAGGCTCAGGCAACGGCGTGACAGGCTCAGGCAACGGTGCAGTTCCGATGGCTTCTGCACCGGGGGCTGAGCTTGTCGAAGCCACCTTCTCATTAGTTGAGCCTGCCGATCCGGTGGCTGAGCCCGTCGAAGCCACCTTCTCATTAGCTGAGCCTGTCAAATTGGTGGCTGAGCCTGTCGAATTGGTGGCTGAGCTAGTCGAATTGGTGGCTGAGCTAGTCGAATTGGTGGCTGAGCTAGTCGAAGCCAGCAATTGTTCCCGATAATAGTTATACTGCTTTTTACGAGCTGTAAGCTCGGCTGTAAGCTCGGCTGTAAGCTCGGTAAAGGAGTCGAGAATACGGACTATTTCGGTTTGTACGGGAAGCGGGGGAATGGGGATAGGAAAATTTAGAAACATCGGTTTCCTTAAAGATGTAACTGAGGAATGTACTGAAGTTTTTTCTACGTAAGAATAAAAATTCGCTACAATATAGTGGTATACATACCTAGCATCAATATCTATATTAGGTACAATTCTGTAAGCTCGTTGGTGAAGAGCATATTTACCTACTGCCCAATGAAAAACCTTTCCGACACCCACACCATCACCAGCAGTGATGATTGAGGTATCATCAAAGTCAAACACATTAAGACGTAAAGGGTCACGTCCACGGGCATAAAAAATATAGTCACCGTCCTCAATCGCATCTTGAGTGTCATGGCTACCCGTTCCGATTTCCGCCACCTCCCCCAGCGTTTTCCATTCCACGTCAGCGCCATTGAGGAGTTTATCAATAAAGTTTATGTTGTTGTTCATTGTTTGTTTTTGTTTTTATTTGGGTGTTTGCCTTCGACGGGCTCAGGCAACTCTTCGACGGGCTCAGGCAACTCTTCGGCAGGCTCAGGCAACTCTTCGGCAGGCTCAGGCTGCACTTCGGCAGGCTCAGGCTGCACTTCGGCAGGCTCAGGTGACTCTTCGACGGTTGTATCGTTGCCTTCGACAGGCTCAGGCAACGGTGTGACGGGCTCAGGCAACGGTGCACCGGTGGCTGAGCCTGTCGAAGCCACGTTCTCACTCGCTGAGCCCGTCGATCCGGTGGCTGAGCCCGTCGATCCGGTGGCTGAGCTTGTCGAAGCCACCTTTTTCGTCGAGTTGGCTGAGCTTGTCGAAGCCAATTCCCTAAGCTTATCAAAATCCCCGTTTATCAATGCCTCTTTCTTTTTTCTACTCCAGCCCTGCACCTGTTTTTCGCGGTAAAAGGCTTCGTCGATGCGTTGAAATTCTTCGTAATACACCAACTTAACCGGCAAACGTTTTTTTGTATGGTTGGCCCCTTCGCCATCTTGATGTTGTTGCAAACGCCGTTCTAAATCGATGGTACTACCGGTATAATAGCTACCATCGGAGCATTCTAATATGTACATATACCCTTTCATTTATGGCAACAACATTGTTTGCTGTTATTCAATCTCTTTTATAATCAAATCAATATCGGCACGTAGCTTATTAATTTTCTCTACGGTTTCGGCTATTTCAACGTTCAGCCTGGTAATGTCCACCTGCTCACGATTGTCTTTTGCTTCTACATACGAGCTTACCGAGAGGTTGTAATCGTTTTCGGCTATTTTAGTATTGTCGATGTTCTTAGCCACATGCTCCACATCTGCTTTGCTGTCGAACCGTTGCATAATCTGCTCAATATGCTCATCTAAAAGGATATTGTTGTTGGTGGCTTTCTTAAAGAATTCTTCGCCGCTGGCATCAATAAACTGTGTTTTATTTTCGGTTTTATGTTTCGATAGCACCAGAATGTTAACCGCTATGGATGTTCCATAGAATAAGTTTGGAGCTAAGGAGATAACGGTCTCTACAAAGTTGTTATCTACCAAATACTTTCTGATTTTCTGCTCGGCACCGCCCCGGTAAAAGATACCGGGGAAACAAACAATGGCAGCCCTGCCTTTGCCTGAAAGAAAGCTAAGCGCATGTAACACAAAGGCAAAGTCGGCTTTCGATTTGGGAGCTAACACCCCGGCCGGTGCAAAACGGTCGTCGTTAATGAGCGTTGGGTCATCGCTACCTATCCAATTAATGGAATAAGGCGGATTTGAAACGATGGCATCAAAAGGTTTTTCATCGCCAAAATGAGGATCACGAAGCGTGTCGCCAAGGACAATATTAAACTTGTCGTAGTTGATGTTGTGTAAAAACATGTTCATCCGGGCAAGGTTATAGGTGGTGTGGTTTACCTCCTGCCCATAAAAGCCTTCTTCAATAATATGATTGTCGAAATGTTTTTTGGCTTGCAGAAGCAAAGAACCAGAACCACAAGCAGGGTCGTAAATCTTATTTACAGCGGTTTGCTTGTGCATGGCCAATTGGGCAATGAGCTTGGAAACGTGCTGTGGCGTAAAAAACTCCCCTCCCGATTTTCCGGCATTGGCGGCGTAATTAGATATAAGAAATTCATAGGCATCGCCAAAAAGGTCGATTTGATTGTCCTCGAAATTCCCGAAATTCAACTCTTCCACCCCTTTTAAAACGGCAGCCAGCCGACTGTTCTTACCTTCTACGGTATTGCCCAACCGCGTACTGGTTGTATCAAAATCGGCAAATAATCCTTTTATATCCGATTCGGATGGAAAACCATTTGCCGAACTTTCAATAGCATCGAATATAGCTTTTAAATCGGTATTAAGGGTGGGGTTGGTATGGGCTGTTTTGGCAACATTTACAAACAGTTGACCCGGATAAATAAAATAGCCTGATGTCTTAATGGC
>JBFXDX010000025.1:0-24202 GCA_050180705.1 Bacteroidales bacterium | reverse complement strand
TATGATTTGCAGGCTTTTATATTTTATGCATATCAATATCGATTGAACAATTTCAGTTAAAATGAGAACTAAACGGTGAACCAAATTAATTTTTAAATTGGTTCACCAGAAACGATGCAAAATATATTATATCAATACAATGCATCGTTTTATTTGGTCTTTTTTGAACAAGTTTAGAGGTCATTTTGAGTCCTTTTTTGGTGAACCAAATCAAGAAAAAACAAAAACTCAAAAGTTGAATTGTCATGAGATCAAACAACACTTTCGGAGTGCAGTTTATCACCCGCTCCAACAAATCAAGGGATGGTCTACATCCTATTTATGCGCGTATTTCGGTTAATGGCCGTCGTGTTGAGGTTTCTCTTAAAAAGTTTATTAACTCCGATAATTGGAATGAGGCCAAAGGCTCAGCTAAGGGTAAAAGCGAAGAAATCCGCAACCTCAACACCTACCTAGAGCAAGTCCGCAGCCAGTTAACCGAATGTTACCAGGAGTTATCCCTTAAAAAAAAGATGGTAACAGCGGATGCCATCAAAAACCTTTACTGCGGAGTTGAGGAGAATGAGCATTCCCTAATGGCTGTTTTCGATTACCACAATACGGAAATGGAAACTACTCTGGAATGGGGTACACTTAAGAACTACTTCACAACCCGAAGGTATATTGAGGAGTACTTGAAGGCGCACCTAAAAACCTCTGATGTATTCCTATCGCAGCTTAACTACAGGTTTCTTTCAGAGTTCGAGCGGTTCATGAAGACCTACACCCCAAAAGACGAAAAGAAACCATGCGGGCAAAATACCATAATGAAGCATATTGAGCGTTTGCGGAAGGTTGTAAGCATGGCCATTAAAAACGATTGGCTTGATCGAGATCCTTTCCAGAAGTTTCAACCCACCTTTATTAAAAGTAATCGGCAATTCCTTACAGCCGATGAGTTGGCTAGCATCGAACAGAAGCAGTTCAAAATTATCAGGCTCCAGCACGTTAAAGATGTGTTCATTTTTAGTTGTTACACGGGGCTTGCCTACATTGATGTTTACGAGTTAACCCCTAAAAATCTTTCTATAGGAATTGATGGCGAGTACTGGATTAATACCACCCGTCATAAAACCGACATCCCGGTTCGTATACCATTACTACCTCAGGCAATGGCAATTATCGAAAAGTACAAAAACAACCCAAGAGTCTTGGAATCAGGGAGGTTATTACCAGTTTATGCAAACCAGTTGCTTAACTCGTACCTAAAAGAGATTGCAACTTTATGTAGTATAGAAAAGCCCCTCACCTTTCACATTGCCCGCCACACATTTGCAACAACTGTAACATTAACTAATGGTGTACCTATCGAAACTGTATCTAAACTTTTGGGGCATACTAGTATAAAAACAACGCAAATTTATGCAAAGGTAATCGAGCAGAAAGTGAGTAACGACATGAAAAACCTTAGAGAAATATTAGCAAACAGCAAGAATATAAAGCAACGTAGACATGTATAATTCGATACCCGTCCATTTCAAACGTGAGTTATTGCGCAACCAAAATTATCAGGCTCCAGCACGTTAAAGATGTGTTCATTTTTAGTTGTTACAAAGGGCTTGCCTACATTGATGTTTACGAGTTAACTCCCAAAAATCTTTCTTTAGGAATTGATGACGAATACTGGATTAATACCACTCGTTATAAAACCAACATTTCTGTGCGTATTCCTTTATTGCCTTCAGCTATGGCTATTATTGAAGATTATAAAAGCAACCTAAGAGTCTTGTTATCAGGAAAGTTATTGCCAGCACATGTAAATCAACTACTTAATTCATACCATAAGGAGATCGCAGCGCTGTGTGGTATAGAAAAGCCCCTCACCTTTCGCATTGCCCGTCACACATTTGCAACAACAGTAACTTTAACTAACTGTATACCTTATCAAAACTGTTTCAAAATTTTTGGGACATACTAGTATCAAAACAACACAGATTTATGCAAAGGTAATCGAGCAGAAAGTGAGTTCTGAGATCTAGGTATTACGAGAAAAACTTATTTCACAAACAACTATTAAAAGACAAATATGCAACTAATCTCATATTTAAACGTGTAGATGGAACAAATTTTTCACTAAAAATCATTCATTGCGAGATTTTAAAAAAATATTTTAATTATTATTTGGATTTGAATATATTTTAATCGTATCTTTGTGAGTGAATATTCACTCCATATATGCTATTAAGAGTTAAAAAGATGAAAATTACTATATCTCAAGAACTATCAATAAAGGAAACTCGGCACATAATTGATGTTCGAGAGAAGAGTAACAAAGATTTTACAGAGATATTGCTTATGGTGCTAGAAGCTGGTAAAAGTCACTCCACCTTTCACATTGGTGTTAAAAATGATTTATTTTAAAATAAAACAGTAGTTCCTACAAATGTTAACATTAATAACGAAAGTACTACATTTCAGGTTTTAAAAGCAACTTGGAAAAGAAGATTTAACATAGTACTTTAGGGTTAAATTTAAAAATAGCCTAATAAAATAATATCATATGGAAATTACAACTCGACAACTAGAGATTATTGAAGCAGCTAGTAAGATTTTAACCTCTTCCGGCGTGAGCGGCCTGACAATTAAAAACTTAGCAAAAGAAATGCAGTTTTCTGAAAGCGCTATCTATCGGCATTTCACAAGTAAGGAGGAGATTATCATCGCAATGCTTAATTATTTGTCGGAAAGTATAGAAAAACGATTGTCGAATATAACTATGTCTTCTGATCCAGAAGAAAACTTCAAGTCATTATTCAGCGAACAAATAAAGTTCTTTAAGATGAATCCTCATTTTGTAGTAGCTGTATTTTCCGATGGTTTAATAGAAGAAAGCCATCGTATCAACGAAGTCTTTCTTAAGCTGATGAATGTAATGATGAAGCATCTAATGCCAATAGTTATGGAAGGGCAACAAAAAGGCGTGTTTACAAATGCCATTACTACCGAAGAACTTATCCATATAATAATAGGTGCATTCAAACTTCAGATGTTTAAATGGAGGATTGCAAATTTTG
This sequence comes from Bacteroidales bacterium, assembly GCA_050180705.1. Classification (GTDB taxonomy): domain Bacteria; phylum Bacteroidota; class Bacteroidia; order Bacteroidales; family Tenuifilaceae; genus SB25. The sequence continues at coordinate 21,149 of JBFXDX010000025.1, read as the reverse complement.
AATTTGATATTACTAGGAACGGGGGGAATATGATTCATTCAATACTTACAATTATTAAGAACAAGTAAATATGAATAAAATCAGAACTTACATTTTTGCACTACTTATTACCTCTTTTGATATGCTCACACTTTCAATAAATATTTCTATGATTTTAAATTCACTTGAAATCGGAGTAAAAAAGAATAGTTATATCTTGTTAATGGCATGGGAATACTTTCTGAGTAGCATCATTTGCCTTTTTAATGCTTACAGATTCATAAAAACACAAAAACGGATAAGCCTATATTTAGCCATCTCAATAATCGCACTCATCATTACGTTTATTGGATTATTCAATCACATTGATATGAATACCTCTGGTGCAATGGCCTTAAGTGCAATTATAACAGTAACTATTATAACTCTGATTTATTTAACTGTTAAAAAAACAATCACTAAAAAAATTTACATACAATGTTAGTAAATATTCACAAACTTAAATTTTTGCTATCGATTCTTATTACGATGGTATTATTTACTGCTACAAATGCCCAAGTTTGGACATTACAAGAGTGTATCGATACGGCTTTGGTACATAATAAGAATTTAGCAATTAGTAAAAATGGCATATTAATAGGAGATCAAAAGCACAAGGAGGCTACTGCTAATCTGATTCCAAAGATTAATGCCATCGCTGATTATAAATACTATACCGACCAACCCTATCAATTAATGCCAGCAACAGTTTTTGGTGGGACTTCGGGCACTTTTAAGGAAGCACAATTTGGTGTCCCTCATAATATAAACACCACATTGCAGTTAACTATGCCCATATATAACCCACAAGTTTATGGAGCAATAAAAACTACAAAAATTGCATCCGAAATAACCGAACTACAATATGAAAAAACAGAAGAGCAGGTCTATTTTGAGGTATCGAATCTTTACTACAATGCTCAGATTTTAGCTCATCAACTAATTTTTGTCGATAGTAACCTCGTCAACACATCAAAACTATTACAGAATATTCAATTGCTCAAAGAGCAAATACTCGCAAAAGGAACTGATGTTAACAAGGTTCAACTGCAACTAGCGCAACTCAGCACTCAAAAAGAACTTATTCGAAGTAAATATGAACAAGTGATGAATGCATTGAAGTTCACCATGGGAGTTCCTTTTAATCAGATAATTCAAATCGATGAAGTTATTCGTTTTCAAAGCAGAAATGACCATATAGCAACATCAACAGTTGATTTCCGTGTTGCTGAGGCCCAAAAACGGTTATTATTATCCGAGTTGAATACATTAAGATTTTCGCTATTACCTACCATATCTATATATGGAACATTTGGAAAAACGGGATTTGGCTACGACAAGAAACCTAATGATTTTTTAAAATTTTACCCTATTGGTTTCGCTGGTATACAATTATCCTATCCACTGTTTAACGGGACTGTTACAAAGCGAAAGATCAATCAGAAAAAAATTGAAATACATAATAGCGATTTGCAACTGGGCTTAATTACTGAGCAAAACAATATGCAAGTTGAGAATGCACGACAACAGAAAATTGTTGCCCAAAAATCTGTCGAAACTACACAAATTCAAATATCTCAAGCCCAAACTATTTATACCCAAACACTCTTACAGCAAAAGGAAGGAACAGCATCATTAACAGAAGTGCTTTTAGCTGACAACGCTTTGCGAGAAGCACAACAAACCTATCTATCTGCCATCATCGACTATTTGAAAGCAGATTTAGAACTAAAAAAGTTAACAGGAAATATAAGTACCATAAGTAATTAAGAACATGACCATGAAAAAGATTATTTACGTAGGTATAACTTTGGTGTTATTAGCCATTATAGTTATCCGTTTAAAAAGCAATAAGGAAACAACCAAAGAAAGAGTTTATCAGTACAATAAGGAGCAAGCCATTAATGTACAGGCCATAACTCTGAAACGTGAGATTGTTATAAATGATATCTCATACACGGGAACTTTTGAACCCAATAAGGAAACAAAGGTTAGCGCAGATATTCAGGGCAAGATAAATTCTGTTTTAATTGATGTTGGAAGTATTGTCAAAAAGGGCCAGAATTTAATTCAACTGGACAATTCTCTACTAAAGTTGCAATTGCAATCGGTGGATATTCAAATTGAGGGATTGGAAAATGACGTAAAACGATACACCGTTTTAGCCAATGCTGATGCAATACAAGGCATTCAGTTGGAGAAGGCTGAGTTAGGATTAAGAACAGCAAAAGTGCAAAGATCCACTCTGCTTGAGCAAATCAATAAAACCAGCATAGTTGCCCCTTTTGATGGAATAGTTACGGCTAAACTAACAGAGGCAGGTGCATACGCTGCCCCAGGTATTCCGTTGCTTCAAATTACAGATATTTCACTTTTAAAATTTACTATAAATGTGCCCGAAAATGCGCTAAGTAAGTTCAAAACGAATCAGACATACTCTCTTATAGCCGATGTTTACCCAGAAATCCTACTATCTGGGAAAGTAACCATGACCGGCAGTAAAGCCAATATTGGAAATAGTTTTCCAATTCAACTTTCGGTTAATAACACCTCTGATCTAAAAATCAAATCAGGAATGTTTGGAAAATTAATGATGAAAGACGAAAATGAAGAAAAACAGGTGATTATTCCAGCATCTGCAATTGTAGGAACAAACATACAACCACAAGTTTATATAGTAAGAAAAGGCAAAGCGATTCTTCAGAACATTACAATTTCAAGCAGGTTTCAAAACAAAGTAGTTATATCAAAAGGATTAGTAGAAGGTGATGTAATCATAACCAACGGATTCGTTAATCTTTTTGATGGGGCAAATGTAAACTTCAACTAATATCGGCGAATATGAATATCACAGAAATTTCAATTAAACGGCCATCGCTGATAATCGTTCTTTTCAGCGTATTCGCCCTGCTGGGGATAATAGGTTATAAAAATCTAGGGTATGAACTATTGCCCGACTTTAACCAGCCGGTAGTAGTAATAAAAACAATGTATCCAGGTGCCGAACCGAATGAGGTAGAAACTTCAGTTTCCCGAAAAATAGAGGATGCTTTATCAAACCTTGAAGGGGTTGATTATCTAGAAACAAAGTCTATGCCCAATGCCTCGGTCATTATCGCCAACCTGAAATACGGTACAAATCTGAACAACGCCATGCAGGATGCACAGCGGTACATCGATAACATCAGAAAAGATTTACCAGCAGATATTCTTAGCCCGGTGATGAGTAAAGTCTCACCTAACGATTTGCCTATTATATCAATAAGTGCCACAAGTGATCTACCAAATACTGAGTTTTACCAAAAGATGAAAGATGATTATCTACCGCAAATTCAACAGTTGAAAGGAGTAGCAGAAATTACCATTTTGGGAGGCGAAGAAAGGGAAATACAGGTAAAAGTAAATCAGGATAAACTTAAACTTTATAGAATTTCACTTAATCAGATTGTGGATGCTATTAATCGCTCGGGGATTGATTTACCAGCAGGGAAAGCACAAACCGACAAGGAAAGTAACTCGGTTCGGTTGACTGGAAAATTTGCAACCGTTAGTGATATTATGAATGTTCAGGTAGCAATGCCTACACCTGGCAGCCCTGTTTATGTAAAAGATGTAGCAACAGTTATTGATGGAATTAAAGAGGTATCCTCAGTAAGTCGATACAATGGCGATAACGGAATTGGACTTTTACTGAAAAAACAAGGCGATGCCAATGCTGTGGAAGTTTCAAAATTAGTTCGTTCAAAACTCAAACAAATTGAAAGTGCAAACTCAAAATACAAGGTAAAATTTGATGTTGCCGACGACTCAACCGACATGACCATTGCAGCGGTAAATTCAGTTGTAGATGACTTGATCCTAGCAGTAATCCTAGTTTCATTGGTTATGTTCTTGTTCTTAAGGAGTTATCGCAATTCTTTAATCGTTTTAATTGCTATTCCGACCTCTTTAATTACCGCGTTTGCTGTTATGTGGCTCATGGGATTTACCTTAAACCTAATGACTTTGCTTGCCATGTCGTTAATTATCGGAATACTGGTTGATGATGCCATTGTAATCCTGGAAAACATCCAGAGGCATTTAGATATGGGAAAGGAAAAGCAAACCGCAGCGATGGAAGGTCGTATGGAAATTGGTTTCTCGGCACTTTCTATAACCCTCGTTGATGTGGTTGTGTTTTTACCCATCCTGTTTTTACAGGTATTTGTTGCCGATATGCTCAAACAGTTTTCTATCGTGGTAATAACTTCTACACTTACCAGTCTATTAGTAGGTTTTACTCTAGTGCCTTGGTTGGCTTCTCGGATTGGGCAAAAGGAAGATTTAAAACCGACCAATTTTATAAACCGCTTTCTACTTTGGTTCGAAAGTAAATTAAAAGAATTCATTGAGTGGTACGGACATCAATTAGAATGGGTACTTAGCCATAAACTCATCTTTACAGGAATAATTCTATTTCTTCTGACCTTGACCGTAGTGATAATGAATCAAGACATTATAGGCAAAGAGATGATGTCTACTGGCGATCAGGGGAAGTTTCGCTTGAATTTAGAATACGATAAGACAACTACCGTCCAGGAGAACAATATTAGAACTCAAAAAATCGAAAACTTTATTTTACAACAACCGGAGGTGTCGACATTATTCAGCAACATTGCTGGACCAAGCACCGGTATTGGAAGTTTAGGGGTTGGCTCGGCTAATTTATCAGAATTTACGATTCAACTAAAGCCAGAAAAGGAAAGAGGCATCAAAACTGAAGAGTATATGAAATCACTTCGAGAAGAACTGAAAAGGCAATTCCCGGGAGTAAATTTCTCAATGGCGGTTTTGGGTTTACTTCCAAAACAGGCTCCCATCAAAATAACCTTGAGCGGAAATGATTTGAATTTAGTAATGCAAACAGGCAATGAACTGAAAGCTGTTATTGAAAAAATTCCTGGTGCAGACAACGTACAAATATCAGTAGAAGAAGGAAGTCCCGAATACAAGGTTACTCCTGATAAGGATAAGATGCAGAGGTTGGGATTAACTACGGCTTATGTTGGATTGAATTTAAGAACTGCCTTTACAGGTAATGACGATGCCTCGTTAACCGAGAAAGGCATTGAGTATCCTGTCAGAATATGGCTTGATGATTTTGATCGGAAAAATTATGAAGACGTGCAACGTCTTTCCATCATAAACTCAGCAAATATGCCTGTTGAGGTGTCGCAATTTGCAGAAGTGAAGCAGGACAATTCCCCTTCTCTGCTCGAAAGATTGAATAGGCAGCCATCAGTAACTATTACATCTGAATCATTTGGCAGACCTTCTGGTACGCTTGCCGATGAAGTAAAAAGTTTTCTAAAGACACAACCATTACCCGAAGGTGTAAAAATGACTTGGGGATCAGATATCAAAACCCAAAATGAGAGCTTTGGAGCATTGGGTTCTGTTCTTCTAATCTCATTTATATTGATCTACCTAATTATGATTGCCTTATATGATAGCTATATCTACCCATTTGTGGCTTTATTCGCCATACCGATGGCTGCCATAGGAGCCTTTTTAGCTTTAAACCTGTCGTTAAATGACTTAACCCTGTTTGCACAACTCGGATTAATAATGCTCATGGGGCTAGTAACAAAAAATGCAATTCTGATTGTAGACTTCACCAATCAACTAAAAGCCCAAGGCAAGCATTATAAAGAAGCCTTAATCATTGCTGGTAAAGAGCGTATGCGACCCATTTTAATGACAACTTTGGCAATGGCAATCGGCATGATGCCCATAGCATTGGCTAAAGGTACTGCTAGCGAGTGGAAAAACGGGTTGGCTTGGGTCATTATTGGAGGGTTGCTATCATCAATGATATTGACTGTTTATTTAGTACCGATGGTTTATTATGTAGTGGATACAATAAAAGAACGTTCATCAAGAAAAGCAAAAAAACTAATAAACTATAAATATTGATGAAACAAACACTCATATCGATTAGCAAAATTCTAATTGGGATGTTTCTAATTGTTTTCTATAGCTCATCTAAAGAACCTGATAAATCAACAGGATTCTCGTTAACAGTAGAAGTTAATGATCTTCGTAATTCGAATGGAACTGTTCTTTTTGCATTGTACAACAGGCAGGATGCATTCCCAGATGAGAATTATCAAAAGTATAATAGAAAACTAACAGGTAAAATATCAAAAGGATATTCGCATGTGACATTTGAAAATCTCCCTGCTGGGAAATATGCGGTAAATATTCTGCATGATGAAAACAATGATGGTAAAATAAAAAAGGGCATAGTCTTACCTAAGGAAGGGATCGGCTTTTCCAATTACCAATCTATAGGTATAACCAACCAACCAACATTCACAAAAGCATCTTTTATTTTGCAGAGCGACATGAAGATTCAGGTTCATATCATATACCTGTAATTTATGAAAAAGTACATTCTTTTCTTATTCATATTACATACTCTGGTGATATCAGGATCAGGTCAGACTAATGACTCTTTACCCATTATTAGTCTTACTATTATATCTCAAGTAAATCAAGGGAATAGTTACATTACTTTTCCTACGGATATTGGGAACATCGAGCCACTTTGGTTTGAGGGAAATTTGATCCCTAGTTTTTACATACGAGAAAATAAAAAATCTAGGTTAATGGGTGTTTTGACACCTCAGATTATCATTCGAATGTATCAAGAAAGATCTTACCCTGTTCGAACCCCAAGCTATATGCCACAAGTTACGGTTTACTATCTTTTTGATGGGAATAAAGATACACATACATTCTCTATATTTGGACGATTGGCACATCACTCCAACGGACAGGATAACGACTTTTTATTGGAGAACGGATCGGTAAATTTAAAATCTGGCGATTTTTCTACAAATTATTTCGAGACAGGGTTCATTACAACAAAAAGTTGTTCCCGCCTTAATGTCTTTCAGTTTTTTAAAACGTCGATTGAAGTTCATCCGAAAGGTTGGATTGAAAAAGAACTCGAGGGGATTTACAGTAAGTATCGTTGGCATACTGCATTTTCGATGTTCAAACTTCCAACAAAAGGAGGTCAAACTACAAAAAAGAAAGCAACTATATCCCTTAAAGGTGAGGCAACATGGATGTTTGGTGATTTCAATAATTGGAATGCAGGTTCTTTAAATCGGTTAAACCTTAAACTAACATTTTACTATCATCCTAATTTTCTAGAGGATATTGGGTTATTCGTACAGTTATATCATGGTATGGATTATTATAACATGTATTTCAACCACAAATTGAATATCATTCGATTCGGGTTAATGACAGAGAAACTAAGGTTTTGATTCCATTTAGGACACCAATGAAGTAATAACAGATAAGATAAATGATGCAAAAAAAAATATCAACAGAAAACAAAATACTAAGCACTGCTTACAGTATTTTTCTACTATATGGGTATCATGGAACCACAACCCAGCAAATTGCTAAAGAGTCAGGAGTGAATAAAGCAGCCATTCATTACTACTTTAGGTCAAAAACTGGATTATACACCAGAGTCGTAGAAATAATTATCGACCTTTTATTACCTCCCAAATCTCAGATGAGTTTAGCCACGGAAGAGTTTGAAAAACTTCGATGGTTTCTTTTCACTGAACTATACAACAATAAAGTGTTATTTAAAAAAACACTGATGGAAATATATCCAGATAAATGGGAAATGAAATTGAATGAAATCAATGTTTGGATTGGAAATTTCACTATTCCATCCTAGCAATCTTACTGAGTTAGTAAACTGTCAAGCAAACATGAAACCAGAAATTTTTATTAATCCAAGATTTTCTTGCACCTAATCCAATTTACAGATCAAAAAACAAAACGTTTTGACAATATGGAACAAAAGATAAAACGAGAAAGAAATGAGCATGGGATGGTCTCAAAGAATGGACATAACCAAACCCATAAATATTTCAAACATATCACTCGAGCAAACAGAAAGAGCATTTTTTGCCGATGGGCGCAGGCTTAACGATGATAATTTCAAGTAGGGGTATTTATTATGGTATAAGACCTTATTCAAACGATATGTAGCAATAGGATTTTAATCTAAACCGAAGTCATTTAACAAATCGAAAAATGCAATGGAGTCGCTTCGGTATACCACACTGCAAATACAGTTAAGTTTATACTATTCAATATTTTAAAAAGACAGAAAAACGTAAAGTGCCATTACAAAACATAAAGTTCCGATGGAAACAAAACTGATGTTCTCTAATGAATCACAAAATTTTGAGCAAAGGACAGATATTCCTTTTATTCCCAGAATAAACGAATGGGTTATTAATACAAACAATATTTTAAAGCCAATGGAAATGTTGGAGATAAAGCAATCATCGCGTTATTGGCCTGGGATAAAAAGTGTGGCACAATCGGTAGAATATCAGCATGCTGATAACGAATTTTATGTTGAGGTTTATATCCGGTGTGAGGTTTTAAGTTATAATAAGATTTTAGCCTAAATCAATTTGAATAAACACAATAATGTTATGAATACAAAAGTAACTATCAATCCAAACTATGATCATCTTTCCTCTTTCATAAATCGGCTTCCTAATGAGTTTGCCTCATCGGGTCATCTGCTATTTTATGGTCGTAACGAGTTGCGGGCCTTTACCGTGGATGGCTTAAGGATTGTAGTAAAGTCATACAACAAATTAACTCTTGCAAACCGTTACATCTATGGCTTGTTTCGGAAATCAAAGGGTCAACGGGCTTACGAGAATGCGCTACTACTGCAGAACTATCAAATATCAACTCCCGATCCTATTGCTTATATCGATTGCTATAGGAATGGGCGACTGGTTAAAAACTACTTTATAAGTTTGTTTGTTAGCATGCCTCAACTTGGTCAAGCTCTGGGTTTACCATTGAGTGAAAATTATAATCTATTGGTTGATTTTGCTAGGTTCACCTTTAATCTTCATGAAATAGGAATCTTTCACGGCGATTACCAACAAAACAACATTCTTTGCGCGAAAACTGACAAAGGCTATGATTTCATCCTAATCGATAACAATCGGTTTAAGTTGCAAAAGAAAACTAAGCATCGGGCTATGCGCAACCTCGAACGTCTTTACCTACCCATCGAAAAATACGCTGTTTTTGCCGCTGAGTATGCTCGTTTAGCCAACGAGAATGAGATTCAAACCATTCAGAGCATGCTGCTCCACCATCAAATATTACTGGCATTCCAAAAAACAAAAAAGCAAATCAAGCATGGTTTAGACCCATTAGCAATTTGCCCTTATCTAAACTTGAAAAAAATTGAGCCACAAGAATTTCCTAGTAAACAAGTTAATTATTTAAATATATCCAACATATGAATGATTCTAAAGAGCACATCATCAAGGTAGCATTGAAATTATTCCTTCAGTATAACTTTAAGGAGGTAACCATGCAGGACATTATGGAAAAAACAGGGCTATCGAAAGGTACGTTGTACTATCACTTCAAAAGTAAGGAGGATTTGTTCATAATGGCCTTCTCTTTTTATAGCAGCATCAAACGCAATCAGTACGAGGAATACTCTAAGGATTCATTTTATAAATTTTACCATGATTATGCTAACCATATAAAGGAAAGTGATCATAGGTTCAGGCAACTAGTTGTCGATGACAACGACAACTCGGATGATTTTAACATAAACCATTTCACGCTTCAGTTTGACATCCTAAAAGTGTTGCCTGAGTTTAAAGGGGCTATTCGGATTGAGCAAAAAAATGAGTTGGACTCTTGGACCATGGCTATTCAAAGAGCTAAAAATAACGGTGAAATATACTCTTCAACAAACGAGAGGTTAATAGCTCAAATGTTCCTCTGCTTAAACGAAGGGGTTTCTGCCTATAGCATTCTTGGAGGCAATAAAATAGACCTAGTGAATTCCTTGCTTATTTATTGGGATTGGCTCTATGAACAGTTAAAAACACCCCTTATTCAGGATAATACATATAATCTTAATGAAAACAAAACTAATTCTCTCAACTACAAAAAATGAGACTGTACTGTGGGTTAATCTACCGTTTATTCCACAAGTAAACGAATGGTTAAATCTTCACGACACGCTTTCAAGACAAGAGGATAAGGGCGTCAAACTTTTTTCTGAAGGCTTTCCTTGGATATGGTGCCTTGTTAAATCCATTGGATATAGTCTTAGTAAATCTGGTTTGTATACAGAAGTCAATGCGTTATGCGATGATTACCTGGCATACTGTGAGAATATTCTCATTGAAGTTTATTCCAAACCCAACTCTGTTGCGCTAAAAGCAGTTTGGCTTCCAGGCAATAGCGGTTTATCTGAAATTGAATATGTAGCATGCTGGTCAACCATTCTTTACAATGTAAAAGTTTTAAAGCCAATCCATTTATTGATTGATGCCTCAGATCTTGAATATAGAATGGTGCACCCTATCCAGCCTGTTTTCAACAACATATCCAGTTTATTAAAGCCTCAAAACATTGCTATTGTGAATAGTTTTCATTTCTTAGGTGTAAAAACAGTCGAAAACCTTTTAAAAAATTGTCCGCATAAAGGGCATAGTATTTTTTCATATAGAGAGGATGGGCTTAATTGGTTTGAATCGTTTAGTTCAAATATTTCTAACCACAGATGATACCAGACATCTCTGCCAAAATCCAAACACTTGAATCTGATTTAAGACAAATAGACATCGAGTACCCTGACATTCTGAAGAAATCAGAGAAGTCAATACTTTGCATTAACGCATGCTTGAAGCAGATAAAAGAAACTATCTGCCAGAAACAATTCACCTCCCTGCCCGAGGAAATAAAATTCTTCAAGGAAATTAAGCCATCGGTTTACAGTAAACTCATATACTTTGTAAAAATATTCAACATTGAATCCAAGCGTCCCAACGGTAGCGACAAGTCGCAGCGCAAGTACCTCGTCAACGAGCTAAAGAAACTCGAAAAGTTTTTCTCCGATAATCTCGAATTCTACCAGTACATGCGCAACAACATGACCTTTCTCGACGATAAGTACTTTGTTCGGGGCAAACTCGATTTGCATTTGTACGTCGATACCTTTATTTACGATGCCGACCCAAACTTCTCCACTAGCCACGACTATAAGGCGGCCAGAATTCTTGCCAATGATTTGCTTTGCGTCTACCTAAACACGGAACTATCAGCCCTGGAAAGGAAGGATAACCTCTCCGGTAATAACACTTTTACTCAAAAGGGTCAATACTCCTGGACCGAATCAAAAATAGCCCTTACCGAGTTAATTTACGCCCTGCACTCTGCTAAATGCATCAATAACGGCAACATCGATATTAAAGAGATGGCCGCATTCATGGAGTCCCTATTCAAAATTGACTTGGGCGACTACTACCGCGATTACCTACAAATCAAGAATCGGCAGAGCCAAACACGGTTTATCGACAACCTAAAATCCTCGCTAATCAACCGAATAATCGAGCAGGATGAGTAAACAACCAAGGCGTTACCAGCTTGGTTGTTCATCCTTTTTTTCAGAATTTATTCCACTTCACATTCCAATCCGAACTAAAAATCATAAAAACTTATTTTTCACCAACTTGGTTGCACCTTGGTGAAAACTCTCAGCCTATTTACTAAAATTTGATATACAAAACTCAAAGCTATAAATATGGCCAACGAACACCAAAATCTGGCGAGTACGCCTAAAAGCAAATTGTACCGTGAGCAGATCATCACAACCGACGATCTGTACGAGTTTAAACTTGAGTTGCTCGACGAAATCAAGCTGCTCTTTAAAGAGCACAGCGGTCAGCCATCAAAAAAGTGGTTGAAATCCTACGAGGTTCGTAATATACTGAACATTTCGCCAGGCACGCTTCAAAACCTTCGGGTTAATGGCACCCTGCCCTACACTAAGATTGGTGGCGTGCTGTACTACGATTATGCCGATATACAGGAGATGCTGCAATCCCGTAAGCAGCAATTGTCCATCTTTAGGTAGACCAATCATTGGAAAACCAATAAATAAACAGCTATGCCGTATCGTTTCTTACAGTAATGCTGGCGCGATGAATGAACTACATCAAGCACTTAACCGCTGTTTTCGAAATTATCGATGCAGATAATCGGCTTACTCCGTTTCACATTAGCCTTTACATGTCTCTATTCCGTTGCTGGAATCTAAATTTTTTTCGTAATCCAGTTTCCATATCCCGCAACGAGATGATGAGAATGGCAAAGATCGGCTCTGTCAACACCTATGTGCGATGCCTTAAAGAGCTGCACACTTGGAGTTACATCCGCTACGAGCCTTCATACAACAGGCATAAGGGCAGTTTGGTTTACCTGTACACTTTCGGTAATAGTACCGATAATGCCTCTGATATGCCTGTGAGCCCTTCTTTAAACAATACAAACATAGTAAACAACGAAAACTTGATTGGGCAAGCCCAAAATTTTGAATCAAAAAGTTTAAGTATGAATGATCAAGAAAAGAAAGAAAAAGGTTGCGGCCAAAAAGAAAGAAAAGCCGAAGTCGCAGCCAATAATCCTAATTTTTCGGAATTGCCAGGAACGAAATCAAAAGAGGGAAACGCTGCCAGTTCTTTTCCCCCATCGCTCAATCACATTAAAATTTACTTCAACGAGAAGGGTGTTTCGGCAATCGAGGCCGAAAAGTTCTTCAACTACTTCGAGAGTAACGGATGGTTGGTTGGCGGTCGCGCCAAAATGAAAGATTGGAAAGCCGCCGCTCGAAACTGGATTCTCAACATCCCCAAGTTTGCCCCAAAACCAAAACCCTCTGGCAGTAACCCAACAACCCTTAACCAATCCAAAAACTATGGCGAGCCACTTTAATTTTCAAATTGTCTCATTGTCAAATTAGCACGTTGTGAATATGAGCACAATCTTCGATTTTACCCATTGTCTTGCGTTCATCGAATCTACCGGGCAAAAGTTGTATCACCCCGGCTTCAAGGTCTATGCCGAGGATTACGAGATCATATACAAGTTGCTGGTCTATTTTCTCAAGGACAGTGCCGAGGCCGAGAAGTATAATATTTCATTCCGAAAAGGAATTTTACTCTCCGGGCCTGTAGGTTGCGGTAAAACATCCCTCATGAACATCCTTCGGTTTTTCTTAAAGCCCATCGAGCGGTACAGCATAAAATCATGTCGGAATATCAGCTTCGAGTTCATTCAGGAAGGTTACACCGTTATCCATCGGTATAGCAGCCAGTCGTTCAAGCGTGGCACTCCCGTTGCTTGGTGCTTCGATGATTTAGGAATCGAGAATAGCCTAAAGTATTACGGCAACAGTTGCAACGTAATGGCCGAAATCCTACTCTCTCGTTACGATTTATTTGTGTCTGGTCGCATGTTAACCCATTTAACCACCAACCTCAACAGTACCGAAATCGAAGAGCTATACGGTTCACGTCTGCGCAGCCGTCTACGCGAGCAATTCAACCTCATCGCTTTCAACGAATCGGCCAAGGACAAAAGGATTTAAGTCATTTGTTTCGAAAACTATTTTTCCGATTTCCGACTTCTGTTTAAATTTTTGTCTCGTAAAAGTTTTCTCAACCACATTAAACAAACTTTTTTTAATATTTTTATAGTCTAGTAATCTGGTTTAATGTCAAAACTATCTGAAATACTAAATCAACCCGAGGGTCGTAGGCTGGAGTTTAAAGAGACCTTGCCCACTAACGCCGATCTTGCTAAAACCATCATCGCATTTGCTAACGACGCTGGAGGTGATCTGTATATTGGGGTTAAAAATAACCCTCGTGAGATTGTTGGTATAAACGAAAGCGATCGTGTCGACCTTGAGGAAAAAGTAAGCAACATCATTCACGACTCCTGTGAGCCAGTTATTTTGCCCGAGATTACTTTTATCTCACTCGAAGACAAGCACCTCATTAAGGTTCACATTTACAAGGGGAGCAACCCTCCATACCACATAAAAAATAGGGCAATTGCCGAAAATACTTATATTCGTGTTGGTTCAACTAACCGTCAGGCTACCTCCGATATTATTGCTGGGTTCGAACGTCAAAAGCAGAATAGGTCTTTCGATAGTGTACTTTCATACATAAAAACATTCGAGAATCTCAACATTACCTCGTTCGATCAACTCTTTTTGCAGAAAACTGGCGAAGCCCTTTCTCTGCAGGTTTTGGGCAAACTCGAATTGTATAACGAGGAGCAGGGCACTCGCTTCCCAACCAATGCTCTTGTGCTACTCTCCGACGATGATTTGCGGAAACAACTTTTTCCCTATGCTAAAGTAGAATGCGCCAGATTCAAGGGTGTTGTTCCCGGTAATTTTATCGATCAAAAAACAATCGATTTAAACATTGCTGAACAACCCGAGCAAGCCTATCAATTTGTATTACGTCATATCTCGCAGGGTTCTGCCGATTACACCGGGGTTTACCGGAACGACCGTTGGGAATATCCTATAATTGCAATTAGGGAGGCAATCCGCAATGCAGTAATCCATCGCGATTATGCCCTTACAGGTAAGGACATCAAAATAGCCATATTCGACGATAAAATTGAAATAACCAGCCCGGGAAAACTACCTCCTACCGTGGACTTTAACGACATGAATGCGGGTCAATCCGACATTCGGAATAAGATTTTGGCTCCAGTATTCAAACGTCTGGGAATTATAGAGCAATGGGGAAATGGCCTTCGGATAATTGCCGACGAGTTACAGAATTATCCCGAAATAGCGTTAGACTGGAAGGAACCAGGCATGGCATTTCGGATAGCATTTCTTAAAAAGAACTTTATCCCCGACACTCCCAAAGAACTTTTCTCCGACGCGTCGGGGAAAACGTCGGGGAAAACGTCGGAGAAAATGCTTGAACTAATTGGTAATAATGGTAATATAACAATAAAAGAACTATCCGAAAGTGTCGGAGTAAGCACCCGTTCAATCGAACGAAATCTCAAGAAACTGCAAAAAGACAAAAAAATAAAGCGTGTAGGAGGCGATAAAGGCGGGCATTGGGTTGTGATTTAGACAACACATAAAACAAGAATCAATATTCCTCCAACTCAAAAACAGTTCCTGCCGAACAGGAGTTGAAAGTGAAAGACCTCTAATTCCTGGATGATAAGATTTTATTGCTTTTGATAGAAAAGAATATATTTTGCAAAAATATACAAATTACTTATAATCAATTTATTGTAAAATATTTAAAAGTGTAATATTGAGCTGTAGTCGTAACAATCAAGGAGCGATCAATGCATTAAAAGGGTATCGAAAACAATTTATCTATACTCTTCAGAGAATCCTGTGCTATAATGAAATTGAAACCGAATTTAGACCTGAAGGTGAATACGAAGATTTGGACATATATGGCAACGATGGTGGAGTAGTTGAAATTATTCAGGTCAAAGCCTTATTGTCTAAAAAACTTTCATTAAAAGATATTTTAGAATCGAAAACAGAAAATTCTTTTCTGCAACGTACAATCAGGGCTTTTTCAAATAATCATAGCCCGACTATAAAACTTGTTTCATTTGGCGAAGTTAATGACGACATACAACAACTTAGCCAGGGAAATTATTCTCCAGCATTAATCGCAAAACTTAAAGAACTTAAATTAAAAGATGCTGATATAAGACTACTTCAAAATCATTTCAAATGCGAGGTTGTTGAAGAAAAAAGAGTTGAGGAAAATATTAAAAGAGTAATTGAAGGTTGGGGTAACTTTATTGATAGTTCAATTACCATAGAGCTTTTAGTCTATTGGATATATAGTGCGGCAGAAAAACAGGTCATTGTTAATATAAATGAATTTAAGCAACAGGTTGAAAAAATTGGACAATTCCAGATAGGCCGGTTAAACTTTAATGAGCAATATGGTACTATAATCAGACCGCTTAATTATAATATTGAAAAGGATGACCTACAAATATTAAAATCTGATTTTTACCAAGGTATTTCTGCGTCATTTAAACATATTTTGGCTGATATCGATGTAAAACGATTCGATAAACTTTTAGCCATAAATAATAAATTTCAAAAATGTAAAGTTGTTTTTATACACGGGGCTTCTGGGCAAGGTAAAAGTACTTTAGCATATAGATATTTAGCTGAATATTGTAATGAAAATACAGTCTTTGAGATAAAATTATCTAATGATATTCTTAAAATATATAAGACTATAAATGCATTAGAAAGCATTGCTCAAGGAATAAGATTTCCCATTACCCTTTATATTGATATTGTCCCATGTAGTTCTGAATGGATAAATTTAATATTTGAGCTTGCATCCAAAATAGATTTTAAATTCTTAGTTACTATTCGTTCAGAAGATTGGAATGCTACTCAAATTAAGTTAGGAGATAAATTTCAATTCGATGAGTTAGAACTCACTCTCGAAAAAGATGAGGCGGAACAGATATACAATTCACTAAATACTGTTAATCCTGACTTAAAATATATCGATTTTGAAGATGCTTGGAGAAACTTTGGGGAACATGGCCCCTTGTTGGAATTTGTTTATCTGATTACTCAAAATGAAAGTCTATCAGCAAAATTAAAATCACAGATTTTTACCATTTGGAACGACCAAACTAATATTGGCAATCAAAAAATAAAACTGTTAAGATATATAGCACTTGCCGATAGTTTTAGTTCCAAAGTTAGGTATAAGGAACTGTCCAGATTTCTTAATATTGATAACCTAGGTTTTTTAGTTGAACTTTTACAGAAAGAGTATTTAATAAAATTGACGGACGACAAAGCTTACATCACAGGGTTGCACCCTGTTCGTTCCGAAATAATTAAAGATATACTATTCGATAATGAAGTTCATATTGTCTCGGAATATGTGCTTGACTCTTTGAATTTTATAGCTGATAATACTCTTTTTAATTTTTTACGCTTTGCTTTTCGACAGGCTAGTCTTTCTCCCGACGTATTACTGGAAAAACTTAAAAAGTTAAATCCAAACTCATGGCAATTTTACTATTGGGCTACAAAAAGTTTTATTTGGAAAGGAATTGATGATTATGTAAATCAAAATATTAATACATTGAACAAAATCTATAATGATTATCAAAAAGGTTGGTTAATAGTAGTAAATTTTGATTTTTCTGGCATTACAGAAAGGGGGAGTTTCATGGAGAGTTCTGATCTTTTTAGCGAAGAACAAAGAAAATATGCAAAAGATTTAAATTCAAAACTTTCACCAAAGGAAAATGTTTATAAGCATTGTAAAGAATGGCTCCAAAGTATCAAACAAATAGAGTTAGGAGCACATGACAATGACGAATGGCAAGCATTTTCTCTTTTCTTATTTTGGCTTCACTATTTTGAAATAAAAGATATAAAGATCAACTTCAATAATTTAGATTTTGATAAGTATTTGCATGAATTGAGTTTAGAAGTTTTGTCATATGTTTTATATTCAATTAAGTGTCAAAAGAAAATTTTCTCTGAATTTGTAACCAAAGTGGAAACTTCATTCCTTCAAAAATTATCTAAAGAATTTAGTATAATAGAGATAGAGAAAGAAAATAATTCTATTAACTGTCATTATTTAGTCGATATTATTGATGAAAAGTTTACTACTGATGAAACTGATTTTGTCCATGCAAAATCAATGAGAATAATTAATTTAATACGGTATGCATTTCCTGAAATGGAATCCTTTGGCACAAATGGGGTTGGTTATAAATTTTCATTTCTACCAGACATGCCCGATTCTTCATATAAAAGAATCCCCAAGAAAAATCTACCATTAAAACAATTGGTAGAAATCAACAGTACTTTTATCAATATTTTCGAATATACAAAACGATTATCAGGTTGGCAGGAATATGTCGACTCAATTATTACCAAGAGAAAATTATATGTTGATATTTTAAATAAACTGGTTTACGCATTCTGCATGTACCATAAACAAAAGAATTTACAGCCATTAGTTCAATACGTGCAAGATTATTCTGATAATTATCATTCAAAAATTAAGAATGAACCAATGTCATCATTACCCAAATCAATAATTGATGAATGGGGTTTAATAGGTGAAAGGGTGATAGAGGATGCTTATAAAGCAGAAAATTATGAAAAATCCCTTCAAGATATAACCCAAGTTCTTGCTCAAAAGAAATACGAAAAATATTTAACCCTTTTACGTGATTATGACAGTTCCATAGAAAATTTCCTATGGCAAAGTGCAGATACAATTGTTAGAAAAATTAAAATCCTATTGAAAGAAGATGCTTCTGAGATTCAAGATAGTGCAAGAGTGTCCTTAGTTGGTAATTTATATAAAACTTATGAATGCATTATGAGCTTTCAACAATACTTCGAAGAGCATTTTAAGAAATTTACCGATATTAAACTGTTACAAAGTGTAGAAAAACAAGAGATAGAAGCTATAACAACTCTTTGTTTTGTATATCATCATTTTATAAATTCCGAAACATTCTTACTTGGTAATATTCCGGCAGCAGCTTTAAATAGGTTTAATGAGACAAAAAACACTTTCAAACGGAAATTAATAGATTCCTTCAAAATACTTGGTAAAAAAACAGCCAGCGATATTACTTTAGATTTCGATGAAAACAACAAACGTTGTATTGTAATAGCTAATACCCCTAATGCATTAAGTAGTCTTGAACTTATTCAAAAAGTGTATGATAACATTTATTCAGTATTAGGCCAACCAGATTATTCTTCAATCAAATATCTACTTGTTAACTCCTTATTTCCTGATTTCAATTTAATACTACTAGTGCATGGAAAACCAATAAATATGAAATGGTACGAGTTTAAAATATATAATCTAAGGGAAAAAGAATATGCAGATTTATCTCAGTTTAATCTCATACCTCAGGATATGCCTGAATATTTCGTGAAAAAGTTTAGTTTGCAAGCGTGGAATAAAAGCTTGAACGACTTTCAGGCTCTTGACCAATTATTGGAAAGTATTTCAACTTGTAATCAATTGGCTTTTCATTTTCATCAATTGAAATACTTTGAAAATAAAAGCATTGAAGACTATAATCTTGAAATATTTACAAACCATGTAAAAAAAACAGGAAGTTTATTTCAGGAAAATCTTCAAAAAGCACTGGATTTATATGCAAATTATGCAGAACTCTGCAATACTGAACAAATTGACTTCTTAGACGATTCAGAAAAATTAGACTTTTATAATCTTTTAATAAATAATCACAAAAATTTCTATCCAACAGATGAATTGTTTGAATTGGGAGAAATGAAGTTCACTTTAGGAGCAGAAGAAATTAAAAACTGGTTACCTCGCCTTGAGGAATTGACTAATAATACTTCACTCATGTATTATTTTCTTGCAGGCAAAATAATTGGAAACAAATTTAATACGTAAACAACTATATATGAGCAGAGATTGTCTGAATGAAGGGATCATGAGACTTAAGCAATTAGGCATAACAGGAGACTTAAAAGAATGGTATATAAAAAAAGTACTCTCCGAGAATGATATTGAACACTTTAAATTTTATAGCAGGGTTCCTAAATATTCTCATCCAGAGAATATAAATCCACAAATTATTTGCGGCACTTCACATGTTTCCTATAACAGAGATACAACTTGGATTGAAATGCTCGGAGGTTTAAAGAACAAAATTTATTTCGGTGGCGAAAAGATGGCAAGTATTATAAACGACTATAGTTTAGGTGGAAAAGATATTGGAAAATATGGTGATAAATACCTTATACATGGTGGTAATAACAGGTTGTGTATCGCCAAATTTATGGAACTCGAAAGTGTAAAGGTCGATTTACATGAATATGAATTTGATTATGAAAGTTTTCGAATTTTTAATAAGATTAAAGAATTGGGGTTGTCTGTTGAATATAATAAGATTGAAGAATGTGTCATTTGGGAATTGAGTACAAATAATTTAAGTATACGAATTTACGGCTCATGGCTAGTTGATAAATTTATTGAGTATTATGTGAGTCTTTCGCTGATGCCATACGATTATTTTAAAACTCTATGGTATAATTACTGTAAATTCGAACATGAATCTTATTACAATATTAAATTGGAAAGTCAGTTTGAAGATTTAAAAATGCAACTTTTGGCATATAAGCATCATTTGCTATTAATTTAGAAATATAATTTCGAAAACACATATTTGTAGTAAAAATGATGTTTTACCACAAATAAACAAGGATAATCATATAACCTAACTAGCTTCCCAAAAGCCATGAGGTATTTTGCCTCATTTCTTGTTTTTAAACACTTCGAGGCCATTTGTGCTTTGGATTTGTATAGTTTTTTCACACTTTCTCTCACGCTCCCTTCTTGCGTTTATTCCTGTCACACTTTTTGCAGACCTACGCACTAATTGCACATAGCCATCCTCGTTCCTGCGGTGGCTAAGAGCAATGCCAGCCCATAATGCAAAAAGGCAGGCTGCCCGTAAAGCCGCTTTGCAGCCCTTGCGCCAGGCATAAACACCCCCAGCTATTTTACATAATGGGCATTATATGTGCGCTTCGCACTGCCTGCCGCAGGCGCAACTCAGGCAGCCATATAATGAACATTATGCACAAGGGCTTCGCCAAATAACCGCACCCTACCCACCCCCGCACTCCCACTAAAGCATTTTACCCCGCCACCCTTTCAAAGGTGCAGGGTGTTGAATTTTACATGTCCCAATGCCTGCGGTATATGCCTCTCTCTTCACTCCATTCACTGCGGGGCTCTATTGCATTATGCCACCCTTCGTTTCATTTCGTTCATCCAGCAGCATAAGCCTCGGCAACCCGCACAAGCGTGGCTCATTCGCTGCACTCCACAACCCTTCCCAATTTCATTTCACCGTCGCAGCAAATATCTCTTCTCATCGGTTTGGCGTATAATAAAGTTAGCCAAACCCCATTGCTTAATTTGCTGCGGCAGTTCCATTCCAACCACCCCAATTGCTCCATTCCGCTCAATCGCCACCCTTGTCCTTGCCAGCCCAATCCAGCGGCACACCCTGCCATGTACTCACCCCACACATTCAAAACATTTTACATGCTTTTTAATGTATTTTTTTGTAGATTGCATAGGAAAGTTAACTTCCATGCCTAAAAAGAGAGCAAAACAGAAGCATTGCAACAATCAAAAAGT
>JBFXDX010000024.1:0-36450 GCA_050180705.1 Bacteroidales bacterium | reverse complement strand
ACCAGAAAAGAAAGCTTGGCATTGTAAAAAGGATACAGAAACAAATTGTTAAATTTGAGCTGACTGCTGACGATCTGAAATTTGCAAAATAATAAATATTAGAGAGTTGTGAAAACGTTAGTTAGAAGTTTAATTGACCGCGTATGGATGAAGACACTAATGATATTAGCCAGAAAATCTTATCGAAAGATTTAACGGACAGAAAAGAATGCTTTGAAATTTTATTGAATTCTTTTAATAAAATACTTTATGAAAAAGATGCATCAAAGGATATTAAGAATGAAAAACAACATTACTTTCACCTTGTGGCACAAAAAGCAATGTTGAATGGTTATTCTATTTTAAAATTGTTTAATGGAATTGAAGTTCTAAATATTTCTTCGGGAAATAATTTTACAGTTTTCGACCCTTCATCAATGGTGGTTCTCAGTCGAAGTTTACTTGAAAGTTATTTGACCTTTAACTACGTATATAATGTAAAAAGTGAATTGGAGAGTAATTTTAAGTTCAATTTATGGTTACAATATGGTTTGCGGAATAGAATAAAAACAGAAAACACAATACAAATAGAAAAAGAAGAACATAAGTCAACACTTGAAAATGATAAAATCAATCGAGAGAAACTTCTAACCGAAATTAAAGAAAGTGAATTTTTTAAGGCACTTCATGAAGCAAATCATTCTGATTTCTTAAAAACAATAAAATCTAATTGGAAAATAGGCATACAAGGAAATAATTTCATTTCACTAGGATGGCAGAATCTTCTTGACAATACAGGCATAAAACCTGAATTATCAAAAGAAGTCTACAATTTTCTTTCATGGTACAGTCATTCTACTTGCATATCTATTTTTCAATTTAGGGATATGTACGTAAGTGGATTTTCAAATTTTTTACTTTACAACACATTGAATCAATCTTCATTTATTATATCTATGTTCATTTCAGACATGGTTCGTTTTGATTCAGATTACAAACCAGGCTATGAGACACTTTCTCAAGAAGCACGTGAATATATAAATACTTATAATTACATTTTAAGGAACAACGAATATACAATAGACAAATTTGAATAAAAACCTGTGCCTAACAGGCAGTTCCTTTCACTGGGGCTGATGATGCAGATGCAGAATTTTTATTACTTTTAACTTAGTTTTTAACGGCGGATAAGGCCGCTGGCTTTTAACTCTCCAGCGTAGGCAACTGCCGACTGTTGGGCGTAATTTATAATGACATGAAGAGAGTTTTATTTATATTAGGATTGTTTATCTCATCAATTGCCTATTCTCAGACTCAATGGAAGGATTTTATAGGTTCTTTTCCAAAGATTGATGTCCCATTTGCGTTAGATGTTCGAATTGTGAAAAAGACAATCCTTATTTCTAGAAATGATGCATGGAAATACATTATTGAGCCAGCCACGAGAATAAACGCTTTGAAAAAAACGGATTTATCTCACTCATTCCCGATCGACTCTATTATTGTTTATAATTATCATCAGTGGGATAATCTTGACTTGAATAAAAAAGATACTCTTGAATTTTACTCACCCTTAATTGGGTATAGAATATCAGGTTTAGCAAAGTTTACTATTAATCAGAATTTTCAAGGAATAATTTGGTATTTGTATCCAGGAAAAGAAATGAATATTTCTTTTGGTTCAAAAGCATGTTTTTGGTTATTTACTTACGATAAAAATGGTAATGTTACTGACATTGTTGAATTAAATAGTGAAGAAGGGAATTATTCTATGTGTTTAGTTTGCAGTAGTTATTCAATTTGCAGGGCTTATTATTCAAATAGTAAAATAAACCTTAGAATTAATGAAGTTACCATAAGTCCAATTAACGAGGACGATTATTCGCCTGATGCTAAAACAGAGAAAAAATACTCTGAAACAACATATGTAATTGGTGATAACGGATTGATAAAATAAACTACGCCCAACAGGCTGTTACTTTCACTGGGGCTGATGATGCAGATGCAGAATTTTTATTACCTTTAACTTAGTTTTTAATGGCGGATACCGCCGCTGGCGGTTAACTCTCCAGCGTAAGCAACTGCCGACTGTTAGCCATAAATGTAAAGACAATATGCCACGAAAATTTATATTATATTTTATTATTTTTCTCCTCATTTCATCTTGTACCAATAGACAAGAAATTGATAGAATAAGAATTAAAAATTACTTCATTGGTAGTAGGATAGACACAACTGACTTTATGTATAACAACTATATGGATTCAGCCATTCTTGTTGCAAATTATATTTCAAATAAAAATTTTACTGTTTTTACGTGGCATGATACTATTGTGTGGATGGCGTATATATTTAATACAAAAGAAGAATTTGATTCTAAGGTAAAGGTAATTTCATCACTGATGAAAAAGGATCCCGAAATCAATCAAAAACTGACCAAATCAATTGTGAATTTTCAATACTATTGGCTGGATATTAAAACAGGAGATGAAATATCAATGGGATACAGTATTGATTCTACAGATAAATTTAGTGGAGGGATGATGATAGAAAATAAAAGATTTATTGAAAAATTAATTCCGCAGAAGGATGATGAAATAAAGATTGTAGAATTTAAAGAATAAACGTCTACGGCTAACATGCAGTTCCTTTCACTGGGGTTGATGATGCAGATGCAGAATTTTTATTACATTTAACCTAGTTTTTAACGGCGGATAACGCCGCTGACGGTTAACTCTCCAGCGTAAGCAACTGCCGACCGCTAGGGGTAATTTTTAAGACATTCCAAGGTATATGCAAAAAAATAATCAAACCTTAACTTATAAGAAAATGAGAAGACTCTTTATCTTAATTATTTCAGCAATTGTGTTTTCAAGTTGTGCTACTTCTAAATTATTGACATCGGGGCTAACCTATAATGATTTGACAACAATATCAATTCTTAACCCTATTGTTGAAATAGGAAGCATTGAAAAAGGAAATAGAGCACAGTATGATAAAGTTATATCGGATAGCTCAAAGTCAATAATTATTCAAAACATAAAGAATATTTTTACTGGCAAGCAAATTGATGTTATAGCACTTGATTCCTTATCTGAAAGAGAATTATTTTACAATATATCATCAGCCCTAAAATATATAGACAAAACCAATGATATTCAAAATGTTCGATTTAATGCAAATATAGATTCTATCTTGTCATCAAGAAAAATAGATTATGCAATGATTATAATTGCCACCGGATTTACACGCATGGGTAAAAATTATAGAAATCAGATGATTGTAGGGGCTTTTACAGGCATGACACCAATAAAGGCATCTTGTCATATGAGAATTGTAATAATTGACAGGAAAAATAATTCCATAGCATTTCATAGGAAGGCCTTTCCAGAAGGGACTGAACCGTTAGATTCAAAAATGATTAATAAGGAGTTAACAATGCTTTTTAAAGATTATATAAAGAAATAAAAACTACCATTAACACGTTGTTTAACTCACTGGGGCTGATTTGCTGATTAGAAAGTATTAAGTTTTTTAGTAAAAGATTAACGTGGGATAAAGATGCTGCAGCAAACTCCCCAGCGTAAGCAATTGCCGACCGTTAGGGGCATGCTTTGAAGAAATTCCATCCAGAAACTGCGCTCTATGATTTTGCAATAAAGATTTTAAATTTAACTACTTTAGAAACAAATAATCTCAATTGATTCGAATATGGAAAACACAATAATCGAGAAGAAAGAATCCTATAAAGAATTATCATCCTTGGCATTTAAACTCATTTCTGTTGAAAAGAAAAATTCTCTTGATGTTAGAAATTTACTTTTACAAAAAGGGATGAGTGAAACCGATGCTAAGATGCTAATTGACAATATCGAATTTCACATTAAATCAGAAATTGAAAAGGCTAGAAGAGATATGGACAAAGGATTTTACATTTTCTCAGGAGGTGTAATTATAACTGGAGTAACTTATTTATTGGCAGACTATATGCGTTTTTTTGTTATTACATGGGGATTTATTGCTTATGGAGCATTTTTAATGATTAGAGGATTTGTAAATCGTAAATAAAATTCCCTTAAGAAAAAATGAATATTAAATGAAAAATAGCCAGCCCCTAACAGGCAGTTCCTTTCACTGGGGCTGATGATGCAGATACGAAAGTTTTTAATATTTTAGTATGGTTTTAACGTGGGATGACGCCGCTGGTGGTTTGCTCCCCAGCGTAAGCAACAGCCGACCGTTGTGTGTAATTTTCACAATAAAGATTTTTTAATTGAAAAGGTTTATATTAATGAAATAAAAAAACAAAAATGACTATAAATAAAGATATTATTGGGTTAAAAGCCAAAGAATTACTTGAAGAAGGAATCAAAAAACAAGAAATTTATGAAAAACTTTCTCTGGAATTCGACAACAGAAAAGAAATTGCCGAAATAGTTCGCTACATCCCATATGAAGAAAAACTAAAAAAGATTAAAATAATAAATACTTCATATTTACTATTGCTAGTACTTGTAACTCTCCTAACCGTTACTAAAATAACATTGGGTGTAATCTGGCTTCTTTGGCTAATCTATGTTGTTGCAACAAAAAAATTCAGGCTTTACTATTGGAATAGTATACTTGGAGCAACATGCTTCATTACAGGAGTGTTTCTAACAATTTACGGTTATGTAAACGGAAATACATTGCCAGTTTTAATGATACTAATGTCATTAGGTGTTAGCATTATATTTATTGTTTTTGGTTTATACATTCCGTATAAAGTTACTCCACCGTATGAAGAAATCAAAGAATTACAAACAAGTTCTAACGGGGCTAGAAGAATTGTATTAAAACATCGGTTTAATGAATAAAAACTACGCACAACACAGTGTTAAAACAACTGGGACTGAAGATGCAGATGCAGAATTTTTATTACTTTTAGCCTAATTTTTAATGGCCGAAAAAACTGCTGAGGGTTAAGTTGCGGATTGTTATACAAATTCTAAAAATGGTACGATATGAAAAGTAGAATATTGATAGGATCTTTATTTGTTTTCATGACATTAAGTGGGTTTTCTCAATCGAATTATTACGATTATAACGAAAATCAAAAAACAGAAATATTTGTTGATAATTTTATTGACAACAGAAATAATTGGATAATCGAAGATAATACGAAACATTCATTAACTTTTGTTAATAATAAATACATTTTAAAGAATAAGAACGAAAATATTGGTTGGGACGAAATGCATCAAGATATAGCAGTAGATATCAATGCTGATTTTGAGATAGAGTATAAGGCTAAGTATAATTATACGAATATATATTCGGTTATTATGCTATTTTTTGGAGAGAGTTTTACCACGTCAAATACGCTGTCTATTGGTGGGGGCGATTTTAATTGTTTCTCGGGCGGTCCCTATGGTAAATATACGAAATATACAAATGGTAATTACCTTAATTATTCTATCGATTATAGTAGTTTCAATACGTATACAATTCGTAAAGTAAATAGTAAAATTTATGTCTTTTTTAATTCGAATTTTATTTTTGAGTCATCGGTTGATATAATCCCTATTAAGCAGGTTGGTTTTATGTTGTCTAACCATAATTCAATTGAGATTAACTATTTAAATGTTTCGTACTTAAGCAAGCAGCCCAAAGTTCAGCTCGATAATATTGCACCCGAAATATCAATTACTTATCCAAATATTCTGCGCGGTTTTAAACCTGTTGAGCAACAAAATAGAGTAACTATTACAGGTAAAGCAACAGATGCAAGCGGAATATTTGAAATTTTGATAAATGGAGAGCCTGCCAGTGTTGATGCACAGGGTAATTTCTCTAAAACGGTTTTGCTTGCTTTTGGTGATAACTCTTTTACGGTAAAGGCTTCCGATATAAAGCAGAATATCTCAACGGAAACATTTGTTATCGAAAGAAAATCAAGTCAACAGGATGTTGTAGTTGTTAATAATCAAACTAGTAATTCGGGAAATTTACAGGCCGGTAAGTATTATGCGTTGATAATAGGAAACAATAATTATAGCGATCCTGCAATAAATTCACTGGACGAACCAATAAACGATGCAACAAAATTATACAACGTGCTTACTGCAAAATACACATTTGAACCCCAGAATATTACATTCATTAAGGATGCTACTTATGTGCAAATGATTGAAGCACTCGATAATATCAGCAACAAAATTACCGAAAATGATAACTTGTTGGTTTTCTATGCAGGTCATGGTTGGTGGGACGATGATAAAAAACTTGGATATTGGTTACCTACAAATGCAAAAAAAAGTAGTACTGCTTTTTGGATTAGAAATAGTACAATTAGCGATTACATGAGCAGCATTAAAACAAAGCATACGTTGCTGATTGCAGATGCCTGTTTTAGTGGTAGTATTTTTAAAACAAGATCCGCCTTCTCCGATGCGGGTCAAGCCATAAATTCGCTCTATAAATTACCGAGTAGAACAGCAATGACAAGTGGTAACTTAAAGGAAGTACCAGATAAAAGTGTCTTTTTGGAATATTTAGTGAAACGATTAGATAATAATACTGAGAAGTATTTGTCATCCGATCAATTATTTGCTAGTTTCAGAATTGCTGTGATGAATAATAGTAAAACAGAACCGCAATTCGGAACAATACAAAATGCAGGCGACGAAGGTGGTGAGTTTATCTTTATAAAGAAATAAGAAAAACCTTGCTTAGCTAAGTATAAAATATAATAGCCAGTTTAGTTGATTCTTGAGCAGCATCTGTCTGTTTCGGATTTATAGCGTTTTGATATAAAATTGTTCGAGAAGGGCGACTATTCTTATCCTTTCTGGTATTCACAACACGTACAAGGTGTAAGTGTAGATTTTGGTTTGTTACATGAATAGTTTGTACATCTTTTTTGCGTTTTGATAGTTCTGAATTAACCCAATAAGTAATTGCTTATCGATAATGTAATAGATAAAGTCTATACTATTTCTAATAGATAGATTAGCTCTGCCTTGTTTCTAGACAAATCTGTTTTCATCTAATGTGTTGATCGTTCCTCTTTCTTCTTGCTGCAAATGTTATTTTGTCAGATTGAAGTATCAACTTAAAAAAAAGTAGAATTTATCAATTTGCTTGCCAATTTGTACGAATTGACAAGTGGTAAAGTCTGATTGAAAGTTACTTTCGTGGTTCAAATTTTAGTCGAAATAAGTAATGAAATATTATAAACCTAAAGCATAAAACATGAGAGTAAAATTACTACTAACGCTTGTCGCGGTGTTTTTTAGTTGCAGTGTTATGGCGCAATATACGTATTCGTCAAAAGCTGCATTATCTTTAAATGGAACAAATACCTATGCAACTTGTGGGGCTATAAACACTACAAACTTTACAATAGAAGCATGGGTAAATCCGTTGCAGGCAAATTCCGATCAGGCAATAATTTCAACATTAAATCTTTTTGCAGAGTCTGGCTGCGAATTACATATTAGTGATAACAATAAACCAGTATTGACCATTTGGAATGGAGAATGGCTCGATTTAATATCACCTAATGCGATTGACGTTGATAAATGGATTCATGTGGCGGGTACCTATGATGGAACCACAGCAAAGCTTTATGTAAATGGAGATTTGGTTGTATCGAAAAATGCATCATCGTACACTGCGGGTGGCAGTACGCTCAGTATTGGAATTCGATCGAGCGGAAGTTATATGTTTAAAGGTATGGTTGATGAATGTCGTATTTGGGATAGAGCTTTAGACCAAAATGAACTGCAAAACCAAATGCATGCCTTATTGGATGGAACTCAGGCTGGGCTCAAGGCATATTACCAATGTAACGAGGAATCGGGAACAAGCCTTGTTGATAAAACAAATGCATATAATGCAACCATATACGGAACACCTACTTGGGCTGAGTCATATGCTTTGTGTCCTTTTTTACTTAATGTTACTAATGTTAAAGAAAACTCATTTTCAGTTAACTGGAAAGATGTAAAGGGTGCGGAAAGCTATTCTGTGGATGTGGATGATAATAGCGATTTTAGCTCTCCTATTGTTAGTGCATGGGTACCTAGTAGCATTGGAACTTCTAGCAATTTTTTTGCTACGCTTACTAATGGAGTAAAATATTATTACAGGGTAAGAGTATTGGTAAATGGATTGTTTAGCCCAAGTTCCGAAGTAAAGTCGTTTATGCTTGCACCCGGTAACTCTTTATTTTTTGACGGTGCTGATGACTTTGTATCGATACCCGCGTTAGGTACTCAAGCTGATTTTACCTTTGAAACATGGTTTAATGCGAGTGTGTTTACTTCTGGCGATTATAATGGATTGTTCAATACCGATAGCTATACTACAGGAAGTCCACACATACAGTTTTTTAATGGACAATTGGGACTTTGGATAGGTGGTTGCAGCGAGAATATCATCAGTGATTATAATTTTAATCCAAATCGATGGTACCATGTAGCAATAACATATAGTAGTACAAATAAGGTTTTTAATCTATATGTTAATGGTAATTTAGCCAATACAGTTACTATTTCGTCAACTGCACCAGTGGCAAATTTTACTGTTGCTAGAATGGGAAGTTATTTGGGTAGCCGGTATTTTAAGGGACAACTTGATGAATATCGCATTTGGAATGTTGTAAGGACTGAAGACGAAATTAAAAACAATATTAGTAAGGAACTTGTTGGAAATGAGTTAGGTTTGCTGGTTTATTATAATTTCGATGAAGGTGTGGCAAGTTCTGCAAATGCCGGATTAACTAGTCTTAAGGATAAATCAACCAACAATTTTAATGGAACTCTTACAAGTTTTGCCCTTTCGGGGAGCATCTCAAATTTTGTAGAAAGCTATGCAATGGTGGTTCCTAAGGCTGCTTCAGCAACCAATATCTTAAAAACTAAATTTACGGCAAATTGGTCGGCTCCTGAAACTGGGAAAGTTGAAAAATACTATTTGGATGTTGCTTATGATAAAATGTTTGCCATTTTCCTTGAAGATTATTACGATTTGGATTGTGGAACAAATTTGTCGAAAGAGATTTCAGGTTTAACCCCCAATCGTAAATACTATTACAGAGTACGTGCCTATAAATCATCTGTTATAGGGTATGGTGGTTTTTGCGATTCTATTCCTGTTACAACTCTTAATGCAAGTGTTACACCCATAATAGCTTGGGAGAATCCGGCAGATATAACTTATGGTACAGCACTTGGCGATGATCAGTTAAATGCTGTGGCAAGCTATAACGGAAATTCAGTGAGTGGTAGCTATACCTACTTACCTGCTAAAGATTCAGTAATGAATGCCGGAAATAATCAGGATTTATGTGTAGTGTTTACTCCAACTGATTCTGAGAATTATGGGCAAGTAAAAGATACCGTCCACATCAATGTACTAAAAGTTACACCATTGATTACATGGGAAAATCCTGAGGATATTACCTATGGTACACGCCTTAGCCTTGTTCAGCTAAATGCATCAGCGAGTAGTAATGGGCATTCTTTAGCTGGGCTTTATGTTTACTCACATGCTTTTGATTCATTGATGAATGCCGGAAATAATCAGGATTTAAGCGTAAATTTTATACCTTCGGATCTTACTAATTACAATAATGCAAGAGATACCGTTCAAATCAATGTACTAAAAGCGACCCCAACGATTACATGGGAAAATCCTTCGGATATTACCTATGGAACACCATTAAGTGCCACGCAACTGAATGCCACTGCAAGTTATAATGGAAATGCCATTGAGGGTACTTTTACTTATTCAACAGCTATTGATTCTGTTTTGAATTCAGGAAATAATCAGGATTTGACTGTTGAATTTATCCCAACCGATGCTGTGAATTATGAATCGGCCAAAGATACAGTGCAGATTAATGTATTAATTGCCACACCGGTTATTACCTGGGAGAATCCTGAGGATATTATTTATGGTACTCCATTAAGTGCGACTCAATTGAATGCTACTGCAAGTATAAATGGCAATGCTGTTGATGGGGTCTTTACCTATTCGCCTGCTATTAATTCTGTTTTGAATGCCGACCATTTTCAGAATTTAACCTTAGAATTTGTACCAACTGATTTAGTGAACTGTAAATCGGTAAGAGATACTGTGCAGATTAATGTATTAGCAGCACCCCCTGTAATTACCTGGGCCGATCCTGCCGATATTTATTACGGAACACCATTAGGTAGCGAGCAGCTAAATGCTACGGCTAGTTTTAATGGGCAACCAGTTGCTGGTACGTTCTCCTATATGCCAATGGTGGGTACTTTGTTGGAAATTGGAAACAACCAACGTTTACTAGTTATTTTTAACCCTACTGATCAACAGAATTTCACATCAAAGGAAGATACTGCTTTTATAAATGTACTGTCTCCCATGCCCGAAATATCTTGGGAAAATCCTTCCGATATTATATACGGAACACCACTAAGTGCTACACAACTAAATGCAGAAGTCATTTTTAAAGGTGAAACAATTGAAGGAACACTTAATTATTCTCCTGATTTTGATTCGATTCTTAATGCTGGAAGCAATCAGAAGTTAAAAGTTGAATTTATTCCTACCGATTTGACAAGATATGCTTCAGTTAAAGATTCAGTGCAAATTAATGTCCTGAAAGCCGATCCTGTAATTACATGGGATGATCCTGATGATATTGTTTATGGTACATTGTTGGATGATGCGCAGCTAAATGCTGTTGCCGATATTCCGGGCATATATACTTATTATCCAGCTAGCGGCACTCAAATCAATCCTGGATCGAAAACCTTGTCGCTTACTTTTACTCCTACCGATATCAACAATTACAATACAGCAGTTCGGAGTGTCTACATTTATGTTCTAGATAATCCATTGCTAAATAGTTATTGCGAAGCCACGTCAATTAAATCTTCGGAATTTATTTCAAACGTAAAATTGGGCGATATTAATCAGAGTTCTCAGTCAAAATTATATGAAAACTTTACTGCACAAATTACCGATCTCGAAAGAGGAACACTTGATACCCTTGAAATAGAGATCGGGAATCTATGGATGACCGATCAGGTTTTGGTATGGATAGATTGGAACCAGGACGGTGATTTTGACGATGAAAACGAAAATGTATATACATCATCAGTAGACTATTCCAATCCATTGTTGACAAATTTTGCAATACCTCTGGATGCAAAATTAGGAAGAACACGTATGAGAATTAGACTGCATGATGCGGTTAATGATTTTACTAATAACACTCCTTGTGGTAATTCAACATGGGGCGAAGTGGAGGATTATGCAATAAATGTTGTGCCAGTTTCTTCTTCTATGCAGTTAATTTCAGGTAGCAATAACGTAATTGACAGTGTTGCATATGTTGGAATGAAAAATGAGAAGGTGCTTCGTATGGAGCTGCTGATGAACGGAGGAGCAAACCCGCTCGAACTTACATCGATGCTTTTCGGTGTAAAGAATCCTGAGAAAATGACTAATGCAAAAGTTTTTTATACGGGTAGTTCAGAAACTTTCTCGGACAGTTTGCAGCTAGGAACAAATGTTAGTGTTCTCTCTGGTGAATTTGAAATACAGGGGTTGCAGAAACTATGTGGTGGAATGAATTATTTTTGGTTGTGTTATGATATTAATGGTGATGCTTCGGTAGGCGATACAATTACTACACAGTGCACCAAGTTTACAATAGGCGGAATAGAGTATACTCCTGATATGATAAGTGGAGAAACTGTTATTAGGGAATTAACTTTTGAACTTTCGCAAAATATTAATCCGGTTTATCCAGGAGAAACAAATCAGGATATTATTGGTGTTATTGTGGATAATAAGGGGACTCAATCAAGGATGCTGAACTCTATTGCATTCAATGTTGATGGTACAAGCGATATTAGTGAACTGTCAAATCTAAAAGTATTCACTACAGGTAGTCAAAACCATTTTGCTTCATATAAACAGTATGGGCAAACGGTATCAAACACTTCTGGGATTTGTGCTTTTGCAGATGATATAGATTTAGTACCAGGAAAAAATTATTTATGGTTTACCAGTGATATTTCAGAATCGGCTGTAAACAACCATTTGATAGATGCAGGTTTGGTTGCTATGTCAATAAATAGTTTATCAGTAACTCCAACGGAAACTTCTCCCGATAGTGCCCGTATTGTGAGCAGTTTCAGTGGAAATACCTTTGCCAATTTTATGCCTGCTAGCATGGTAATAGGTCAGCCAGACTTTTATACTCAAGATTTAACCATCGATCAGGATGGAGGTTACAAGGCTTGCGGGGTTGCCATTAGTTCAAATGGAATGGTTGCTATGGTGTCACAAACAACTGGTTACAATGGGGTTGAATATTATGGAGGTAGAGTTTTGTTGTGGAATTCTGTGCCAGAAAACGATGGAACACCTGCTGATATTGTAATTGGCCAGTCCGATTTTACATCGACTTATCCTATGGGATGTTCACCATCACGTTTTTCTACCTTAATGAGTGCTGCATTTAGCCCCGATGGAAATAAATTATTGGTTGCCGATCTTCAGAATAATCGTATTCTTGTATTTGATGCTCCATTTACCAATGGCATGGAGGCAAGCGTTGTGGTTGGGCAAACTAGTTTTTATTCAAGTGTTCCGGGATGTTCTGCTTCAAATTTAAATAGCCCATATTCTGTTTATGTAAGTTCTGACGGAAAGATGTTTATTACTGACGCAGGAAATAATAGAGTATTAATTTACAATCAAATTCCAACAGTAAATGGTGTATCGGCAGATGTTGTGGTTGGTCAAACTGACTTTATATCAAATATAAGTGCTTGTAGCCAAACTTTTTTCCAAATGCCTAGTAGCTGTACAGTATCTCCAAATGGGAAATTAATTGTTTGCGATGCAGGAAATAGTTATGTACCATCAAATTCAAGAATATTAATTTATAATGAGGTGCCAGAAAGCAATGGCGCACCAGCAGATGTAGTTATTGGTCATCCCGATTTTACCACACAGGCATTAACTTCTGAAGTAACAGATTCAACCATGTTCTATCCTTATGGCGTAAGTGTATCAAAGGATGGACAATTGGCGGTTGGTGAATTTGGAAGTTCACGGGTGCTTATTTACGATAGCATTCCTACAACAAATGGAGCTAAAGCTAATATTGTTCTTGGTCAGCCCAATTTTAATTCTAATCTTTCATTTAACGGAGGAATTTCAGATCGCTCAATGAAAAGGCCTTATAATATTGCATACGATTTGAATGGAAGGCTGTTTGTTTCGGGTCGCGACATGCACCGTATAATGGTATATGGCGAAGCCCCAGCCTTGGAAGCAGATCTTGAACTTAATATAGGTATTGATTATACCTATGCTGGTACCGATTTTACCCACGAATATGTAATTACACTAAGAAACAATGGGGCAAACACAGCATCCAATGTGCAAGTAAAATTTGAATTGCCATCTCAATTCGATGTTTATACTATAGGGTGTAATGGTGTATATGATACTACAAATCATATATGGACATTACCACAGATCGAAATGAATCAGGATTTAGAGTTGCGTGTTGGATCAATATTAAAAGATGGACACGAAGGGGAAACAATACGTGCAATTGCCAATATTCTGTATTCTGATAAGAAAGATCCAAACCTTGAGAATAATTCATGCTTTATTGATTATGTGAATAATATAGTATGGACAGGTAGTGTAAGTATTAGTTGGAATGACCCTCTTAACTGGAAAAATGGAAAAGTGCCCACGGCTTATCAAAGCGTATTAATTCCAGGAACTCCGGAAGGAAACTTTTTCCCAGAGGCATTTGATGCGTTGGATTCCATATACAATATCAATATTGAAAATGGAGCATATATAAATATTCCCGATACATGTGAACTGGCTGTCTTTGGAAATTTCACCAGTTTAAGCGATAGTACAACCGGTAGTGGGGATATTATTTTTAAGGGGAATTCGGTTCAATCTTTGAAAGGTAAAGTTTCTTCCATGGTATTATACAATGACAAGAATGTTAGCTTATCGGGAAATTCATATGTGAGGGATGCAGTGTCTTTATTAACCGGTAAACTTATTCTTGGGGATTACAATTTACAAATGGGGGATACTGCTAAGTTTGTTAATCAAATATTTGGTAAGTTAGATGCTAAAGCCGATTTTCTAAAGCTATATTCAAGTTATGTGGTGACAAATGGCACAGGATATCTTATTCAGAAAGTAGATACAGCGGCGAAAGAGTTTCCAGTTGGTACCGAAGATAATTATTATGGTGCTACTGTTACCAATAATGGTGTTGCCGATAATTATTCTGTACGAGTATTCCCTAATGTATTGGAGAAAGGTACAAGCGGGAACCAGGTTTCAGATATCGATCACTTTATAAAGGTATCGTGGAATATAGAGGAAGAATTAGCCGGAGGTTCTGACCTTAATCTGGAATTATCGTGGAATACAATGGAAATGCTTTTAGACCGTTTTGATAAACAGAAATCATCTATTAACTCAAAGGCCGAAGCACAGTTTATTGAAAAGTATGGAATAGGCTATAATAATGGAACAGCATGGGATAAGCCAAGCTTGTTTAAGACCGAAATATCTAAATTAGAGTATATAAGTTATCGTGATAATATAACAACAATGGGAACTTTTGCCATTGGCGATAGTAGCTCTCGTTTGGTATTAAAGACCTCGCCAGTTTTAATGGCAGACTATACCGACAATGATCCTTTGCATAGTATTACCATCACCTATGAATCTAATGTAGAATGGTCTCTTGCAATTAATAATATTTGGGTAAACGGTGTTTCTGTTGGCAGTTATAACTCAGACTCGCAAAGCATAACAATTCCTGCAAGTTATTTCCCAGTTGGAGATGCTGATTACCAAATTGAAATTTCAGCAACAGACTATACCATTGCAAGACTTACTCAATTTATTAAAAAGGTGGATCAGGAAATTCATTTCGATCCAATTACAGGACTTGTAGTTAATGAGCCATTTATATTATCAGCCCAGGCAACATCGGGTTTAGATATCAATTATGTTTGCTCTAACCTGAATATCGCAACTATTGATGGAAGTACATTGACTCCATTACAAACCGGTAGTGCCATAATAATAGCATCACAAAAAGGAGATAATGTTTACAATGCGGCAGTCAGTGTTCAGCATGAGTTTATAAGTTACGCATTAGGGCAGACGATAACATTTAATACTATTGCTTCAAAAACTTATGGCGATGCATCATTTGTTGTAACAGCAACTGGTGGGGCAACAGATAATCCTGTAGTGTTTACTAGTTCAGATACCACAATTGCTAAGTGCAGTGGAGTCAGTGGAGAAATCATTGCCTTGGTAGGTGCTGGAACTTGCAAAATATATGCTAATCAGGCCGGGGATGCTACTTATGCTCCTGCGTTGCAGCAAGATCAGGAACTTCTTGTGAATGCTAAAAATTTGACAACAGAGAACTTTGATGCTTTGGATAAAATATACGATGGTACAACTACAGCAACACTGGTTCAGGGTCAACTTGTTGGTGTAATAAACGATGATGATATAGAGCTATTGGCGGGAACCGTTGCATTTGTTGATGCAAATGCTGGTAATGACAAAGCGCTTGTTGCATCAGGATTTACTATGCAAGGAGACGATGTATGGAAATACAACTTAGTGCAACCTGATTACATCACCGCTAATATCTTTAAAGCAGATCCTGTTATAACCTGGAGCAATCCGGCAGATATAACCTATGGAACATTGCTTAGCGAAACTCAATTGAATGCCACTGCTGACATGGAAGGCGGATTTATTTATACTCCGGCAAGTGGAACAAAGTTAAACGCAGGAAATAATCAGTTACTTGGAGTTGATTTTACACCAACAGATGCACTAAATTATAATAGTATCAGAAAAACAGTAAGCATTAATGTTAGTAAAGCAGATCCTGTTATAACCTGGAGCAATCCGGCAGATATAACCTACGGAACATTACTTAGCGAAACTCAACTCAATGCTACGGCTAATGTTGAAGGAACATTTACTTACAATCCTGCTGCAGGAACCAAGTTGGAGGTTGGTAACAACCAGGAACTGAAGGCCGATTTTACTCCGACCGATGCAGTAAATTATAATAATGCCCTTAAGTCAGTATTTCTTAATGTTCTTGAAGCCACCGGAATTGAAGATTTGGACATGTTTGAGTTGTCTGTTTATCCTAATCCTGCAGTAGATCAAATTTCAATAAAGGATTTGAATGAAATAGAGAATTCAGGTAATTTACGAGTTGAAATAGTTAATGCTAACGGGAAAACTTATTGTGTGAAAGAAATACACAAAGATGATTTAAGTCCTATTGATATTCAGGCATTACCTTCAGGGATATATATATTGAAAATTGTAACAGATAGTAAGATTCGATCGGTTAAGTTTATTAAACAGTAGAATCAGTTTAAGTTTATTCTTTACTGCTAATCAAACTCCTGGTTTTTCTTAATAATAGGAAAATCAGGAGTTTTTTATTACGAGTTTACATGAGGCGGTAAAAGAAACAGAACAGAGGTATTGATCGTAATCGTAAAAAATAGATATTTTCAACCTAACTATAAATGATTTGGAGAATTTGCATTGGGAATAGTTTAGTCAATGGTTATCAAAATATATAATTCGATCCGATTTTGCTGTTATCAACAATTAGTATATTCTGCTTTATTTTTGGTTTCTCAGAAAAAGTTTTTTGCTATCCAAACCGGTTGTAAAAACTAATTATCAGCGTTGAATATAGATGCCAAGGTTAATACTTGAGAAAGGACATTTTTTTCAAATAATCGATGTGTAAGCAACTAAGTATTCGATAAAAGGAGTTTAGTGTTTAACAAACAAAATTTTTATGAAAACAACAAAACTATTACTTGGATTGGCATTGGTCACTTCATCATTGGTTGGATTTGCTCAGCCTACTCCTGCTGTAATGAAAACAGGTCAGCAGTTCAGAATTCAATCGGCAATGAATAAGGGTCGCGATCATGGCGGATTTTGGGACATTCCAGGCTCTCCAAAATTGATTGAGAAGGGTTCTAACATACAAGTTTGGGATATCGATGGAGGCGATGATAGATACTTTACCTTGGTTGAGAGCCCAGAGCAAGGTTACTACGAGATGTATGTTGGTAGTACTCCAGCATCGAGGATTGATGTGTCTGGTGGAAAAACCAAGGATGGAACCAATGTTGGTGTTTGGGAGAAAACTAATGGTAATAATCAACGATTCTTATTCCATCACTTAGGTAATGGCCGTTTTAAGATATACGATCGCAACGGAAAGGTTCTTTGTTTGGCTGGACGATCAAATAAGAATGGTTCCAATGTACATATTTGGAGCGATCATGATGGTCCTTGGACCGAATGGTTCTTGATATCAAGAACTGGTGGTGGAACTGTTTTTATTCCAACAGAAACCCAGCAGGTAGCAGAGGCTAAACTAAAAGGAACTGCAGTGCCAGAGTCAAAAAATTTTTACATTCAATCGGCAATGAGTTATGACCGTAACAACGATGGTTTTTGGGATCTTCCCGGAACAAATGGTACTGCACAGGATGCTAACATTCAAATTTGGACTTTAGATGGAGGAACCGATCGTTACTTCCGTTTCGAGAAGAGAAGAGATAGTGAATATTACCAGATTTATGCAGGCAAAACAAGCGATGGAGTTGTCGATCTTCCTGGAGGCAAAACTGACAATGGAAACGTTATGCAAATTTGGAAGGTGAATAATGGCGGTGGTCAAGATTTTTATCTAAAACACTTAGGTAATGGTCGTTTTAAGATTTATCATCGTAGTGGAAAAATCATCAACCTAAAAAATACCGATAATAAAAATGGAAACAAGGTTCAGCTGTGGAGCGATCATGATGGTATTCATTGCGAGTGGTATTTAATCGATCCTAATACTAGAAAAGCCTATATTCCAGGAAACAACGCAGAGGTTCCTGTAAATCGCCCTTCTAAGCCTGAAATGAAAAGTGATGTAAATGAAGATGTAGTTGACTTAAAGGGTTTGATAGAAGCAAAGCAGACAACTGCAGTTACTGATCATCTTGGTAGTGTTTCAATGGTTAAGTTGAGAAACGAAGATAATGGGGATGCTATTGTATCAGCAATGAATGGACTTAGCGCTGATGGTCAGGCAAACATGTGTGTTGCCATAATGAATGGGGCTAAACAAAACCGTACAGGAGATAGTCAGGCTGTACGCAAACATGTTTACACTCAGCTGGCAAATGCCGATTATAAAAAGCAATCGTTTTTGATTAAAGCGTTGATGAATAAGCATTTTTCTGA
Organism: Bacteroidales bacterium; assembly: GCA_050180705.1. Lineage (GTDB taxonomy): Bacteria > Bacteroidota > Bacteroidia > Bacteroidales > Tenuifilaceae > SB25. Next base: position 18,123 of record JBFXDX010000024.1, on the reverse strand, counting down.
TTTTAAGGAGTCTGATCCTGAGTTGAAGAAAATTGTATCGGAAATTCAGAGTAAAATGAGTAATGCCAAGTAGTTTATTCTGGTATTATTGTTACGGAAGAACTTTGTTTAAGTAGCAAAATGTAAAGAGCCTTTCAGTAAAATGGGGCTCTTTATTTCTTAAAATCAAGTCAATTAATAAAAACTGGCGATACTATGAAGAAAATACAATATTTCATTTTCAGTGTCATAATTACCTGCACAGTTTCAGGATATTCTCAACCAATAGCATCTCAAATGCCTACTGGCCGGGAATTTTTTATCCAATCGGCGGCGAGTTATGGCACCGAAGTTGGTTTCTGGGATATACCAGGAAACCTTACAAGCATTACAAAAGGCTTGAAAATTCAGCTATGGGAATTTAGTATGGATATGGATCGCAAGTTTACTCTGCTCCAATCCCAAGAGAATGGGTTTTATCTTATCAAGGTAGGCAATACACCGAACGCTAGGGTTGATATTCAGGGTGGAAAAACTGATAATGGTACGCCGGTGCAAACCTGGGATCACCATGGGAAAGAAAATCAACGTTTTCTTTTTCAACATCTTGGTGATGGGCGATTCAAGATTTTTGACTATAATAGCGGTAGGATAATCTGCCCGAAAGGTGAATCGAATTCTAATGGTACCCAGTTAAATATACAGGATGATTATAATTCATCTTTTGCCGAGTGGTATTTAATAGATGCACAAACCTATGAGACATTCGTTCCCAATTCGGCTGCTCTTCAGGAGAAACATATAGCTAATGTTTCATCCTCAAACTTTAGTTCTAAAGTTATATACTCCCTTGCTTCTGGTGAGGATATGGTTTATGGAAAAGTTGGTTTATTCGACGACGGCAGCGTAAAATATACATTTGCTGTTGTTCGAAAGCCTAGTGGCTCCAAGCAGATATACAAGAGAGAGATTGAGATGCCCTATGGACCACAACCTATTCTGTCTGGTGGTCAAATGAAAATTGATAGCAACCCCAGAGAGTATGACTTCTACGATTATTACGTAATTTTCAATGGGCAGAAAATGGGGCCTTACGATCGTATTTACGATATGCATCAGTCCGATGGGAATGTTGATAATTGGGTTACCCCAGATGGTAAATATATTAGTTTTGCAGCAGTAAAGGGTGAAAAGTATTATCCCATTATAGGAAATAGTGAGCAAATAGCTTTTTGGAGTGTTTTGCAGGCACCAGATTTTGATAGAAGTTCGGGGCATGCTACGTATGCTATAGCGTTTGGAAAGAATAAATATTGGCTAATTGAGGATGGCAATCCTAAGTTGAAGGATTGGCCCGCAATTGGGAACATAAAGTATGCTAGTAATGGACGTGATTTGCTATATGTAGGATCACAGAATAATGCAAAAGAGAAATACATTTACTTAAATCATCGGCAAATTGGAGGACCTTTCGAGATCGTGTCTCAACTAGGCTTTATACCAGGTACAAATAAACCCTTTTATACAGTATTTAGTCATAAAACCAGCAATGGAACTTCAGAAGTAGAGTTCAACGATGTTTTTCTTGGCGATAAGGTTATAAATATACCCAGAGGGGAGGGGGTTGGAAAATTTTATTTTACGGATTCAGGGGTAAGTTTCACTAGATCTAAGAAAAACCCTAGTTATGACGGGAAAAATATGTACAAAGCAAATTTTGTTACTATCTATGAATATAACTTTAAAACAAACCAGTTGAAGAAACTCGATGGAGAGTATTCGATGGTATCCACAAAAATTGCTGACGGCACTTTTTTCTACGATGTTAATGATTCAGATGGTAATAGTATACTGGTTAAACAGGGTGGGGAAGTTTTAGAAAAGGTGAATAAAGAAGTACACAATAATGGCCATGGTTTAACCTCATTCCGACTTAATAGTGCTAATGGTGACTACTATTCAATCTCCTCTAGAGGGTATAATCAGCCTGTAGTATTACATAAAAACGGGAAAGTATTTGACATTCCTAATGCTCCTAAGATAATGTTTGTGGAACGATTGAACTTTAGCCCGGTAAACAAAAATCTAAATATGGTATTAGCAAGGGATGTGCCAGTTGGAGGTAATGATTGGTGTGCTATTAATGGATCGAATCAATTCGATTTTAAAGGCAATGCTACTGGTGTTTGGACTTTTTCGGAGAATGGGGACGTGTATTCGTGGATGTGGTCTAAGGCTGAGAATGATAGGAGTCAGAATCAACTCTATAAGAATGGGAAACTTGCATCGGACGTAAAAGCAAATAGTATTGTAGAATTTTGCGTATCTCCAGATGGTAATAGGTATGCAACATTGGTTACAACTGGGGATGATCCAAGTACTGGCGGTTACTATACTGAGAACAAGTATATGCATAACAAGCGCAGACTATTCCTTGATGGTGAAATTGTTTTTGGAAATTTTGGAGTACCAGTTTGGTCGAAGCAATCGAATGCATTTCTTGTACTTAAAGCCGATCGTGGAAAAATATCTCTGCTGGGTATTTAATCGAAATAAAAAAATCTACTATTCGAGTGTTCGGATAGTAGATTTTTTATATCCCTTTGAGAATTGAGTGTTTACTTTTTTGAAGTATTCTTATTAACCGTTATTTTTCCACAATAAAGTAGATCGAAATCTTCGTTAATTAATTTCCAGTAATATAGTCCTTGTTTAAGTTCTGGAATTTTAATGCCGTTACCTTGAGTTTCTATCGATTGTATATTCTCCCCATTATTATTCAAAATCATCACGGTAAGTTTAGCCGAGTTACTATTAATCCATTTTAAAGAGTCGGCAGTCGGTGCAATTAGTTCACCTAATGTTTGGATGGTAATATCATCATCTCCTCTATACGCTTGCTTGAAATTCTCGGTTAGTTTATCGAGATCTTTATTGGGTTTATATTCTGCTAGAATTTCTTTTCGAACGACAACCGTCTTTTTTACGGTATTGTTCTTGTTTTCTACTTGTATTTTTGGTTGAATGGTTGTAAGTGATGAGTCTTTTTTATGCGATATGCTGTCTATTTTTGCAAGTTGATTGTTGAGAAGTGGACTATCCTTTGGTGTATTTATGAGATTATTGCCAATGATAAGGAGTGCAACCGTTGCAGCTATGGCTCCAGAAATAGGAATCCAAAGTTTTACAACTTTATTATTTTTTTTTGAGCAGTGTTTATTTCATTGACAATCTCTGCAACCATTGCAATTTCGTTGGCACACTCATCACAATTGGCCACGTGTTCTCTCACTGCATGAGGTAACGATGCATAACTACCTTCGCGTATAGCATCGGCACATTGGGCAATTTCTTGTTCTGTTAAATGTTCCATGATCTTCTTAGTATAACGATCTTTAGAGTATCATTAGTACTAAATCTATTATTAATTCAAACTTTTAAGGTTATCGTTAAAAAGCATTTCAAGCAATATCGATAAGCTTTCCTTGTCGTGATTAGCAATTCCGTTTCCATTGAGTCTTCGAATAATAGTATTTATTTGATTGGTAAACCATATTCGAACGGCATCTCCTCTAATATCCTTTTGTTCAACAAGATTTACAACCTCTGCCAAGCGAATAAAAACATCTCCTTTGGTTGTGCTCTTTTCCTCAGTAATTATACTTCTCACTTTCTCCGAAAGTAAATCTGCATAGTTCTTAATGTCATTGTTACTGATGGGCATACTGTAATAAACCTTTAAAAACAGGATTAGTTTAGCGTAATCATTATTAAAAAAGAACAAAATTGTTTCTAATCGTTTTACTTCTTGCTTGAAAAGAAATTTTTTTTCTGCCTCGTGATGATTCAATGCTGTTTCATTTGGCAGATTACTATTTTCTTTTTCTGTTACCAAATACCATTGTTTACAATCTCTACGGATTACCTCGCAACACATTCTGTTTGCCACAGCAATGCAGTATGTTGTAAACTTCGATTTGCCTTCGAAACTTCCAAATATTTTTTCCTTCTGCTTTAAAAACTTCTCCATTACATCCATTACTACATCCTCTTGTTCTCTAGAAGGGATGGCTCTACGTTGAATGTAACGGCCAACTACACTTCTAATAAGAGATAGTAGTTCTTCCTCGGTGAAGTTTTCTTTACATTGGTTGCTAACTACATTCATTTTTGAAAAAGTTCTGTTACAAATATGATATTTTCCTTTAGATTTTGAAAGGTTCCTTGGCATCTTATCAATAATATTGCCAAATACGTCAAGTTTTTTTGATGATTGTAAAAAATAATTGTTATTTCAAAAATTCATAAAACACTTGTTTTGTTATCGTAGAATTTGGCTTTTATGTGTAAAAATGCACTTTATAGGTATTCTCTTTTGCTTTTTTTACTTTTACTTGGTCTCGTAGGTCAGGTTTTTTCACAGTATCCCGATAAGTATATTCAGTATAGGTCTATTCCCCATAATAGTTATTCATGGGATAAGGCTCTTGAGTGTTATGCAACCGATAAGTTCGATAGTGCATTGTTTTATGCGAATAAAGCAGAAACTGAATTTTTAGAGAGTAAATCGTGGAACTCATACCTTTTTATTAACAGTTTTAAAGCCCAAGTGCTTGGGGAAAATCGTAAGCCCAAGGATGCAATTGCTATTTTGAGTAATGCTCATGATAAAGTCCGGAATTTAATAGACACTGTAAAAAGTGTAGAGTTTGCTGAAAATTTATTTTTAACAGGTCGAGTCTATTCTTTAGTTAACAACTACAAACTGAGTGAATTTTATTTTAAGAGAACTGCATTGCTATTCGATCAGGCTAATCGATATCCTGAGATTCTTGCACTTGTATATCATATACTTTTCCAGCTTAATGATAAAATGATGCGGGCTGATATTGCTCAGGAGTATTTGTTAAAAGCAATTAAGTTAGTTAGAGAGGGGGACACTCCTTATGCCAAAGCGATTTATTATCATATTCAAGCCGATGTGTTGGATAAGACACAGCCTGTTCTTAAAACAGATTTTTATGAGGCAGCGGTAAATGCTTTTGAAGCAGGAGGCTTTACAAATGATTATTTCTATTATTATAGTATGCTTAAACTTACGGTGCAATATTCTACATATCAGCCTAATTATGTGAAGGCTGTGTTGTACTGTAAAAAAGCTGAAGAGTTTGCCACGAGGAATCGATTTACAAAAGCCAAAGTTTATGGACTGAATCTTGCGATTGGTGATACTTATAGGTGTTTCGATAAATACGATTTGGCTTTGCCCTATTTTATAAAAGCTAGAGACATTACTAGTGAATGTTTTGGAAATAAATCGTTTGAGTTTTTACTCACAGACATATACCTAGGCAGAATGTATCGATGTCTTGGGAATTTTGAACAAGCGGCAAAGTATTATTATTTGTCTTATGATATTGGTAGTAAAGGTTGGTCTGGGCGTTTCCCTCATGAGTTCACTTTGTATGGCGAGATTTGTCGAATGTATTCGAGTATGGGGCAATCCGATAGTGCTCTTTATTATGCACAGAAAAGATTGTGCTACGATTTTAAAGGGGCTCCGTTGGATGTAAATCAGATTCCCCCAATCCCTGACGATAAGAATACTCTAAGGTATTACAATGCACTAATTGTAAAGTTAGAGGCATATAAGCAGTTGTATGAGGCCACAAAGGATACTTCGATCCTTCGAGTGGCATTGGCTCATTGCGATCACGCTAGTCTATTCCTTGAGAGAATTAATGAAAAGGCAATTGAGGAGTTCTCGGGACTCAAAAATTCTGCTCGGGTTAAAACTATGGCTTCATTTGCTGTATATTTTTGTTTACAGGAGTATGAGCAATGCCAGAACGAGAAATATCTTCGTCGTGCCATAGAGTATTGCGAAGAGTCTAAAGCAAACTATTTAAGATTTCGGCTAATTGATAGACAGTTGGGAAATATCGATACTGTGCAAGATGCCATGAATAGGAGAGTTGCCTTGCTTGAGGAAAAATTGCAAAATGCAAACTTGTCTAAGAATATAGACATTCATAAGCAACTTTCCGATTCTATTCTAAATTTAAAATCACAGTTGTTTGAATGGATACTTACACGAGGTAAACGTACCAACATTTCGAGTTTCAAAAGCCCAAAATTAAAAATGTATAATTTTGATTCAATTCAACAAAATATACCGAATGGTACGTCCATAGTTGTATATCAAATAGTGAATTATGACGATGAAGAGGAAGTCTATCAAAAGGATTTAAGGAAAAACAAGCATCAGTTGGTGGCATTTTGCATCGATAAATCTCACATTAATTACTTTACTACAGTAATAAGTGATAATGATATTGAGAGTATGCATTCATTTATCGGTGATATTAAAACTGGGGACATGGCTGGTTTTAAGAGTATTGGTGAGAATGCTTATGGGATTTTATTAAAACAATTTGCGGAAGTTTTGTCAGCGACGAAAAATATCGTAGTAATATCGGATTCTCAACTGCCCGATATTCCATTTGAGTGTTTAACCGATGATGTAGACGGGAAATTGCTTTGTAATAAATTTGCCATTAGTTACCACTATTCTGTCGGGCTCTGGAATCGAAGTCATGAGCAAACATCGATTGAATTTCCTAAGAGTTTTGTGGCAATTGCTCCTGATTATAGCATGATGGATGCTGATTCTAGTTTGCTGGCAAGTAATGATTCAAGTATTGAAAGAGGTCTTGATAACCTGGCACCTTTGCCTATGGCAAAAGAAGAGGTTACTCAAGTTGGAGAGTTGTTTTCGAGTAAAAATGTTGGCGATGTTAAAGTTGAAAGGTATGGAGTAACTAAGGCTGCATTCGAAAATATAGTTGAAAAGTATGGTATTGTTCATGTTGCATCTCATGGTTATGCCGATATGGATGATTTTCGTAATTCTGGAATTTGTTTTTCTGCTACGAAGGATTCTTCTAATTATAATAACAATCTTTTAGATCTGAATGAAATATCTCATTTAAAGATTAGTGCCAATTTGGTAGTTCTTAGTGCATGCAAAACGAGTGTTGGCGATAAGTTAAGAGGGGAGGGGACAATGGCATTGCCTCGTGGTTTTATTTATGCGGGTGTGCCCAACGTTGTTGCATCGCTTTGGAAAGTTAACGATGCTAAGACTAAGGATTTAATGGTTAGTTTCTATAAACATTTGTTGGAGGATAAAATCTCATACTCCGAAGCATTGCGTTTGGCTAAATTGGATTGTATAAAAAAGGGTTTCTTGCCAATGGATTGGGCTGGATTTGTAATTATTGGAAATTAGTTTGTCCTTTTTTCTGAAATTTGCTTGGTGTTTTATTGATTTTTTGTAACTTTCATTAAGGATTGTGATGAATTGTAATGCTCGTTGTTTTACAACATTACAGAAAGTTGCCTTTTTTCTAATAATTGTATCTTAAAATATTATAGCAGATGAAAAAAACCTCTCAACTTTGGGTAATAACGGCTGTTATTATGCTGTTTAACCTAGTTATGTACCTGTCGGGGATTGGTGGTGAACGCTTATTGCTATATGTGAGCGATTTACTACCTGTGCTTTGTGCATTTATTGCAATGTTTTATCTATTTAGGACCTACCGCAAGTTTAAAGAATGCGATTTTACTAAAATTTCATGGTTACTAACCTTTGTCGGAATTACTCTATTCTTTTTTGGTGAGTCTACGTATGGTTTCTTTGAAATTGTTTTGGGCTACGATATGAATGAAGCATTTCCAGGACTAGCTGATTATATCTGGTGCTTAGGGTACATTCCTCTTTTTTTAGGAATGGGACTCATGTTTTATGGATATAAGAAAGGTGGATTTCCGATGGGTAACACAGGTATGTATGTGTTGATTTCAGTGGCGATAGCTTTAATTTCAATAACGGTTATGGTTTATCTGTTAATACCTATAGTTTTAGATTCAGAGACTGATCTAATTTCGAAGGTATTCTATCTTTACTATCCAATAGGTGATATTTTCTTAGTAATACCTGCTGTAATCTTAATGTATATTACCAGTTTGTTTGGACGTAGTACTATTTCAAGGCCATGGCGATTTCTTGCTCTTGGATATATTTTCTTTACTATTGCTGATTTGCTTTACTCATACCTAAGTTGGGAGGATGCTTATGGAAGTGGAAATTTGATTGATTTGGCATGGAATTTTGGTTATCTTTTAATTGCACTAGCCGGATTATATCAGATGGAGTTAATTAAATCACTTAACGAAAGGATTGAACTATGACAAATTATAGTAATACATACATTCAGCAAATTTTTGTATTGCTGAAACCTTTGGTTGGTGAGTTCATGGCTAAAGGAATTATCAAGTCTCAGGTTCAAAAATTAGGTAAAACTGAGGAAAATATTACTAAATTGGATATACCAAGCCTAGCTGAGGATATTCGTAAAGGGTTGGTGGCTTTTTTGGGCTCAGACCTAGCTGCAAAAGTTGGAGATAAGATAAAATCTTTTTGATTTTGTTGATACATAGTGATGGTCAGGGCTGTTGATGATTAGTATCAGCAGCCTTTTTCGTTCAAGAGATCTATTCAAATTATGTTTTATAAACTAGTTTAGAATACCTAATCTTTTCTTCATTCACTTTTCACTTAAAACTTAAATTTTTAACTTCGAACCCTAAAAATAAAGCAACCAGAATATGCAAATACTTATACTTAACATAAAAAAGCTTGTACAGGTTGAGAAAACGCCATCAAAGTGGATTGCTGGTCGCGATATGGCAAAATTAGATAGTATTGAGAATGCTTTTCTACTTATTCAGAATGGAATTATCAAGGACTATGGAACAATGGAGAGTACCCCAGAGTTGTCGTCTCTGTCTGGAGATGTACTGATATATAATGCTCATGGGAGAATGGTATTTCCTTCCTTTTGCGATTCCCATACACATCTTGTATATTCAGGAAGTAGAGAGATTGAGTATATTGATAAAATTAAAGGACTGTCTTACGAAGAAATTGCCAAGCGAGGTGGAGGTATTTTAAACTCTTCGAAATTATTGGCTAAAACATCGGAGGATGAACTGTATGAGCAAGCTCTTTTGCGGGTAAATGAAATTATTCATAAAGGAACTGGCGCTGTTGAAATTAAGAGTGGGTATGGGCTCGACACAGAGAATGAACTTAAAATGCTTCGTGTTATTCGTCGGTTAAAGGAAACTACACCATTGACTATTAAGGCTAATTTTCTTGGTGCCCATGCCGTGCCATTGGCTTACAAAGGTCGTCAGACGGAATATGTCGATTTGATTATCAACGAAATGATACCTCAGGTGGCAGCAGAGGATTTAGCCGATTATGTTGATGTTTTTTGCGATAAAGGATTTTTTACTGTTGAGGACACTGAACGTATTTTGATGGCCGGAATAAAGTATGGTTTACGTCCCAAGATTCACGCAAATGAATTGGACTATTCTGGAGGAATTCAGGTTGGGGTTAAGTATGGTGCGCTCTCTGTTGACCATTTGGAATTTACTGGTGATGAGGAGATTGAAGCACTGTTGGATTCTGATACTATGCCAACGTTACTTCCCGGTGCAGCATTCTTTCTAGGGATGGTAGATCCACCAGTTCGCAAAATGATTAATGCAGGATTGCCTGTTGCATTGGCCTCTGATTATAATCCAGGCTCTTCACCCTCTGGCGATATGAGATTTATAATGTCTTTAGGCTGTATAAAGTTACGAATGTTGCCCGAAGAAGTAATAAATGCAACTACCATTAATGGTGCCTATGCTCTAGGTATTTCAGATACCCATGGAAGTATATGTAAAGGCAAGGTTGCTAATGTTTTTATTACTAAGCCAATATCAACAGTTGAGTTTATTCCTTATGCTTATACTGCAGATATAGTTGATATCGTAATTCTGAATGGAAAAATAATAAATGGAAAGTAATTTCTTTTAGTTGAACATTAAGAGTTGGTAATATCCATTTATGAGTGGAGTAACACGATTTTGAATTTCATTTTTAGAAAGGCAATTTATAATTAATTTGTAATTATACTGTAACTATTGATTTTAGTATTGAATAACTAATTTTATTATAGTAATGAGCGGTAAAAAACTAATTGAATGTGTCCCAAATTTCTCTGAGGGATGCGATATGGATATTATTAAACAGATAACAAATGAGATTGAGTCTGTTGAAGGTGTTAAACTTATTGATGTTGATCCAGGAAAAGCAACCAATCGTACAGTAGTAACGTTCGTGGGAACTCCCGATGAGGTTTTAGATGCAGCATTTAAGGCTGTTTGCAAAGCAAAGGAATTGATCGATATGAGTAAGCATCATGGTGCGCATCCTCGTTTTGGTGCAACCGATGTTTGTCCTTTGGTTCCTGTTGCCAATATTACAATGGATGAGGTTGTGGAGTATGCCCGTAAATTAGCCAAGCGAATTGGTGAAGAACTGGGTATTCCTGTTTACTGTTACGAGTTTGCTGCATTCGAGGAAAAACGTCGAAATTTGGCTAATTGTAGAGCTGGCGAGTACGAAGGATTGCCAAATAAACTGAAAGATGCAGCATGGAAACCAGATTTTGGTCCTGCTACATTTTTGCCGCAAACAGGTGCTATTGCTGTAGGTGCACGGAACTTTTTGGTTGCTTATAATGTAAACCTTAATACAACATCCACACGTAGAGCTAATGCTATTGCTTTTGATATCCGTGAAAAAGGACGTCCTCAGCGGGTTGGAAATCAGTTTACAGGAAAAATTGCACTCGATGAAAAAGGAAAAGAGATTTGGATACCTGGTTCACTAAAGGCTTGTAAGGCAATTGGCTGGTTTATCGATGAGTTTGGAATTGCACAGGTGTCAATTAACTTAACAGATATAACTGTTACTCCATTACATATTGCTTTTGAGGAGGCAAGTAAACGTGCAACAGATCGAGGATTGCGTGCAACAGGATCCGAGATTGTTGGTGTTTTACCGTTGAGCGCAATGCTCAATGCTGGAAAATATTTTCTTCGTAAACAGCAGCGCTCTACAGGTATTCCCGATAGAGAGATAATCAAAATTGCCGTTAAATCAATGGGACTGGATGAACTTTACCCATTTGATCCAGATAAAAAGATAATAGAGTACATACTGGAGGAAAAGACTTCTAGAAAATTGGTCGATTTATCTGTGGCGAAATTTGCACAAGAAACTGCGTCGGAGTCTCCAGCTCCTGGTGGTGGTTCTATCTCTGCTGCAATGGGGGCGTTTGGAGCAGCCCTTGCAACTATGGTTGCAAACCTTTCATCGCATAAAGCGGGTTGGGATGACCGTTGGGAGGAATTCTCGGATTGGGCCGAGAAGGGAAAATCTTATATGGAGCAGTTAATTAAAATGGTTGATGAGGATACCAATGCGTTCAATAAAATTATGAATGCTTTTGGGTTGCCTAAAAGTACAGAGGAAGAAAAGGCAGCGAGAACCCAGGCAATTCAGGATGCAACACTTTATGCAACAGAAGTCCCATCTAAAGTCATGCAGCTTTGCTATGAATCAATGGATGTTATAAAAGCCATGGCAGAACATGGAAATCCAAATTCGGTTACCGATGCAGGTGTTGGTGCGTTAGCTGCAAGATCGGCTGTTATGGGGGCTTTTTTAAATGTTAAAATAAATGCGTCTGGTTTAAAAGATAAAACCATAACAGAAAATTTTATAAATAGAGGAAATGAAATAGTGGCGAAAACGATTGAGATGGAGAATGCAATATTATCAATTGTTGAAAGTAAAATAAGTTAACCTATTCAAAATTTTCAATAATGAGACTCTAGTTTATTTTCTAGAGTCTTTTTTTAAGATGAAGACTCGAGTGTTAAAAATCGTTTTTGTGTTAAAAACATGTTGTTAAAAACTCCGTAAGTGTTAAATTTTGAACTAAAAGGTTAAATGATGTTACATTTTTTGAAAAAAAATTATATTTGCATGGTAAAAAACAATTTGTATAATCTATTTTTTAAACCTTTAATTAATTAACTCTAAAAATTAACTTATGAAGAAACGATTAGCGATCTTTCTTACATGTATGTTGTTTGTAGGGATTCAACTCTCTCAAGCACAGACTGTAAGGATTACCGGAACCGTTACAAGTTCCGAGGATGGAATGCCGCTTCCTGGTGTTTCAGTTGTTGTTAAGGGTACTACAGTTGGTGGTGCAACGGATGTAAATGGTAAGTATGAATTAAGCGCACCAACTACAGCTCAGACATTATTAGTTAGTTACATTGGTTACGTTCCTCAAGAAATTGAAATTGCAGGTCGTGCCGTAATTGATGTAGTAATGTCTCCTGAAACTAAACAAATTGAAGAAGTTGTGGTTGTTGCATACGGCGTTGTAAAACGTGAGGCAAAAACTGGTTCAGTGTCTTCGGTTAAGGGAGAAACAATAGCAGAAACTCCTGTTACTTCAGTTGATAAAATGCTTGCTGGTAAGATGGCTGGTGTTCAGGTTACCTCTTCGTCAGGTCAGCCTGGTGCCGAATCACAAATTCGTGTTCGTGGTACATCTTCAATTAATGCAGGTAATGAACCTCTTTGGGTTATTGACGGAATTCCTGTAATGGAAGGTAACCAGTCTTATTTTACTAATACTGGTAATACAATGTCAGCTATCAACCCAAATGATGTTGAATCAATTACAGTGTTAAAAGATGCTGCTGCTGCTTCTATTTATGGTTCTAGAGCTGCAAACGGTGTTATTTTGGTTACAACCAAGAGTGGTAAAGAAGGAAAAGCTAAATTCCAAGTTCGTTCTAAGGTTGGTTTCTCTCAATTAGCCAATGATAATAATTTTGGCGTTATGAACGGACAGCAACTATTAAGTTTCCAAAGACAAGCAATTATTAATGCTGGTAAGGATCCTGATGATCCAAATGGTACATATTATCGTCCTAGAACTTTGTTGCAAGGCGAACAAACCAATTGGATGGATCATTTTACCCGTTTAGGTAAACTTCAAGAGTATGAAATTAATGCAGCAGGTGGTACCGATAAGAGTAAATACTATACTTCTTTTGCTTATCATAAGAATGAAGGTATTTATTATGGTATTGATTTTGAAAAATTAACTGGTCGTGTTAATTCAGACTTTAAATTGACCAATAAATTAGAGACCGGAACACGTTTTAATGTTGCTTATACAAAATCAAATGACGTTCCAATGCAGTCTTTGTACTATTCAAACCCTGCATTTGCTGGTATGACTATTCTTCCTTGGACCAAAAAATATAATGAAGATGGTACACACAATGTAAATATACCTGAGAACTCAAACACAAATCCACGTGCAACTGCTGCATACGATGATCAGTGGGAAAAACAATATCGTTTACAGGGATCTTTCTATTTATCTTTCAAACCTATTGATAAACTTGAGTTTAAAACTAACAATGCACTAGAAAGTACTTTTGGTGAAGGTCGTCGTTATTGGGATCCAAGAGCTCGTGTTAATAAAACTACTGGTACTCTTCAAGCTTCTACTTCACAATATGTTCAGGTTACAACTTCTAATACTGCATCTTATAATGACGTTTTTGCAGAGGATCATTATGTAAGAGTTCTTGCTGGTCAAGAGGCAATGAAGAGAACCTATAAGTCTTATTATATTTATTCTCCAGATGTAGATCCTGCTATTCCTTACCCAAATACTTCTACAGCAGAAGCAGATCAGGGTGACTATAGTGAAAATACTCGTACTTTATTATCTTTCTTTGGTATTTTAGATTATAATTTTGCTTCAAAATACTATTTACAAGCTTCGGTTCGTGCTGATGGAAGTTCTTTGTTTGGTGAAGATAAGCAATGGGGTATTTTCTGGTCAGTAGGTGGATCATGGAATATTCATAAGGAGAAATTCATGGAGGGTGTTTCTTTGGTTGAGAACCTTAAACTTCGTGCTAGTTATGGTGTAAACGGTAATAATAATATTTCTGCTTATCAAGCATATGGCGTTTATGCTTCTTCTGCTTATAATGGAACAACAGGTATGCTTCCTTCTTCGCCTTCAAATAACAAACTAGCGTGGGAGGTTAACAAAACTTGGAACTTTGGTCTTGATTTTGGATTGTTAAAAGGCAAATTGAATGGTAGTTTCGATTTCTATAACCGTATTACCGACGACATGCTTTTAAGTAAGCAAGTTCCTCAAACTTCAGGTTTCTCTTCTAACTTTATGAATATTGGATCTCTTGAAAACACTGGTTTCGAGTTTCAGTTAGATGGTGAGATACTTAAAACAAACGATCTTACTTGGACCGCTGGTTTCAATCTTTCTTTCAATAGAACAAAAATCAAGGATTTAGGAGATACCGATGTAATGACTTATTCCGAAGATTCTAGAATTAAGCATGTTGTAGGAAAGAGAATGTTTACCTATTATATTAAAGATTACTATGGGGTAAATCCTTCGAATGGTGAAGCATTATGGAAGTCGAGTGATGGTACTCTTACTAATGATTTTAATAAGGCAGCTTATAAGTATGCAGGTAGCCCAGAACCAAAATTTATTGGAGGTTTCAATACTTCTGTTGATTGGAAAGGGTTTAATTTAAGTGCTTTTGTTGAGTTTAAGTATGGAAATAAAGTACTTATTATAGAAAATAGATATATCCAAGCCGATGGTAACCAAATGTCTATGAACCAAGCTAAGAGTGCTTTGAACTACTGGAAGAAACCAGGTGATACGGGTGTTAATCCAAAACCAATTGCTGGTCAATCAACAAACTCTTATAATACTGCTAGTACACGTTGGCTAGAGGATGGTAGTTATTGTCGTATTAAAGATGTTTCGCTATCATATAATGTACCTCAGAAGTACGCAAATATGATTAAAGTTTCTGGCGTAAAAGTATACGTAAGTGCTTTAAATATCTATACATTCCATGATGTAAATTTCTGGGATCCTGAACGTGGTATTGATGGTATGGGATATGGTATTTATCCTATGACCAAGACTATTGTTGGTGGTATAGAACTGTCATTTTAATTCTTAAAAATTTACGTGATGAAAAGAATAATTTTATTTTCTCTAATTATATCTTTGGTTCTTCCTAGTTGTGATAATTTCCTGACTGAAGCACCAAAACTTAGCCAGAGTTCAGATTTAACCTTGTCTAGTTATGCTGGCTTAAATAACTCTGTGGCAGGAGCTTATTCTCCACTTGCAGATGGAACATGGTATGGTGCATTTTATGTACTTGATGCTGAAATGCGTGCTGGTAATGCAACTATTCCTTCGAATTCTCAATTTACTTCAGGTCGTATGATGTTAGCTCACGATCTTTCTTATAATCCGACTTCTACTTCAGGACTATGGGGATATGCATATTATGTTATTTCTGCTGCAAATAATGTAATTGATAACCTCGAAGGTAAGGAATCGTTGGAAGTATCAGCTCAGGATTTAAACAATTTGAAAGCAGAATGTCTTTTCCTACGTGCATTAGCTCATTTTGATTTAGTTCGTTTGTATGCTACTTCTTATGCAAAGAATTCAGCTGCTCTTGGTATTCCAATTATTCTTCATACTGATAAGACAGCAACTGAGCAACCTGCACGTAATACTGTTGCCGAGGTATATGCTCAGATTATTGCTGATCTTTTAGAGGCTGAGTCTATTATCGATCCCGATTATGTTAGAGATAATGTTTCTGATCCTAAGGCTACAGCTACGTTACCTGCTATTCAAGCCCTATTAAGCCGTGCATATTTATATAGCCAGCAATGGCAGTTGGCTGCAGATTATGCAACAAAAGTAATTAATAACACCAGCTATAATTTATGGTCTGCTGCTGAGTACTCTTCTGTTTGGGGTAAGGATATTGCAGGTAATGGTGGAGAGGTTATTTTTGAGATTTATGGTGCTCAGGCTAATGCTTATGATGAGTATTGGGAAGGCCCTGCTTATATGACAAGTCCTGATGGATATTCTGACTGTGCTGCTCATACAGACTTACTGGCTATATATGATGCTGCTGACATTCGTGGTACATTATTTAGAACCGATGCTGACAATGCTTCCGGTGCATTTTGGACTACCAAATATATCGGAAAGGGTATTGCTACACCTGATCTTAACAATGTAATTGTACTTCGTTTATCAGAGATGTATTTAAACCGTGCTGAAGCAATTGTTAACGGTGCTGTTGTTGCAGGTGTAACTGCATTGGCAGATGTTAATGCAGTTGTAACTCGCAGGGGTTTAACTGCCTACTCTTCAGTTGGGGCTGATGTTGTTTTTAGTGAGAGACGTAAAGAATTAGCCTTTGAGGGACATTTATGGTTCGATTATGCTCGTACAAATCGTGCATCTGTAAGATCTGATTTGTCTCTAGCTGCCGATAACTATAAATGGGCATTGCCAATTCCTCAACGTGAATTGGATGTTAATAAGAATCTTGTTCAAAACGATGGTTACTAAAAAGAAATAATTGTTATGAGAAAAATATTAAGTTTATTAATGATTGGAACTTTAGTTTTTTTCGCATCGTGCGATAATTTAAACGAAGTTCCAGAATTTAGCGATAGCGATTCTTTTGTTGCTTTCGGTAAAACAACTGTATCGGTGAGTGAGGATGCTGCTACTGTTTCAATTCCTGTAACTTTAGCGTCTATTAAAGGATCTTCAACTAGCATAACTTATTCATTGGTTGATGGTACTGCTAAACTAAATGATAATTATACATTGGCTGATCCTACTGCAACTTTAACTTTTGATGCTGAAAATCGTACTCAGTATGTGGTTGTTAATATTGTTAATGATGCAGGTGTATATACGGGTGATTTAAAATTTTCGGTTAAATTAAATGGATCATCTGATATTAATGTTGGTGCTGAAGGTACTTGTACTGTTACTATTAATGACTTGGATCACCCTCTTGCTGCTATCCTAGGAACTTGGACTGCAACTGGAACAAGTTATTTTAATGGTACCGAATCTTGGGATATGGAATTTGTTAAAGATGCAGATGATGTATCTATTGTATGGATTGATAACTTTGTTAAAGGTGGTTCTAGTGAATTGGTTTACGGTAATGTAAATGATGATATGACTGAGATTAAAGTTCCTATTAATCAAGTTATTGCAACTTCAACTTCTTACCCGTTAATTAGATTAGAAGGATTTTATGGTCCTAGTGGTGATGAGGACATACCAGCAGGTGGTTATATTACTATCACTATAGCTGCTGATAAGAGTTCTATGGCTATTCAGGACTGGTTTGGTTCTCATGTATGGAAAGATGCAGGAGCTACTTCTAGCGGTGGTTGGTATAACATATTTGAAGCAGATGTTGTACTATCCAGATAATGTTTATTATATTATTTTATAAAGTTAAAAATGATAAATATGAAATTAAGAAAAATAAAAACATTAGCTGTGGGGTTTGCTATGGCAACTTTTGCGCTAATTCAGTTTGGTTGCGAGGCTGATTGGATGAAGGAGTATAGCTCTTCCAAGATGCTTGACGCAAATACTGCGACGGTTTCAGTTAATACTATTAAGGACTCTACAGCAATGCTGAACTATTCAATCTCAACAGTTGGAAGATTATTTGTTGTAGTTGTTCCTGGCGATGATGATACTGCTACTCCTGATTCTCAAGGTGTACTTAAATTGACAACATCTAATGCTGTTTTTACTAAGCAAATCGTGTTGAGTGATGCAGGAAGTCTAAGTGGCTCGGTTAAAGCTGCTGGATTAGAGCAAAATACATCATATAAAGTCTTTGTTTTGCCTGTTAACTCTGATGGGGTTTTAGGCGATATTGTTACAACAGATGCTTTTACTACTAGCGATAATTATGCTCCTGAACTTGATTTAACTTCGGGCATTAGTCCTGCTATTTCAAGTAGCGCTGCTCAGACGACAACTTTCAGTGTAAAATTAACTTTTAATGAGACTGTTGTTTTGGCTGATGCACCTGTAATTCAGATAGGATATCGTAATGCTGTTACTGGAACTATTACTTATGTTGACGTTCCTAAGGCGAATATTTCAGTCGCATCTAAAGTTGTAACAATTACTCAGCCTCAAGTTGCTATCAATGGTCAATATTTATTCCTTTCGATAGGTGCAAACTCAATTAAAGATAGATCTAATAATTACTTTGAGG
>JBFXDX010000023.1:0-37621 GCA_050180705.1 Bacteroidales bacterium | reverse complement strand
AGTTCTTCATTTGGATGAAACTTTGAGAGTTGAATTACTGTTTTTTTATCGGTTGTTTCAATGACTTTTATATCGGATGGTTGGTAGTAAGTTGAGAAAATACTAGAAGCTCTACTTAGTACAAATTGAGGAGAACTAATTCTGACGAATATTTTGTACATTCCCTTTAATGCAATATCGGAACTAAATCTACCTATTTCTCGAGCTGCTAATGCATAATCGCTGCCATAGAATAAATCGGCAACTTTTTGGGTTGGAACAATAA
Source organism: Bacteroidales bacterium (assembly GCA_050180705.1). Lineage (GTDB taxonomy): Bacteria > Bacteroidota > Bacteroidia > Bacteroidales > Tenuifilaceae > SB25. Next base: position 37,356 of record JBFXDX010000023.1, on the reverse strand, counting down.
CAGCCTCAAGCAGAGGGTACCAAGTCGTTGCATAAATAGGTTGATCCAGAATGTGTCGCGATGGCTCTGGCAATAATTTAATCCAATCGTTGTACCGATTATAAAAGTTGGCTTTAACAAAGTCTGGAGTTGCTTTAACAGCAGAACCTTTAATTTCCATGCCATCCTAGGTTTAATTCTTTTACTAAGGTAAGCAAATGTGTTAACAATTCAAATGATTTTACGAGGAATTGTACTATCGATTTGTACGCTTGTTTATTTATGGTATTTATGAATATCATTCTAATATTTCCAATGAAGTTTAGGGTGAGAGTGCATTGGCAATACTTATAGCCCAATTACTACATAAAATCTTGAGATGAATTTGTAGTTTTCACTAGTTCAATTGGCGAATACTCTGTTGATTTTAACGATTGAAATATGAAAATTTGATATTTCAAATACAACCTTTATTGTTAACAACCTAAACTTAACCAGTATGAAAAAACAAAGATGGATTAACGTTGTGTTTATCGCGTTGTCGATAGGTGCTATTTTCCAAAGTTGTTCAAAAGATGACAACACTGTAACAACGAATGATCAGCAAACTTGGAGTGTAAGACCCGATTTTGCGATGTTGGATACAAGACCCCAGGATGTTATTGCAAATTCTCAGGTTACAGAAAAAGATGCTTTCATTGTAAAGTTGAACGAAAGTGCTTCAAAGGGAAAGTATGCATTGGTAATAGGTATTTCTGATTATGCAGGAACTTCAAATGATCTTCAATATTGCGATGATGATGCAATTGACTGGCAAACTCGTTTGGAGACAGAGGGATATAGTGTGAATGCTTTAATAGATTTGAATGCTACTAAGGCAAATATTGAAGCAGCTGTGGCAACCTTGGTGAGTCAGTCTGTTGCTGGAAGCGAAATTGCATTTGTATATTCCGGACATGGTAGTAGAGGTAACATTGTAACAACCGATTTGTATTACATAAGCAGCACATGGTTTAAAACAATGTTTGCAACAGCGCAGAGTACCAAGATGATGTTTACGTTTGATGCTTGCCAAATTGGCGCAATGGCAACAGATTTGAATGCTACTGGTAGAGTTATTGCTGTTGCATCGAGCACCAAAACATATTCTTATGATGGCGATGCTACAATGCAAAACGGAGTATTTACATACTATCAAATGAAAGGATTCGACGATTTAAACTATGTTTATGTGGAGCCAGATTTTCAGTATGCTTGCGATCAAATGAAGATATGGGCATCTTCGGTACATGTTAGAGTTGCACCATCTTATGTAGATTCGTATGCGGGTGATTTTGATTTATAAATTCTGAAACCTTTTCGATCCAACCTTTATATATCAGAAAGATACTCTCAGTGTTGGGAGTATCTTTCTAATTTTAGATTATCAGTTATGCCGTTTCCCTTTTATTCCAAACCTTTTAGAACAGATTTGATATGCTTCCCATAAATTGATCTCTTAACATTTACAGAAAAACTAGTGTAAGTTGCTATTACAGTTTCTTTATCAAAAAATAGTAAAACAAAGGGTGATTTTTTCACTCTAGTCTAAGCGCTCTCGTATATTTTGAAGATTAATATCCTTAGAATAATTAAATAGTTATCGTAAAATTTTTCTTACAAATGCTACGGTGAAGTAGGACATCATGAACACTCCTATAAATGCCGATGAAACGGCTACAAGCCTTAACACACCAACGGGAACAATTTCACCATATCCCACTGTAAAGTAAGTTATAGCAGCATAGTAGGCTGCCGTTAGATACCTTGTCATGAAACTATCACCAGGCTGGAAGCCTGTAATTGTGGTATCGGCAAAGTAGGGAACTACTGTGTATATTAGAGCAAAGGTGAAAATCATTACGATATTGCTAAATACAACTCTTAGTGGAGATGTTGCATAAAGTCCCATCCAGTCGAATACCAATTTCTTGAATCCGTAGGCAGGGTACTGCCATAGCGCTGATCGTTTTTCCTTTTGTAATGACTCGGAGAGTATTGCCTTAGCTTCGTTTCGTTTAAACTCAACGTAGGCCAAATCTTCATCGTCATATTGGCCTGTGTTGTTGAAGTTCTGCTTAATCACCCTGAACTGTTCGGCTTTGTCTCTATAATCAGTTCCGGTTTGACTATAGATAAGCTTTTTCACATCGTTGGATTCCCAATCGAGGTAAAGTATTCCCAGTAATCGAACTCCCGAAAGGTTTAGTACTTTTACTTTAGGAACATCGCCATGAGTCCAAAAATCTACAATATCGCGGAATATGCAGCCCGAAAGATTTATGGTTTGGCAAATGTCTACATGTAGTTTTAGTGTGGAATTAAACTGACAGTCATCAATATGCAGTTCCTTAATAAATGCACCCCTAAAGCTGACGTCAGCATTAAATGTTGAGCGTTCAAAAATAAGATAGGAGTCGATTCCCTCAAATAGTTCGAAGTTGACGATTGAGTTACCAAACAATGCACGCTTAAAGGTTACTTTTCCTTGTTTGGCTTGTGCTCCTTCAAAAGTTACTTCGCCTATGCCAAAAACACATCGATTGAACGATGTCCGACCTGTCCCGAATTCTACTGTTCGAAAGTCTGTTCTGCCATTCCCGAATTCGGCTTGCTCGAAGGTGATGTTCCCCTTGCCAAACTTAGCGTAGTGAAAATCTACTTTTCCCTCGCCAAACCGGGTAAACTTAAAGCTTGCATCGCCATCGTTGAAACGAGCATTGATAAACGAAACATTACCATTTCCAAACTCTGTATTGGTAAATACAACTTCGCCGTTGCCAAAGTCGATATCCTGAAAATCTTTATCTCCGGTATCGAACATCGTATTCTTAAATGTGATAATTCCCCCTGCAAACTGGGTTTGGGTGAAATTGACCTTGTCGGACTTTACAAAACAGTTGGCAAAGTCGAATCCATGCATACTAAGTTTTGATGAATGGAAATCGAATGCTTTAGAAACAATGTAGGAATCGTTAAACGAGGTGTTATCAGTAAACTCGACCAGTGAAAAATCGATATTGAGGGTTGAGTCGAAAAATGCGCCTTTAGCACTGAATCCCTTTATGGATAGGTATGAAAGTTTATCAATGATAAGATATCGTTTGCAAGCTGTGGAGGAGAATCCTTTTACATAGCAACTATCTAAATTAATATTCTCTTCGCGTCCAATGCTATCGTATATATCCGAAATATCGGGACATGCAAGGTTGAATGCCTGAATTTCTCTTCCTTTCTCGTTAAACAGTATAATTGTAGCAGTTTGTGGGGTGGTGTAACCATCGGCACGAACAAAAGGACGATCAACAATATCAACGCTGTAAGTATCGAAACTATAGGCCATTATTCAGAGTTTGAATATCAGTTTATTTGATAGACTAAAATTAGTATTTATTCTGGGAAATAGATGTTTAAGTGGAAAAGTTTTTTAGTTGAAAGTTAATGGGGGAGAAATAATGAAGAAGAAATACATTATATAACATGCGAACATCCCTGACGAAGCGTAGATCAGAGATTCATTTAGTTTACGGATAGGTTTTTTATTAAGATTCCACAACAAGCTCGGGATGACTAAACCTATAAACAATCGCTATCATTCTTTACGAACAACTATCGACAAACAACTAACAACGAAAACTACCGTCCACAAATCTGCCTGTAAGGGCAAATCTTGCAGTTCTCCGCTTTGTCGGTTTGGGTAAAATCAACCTCGGGGTTGAATATCTCGGCAACTAGGTTATGGAGTAATTCTTTGAAAGGTTGAGCGTAATTCTCGTACGATTGAACCTCTTCTTTTGTGCCTCTTTTTTCGGAGGTTTGGTAAAGAACAGGCGAGTAATCTCTGGCACTATTCCTAACAAACCAAAGGTTTGGGGTGATTTGGCTTGGTCGGAGTTTACTTATTTTGCCAAATATCTCCGAGTAGGTGAAAATCTGGAACACACCGTCCAACTCCTTGCTCTGTAATAGGTCGGATAAGTTTTTGAATCGATCCTTCTTTATGTCGTATTTCCCCGTTTTAAAATCCACAATGCGAAACTGGTCTGAGGTTTGTTCAATTCTATCGATACGCCCACCAATCCGCACTTTGGTATCCTTGCCGTGAACTGTAACTGGGATTTCAATAACAGCCTCCTGTTCCGTGCTAAAGATTGAGTACGGAACTCGGTTAGTATCCACTGCAAGCATTTGGAAAATCATCCACTTTATTCGTTCCAGAATTAGAGCGTTGCGGCCAATAAGTATCTCGTCAATTTTGTTGATATCGAGTTTGTAGTTCTCGGCAAATGCTGTGCGTACCGCGTTATTGATTAAATCGATGTTACCGCTTAACTCTTCAAGTTTTTCTTTGGTAACATTGCTGGCTATATCCTTATAAATCAATTCAACTGCACGGTGAAGAATTGTCCCAACGCCACGCTCATCCATTGCCTCCTCCATCTCCTCGGGTTCTTCAATGTTGGCTATTTTGCTAAAGAAGAAGCGTAGCGAGCAATTCTTGTAACTCGAAAGCGCAGTGGGAGAGAGGTATTTTCCTTCCTTTTCGGTAGCAATATATTTGCTAAGTAATGATAGAATTTTGTCAGTTTTCTTTACTGCAATTGTTGGTTCTGGTGTTAATCCTAGGTCGAACTTAACCCTGATTTTATCGATATTCAGTCCCGATTCCATTATTAGCTGAAGGATGTAACGGCTCATCTCGCCCGAGCGAGTGCCTTCGGCTTTATCGGTGTAAACTAGGTAGATATTGTTGGCGCGCTGAATTAGTCGGTAAAAGTAGTAAGCGTAAATGGCATTTTGATGCCTATAATCGGGCAAACCGTAAGCAAATCGTAGGCTGGGTGTTATGAACGATGGTTTGTGAGTCACTCCGGGCAAAACACTATCGTTCATCGATAGAATCACAACATTCTCGAAATCGAGCGTACGGGTTTCGAGGAATCCCATTAGTTGAACACCCGCAAGTGGCTCGCCCGAGAACGATACACGTTGCTCGGCCATTGCCTTGCGGAAAAGTGCTCGGTATATTTTTGGATTGATATCATCCTCGAACTCAGGTAAAACTTCTCCCAATCTATTAAGGGCTTTAAACACAGTGAGAAGAAACTCCATCTCAAGTCTGATATTTCCGCTCAACTCATCGCCACTTTGTTTTAGTCCATTGGAAATATCTTTGATAAGCGAGGTTAAGTAGTTATTTAGGTTGATGGCGTTTTTCTCGACAATAAAAATTTTAGTGAATGTTGAGTTTACTGCGAGAGTAGAAGAATCGATATTAATTAGCTTCCTTTCAACAATTTTATTCAGCAGTTTGGCCGATTCATCACTTGCCAGTTGCTTTATGTACGGATGCGTTAGAATATTTTGTACATCGCGGTAGTAGAACTTAGCATCATTACTGCTTTGACGGGCATTGGTTTGTAGTCCAATAAGGTTATCAATAAGACTGTAGGCGGCAGTATCCCTAATGGGGTAACCCATTGTAATATTTACCTCGTCCAGTTCATCGGGCAATGCTGAGAGAACAGGAAGTAGCAGTTGCTCCTCGGGCAGAACTATGGCCGTGTTGATATCGATTTGTTCTGTTGTGGTTTTTAGTTTTGAGAAGATATCGGGAATTAGTTTTGCCTGTGCTACGTTCGATGGCGATGCTACCAGTTTAATGCTTTTACCTGTACTGAAATTGCTGAAATGCTCGTGACTAAGATTGTTGGGAAACTCCTTCAGGTTTTCGGCCATAAACATTGCGGCCTCGTTCCTGTAGTTGTCGCCCTGCATATAGTACTTATCGTAATCCCAGTAAAACAATGAGTTTCCAAAGTTTTTCAGGTGATAAAAAAGAATTCTCTCGCAGCTGTTTAGCGCGTTAAATCCAATCAATGCATACTTGCCTGTAATTATTGACTCTTTGGCATTCTTCAATTTTTCGGCAGCAATTCTATAGGCCAAGCCCTCGTATGCGATTCCTTTGGTAGTAAGCGAATTGGTGAATTGACTGTATATTCCACCGAGTTTCTCCCAGATATCGGAGTATCGTGAGCGGATATGTGAGTCGGCAGTGTCGTTCAGTAGATTCAAAAAATCCTGCAGGGCCTTAAGATGCTCTTCGTCGAACTCATCGAACTTTTTATCAATCTCTTTTAAATCCTTAACGTTGGCGAATATTTTCGACGAATCCACAAGGTACTTATCCACCTGGTCGAAGTCCGAAATCATTACATTTCCCCAGAAAAAGAAATCGTCGAATGACTCCTGACTGCCTGTGGCTATTTGGTACTGCTTGTAAAGTTGATGGTTTAGCAAAAGTGGATCGGTAGGTTTTAGTTCCGCTACTGCAAACATTAAATCGTTGATAGTGGTAACCTTGGGTTGCCAGATTGGCTTAGTAAGTTCTGTTGCAAGGTATTTTGTGAAAAACAACGAAGCCCTCCGGTTAGGAAAAACAAGGTTAACCTCGGAGATGTCATCCCCAAAATGCTTATATAAATCCTTGGCAACTAGGCTGAGAAACGGTTCCATTATCTGAATTTTACTGGAAAGGTAGTTCTTTTTGGCTTTTTGACCAAAAGAGGATTATGGTTTAGTTGATAGTTGTTCGTTGTTTGTTGATCGTGATGCCAAGAAACATCAAGTATTGTCATTGCCTTCGGCGAACTCGTAAACTCGGTTTCGAACGCAAATGAGAAATCTCTTGTTTGAAAAAGAAGCCCCCTCTACAAGTTTGGAATGACAAAACCTATAAACAAAGCGCCATTGGTCTTTTCAAACAACGAACAACTATCAACCATCAACGAAAAAGTCTTCCTTGCCAAGTATTCTGTTGTTCCAGAATTTTTTCGAGCATAACCATTAACTGGTCGGTGCGGTAGTTGCCCCAGGGTGGTGTAGCCAAGTATCGGGGAGGAGCCTCGCCGGTAAAGCGTTCAACTACAAAGTTGGGGTTTAGTTGCTCCAGAAAATCCACCATAAAGTTGAAGTACTCCTCCATTCCAAACAGGTTAAACATCGCAGGATTTTGCTGATACTGCAACTCCATTGCAGTTCCTTTAATTATCTGTAGTTGATGGAATTTTATTGTACTCAATGGTAGCTTGGAGAGTATTTTAGCCTCGGTCATCATTTCCTCGCGCGATTCGCCCGGTAGTCCAAAAATAATGTGCGCACCAGTTTTAATACCCCGCTTATGAGTTTCCTCAATGGCCCAAATCGATTTTTCGAAACTGTGCCCACGATTAATCAGTTCCAGCGTTTTGTTGTAGCAACTCTCCACGCCATACTCCAGTGCTATGTAGTGCTTTTTTGATAACTCCTGAAAATAATCGAGTTTTTGCTCATCAACGCAATCGGGACGGGTTCCAATAACCAATCCAATAATTTTAGGGTTAGCAAGAGCCTCCGAGTAGAGTTTCTCCAGTTCAGCCAAAGGAGCGTGAGTGTTCGAGAATGCCTGAAAGTATGCTAAATATCTGTCTGCCCTTCGGTAACGTACCGCGTGAAACTCTATACCCTCATCAATTTGCTGGGTGATTGATTTTGAAGGTGTGCAGTAGCTTGGGTTAAAGGCATCGTTATTGCAATAGGTACAACCCCCAGTTGCAACAGTGCCATCGCGATTGGGACAGGTAAAACCCGCATCGATGGTGAGTTTTTGAACTCGCCCGCCAAACTCGCGCTTAAAGTAGTTGGAGTAGCTGTTAAATCGCCTATTATCGCCCCAGGGGTATGACATTTTAGTTGATGGTTGTTCGTTGATAGTTGCTAGAAAAGAGGTGCAATTTAGGGAAAAATCAAGAAACCTCTATTCCATTTCTTTTCGAACCATATAAAGAACATATTTCTGTTCTTCCAATTTGTGGTAGTAAATGGTTCGGTTGTCCGGCGAAATGGTTGCAGCCTCCACAAACCCATTAATCATATCAATTCTGTATGGCTTTCGAAAAGGTTCATTAACAGTTTCTCGAGTTGAAACATATACTCTAGGCATTGATGTTTCAGAAATAGGAGCATCAACTCGGGTAAAGTATAGTTCAAGCATATCGGTTGATAGGCACGCTGCATATTCAAGAGCAGACGTATTGATATTTTTAAGGAAATCGGAGTTTATCCGTTGAAATCCATCTTCTGTTTTTTCTGCTATAGCAATATTGGCTTCATATGGCCCACCATTCTCATCGAATCGTCCATCAACAAAGTATAGGAAGTTTCCATCCTTGCTCACTTCTACATCAAAATTTACCCAGCCAACCTGATTTTTTGTGATACCTAAGACTAAGGAAATATTGGAAACACTATCGTTTTCGAATTGCCCAGTGTAAATAATGGAGAGTGTTTGGTTATAGCTTCGGGTTGAGACAAAGTAAAACGTGTTGGAATTATCCATTGTGGCCACACCATCTAAACTTTCGGTGTTTACTCCTTTAAGTTCTCCCTGATATTCGAATGTTACATCATTAATTCGCTTTGCAAAGTGTAAGTTAGTGTTTACAGAGGGATGGTTAGAGTTATTAAAAAATAAAGTTTCGCCATCAGCCGATAAGAATGGCTCCATAATGTCGGCACTATATCCGCTAATGGTTACAGGTTGAGGTTGACCAAACTTTATCAATCTGGATGCTGGTTCTGAGTCATCTTTAGAGCAAGCAAACAGAATTAATGTAATGGCAATAATCTTTTGTTTCACTGCTGAGATTTAGTGGTTATTTGTAAAGATAGTACACTTTTTTGAGACCAACGATGTATTGTATAACTCAAGATGTTGATATTAGTTTGAATTATAATTGTTTGGTATTGATTCTAAAATTGGCAGTTCTCATTTGTCTTATTATTGTTTGGCTTTTAGTGTGATAATTTTGATTTTCTTATTATCTTTTATATATTAACTGCCTCGAAATTACTCATATGCAAAACCTAAAATTATGCAAACTTTTAAAGACCTTATCTTGAATGGTGAGTACAAAAAGGCCATCGATGAGTTAAAAGCACAACTCAACGAAAATCCCAATAACGATCAGGCTTGGTACTACCTAAGTATTGCTTACTCAAATCTTGATATGAAGGATGAATCTGAAAGTGCTATACTCAAAGCAATAGAGATTAAAGGTGACGAACCTGAATATTTAATCAAGTTGTGCTACAAGTTCTATTTGAAAGGCAATGCCGATAAGGTTAAAGAGATTTGTAATCATATTTTAGAAATAGATCCAAAGTTCTATGAGGCAATTAGAACTCTCGGTGCATTGGCGAAGGACGGGGGAGATCTTACTTTAGCAGCAAAGTATCTTAAGCAGGTGCTGGCAAATACCAATGACGCAGATACGGCATTAATGCTACTGGAGGTATATTTAGATGACGGAAATTTAGATGATGCTCATATCCTATTTGTTAAGATGAAGGATATGGAACTTAACGATGAGCAGCTCAATGAGAAGAACGAGTACTTTGTCCGATTTGCTATAGATAAGGCAATGGAGGGCTGGACTGGTAAAACCACTGATGAGAATGGTGAATCTCTTTACTTCCCCGAAACAACGGACCAGGTTGAAACGTCCGAGCATTATCTTGAGATGGCCGAAGAGGTGACAATTTCTGATAAAACGTATATCGATAGATTAAAATTATTACGCGAGGTACTTGAAACTAATCGGCAAAAGCTAGAAGGTTCCTCCAGTGTAGAGCAAACTAATCGTTGGTTCGATAGTTTGTCCGATGCCGACAAGCATGCCTACACATTGCTCGAGAAGTTGTTCGATTTATGGACAGGGATTGAGGAGTCCGATGGTGTTGAGTATCGTTATCCGAAAACTGTGGAGGATATAAAGGAGTCCGATAAAGCGCTCAGGACTATTGGCAAAATGAACATTAAGGATAAGGATGTAAAGGCAAGGTATAAAGAGCTTCGCGATGTGGTGAATTACAAAATGAAGGGCATTCCTAATTTCAAAGTGAAATTCCTGACTTCAATGATAATTAGTGTTATCGCCATTCTTGCCTTGTTGCTTGTTGTGCAGTTTTCAAAGTTTAAAGCACCGGAGTTTAGCTTTAATCAGGACGATTGGGTTATTAGCGAGAATACCGATTTGGTGTACGATGCCTTTGTGGGCGATTACGACAAGGATAAGAAGGTCTTTAAGTCGCTTTATGCCGGAACACAGCTTACTCCAATGGCTCGTAAAGGCAGTTGGTGGGTACAGGTTAAAACAAGCGATGGTGATATTGGGTATGTTTACTATAGGGCTGTAAAGGGTGCAAAAAATGTGATTGTCGATGAATCTACTCCGTTGTTGGCCGACTATAAGTCAAAAACTTCAAAGGATTCGGTTCGTAAAGGCGATAAACTGACTGTGCTTGGTTACTTCAAGGAGGGAAAGGAACTGCACGAAAATATTGTTAAGGTTAAAACTGCTTCGGGTAAAGTGGGTTTTGTGCCTTACTACCGGTTGGATATTCCATTTTTAAATGATGTTCCTAAAATCAGCCAGACCTTTATTTTCCCAACAACGGCCGAAAATGTCGAGAATGTATCGGGTAAAAGTGTCGAAGAGGTTGCCGCTAAGTACGGTCCTGCTACATCTATCATAAAGAAAGCAGGTGTAATCCGGGCATTCTTCAATCAACTCGAGTTTATTAAGGATGGCAAGAAGATGAGCGGAGTGTTTTTCCTTCTTGGTAACGATGGTAAAATATCGGGTTATGAGGTTGATGGTACAAAGAAGGTTAAATTTGTTAACAAATTACCCTTTGCCGACGAAATTAGACAGGCTGAGCCTTTCGATCTGCTTAGCTTCTCTTTTTATGAATCAAAAGATATCCATATTACCTGGTGGGAGAATTTCAAAACTAAAAATTGGTTTACAAAGATCCTGGGTTGGGTTGTGCAGTTTATCATTGGATTTTTACTCATCTTCCTATTCTTCTCAATTCCTCGCTTAATTATTAGTCCATTTATGATGCTGATTAATCATTTCCGTTTGCTTGGAAATGGAATGGTCTTGTTTGTGAACTTTCTCCTATACATAACCATTGCATACATATTTTTTGTTTGGATGGCTTTACTGATGAATCAATTTTTCATTGCGGCACTTCTTAGTTTGATTTCGTTTGGATTTTGGTGGCATTTTCACAGAAAGAATATTCGGTACAATAGGTGCCCTGCTTGTCATACCATGAATGTTGGATTGGATGGAGGATCGAGTTATCATGGTCGCTCGTCGAGTGTTTCCTGGGGGACCTATGATGTTTACAAGGGCAAAACCGAAACTAGCACGCAAATAACCCATAATTACGAGCGTCGCGATAAGAAAACAACCACGTACACCGATCATTATACCGATCATAGGGAATGTGTGAACTGTGGATATGAATGGGGCGTTTCGCGCGATGAGTCGGCGGGTTCCGAAACAAGACACTATTAATTCATTTTCTGTGGTGCGTTGGGTAATATAACCACCAACGCACTACAGAGAATGTGTTACTTTTTTAGCTTCGCTTAAATAAATTCAACAAAAAGTTTCCATTCCGAGTATATTTTTTTGTCGGACTTACTATTCGAACACCAAGATGTGTTCAAATTTATTACACTGTTCAATTTACTTACACGCTAAATATCCCATGTTGATCGTATTTTGAACAGTTCTCCTATCCTGCATTTTCACTATACTTTCTTATTTGCCAGTTAAACAACTAAATATAGGTTATGGCACACGCGTTGTTATTCCGCTAACAGAAATTCTTAATAACACACCATAATGACAAATAAAATTAGTATTAGAATTTGCGTTGGAACTACCTGCTATGTGAAGGGTAATCGCGAGATAAAAAAAGCCATGGAGAATCTCCCCGAAGAAATAAAGAGTAGGGTTGAGGTTAAAGGTGCTATCGATATAGATGGGTGTGAAACTGGGAAAGCAATGGAGCATCCATATGTCGAAATTAACGGCAAGGTGTTGGCTAATGCCACTGTCGAAAAGGTTCTTGCCGCTATTAATCATGAATTAAAGGTAATCGCTTAATTAGGTTTAATTATGACAAAGACAGCAACAAAACCCGAGGCTACAGTAGCCGAAGTTGACAAGAATACCGACATACAGGAGCTGGAGGCTACAATTCAGCGAGTTGCCACTGCCCAAAAAATTTATAGTACCTATTCGCAGGAACAGGTTGACGAGATATTCCGTAAAGCAGCTTTTGCTGCGGCCAATGCGCGTATTCCTTTGGCTAAAATGGCTGTTGCCGAAACAGGAATGGGTATTGTTGAGGATAAAGTAATTAAGAATCACTTTGCCTCAGAGTACATCTATAACAAGTACAAGGATGAGAAAACCTGCGGATTGCTAGAGGAAGATCTTACCTACGGTGTTCGTAAGTTTGCCGAGCCTATAGGTATTATTGCTGGTGTAGTGCCCACAACAAACCCAACATCTACTGCAATTTTCAAGGCATTAATCAGCTTAAAAACCCGTAACGCCATTATTTTCTCGCCACACCCAAAGGCAACACAATGTACTATTGCTGCCGCTAAGTTGGTACGCGATGCTGCTGTTGCAGCAGGTGCTCCCGAGGATATTATTGGTTGGGTCGAAAAACCTTCCATTGAGCTATCGCAGTATCTTATGCATCACCCAAAGATTAACCTGATACTTGCTACTGGTGGACCCGGAATGGTGAAGGCTGCATACTCGTCGGGAGTTCCAGCCATAGGTGTTGGTGCTGGTAATACTCCTGCTATTATCGACGAAACTGCCAATCTTAAGATGGCTGTTTACTCGGTGTTGATGAGTAAGACTTTTGATAATGGAATGATATGTGCTTCGGAGCAGAGCGTAGTTGTGGTGGATTCTGTTTACGATAAGGTAAAGAGTGAGTTTATTCAGGCAGGCGCCTATGTGCTTAGCGCAGAAGAGAAGGAGTTGGTTGGTAAAACAATTATTGTTGATGGACATCTTAACGCTAAAATTGTAGGTCAGCCTGCCTGGAGAATTGCCGAGATGGCTGGTGTTACTGTTCCTAAAACCGCAAAGGTGCTTATTGGTGAGGCTACAGAGGTTGGCGCTCACGAGGCTTTTGCGCACGAAAAACTTTCGCCGGTTTTGGCAATGTACCGTGCTGCCGACTTTAAGGATGCCGAGCTAACAGCTATGAGATTGGTTAAGTTTGGCGGTATTGGACACACCTCTGTTCTTTACACTAACCCACGAAACACCGATAGAATTGAGTCGTTTGGTTCGCTCGTAAAGACTGGTCGTTTACTGGTTAATATGCCTGCATCGCAGGGTGCTATTGGCGATATCTACAACTTTAGGCTTGAGCCATCGCTTACACTTGGCTGCGGATCGTGGGGTGGAAACTCGGTGAGCGAGAACGTGGGTATTAAGCACTTAATCAACATAAAAACTAATGCTGAAAGACGAGAAAATATGCTTTGGCTTCAACTTCCTCCTAAAATATTCTTTAAAACAGGATGTTTACCTGTTGCTCTAGGCGATTTAGCCGATAAGAAACGAGCATTTATTGTTACCGATAAGCCGTTATTCGACTTAGGCTATGCCGATAAGGTTATTGAGCCTCTTGCTAAAATGGGTATCGAAACAGAGGTATTCCATAATGTGGAGCCCGATCCATCGTTGGCTACAGTAAAACGTGGCTTGGAGCAGATAAACCGTTTCCGTCCCGATGTTATTATTGCATTGGGTGGTGGTTCTCCTATCGATGCTGCCAAAATTATGTGGTTGATGTACGAGAATCCCGATAGCGAGTTCGAGGGTTTGGCACTCCGCTTCATGGATATCCGCAAGCGTATTTACCGCTTCCCCGAAATGGGCAAGAAGGCCATTATGGTGGCAATCCCAACCACATCGGGTACTGGTTCCGAGGTAACTCCATTCGCGGTTGTTACCGACGAGAAAACCGGTGTTAAGTATCCTATTGCCGATTACGCCTTAACTCCTAACATGGCCATTGTTGACCCTGAGTTGGTGATGAGTATGCCTGCCAAGCTTACCGCTTGGGGTGGAATAGATGCACTTACCCATGCGGTTGAATCGTTTGTTTCGGTATTTGCTACCGAGTACACCAATCCATATGCGTTGGAGGCAACCCGTTTAATATTTAAGTATCTACCCGATTCATATGCCGAGGGTGCCAATAATCAAAAGGCAAAGGAGAAAATGCACTATGCTGCAAACCAAGCTGGTATTGCGTTTGCCAATGCATTCCTGGGCGTTTGTCACTCCATGGCGCACAAGTTAGGATCGGAGTTCCATTTACCTCACGGAATGGCGAATGCTATTCTTATTAGCGAGGTTATCCGTTTCAACGCTACCAATGCACCGCGTAAGCAAGCGGCATTCCCTCAGTACAAGTACCCTCAGGCCATTGAGCGTTACGCCCGCATGGCTCGTTACATAGGTCTCGAAGGAAAGTCCGACGAGGAATTGGTGGAGAAATTCATACAGGCCATAGACGAGCTTAAGGAGAAGGTTGGTATTCCAAAAACAATCCGCGAGGCAGGAGTTGACGAGAAATCGTTCCTTGAGCGTTTGGATGCCATGAGCGAGTTAGCTTTCGACGATCAGTGTACAGGAGCAAACCCACGCTACCCATCCATCGAGGAGATTAAAGAGATGTATCTGAAGTGTTTCTACGGAACAAAATAATGTGTGTGTTTAGACGTTAGGTCTAAAGGTTGGAAAGGCTACCATTGTTTATCGTGGTAGCCTTTTTTATTGGAGATCGCAGTAATTTGTTTAGTTATTCTCAATAAATTCTATCAGTTTAATAATGCTTTCCTGATTGTTGTATTCTACATTATTTTCTTTTATAAATGTTTTGATAGATACCTTTTTATCGGGGAAAAGTTTTATCAATTGTTTTAAATTGGAAAACTTATTGCCAGTTCCATCAACTTTTAACCAGTAATTTATGAAAGGTTTAACCTTATACCCACTTGGAAGTGCAAGTTCATAAACCATTCCATTTGTAGCTAACGAAGTATATGAGGTTGAGGCCGAAGAATTCGACTCTCCGCCATATGCCGAAGGTTTACTTGGAGCAGAAAGATCACATTTGTGTTCCACCAATAGTGTATACTTCGATGCATGTACTTGCTCTAGAAATTTATCATTTAGCAAAATGAATTTTTTATCTTTAATGTAAATAGTATCGATCGAGGTATACATAGAGTTCGCAATGGCTAACTTATTTCCATTTTTATCGAAAACCATTTCTTCTGTAATAGAATTGTAGTTTAAAGATGCTTCATTTTTTGTCCCGGTTTTCATAAGGATTGTACCATCAGTGAATTCTGGAAACAAATAATGTGAAACTTCAATTGTTTTAATTTGAGCATAAGATGACGTTAGCAAAATGCAAAATGTAAATAAGAGAGAGAATCGTTTCATAGTAGTAGTATTTATTATTAATAATAATATTCTAACTGTACAATATTAATAAATTTCCTTAAATAATAATCTTTAACATTAGTTATTTTGTTATTGATAAAATAACGTAAACTTATAGAGTATATTATTTTAAGGTTGATATAGCTATTTCATTTTGATTTTTTTAGGTAAGTAAGCAGTAGCGCTGTTAGCGTTTGTTGATTCTAGTTATTTCAACGTTGTTTCTATTCAGAACATCTATGAATTCTGGATAATTATTTCCCTTTGCAATTGTAATGCAATCTATTGTTTTATCGCTAAATTCAAAGGCAATCCAAATGCTATATTTTTTCTCCTTTACTTTAGCTCTTACAATCTCCGAAATTCGATACGTTCGGCCATTCATTTTGCAGGCCTTAATGTACTTTGGAATTTCAATAGCCAGAATGGCGATTAATAGAATAAGTAGGATAATAGTAATTATAAGTGACCTTTGATATCCTTTCTCAACGTAGCTTAGAATGCTCGATAACATGGAAATAAGCAAAACAATTTCAACCGCTAAGATTATTCGAAACTGTTTTATCTCTCGTTGTATGCTTATTTCGTTGTTATTAAAAAGAATATTTCCTTTTCTTAGGTTATAGGCGTTTAGAGACTTTGAAGTTTCGATTTTCATATGGGGTTATTTTAGGTTTTCTTTTTATGTACAGAGTATTTTCTTTCTATTTTTTAGTGGCATTATTTATTGTGAATAACAAAAGGAACACTATTATATTAATAACATTAGTATTTGCATTGTAATCTCCAGCAGTAGTAACAATTATTTATCTTATTATTGTTCTTAAATTATACAGTTGGCGTATTGGTATTGCTTGAAGGCTGAAAAAGTATTTAGTTTTTCCAACATAAAACTCTTAAGTATTGACCTTTAGAAATGGTTGTCTAGCCGAATAAACTAAATATATTGCGAACTGTTGGTATTATTTTATTAGTATTCCAATTTCTTTAAAGAGAAACTTTCCATCTTTAAAGTCATAGGATGCCCAATATTGACTATTATTTATTCCAAGGAGTTGATCGTTTTCATCGTACCAATTCGAATAAGGTGCTAATAAGACTCTAAATTCTTGGTTTACAAATTCAACTGGATAAAGTTTATAGGTGATAAATTTCTTTTCCTTTTTTAGTTTATTCTTATTGATATCCTTTAACTCTATAATCAGAATCTTGATATCTCCCACTTGCGAGATAATATTCTCTGTAAGTTTATCATCTCGTTCAATAAAAAGCGTATCAGACTTTTTGATATTCTCTTTCTCTAAGTACTTTACGTACTGAATTAATGTTTGATTATAAATGTTGCTCTCATTCTTTTTACTAAAATTATCAACAACTTGTCCATTCGACGAAATATAGAGGACAAGTATTAAGTTAGTTAATAGATACTTTATCATAGTTGTAAGTTTTTTATATTCTTGCAGTAAATTTATTTATATTATATTTTATACCAATACACCGATTTTAGTTGTGTTGCTCTACTTTATAGTATTTATAGTTAAATGTAGATATTTTTTTCCATTTGTCTCCGGTTTTACTCTTTAATTCTTAGTGTAAAAGGATAAAATTAATGTTAGGTTGATTTTGTGTATTTTGTATTTGATTCTTTATTAGAATTTTGTAAATTTGGTATGCCTTCAGTATTCGTATAAAATTTTTCCTGCCTTTACGCATTTCGGTTTTTGGTTTTAGCTTTTGAATGAGGTTTTAATATTAACGGTACCTATGCATAAACTTCAAAAGTATTGCTGCACCATTACGGCGGGTTGCTATAAACGCAAAAACTTTTACCGTAGCTCTGCAGCAAATATTTCACCATTGAGAATTATCCCCTGTAGCCCTGAGGCGAATGTTCCACAGCCGGGGATTATCTCCCGCAGCTCTGCAACAAATGTTCCACAGCCGGGGATTATCTCCTGCAGCCCTGCGGCAGCTTTTCCACATTGGGGGATTATCTCCTGCAGCCCTGCGGCAGCTTTTCCACATCGGGGGATTGTCTCCTGCAGCTCTGCAGCAGCTTTTCCACAAGCGGGGAATATATGCCGTAGCTCTGCGACAAATGTTCCACAAGCCTTTTTGGTTTGCCGCAGCGCTGCGGCAAAAAAGAATATACCCCTAATTACTTGTTACTGGGGAAAATTGCCTTTAAAACATACTAACTAAAAAATGAAAAAAGATGAAAATTTTGAGAATTAATCTGCGTAGCTTGCGCAACGAGGAGCACTTCCAGCTTCATACCGAGTTTAAATCCGAGGTGGAGCGGATAGGAGCAGAGCCCCTAAATGTGGTTGAAGCCTTCAACGCCTATCAACCCCGGTACAGCAACGAGGAGGATGCTTTGCTGCTAATTCGTAAGAGCGCCACCACTGCACAGCTTACCGAGGCCGATGGCGAGCGCGATATTATTTACCGTGGCATTGTTGATTCGGTAAAATCGTGGCAGAACCATTTTACACCCGAGAAGCGTGAGGCTGCCCGAAGGTTAAAGGTACTACTCGATAGCTTCGGCAACGTGCCGCGTAAGCCCTACAATGAGGGAACCGCTGCCATTGCTAAATTGATGGTGGAGACCCAGGGCGAGTATGCCTCCGATGTTAATGCATTGGGGCTAAAGGACTGGTTCACGGAGCTGCAAACCAAGAATACCGCCTTCGATACCCTGATGAAGAGCCGCTACTCCGAGGAGGCAAACCAAACAGAGTTCCGCATGAAAACAGCACGCACCGAGCTGGACGCTGCCTACCGCGCCATTGTAGAGCGCATAGAGGCACTCATGCTGATAAATGGCACTGCAGAGTACGATGAGTTTGTGCGCGAACTCAATGCCCGAATCGAGAAGTTCAATAGCCTGTTGGCTGTGCGCCGGGGGCGCAACGCCAAGGACACCGATAAAACCGAAACACCAACCTCCACAGCATCATAGGCGGTTGTAGATAGTTGGTAATTAACCCTGACGGAGCACAAAGCATTGTCAGGGTTTCCTTTGTTACCCTACCGTTGGTGCACGTTCTTACCGTTGGTGCGCGTTTCTAACGCGTACCTCTTTGTTGGTTGAGAGGTTAAGGCTTTTCGATTGTGAGGATGTAACTATCACGCGTCAGGAGACGCGCGACAACTAATGTAATTAATGGAGTAGTACCCACCGTTGGTGCGCGTTTCTAACGCGTACTTCTTTGTTAGTTCATAGACTAGGGTTTTTCGATTGTGTGGATGTAACCATCACGCGTCAGGAGACGCGCGATAACTAATGTAATTAATGGAGTAGTACCCACCGTTGGTGCGCGTTTCTAACGCGTACTTCTTTGTTAGTTCATAGACTAGGTTTTTTTGATTGTGTGGATGTAACCATCACGCGTCAGGAGACGCGCGATAACTAATGTAATTAATGGAGTAGTACCCACCGTTAGTGCGCGTTTCTAACGCGTACTTCTTTGTTGGTTGAGAGGTTAAGGCTTTTCGATTGTGTGGATGTAACCATCACGCGTCAGGAGACGCGCGATAACTAATGTAATTAATGTAGTAGTACCCACCGTTGGTGCGAATTTCTAACGCGTACCTTTTTGTTGGTTCATAGACTAAGGTTTTTCGATTGTGAGGATGTAACCATCACGCGTCAGGAGACGCGCGATAACTAATATAGTTAATGGAGTAGTACCCACCGTTAGTACGCGTTTCTAACGCGTACTTCTTTGTTTGTTCATAGACTAGGGTTTTTCGATTGTGTGGATGTAACCATCACGCGTCAGAAGACGCACGATAACTAATGTAATTAATGGAGTAGTACCCACCGTTGGTGCGCGTTTCTAACGCGTACCTCTTTGTTGGTTGAGAGGTTAAGGCTTTCCGATTGTGTGGATGTAACCATCACGCGTCAGGAGACGCGCGATAACTAATGTAATTAATGGAGTAGGACCCACCGTTGGTGCGCGTTTCTAACGCGTACCTCTTTGTTGGTTGAGAGGTTAAGGCTTTTCGATTATGTGGATGTAACCATCACGCATCAGAAGACGCGCGATAACTAATGTAATTAATGGAGTAGGACCCACCATTAGTGCGCGTTTCTAACGCGTACCTCTTTGTTGGTTGAGAGGTTAAGGCTTTCCGATTGTGTGGATGTAACTATCACGTGTCGGGAAAGATGTAACCATCACGCGTCGGGAGACGCTCGATAACAGCGAGTTCACAATAATGAAGGTGATTAATGGAGTAGTATTTCCATCATCCAACACTCCAATAATTCTTAATGTATTACCCATCACTTTTATCATTCCAGAATGCTTCGACAAGTTCAGCATGGAAAGAGGCGGATGGCTGATTTGTCATCCCGAGCGTAGTTGAGGGATCTGGAATCATGCGGCAGAGCTTATCGCTGCGGCGAACTCTTTAGATGGAGTGTAAAAGTATTTGAAAGTTCGAAAACCAAATATTGCCCTCCCAAATACTTTACATCCAATCTTAAATCTAATTATCAAAGATTAAGTCCCCGATATCAATTACCTCTTTGTTTTGGGACAATCGCATTGTTACCTCTTTTAGTACCTGTTCTTTTGAACCAAACTTTGTGAAAAGTTGAACCTGAACTGTTACGGGCCCCATAATTGTTTGCTGTGACGATCCGTAATAGTTAATCTGAACTTTATACTTTCCTTTTGCACCCTTTTTGATTAGGAACTCTTCGGGGCCATATCCACCAGTAAAGTCATTGGACATATACCCTCCACTGTTGGTGAGCTTTCTTTGATAGAAGCATTTCTCGTTAAAAGGATCGGTTACCCATAGATCCATATCGGTATTGTTGGCATCCCAATTCAGTACAACACGAATATCGACTGGCAAGTTCTTTAGTAAGCGTTGGTCAATCTTTTGTGTGTCAACTTTTCCATTTGCTTCTTCGATAATTGCATTTATTTCGCCTAGAACAATAACCTCGACACCGGGGAATCTATTATCCCAACTTTTTTCGACAATACTGTATAGCATATCAACTGCTTTTTGGTATTCCTTGTTGGCAGCATACGCTAATCCTAAATCTCTGTATGATTGTGGTTCTTCCGACCTTAGCTTTAGAACATCCTCGAAAATGCAAATGGCTGTATTTATTTCGCCAACCTGTTGAAGTTTACGTGCTAATATCCGGAGCAGCTCATAGTTCTCGAGTTTTAACTCTGCAACGTTCGAGAGAATTCTGATTGCTTCATCCTTTTTACCTTTTTCGAAGAAATAATCGGCCACATCGAAATAGAACGATGGTGTTTGAAGGTAATCCTTCTTAATTAGCAAATACTTTGTATATAGATTCTTGCTGTCGGTGTTTCTCAACTCTTTCAGATATGGAACATCAGGATTCCATTCATTTATTTCAATGGTAGGTTTCGATGGCCTTGAAACTTCTTCTTTTTTAGCAGAAATATCAGGCCTGTCTTCACGAACCATAAACGCCAGTTCTTCAGATGCATCTTCTTCTACTGATACATCTGCATCCATAAAAATCACAGAATCATCTCTACTTATTCCATTTGCTACAACTACAACTTCTTCAATACTACGGGTGTCGGGTTCTAGAGTTATATCAATATTGGTAATGTTGACAGCATCAATTTCGATGGTTTTAAAACCGATGTAGCTAATCTGTAGAATAGCATTGGTAGGAACTGTAAATTCAAATTTACCATCAAGATTTGTGGTAGCACCAATACTTATTCCCCTAACCACAACAGATACTCCAGGGATTGGCATTCCATCCTCTGAACTAACTACAGTTCCAGTAATTCTTTTTGTTACTGTTGAGTACTGGCGCGATGGCAAATTTGTAGGTTGTATGGTAGTAGTTGGCTTAGGTTGAATTTTAAAATCGGTATTCCACCATTCCACCTTTTTAAGGAATTGATCAACTACTTGGTCGATATGTAGTTTTGATGTCCTCTTATCTTCGTTGGCCTTATTCTCAACCATTTTGTTGTATTCGGCTAGTAACTCTTGAGGTGGAGTAATTTCGTATTGAACATAATCTTCAACTCTGTCGAGCACAATTAGCGATGTGCTGTTGGTTACAACTGAGAACTTTTTACCAATTCTTGTTATTTCTTCGGCATTCTTAGTTGGATTAAAGTTTAGTTCATTTAAGTATTTCTGTGCCCATATTCTTTCCACTAGGCCTTTATCCTCAATGCTCTTTGAGCCAAGTTGAATTGTTGCGGTGTGTACTATCTCATTGCCATAACCGAAATTTATTTTTAGTATAGCGGCCTTCGTCTTTAGTTTTCCAACTAGCGAGAAACTGTTGGTAAAATGGGTTGGGATGGACGGATAAATCTCCGAAAGTTCATCATTGTTGTATTCTGCAGAAATAAACTGCACTTTTTGCTTTGCAATAAACCCTAGTGCTTGATCGGTTGTAAGTTTTTTAAGATTTAAATAGATGCCAGCAGTTGCCGAGGAGATGTACTGCAAATAGGAATGCTCAGCAGTTTGGTTTGAAGAGATGGTAATTACGGGAACTTTCGAAAGTGTTATTTCTCCTTTTCCAAAGTTGCTTACAGCATCGCTAACTAGAATAATCTCATCGCATTTGTACTTGTTAAAGTTAAGCATACCAAGCTGAGTTCCGCCATCATAGGTTAGGCTTTTGATATTGCTGAACAGTTCATCGGTTTTGCCATTCTGAATCGTATATTTTTTGTCGCCAATAATTGTGTTTGAGAATGTTATTAGTTCGATATCTAGGTTCTGAATTTTAGAAAAGTATTTATCAAGGAGTTTGAGTTCTGCTTCAAAATCTCTACTTGTTGATGATGTGGATACATCCCAGAACAATGCAATTTTCTTAGGAAGAGCTTTATCTCGCTCTTGCATCGGAGGGAATATATTTACATAGAAATAGTTCTCGTTTTCTACTCTACCTTTATCAACCCAAATATTTTTGTTGATTTCTTGAAATGGAATTCTAAAGCCTAGCTGTTTATTGGGTAGGTAGTTTTCCTTCTCTAAGTCGGTGATATAGGCATTCTGCCAATGTTTAAATTGGATACTTTCAAACTCATTATTATCTACAGTAGGAATAGTATCCTGATTAAGAACTTCAACGTGAATCTTTAAACTGGAAACTACTTCCGAATAGTTCATTGGAAGTAGGTACGTGTAGCCACTGGGCGAATAAATCAATTCACTTTCGAAAGCAATAAGCGCTGTTTTATACCCTTTTGCAGGAATTGGGTAGACCCGTGCCTTAAAATTGTTTCCCTTTGTTTTTTCAAGTAGGCCTGGATCAATGTTTTTCCTTACAACCGCTTCGAAAACTTGTTGTCCTTTTTGCTTTTCAACTACAACACCCTCGCGTAATTTTCCATTAACATCCAATGCAAACCTCGAAACAGTTTGTCCTTCGGCCAAAGGGAAAACAAGTTCACCTTCCAGTATTTTGTCGGTAGAATTGTAGAAAGTCATCTCTATTGTTGTGGTTGCTATATTGCCAATAGTAACCACATCAATCTTCAGCTTGTCAATTTTCAGTGTACTTTCCTGCCCAGTCGATTCATTTTTAACAACCAATCTTGGTAAGTTAGTGTTAACTTGTTGGGAAATCTGAGCCGAACAGGTTTCTGATGCTACAATAATAAGCAAAACGATAATGGCATACAGGCTACATTTCATAATCTTATTTTTTAGTTAGATAACTGTGAGGTAATTTTGTATTTACTACTATAACTGGATTCCTGTATAAAATAGTATCTAAAAGTTATAAGATGTTTTGCGGAATAGTTTTTTTCTACCCATTAGTGCGCTATTCTATCGCATATCTTTTTAGGATATCTCATTGCTTATTAACATAAATTATGCAGCAGTTCTAAGGGTAGCACCATTGTTCCGAGCATGTTGGGCTACCAATGCAATTTTGCTATATCTCTTTAATAAGCAAGGTGTATCTTGTTGTAGAATCGGGTTTTGCAATATCCATTGGGAAATATCCATTGGGTATTAAGCAGGGCATTTCTCCGTTAGATTTAGAGTTATCCTTTATTGTAAGGACATCCTGCTTTTTATTAAAAGTTATTTCTGGAAGGTAAGCTGCTAAAGGTTTTTTGCTGCCTTTTTGATAGAATGCAAAGCCTTTATTCTCCTTACCATATTGGAGCGTTAGAGGATCTTTCTGTTTTAATGTTGTTACCAATGGCTGCTTTTCTATTTGCGAGAAAGCCGTACTAGTGAGCAACCTTAGGAAAAATGCTATTAATAAGATTTTTTTCATAATCTTCTATTGTTGCAATAATAATTAGCCTAAGATAGTAAATAATTAATATCAATTATATTATTAATGCTACCCTATTCTTGTCAAAGCCTTCGCTTAAACGCTTTGAACAAGAGAGGGTAGGGGTATGTTGTTATCTTACCTAACACTTAACTCCTCTTCGCTTTATATTGTTTAGCAGGGAGTCGGCAATGGTTTCCGAGATTGGGAATCCAGGTGTATTTTCGAGCCAGAAGAACTCGCCCGATGGATTTACCTCCAAAAAGACAAATCGGTTATCGGAGGTTACAATCATATCTATTGCACCGTAGTTTAGCTGGAAGTAATCCATTAGCTGTAGCAGCTTTGTTTCGATATTGGCGGGGAGTTTATACTCGTTCCAGCTATTAATAAGCACTTGCCCTTGCTTACGCCAGTCGTTTTTTGCTTTATCGTGGTCCTTGGAGTTTATTGATGCAGTAAAAACCTTATCGCCCACAATGGTTATTCGTAGCTCCAGCTCCTTTTCGATGTTGCGCTGGAAAGTCATTGGGCAGTACTGTAGCCCATCAAGATCATTTAAATCATCATTACCGATGGGGTTGGTGAAAACAACATTCTCCTTTCCATTCTCGTAAATGGCAAACGATGCTTGCATTTTTGTAATTACATTGCCCTGCAATGTGTGGTAGAATGCAGGAACCGAAGTCGCGTTGTTAGTAATAAGCGTTTCGGGGATTTCTAGCCCTAGCGATGCGGCTACCTTTAGCTGCAGCTGCTTGCATTCGGCCTTCTTCACATTCCAGTAGTAGTCGAACTGAAAGGAGTCCAGCGAGCTAAGCAAACCAAAGAATGTACGTCGGCTCTCCTCAACGGATGGCATGCGGAATTTATCCTCAAGTACCTTGCCCAGGCTATCGCCTATTGCCGATCTTCGGTACCAAACCGATTCCAGATCAGTTAAGTCATGCGTTTCATTCTCTGTAACAAGTTCTAGTTTCCATTTATTGTTAAGGAACTCAATGTTTAGCGCCGATGTTAGCGGGTATGTATCGGTATTAAACCGGATGGGCGAGCCTCCCTTGCGGATTATTGCCTCCGAAACATTCTTGATACATTGGTTATCGTTGCTTTTGGTTATTATAAGTACTTTCTTCATGGCGTTGGGTAATCATTTTTTAATTCGGTTAATTAACGAGGCTGCAATTGTTTCGGCTATAGGATAGCCCAAGTCGCGTTGCAGCATTCCCCATTCTCCGGTAGGATTCACTTCGAGGAATATATATTTATTGTCGGAGGTTTTAATCATATCTATAGCACCAAATATAAGCCCCATGGCTTTCATATATCGATCTATAGCCTCGCAAACATTTTCTGGAAGGCTGTATTCCTGCCAATTTGCCTCTTCGGGGGCTGCTAGTCGGCAGTCTACCTTCCCCGATTTCGATTCCGAGGTATCTATTTTCCCGGTATAAAAAGTTCCATCGATATATATTATACGCAGTTCATAGTCCTTTTCCACAAGTTCTTGGAACATTAGCGGGCAAAGGCTCACTAGGTCTGCTTCGCGAATATCTTCGTCTGATACCTTACTGGTGTGCAAAAACATTCCACCGCCCTGCATCGATGTGCTTAGTGCGGTCTGCATTTTTACTATTATATTCCGATTGTTGGCATGGTAGAATTGCTCTAGGTCGGCTTTATGGTTTGTAACTAGTGTTTTGGGAATAAGCAGGCCTTGCTGTTCGGCTACTTGCAGCTGAACCATTTTGTTGCTTGCATAGTATACATTAACAAGTGGATCAATCCAGGTAACTTGGTTTAGAGTATAGAAAAATCCTTTAAGCATCTCTAGCGACTCGTTGAAACATCCTTCACGGTATTGATTATCGATGGCGGGATCTACTCTGGGCGAGAAGAATTTTCGGAGCCAAACTCCTTCAACCTCGTTAGCATGTATCTTTTGGTTGCCAATGTAAATTGTATCGGGACTGTTTAACCCAAAACCATTTGTGAGTTCAATTTTAGTTGGGAATTCATCAGTATTTAGTCTGATGCATTCGAACCCCTTTTGTTCGAGGCTCTGCTTAACTAAATCAACAGTGTAGTAATCTTTTTGGTGGGTGAAAAGCAAAAACATGGGGTATGAGTTAAAAAAAATATCGCTTTACATTGTTGCGTTATGCAAAACATAAAACGATATTCTTAAGTTATGAAAATGTTAGATTTCTACTGCTTCATCGCTGTCCGATGGGTATTTTAAAGTAACATTTTCGTCTCCATCCGAAGGGTACTTCATTGTAACGTTTTCGTCATCATCCGAAGGGGCTTTCATTGTAACGGCTACAATTTTAGCAGATCCTTTGATGTTTTGTTCATCTTCGTTGGAAAGTTGGTTTTCCAAAAAGCGGGCAAAAAAAGGCTTTTTCATGGTAGTAAGGTTTAAATTAAACAATAAAGTTTTATGAAATTACGCAATAAATGTATGTTTATTTTTTAATGTTACAAATAGTTTGTTTGATATTATTATTCATGCTTATCAACAGTAATTATTGTTATATCTTTATATAGTAAACTTAAATATTGCTAATTGCAGGCTTTTGCTGAATAAGGAATTAGGATTTAAGATCATATACCTTGCTATTTATATGACCTAAAGATGTCTTGAATATTACTTTCTTTTGTGCTCGTAGATGCGATATAATTTTTCTATTTTTGCTTCCCCAAAAATTAAAAAAGTTATGGAAAACCGTAGGGTACGTGTACGATTTGCTCCCAGCCCAACAGGGCCTTTACATATTGGCGGTGTGCGCACTGCGTTGTTTAACTACTTTTTTGCAAAGCAGCATGGTGGAGATTTCTTGCTGAGGATTGAGGATACCGATTCGCAACGCTTTGTACCTGGTGCCGAGGAGTACATTAACGAGGCTTTACGCTGGTGTGGAATAAAAGTAGACGAAGGAGTTGTTGAGGGAGGAAAGTTTGCTCCTTACCGTCAAAGCGAGCGTCGTGCAATATATCGGCAGTACGCCGACCAGCTTGTTGATGCTGGTTACGCTTACTATGCATTCGATACTCCCGAATCGCTCGATGAGCACCGTAAGGCAGCCGAGCAGAACGGGCAAACATTCATATATAACCATGCAATTCGCAATAGCATGCAAACCTCTCTGGCATTGTCGTCGGAGGAGGTTAAGGCGAGAATTGATAGAGGCGATCAGTGGGTTATCCGTTTTAAGATGCCCGAGAATGAAGAGCTTCGGATGCACGATTTGATTCGTGGCGAAGTGGTGGTTAACACCTCGACCCTCGACGATAAGGTGCTATACAAAAGTGCCGATATGCTGCCGACCTACCATTTAGCCAATGTTACCGACGATTTCCTTATGGAAATATCGCATGTAATCCGTGGCGAGGAGTGGTTGCCATCGCTTCCGTTGCATGTGCTGCTATACCGTGCATTTGGATGGACCAATAGAATGCCGCAGTTTGCACATCTTCCATTGTTGCTTAAACCAACGGGTAACGGAAAGCTCAGTAAACGTGATGGCGATAAGATGGGATTTCCTGTGTTTCCGCTTCGTTGGACTTCGCCCGAAGGGGAAGTATCGCGCGGTTACAGGGAGGATGGTTACTTTCCCGAAGCTTTTGTGAATCTTTTGGCGTTGCTTGGTTGGAATCCGGGAACCGAGCAGGAGATTTTCAGCATGGAGGAGTTAATTCAGCAATTCTCGCTTGAGCGGGTAAATAAATCGGGAGCTCGGTTCGATCCCGAAAAATCAAAGTGGTTTAACCATCAGTATCTTCTTGCAAAAAGCGATAGCGAAGTGGCAAGTATTTATATGCAGCTGCTAACCGAAAAAGGTATTAATGCCAGCCAAGCAAAGGTTGAACAGATAGTTGCGCTTATGAAAGCACGAGTAAACTTTGTGCACGAGATATGGGATAAGTCTGCATTCCTTTTTGAGCGCCCTATGGCATACGATGACGCATCGGTGAAGAAGTTTTGGAAGGAAGATGCTCCTTCGATAATGAACGAATTAATAGCCTTGTTCGAGGGTATTGCGCAATTCGAAGCACGTATAGTTGATGAGCATTTAGCTACGTTTATCAACGCAAAAGGGTATGGTATGGGTAAAGTTATGAATGCTCTAAGGCTTTGTATCCTAGGAATATCTAATGGACCTAATGCTGCCGATGTTTGTGCCATAATTGGTAAGGACGAGACTATTGCCCGGTTAAAGCAAGCCATAGAACTAATATAGTTTCGAAAAAAATGAAAAAATATATGTTGTTTATTGATACAATATCCAATAAAACTATATATTTGCACCGAATTTTAATGGCGCATTCTTCTAACGGTTAGGAAGTCGGATTCTCATTCCGAAAATAGCAGTTCGATTCTGCTATGCGCTACCAAAAAAGGCTCAGGATTTCTGAGCCTTTTTTGTTTTTATACCCAATATGTATGTGGTTGTAATAATTGAAAATGAGAGGGCGAAATAGCCTGAACTATTTCTTTTTGCCCTTACTCTTCTTTTTTTGCTTCTTCTTTTCGTAAGATTCAAACTCGTCAATATCCTTGAGCAGCGCTTTCCAGTCGTGCGACGATTCCTCAGATACATCGACCGTGGCCTGATATTCGCCTTGGCTCATCTCCATTACTGTGATGGGTTTGGTTAGGTAGGTTTCTATTTCGGCAAGCGTTTCGCGCTCCTCGGTACTACAGAACGATACTGCTCTTCCACGCTGGGTTCCACGTCCGGTTCGTCCAACACGGTGAACATAGTTTTCGGCAACTTCGGGCAAATCGTAATTTATTACGAATTCCACGTTGGGAATATCCACCCCACGTGCGCTGACATCGGTGGCAATGAGCACCCTGTTTTTCCCCGATTTGAAGTTGTTCATTATTTGCGATCGCTCGTTCTGATCCTTTCCGCTATGTATGGTTTGGCTGGCAATTTTTACACGCTCAAGTGCTTTAAGCACCCTTTCGGCACGAACCTTTGTACGAACAAATACAAGTACCTTACTATCGGGATTCTCGTTGATGAATCGTTCGAGGAAAAAGCGTTTATCGTCCATCTCCACAAAGGCTACAGTGTGATCGATATTTTTAGATACGGGATCTTGTGGCGATAGATGAATTCGTACGGCATGGCGAACCAATCCGTAAGCCAAATCTTTAATTCGCTCGTTGATGGTTGCCGAGAAGAATAATGTTTGGCGGTTGCGTGGAATACGACGGATTAGCTGCTCCATATCGTGAATAAATCCGAGTTCTAGCATATGGTCGGCCTCGTCGATAATCAGAATTTCAACATTCTGAAACGATAGGAAACCTTGGCTTGCTAAATCGAACATACGTCCGGGAGTTGCCACAAGTACATCGGCACCGTTCTTTAGTAGTGCAATTTGCTTATCCTGATTAACCCCGCCATAAATGCCAACTACGTGCAAGCCCATACCTGTAATAAGCTGCTTAAATACATCGGCAACTTGAATAGCCAATTCGTGGGTGGGTACCATAACCAAGCAACGCGTGGAGTATGGTTCCTTTTTACCGTTTCGTGTGGCCAATAGTTGAATTACAGGAATGGCAAATGCTGCTGTTTTTCCCGTTCCGGTTTGAGCAATGGCAAGCACATCTTCACCCTTAAGGGTAGGAGGGATTGCCTTATACTGTATGTCGGTTGGCTTTCGGAATCCAAGCGTTTCGAGATTGCGCTTAAGCGTTGGAATAAAACTATACTGTTCGAACTTCATATACTCTGCCGGAAATAGGTGTGTCTGTAAATGTTTGTTTTTCTGCTGCGAAGCTACGCAAAATAGCGAAGGTTTACAAATGTCCTGTTGCTTTAGAACTATGGTTAAAGTAATGCTTGGAGACATAATGCTAAAACCCGATGGAAATTCTACTAACCGATTCTAGATTCCAGTTCATTTTGTTTTCGTAGTATCGGTACTTTACTCCAACATCAAGCTGGGTTTTGTTTTTTAAGTTAAACAGGAATGAACTACCAACATTAGTGTTCGGAAAGAAAGGGTTTCCTTTGAACTGATTCTGCTTAAATGGGCTAACATATTCGCCCCATA
Organism: Bacteroidales bacterium; assembly: GCA_050180705.1. Classification (GTDB taxonomy): domain Bacteria; phylum Bacteroidota; class Bacteroidia; order Bacteroidales; family Tenuifilaceae; genus SB25. The sequence continues at coordinate 7,581 of JBFXDX010000023.1, read as the reverse complement.
CTTTAAACTGAATGCTGTTATTAAGTGAAAATATTGATTGTGCATTTAACCCAACAATATTGGATTGCGATTTGTCGAAGAAATTGAATTGCTTTCCAAGAAACCCGCCAACTTCTAATTCGAAATTCTTATCGGGATTCCATTGCAACTTTTTTGAAATCAGAATGTACTCGCCATAACCCAGAACTGTGTTTTTAGTGCTTCCTGTACTAAACTGTATGTTACCGTTGGTCCTATTAAAGGTTGATCTGCTAAAATCATTGAACGAGTATTCATTGTTTGTTAATGCTATACTCTTGCTACGAAATGATGGAATACTTTCTGGATTAGTATTAATTGTAGAGTTAAAATGCAATGTATTTGGCATTATAAACTCGTGTGAAAAAACAAGTTTAGGAAATACAACATCAATGCAATTGGTGTTTTGGTGTAGAACTGTGCTATCCGTTAGTGTAGTGCTTTTGGTAAGTTCAATATTGCTCTCGTTTTGGGAAAAAGCAAACGTAGCGAAAAGGAAAATTATTGCTAATAATGTAAGTGATCTTATCATCTTAAGTTGTTGGAAGTATTGCTTTCGAAGATAAACTCTATTTCGATGCAAACTGCCTGATACAAAGTTTATTTAACAATATTTTCGTTAAATAAAGCAAAGACCAACTTTTATAAGACAGAGATAGTAATTGAATTATGTGCTATATGTTTAGTTTTTATAAAACCTACTTAGTTAAAACTGTTTTGGAAAACTAATATTATAGATAACTTTCTCCTCAAACCCATTGCGTGTTACCGTAACAATATAGGTTATATGATCATCGGTTTCCTCTTTTGTAATTTCTGCAACGGTATCGTCGAATTTGCTTTTAATGCTAATGCTATTGTCTGTATTGTTTTTGAGGACAAATAAATCATAGATTTGCATCGAATTGCATAGTCCTTTTCCTGTAATACCAATATCTTCAATATCGAAGACACCTGAAGGGAATCCGTTAGAATCGAGGGTTACGATTTGGTCGTTAATAATAAGCTGCTCTAATCCTAACACTGAGAAATCGTAGTTGGTGTTGTTATCCTCTTCTTTGCAGCTAACTAATGTAGTAACAAGGAGCGTTAGAATAAAAAGTCTCTTAATCATTTTTATAATTTTTAATACAATATAGTTTATTGAATACCGATCAAATGTAGCAATAACACTTATATTGCTAAAATATAAAAGTTCTTTTTGGTTGAATTTAACTTTTTTTAGTAGCGAATTTAAGATATGTGGGAGGTTGGATTAATTATCGTTGGTGTTAATTATTTTGCCTCCTTTTACGAAGAAGATAATTAGCGTTAGAATGGGACTCAGAATTACACCCATTATTTGACCAAGTATAATTAGCATAATACTTCCGAAAATGGTAAAACTCTCGCTAAACAGAAAGTCGATAATCATTGTCTCAATAAACGCTAAAAGGAAGAATGAGGAGCTGTACAGTATCGAAAACTTAAATATCTCGTTGTAAAGTTTGATGTTTTTGTAAAGATTGGAGTAAGCCCAAATGCATAAAAAGTAGACAAAAGCAAACATCCCAAAAAAGAGGTAAATACTCCAGTTTCCCAGTTTGTAGCTGCTAATGTTTCCTGGCAGTATGTTTATTTGCGATATAATAAATGCAAGAATGCTAAAGGATAATGAGTGTAGTATTACATTTTTCGAAGATATTTTATGCAGAATCATTAGAAGTTTACTGCGATTTTCCTGAGGATTTTTTGTTTCTGGATTGATTTTTTTATCAACACTCACTATCTCGCTCTTACTTTCAACTTTAATAGGTTCTTCTGTATTTTCCTCTGGATATTGTTGGCATAGAAAATCGTAAAAAGTATTACAACCACTGTTGGTTAGTCGAAGTGCAGTAGGATTGTATTTTTCTGTGATAAAATAAGTAACGCCATCCTCAGTTATTCCATTTGAAATGACGTAGCTTTTTTGCGATTCCTTACTCTTTAAAACGTGTTTAAGTTCGTGAATCAATTTCAATGAGTTAATGCTTTGGCTATAGTTAAACCAAGTCATAAAGTCGGTTTCGAAATTCACATCTTCGTTCATTGTAAGAAAATTATTTATTTAGTATCGGGGCTTATCCTTAACCTCTTTGTAATAATTATCTATTCCTATTTCCCGAATCTTTTTATTAATAGCAAGCCAACGGTTGTGTAGATTCTCGTCGAAACCCGTATTGTTGCAGGGAAAACTACTACATTCATAACAGAAATCGACCGCTTTTTCGGTATAGCATTGCTTTACTTTACATGCAGTAAAAAGATGACATTGTTGCTTTCGACATCCTTTACAATTTCCAGATGAAAGTAGTAACAGAAAATCTTTAAAATCGGGATATTTAGCAAATTTAGGTTCGTTTAATAGGGTTTCGAATCGTTTTGCATAATTATCGAAATTACCCAGACTATCTGCCAACTGTTTTGCGTGATGCTGAATGGCACCATTCTCAAATGCAAAACACTTTTCGCAGAGTAATCCGCAAGGTCCAAATTTGTTTTTCAAGGAATTGTCCATGGTAATTGTTACAAAATCTATGTGATTTATACTTATGGATTATTGACAAAGTTATTTTTTTAAGAAGAATATTATAGTTTCTTGTACCCAAAGTATGTTTTGAAAGAATAAAATTTAAATTATATATGATTACTATTTACATATTGGATATTTATATTAAAATTCAAAACTTGAATGATACCCTAAATATCCCAAATGTAAGAAATTTCCTAATAGATGAGATTGCTAAATTTATATGAATAGAGACAATTGTTTAGGACTATAGTTGCAGAGCCTTTTCGTATTTATTTACCACAAATACTCTAAAGAATGCTAACCCAATCAGGCAGACTATTGCGCTAATTATAAAAATTGCTGATATGGAAATGTACTGGGCTATTAGGCCTGACATGGACATTCCGAATCCCATTCCAATATCCAATGCTGTATATAGGGTTGAGTTGGCCGCTCCTCGGTGTTGAGAATCGGCGAGGTTATTTACCATCGATTGGAAGGTGGGAAATACGACGCCTATTCCAAATCCTATGAAAATTGCCGAGATATAGTATCCTGCAGCATTTTGTACCGACGCCAGTACGGGGAAACTTAGAACGAGAATCGAAAGGCAAATTGTGATAATTCTCCGAGGACCATTTCTGTCGAATGCTTTGCCTGCGGTTAGTCTAGAGGTAGCAATACCAATGGAAAATATCAGAAAGAAGAGCGAGGTATTGTGAACTCCAATTTCCCGACCGTATAGGGCAATAAACGAAAGTAATCCACCGTAAGTACTCATTACAATAAGTACATTTAGCGATGGAAGTATCGATTCCTTATTGAACAGGCTATCCCAACGGAAATGCTGATGCTTGCCTATCATCGATTGCTTGGGTAGATGAATTGTGTTGGCACATATAAGACTGGCAATACTAATTACAAAACCAGCAATAAACATGGCAGTATATCCCCATTGATGGCAAATAAACAGCCCGATGATTGGACCTACCGACATTCCGAGTGTTGTTGACAAGGCAAAGTAGCCAATTCCTTCGCCTCTTTTAGCGGAGGGAATTAGATCAACAGCAATGGTTGATCCTGCAATGGTTGTAAATCCCCATGTTAATCCTTGCGAAAACCGGAGAAGAATTAGTGCCGAAATAGATAGGGCAACAAGGTAACCTGCAAATAAAAACGAGTAAACCACTAAGGCTAAAATAAATACCATTTTTCGGCTATACCTATCGAGTGTGAAACCAGAAAAAGGCCGTATCATAACCGATGCTAGAGTGTAGGCGGCAACTACAATCCCAACCTGACTCTTTGATGCATTAAGATCGCTTACAAGATAAATCGGTAAAACCGAAATAATTGCGTAGTAAGTGATATACATCAAAAAGTTAGACAGGATTAGGAGTATAAAGTCCTTATTCCATATTTTATCGCGCATGCTATTGCTCTTTACAACGAAGTCGCAAAGGTAGGCACTAACAAGTGGCGTTATCCTAAAATTATCTTAAAAAAAGTTATATGAAAGATAGATTAGATTGTTGAAGAAATGGGGTCTGGTTTTATTGTTCAAGAATGGCGATTGCTCGTGCAGGGGCTCCATCTGCACTTTCGAATTTTAAAGGAAGCGCACAGAATGTAAATAGCTTATTTCCGATCTTTCCCAAGTGGGTTAGGTTCTCGATAATTACTATTTCTGTTTCGATGAAAAGTTTCTTGTGTAAGGTTAACTCCTCATCATGTATTGGATCTATACCAATAACATCGAGTCCAACACCTTTTTTCTTTGTTGATATTAAGAATTCGGCAACCTCTTCGGTTATGTATGGGTAATTCCCAAAATAGGAGTTTTGTCCCCAATATTTATCCCAGCCAGTGTAGAATAAAAGAAACTCGGCTTGAGTTGCCTGCTCTTTAACACTATCGATCAAGTTCATTGTTATTCGTTCGCCTTGCTTTAGATGCGTACAATCTATAACTAATCCTTTTCCAATGAACTGTTCGGCTGGAAACGCTTCGAGCGTTGTTCTTTGCGGAAATATATGTGCTGGCGCATCCATGTGTGTGCCTGTATGAGAAAACATGGTAAGCAAAGTTTCCTTAAAGCCATCCTTATCGTATGTATTTGTAGTCTTTAAAGTAGGGCCCTCGGTTCCTGGATAAACCGGCATGCCCTCATGTATCTTGTGAGTTAAGTCTATTATTTTCATTTAATTCAATTACTATTTACGATGGATTAAATTACTTTATAATATATGTAATTAAAAATGTAAATCCATGATTGCATATTTTTGCTTTTCCTTCGAGGTTACCATATTCATCCGTTGTTCTAAGATCTTTAACTGTAGAGATAAAACCTCGGTTATACCTTAGGCCTATTTCAATTTTGTCAACAAACCGATACGATATTCCTGCATTTATTCCAATATCAAATTTGCTATCGTATATTGACTTTACATTGGTTGTTTTACCATCGGTAGTTGCTTTGGCTGTTAGTCTCCATGCATATTCGGGTCCAAGAAGTATTGCGAAATTATCGATTGGTGATATTTTTATAAGCAAAGGAGCCGTGATATAGTTGATATTTATTTTTGAATCAAGCAATACTGCATCGTTAAGAGTACCTCGATTTACAAACCCCGGTTCAATTCTAAATCCAACTGTTTTATTAAAATTATATTCGAGCAAAGCATTTAGTTGAAATCCTATTTTATAATCAGAGTCTTCATCTCCAATATTATTAAATATAAGATTGCTATAATTAAGTCCGGCTCCAATTCCATAACTTATTCTTTGCGAAAAAGCATTAACGAATGCTGAAGATAGTACTAGAAGTATAATAAATTGTTTCATTGTATTGAGGCTATTATTTTTTAGAATTGATAGATTAAATAGTATGTTTGGAACGTACTATTGAATATTTTTGCAGTATGTTTTTCTGTAGTTCTCCTGATTGAATAGGATAATCTCGTATTCTTTGATATTTATATCATTGCCAATTGGTTTTGTTTCGTAGTACTTTGCAAAGTAAATTTTGCCATTCAGAATAACGATTTTGGCAGTGAGTATATTTGGCCTAGCAATTTTATGTATTTTTATTTTTTCCCGTTTTAATCCACTCTTGTAGAACTTTATTTTATTCTTAAATCGCATTTCTTCGTTATTAAACGTTCCTTTTACTACAAATCGTCGGGATCCAATTTTTCGGTAGGTGTTAATATCTCCTTTGGAGGAAATGTTTTGCACTAATGATTCTACAATATTATTATATTTATTCAACTCCGATTGTGTTTGGGCTAATACTGATTGCGTAAGTTGTAAAAAAAGAATAGAACAGAATAGTTTTAGAATGAGTTTCATAGTTAATTATTAATTTTAATTGTTTTATAGTAGATAAAATGTAAATAAGTCTTTTTGATGGTTTTAGATATACTTATTTTAATTTATTTGTTTCTTATTTGAGTTGTATTTTGATTTTTAGGCTACGAATATATATTATTTAAGAATAATTTTAGTGAATCTTCCAATAAATTAAGATTTTGAATTCTCGATATAAATACATATTAGAGATAATACTTAATTGACCGAGAGTTTTGTTTTTAATCAAAAAAGCCTGCTGAATTAGTTTATCAGCAGGCTTTTTTGTGATTAAAATTTTACAATTCTATACATAACGGGTTGTATGGTTCCTTGTTTTAAGATTTTTACAAGATAGATACCTGGATGAAGATCTATCATATTTATTGTGTCATTACTTTCTATTTTTTTCTGCAAAACAACAACTCCAACAGTATTGATAATTTCTACATAGCCAATAGAGGAAATCTCTATGCTCAATTTGTCTTTTACAGGATTTGGATAAACCTTAACAAACTGTTGAGGTATATCTTCACTATTAGTAATAGTTACATTGGTACTCGTTGATGCTTCACAACCAAGCTGATTGGTAACCAGAACAGAATAGGTTCCGTCTTTTGTTACAATAATAGTTTGAGTATATTGAGTTTCGGGAGTCCAAAGATAACTTGAAAATCCATAGCCAGCATCCAAAGTAACTTGTCCATTTCCTGGTATTTGTGTAATTGATACTGTAGGTAACGGGTTAACGGACAGGTGGAGCTTTACAGTGCTGTCGCAGCCGAAGGTCGATTGCAGGACTTTGGTGTAGTCTCCCGGTGTAGTGTAGTCGGTGCCCTCCCAGTAGAAGGAGTGACCTTGACATATGGACTCCGAGAATTCTTCGTTGAAAGTTGGGTTAACCGACAGGTGTAGCGTTACGGTGCTGTCGCAGCCGAAGGTAGATTGCAGCACCCTGGTGTAGTCTCCCGGGATAGTGTAGTTTGTACCCTCCCAGTAGAAGGAGTGGCCCTGACAGATGGACTCCGAGAATTCTTCGTTGAAAGTTGGGTTAACGGACAGGTGGAGCGTTACGGTGCTGTCGCAGCCGAAGGTCGATTGTAGCACCCTGGTGTAGTCTCCCTGTGTAGTGTAGTCGGTACCCTCCCAGTAGAAGGAGTGCCCCTGACATATGGACTCCGAGAATTCTTCGTTGAAAGTTGGGTTAACCGACAGGTGGAGCGTTACGGTGCTGTCGCAGCCGAAGGTAGATTGCAGGACTTTGGTGTAGTCTCCCGGTGTAGTGTAGTCGGTACCCTCCCAGTAGAAGGAGTGACCCTGACAGATGGACTCCGAGAATTCTTCGTTGAAAGTTGGGTTAATGGACAGGTGGAGCGTTACAATGCTGTCGCAGCCGAAGGTCGATTGTAGCACCATGGTGTAGTCTCCCGGTGTAGTGTAGTCGGTACCCTCCCAGTAGAAGGAGTGACCCTGACATATGGACTCCGAGAATTCCACATTGAAAGTTGGGTTGACGGACAGGTGGAGCGTTACGGTGCTGTCGCAGCCGAAGGTCGATTGCAGCACCCTGGTGTAGTCTCCCGGGATAGTGTAGTTTGTACCCTCCCAGTAGAAGGAGTGGCCCTGACAGATGGACTCCGAGAATTCTTCGTTGAAAGTTGGGTTAACGGACAGGTGGAGCG
>JBFXDX010000022.1:0-39323 GCA_050180705.1 Bacteroidales bacterium | reverse complement strand
GCAGCTCCCCCTTGCTGGCCGTCTCCACCAGCAGCGTGCCGATGATGGGCCCTGTACACGAGAATGACACCAGCGCCAGCGTGGCCGCCATGAAGAAGATCCCCAGCATGCCGCCGCCGTCCACCTTTGAGTCAAGCCGGTTGCTCCACGACGCCGGTAGCGTCAGCTCGAAGGCCCCCAGAAAGGAAAAGGCAAATACCACCAGCAGCCCAAAGAAGAACAGGTTGAACGTCCCGTTCGTCGACAGGTCGTTCAGCGCATCCGCCCCGAACAGCAGTGTCACCAGCAAGCCCAGCGCCACGTAGATCACCACGATGAAGCCCCCGTACAGCGCGGCCTGACCGAACGCCTTGCCCTTCTTCCCCGCCTTGGTGAAGTAGCTCACCGTCAGCGGCAGCATCGGGAAGATGCACGGCATCAGGAACGCCGCGAAGCCCCCCAGGATACCCGCCAGGAATATACCCCACAGCGAGCGGCTCTTCTTCTCCGCCCGTGCTGGAACAACCCCGGTGGGCGCTGGGCTAACAGCCTCCGCTACCGGGGGTACCACCGCCGTAGCGCTATCGGCCCTTACGGCCTCCGCGGTTTTTTGAGCGGTTTCCACCTTTGGCTGCTTACTACCCACCACTTCGTCCTTCACGGTGGGCTTCGCCACGGCGGAGACCCTGCGGGCCTCGGGCCTTACCCCCTGCACCGCGATGGCGAACTCCACCTCCTCCGGTGCCACGCACTGGTGGTCGTTGCACGCCATGAACGTCACCGTGCCCCGAACCGTGTCCCGCGGAGCATTGACCTGCACCCGCTGCGTGAACGTCACGCTGCGCTCGTACAGCTCGATGTTCATGCTGAACACCTTGTCATACACCTTTTCCGCCGGTTTCTCCGACGCCACGCCCCCGACCAGCTTCACGCCCGCCGTGGGCTCAAAGGCGAACTCCGTCGCCACGGGGCCGCCCTCCGGGATGCTCTGCCCGTAGATGTGCCAGCCCCCATCTATTCTCGCCGTAAGCACCAGCGCCACCTCTCCGGCCGACCCCGGCCTCGAGCTGAACTTCCACTTCACGGGCTGCACCATTTGGGCATTGCCGCTCAGCCCCAGCAGTAGCAACACAACGGCTGCCATAAATCGATTTCTAAAACGCATAACCTTACCTAATTTTTGAATTTGTAAAAAAAGGAGGAATAAATCCCCTCCGGATATTAAAAATCCAGCGGGGATCCGCCCTACAAACCTCTACTATCAGCACTAAACTTTAACCTCTGTGGTGTAGGGCTATGGCAATTATTTTTCCTCCGGGTTCATGGATACCTCTATTAAGTTACCCTGCGAGAAAATCTTTTTAGCAAAATCTCGAATCATAGAAGGAGTTATTGATCTAACGGTTTCCTCATAATTTGAATGCATATCCACACCGTCTTTCTCTAGCATGCTAATAGCACTATCCCAATATGAATTATCATTTAAATATTCTTGAAAACTCTTAAGCATATACTCTTTTACTTTTTGAACATTTTCAGCACTTGGGTTTTGCATCATAATCCCATTAATCTCTTCATGTACAATATTCAACAGTTTATCCTTTTTAATAGGATCGGTATCAAACTGCACATAAAATGCAAAACGTTCTTTAGGATACTTGGCAGTACCACCATTTACTCTAACGCCATAAGTGCCACCCTCTTTCTCTCTGATATTCTCGGTATACACTATATCTAGAATACCCCTCAGGTAGTTCATTAGTACTATATTTCTTAATGTATAAGGGAGTTTCCCAGAATAAATTGCGATCACAGTGGACTTTGGAGTTTCCAACTTACGGCTGAAGTGGTTCTTCACAACACCTTTCACAGGATAAATATCACGATCTATAAACTTCTCGTGACCCTTAACAGCAGGAAGCCCTCCTATGTAAAGTTCCACCAAACCTCGAATACTATCGGGCTCTACATTACCAGTAATAAAGAAGGTAAAATCCCCAGCATTGGCAAAACGCTCACGATAAATTGACAGAGCCTTTTCATAGTCAACTCTGCTGAGCATTTCGAGATCGAACCTTTTTCCACGAGGATTATTGTTAGTCTGCAACTTATTCAAGGTATCACTCAAACTATTCATAGGATCAACCTTTGAGTTCTCGAGTTGAACCTGCATATCGGTCTTCCAAGTATCAAAAGCATCCTGATCCATACGGGGCTGAGTAAAGTATAAATACGTTAACTGCAGCATTGTTTCAAAATCCCGAGGAGAAGCCCCGCCACTAATGCCCTCGCTCAAATCGCCAACATAAGGAAATACATTAACCATTTTACCTGTAAGCACCTTACCCAACTCTACCTGACTAAACGTACCAACTCCACCAAGCGTAAGAACACTCCCAATAGCCATTGCCGAGGGTAAGTCTTTTTCATCAACCAAAGAAATTCCTCCATCACTATAGGATGACATTACAACCTCATCTTTCTTGTAATTTGTTTTCTTCACAAACACTTTTGCTCCGTTCGATAAAATCCACTGAATATATCCAAATGGCTCCTGCTTAACTTTTACGACTTTCCCAGCCACAGGCATCTTTTCAAGAAGAGGCCTATCCACAGACTCTTCAACATATGGATCAACACTGGCAAAACGCACATCATTCCACACAGAAAGAATTTCGCTTTGAGTTGGCAATGTCACACCATCCCGTTTAGGCCCAGTTACTGCAAAAACTACATTGGTATCGGCAATAAAAGTTTTTGCCAATTCATTAACTCTATCCAATGTTAGATTTGCAAAGAAATTCTGGATATATTCATACTCCCACTCAACACCAGGAAATGGAACTCCATTTATGAAATGCTGCACATACTCGTCGACATATGCTCCATTATCTCGTTTATCGCGCTCATTATATACAGACTCGTATCCTCTTAGTATATTAAGTTTTGCGCGTTCAAACTCTGGAATAGTAAACCCATATCTACGCATACGCTCGTTTTCAGTGAGGATTGCTCGTAGTGCTACCTCAAAGTCATCATTATTTCGAGGACTAACGCTGACTGCCCATGCCCGTTTAGTTTTGGCAACAGAGAAATCACCTAACTGTACACTAGCACCAGCATATGGAGGATTTGATTTCTGAGACACTTCATATAGCCGCTGATTAAACATTGTAGGAATTAACATATCGAGCAAAATGGTAGAGTAATACTCGGTTGTTTCTTTAAAAGCCTTATCAACAGCATTCATTTTATAAAATACATCGGCACTAATAGATTGCACCTCAGGATCACTTACAATCGACACAATGGGTTCTACATTATTTTGAACCTCAAATTCAGGTCTTGGAGCAGGATTTACAGGTTTGGGAACATCAGCAAACAGTTTTTTAATTTTGGCCTCAACCTGATTAACATCGATATCGCCAACAACAATTACAGCCTGCAAATCGGGACGATACCACTTTTTATAGTAATCGCGAATGGCCTGATGCGGAAAGTTATTTATTACATCGATCAAACCAATAGGAATTCTCTCTGCATAACGAGACCCCTTAAGTACATTCTTAATTGTAGCCTCCAGAACCCGATAATTACCAGTATTACCAGTACGCCACTCCTCGCGGATAACACCACGCTCATCGTCAATATCCTTATCGGTTAGCAAAACGAAACCTGACCAATCGTGTAAAACCAGCAATGCAGTATCAATCAAACCATCTCTGGTCACTGGAATATTGGAGAGATTATACACAGTTTCATCAATTGAGGTATAAGCATTGATGTTATCGCCAAACTTAACCCCTTTTGCCTCTAACTCTGTTATCAGCGAGTTTCCCGGAAAATTTTTGGTACCATTAAAGCACATATGCTCCAAGAAATGAGCAAGACCACGCTGGTTCTCCTCTTCAAGAACAGAGCCAACCCGCTGTGCAATGTAAAATTCGGCCCGTTCCTTCGGCATTTCATTATGACGAATGTAATAGGTAAGTCCATTTTCTAGATGGCCAACCCGAACCATAGAATCTCTTGGAATAGGAGTATTCTGCGATATTGCAGCAAAACTCCAGAATACACTTAATAATGGAAACAGAAAAAAACTTTTTTTCATCATTTAAATCTCCTTGTATTTATTATTCATTAATAATTCGCCCAGAACAACATAAAACACTCACATTCAAATCAATGAACACACTATTTAATGTTGATATTTGCAAAATCTTTTAATTCGACTAAAGGGTATTATGCTTTCAGCAATAATCAATTGACCCAAAGCATTCATCTTCTAATTTTCAATCAGAAAATGATCCTAGTAATCGTAAAATCTTGCGTAGAAAATAATTTGAAATTAAGACTTTCGACATGTTTGTTTCATAAAAGAGGCTATGAAAACGACTCAAAAACTACACTAAGAATCGACGAAACAACATGAACATGTAGTGACATTCTCATCCTCGCACCTACAATTCCAGAAGTGCCAGCAATACTTTTTCTCACTTAAATTATTCATAGATTTGTAAAGATTTAGGTTAATAACTATACAACGTTCCTTGCTAGGGGAATTTATTATTACTTAAAACACGAAGAGAGGCTGCGACACCTCCTCGCTTTTCAAAAAAATTCTAATTTGAAACCTTGTAGATTCGGACTAAATTGCCATTTATAGTGTAATCAATCTTATTGGTTAACTTCATTATATTTAACAATTTGTCAATATTCTCATAACGCTTTAGTCTTCCATAAAAAACCATATCCCGGACTTCATCAGACTCAAATATAACTTTAGCATTATACCACCGACTTGCTTTTTTCATTATAGAGCCCAATGTTTCGGAATCGAAGTAAAATACACCGTCCTTCCACGCTGTGTAAACCTCAGTTTCAACCTTCTCTACTACCGTAGATTTTGTTTCCTTGCTATATATTAATCTATGTTCAGGACTGAGAATGTTCTCGCTTGCGCCTTTTGGATTTACCCGAACGCTACCCGTAACTAAGGTTACACTGGCTTCCATGTCATCATCATAAACAGATATATTAAAGCTAGTTCCCAGCACTGTTGTACTAAAGTATTTTGTTTTAACAATAAATGGAGACTCGGGGTTATGGGCAACCTCAAAATAAGCTTCACCTTCGAGCCAAACCTCCCTCTTATTTTCAGGAAAAATAGCAGGGTAAATCAACTTAGAACTAGAATTCATCCAAATCTTTGTACCATCCGAAAGTTGTAAAAGGTATTCTCCTCCAACTGGCACATCAAGAGTATTATAGAAAGTTTTTACAGACTTGTGCTGGGTGGAATAAATTAAACCAGTATTAGTACTAACAGATAACTCAGAACCATCCTCCTCAAATAGTTGAGCAGGATTACGACCCAAGTTTATTTTTTCTCCACTAGACAATACCAATACAGCCTTTCGTTCCCCTGGTTTTATAGCACCGTTTTCAGCAACCTGCATTTTTGGCTTATTTGAAAATTGATATACTCCCACGATTAATGCAAGTGGAAGTAAAACTGCAGCAGCAACCCCAGACAACCGCCGTATAAATTGTTGCTGTTTTAGTCTCTTTACCTTTGCAGTCATCTTCTCCCATTGGTATGGATGTTTTAATTCATATAAATCAGCAAGGTTTTTGGCATTTTCGGGTTTGGAGATAGAGTCAAACCACTTTTTATTTTCGTCAGAACTATTTAACCATTCGTTTAGGCGAAGATGATCCTCTTCACTTAAACTACCTGCAAAATAATCGGCTAACAGCTTTTCGAACTCTTGTGGTTGTTTCATTTTTAGTTTTTTTGAGGCAAAATAAAGTTTGCTGAATTAACAAATTCGAATGACTTTAAACACTTAACAAGAAACATTAAGTAAATCATTAGTCATTTTTCTTTTTTTTACAGATTTATAAGGAATTTTTATTACCGAAGAATGAAAAGACAATACAGCAGAACAAGATACTCCCTAAGCAACTTAACTGCATTATACATATGAGCCCGAACAGTATTGAGCGAAATGTTCATTTGCACTGCAACATCGGCATACTTCTGTTTTTTCAGATAAACCTCTTTAAGCACTTCGCGGCACTGAGGCGGCAATTTTTCGATTGCTTGATACAACGACTCTAACTGCTGCATTTTCTCCACCTCTTCGTCAATTGAATTAGAATCATCGGCAACAGAAACAAGTAACATTTCCGAAACAGAACTATACCTTAAACGACCTGACTTTATGTAATTTATCGATGCATTTCTTACACAACGATACAAGAACTGAGGAGAACATGATTCGAGACGTTCATTTTTCCAAAGATTCAGAAACACCTCCTGCACAACATCCTCGGCAACGGCACTAGACTTTACTATCCGTTTCGAAAATATTACAAGATGGCCAAAGTATAAATCGAACAACTCCTTTAATAAAGAGTCATTATCTGTTTTGTTAGGCATTATCTAAATATTTAGACGCCAATATTTGACAACTCTTAATATGCGAAAACATTCAACTCTCTTTGGCAAATTAAACTAGAATAATTTAGATTATCAAAATAATTAACTATCTACATATTGCTTAAAAATATTCTAAACGAATCTCCTCATCATGCAATATCATTGACTTACATTTCTCAGCAAAAGAAAAGTAACATATATTTAAAAAATTGAATTATACAATAATTTGCATTTTCGTAAATTTGTCATTATTTATATTTAGAATCTAACTTATGCTTCGTTCGATTTTAATCGTTGGTTTGGGTGGATTTATCGGATCGACGCTCCGTTTTTTGGTTACACGATGGTTTCAACTGCAAATAGCCTCGCAGTTTCCATGGGGTACCTTCGCTGTGAATATCATTGGAAGTTTCATAATAGGCTTGGCCTTTGGCCTTTCGGAACGGGGAAATCTGCTTACTCCCGAGTGGCGACTTTTCATTACGGTTGGTCTTTGCGGTGGATTCACAACATTCTCGTCGCTCAGCAACGATGCTTTTTTACTACTTCAGGGACGCGAGTTTTTATCTGCATCGCTTTACATTGCGTTAAGCATTTTTCTTGGATTAGTTGCGGTGTTTATTGGCCGACTTATAACAACACAAATTCTATAGCCATGGAAAACAACTCAAAGGCAATTCGACTAAGGATCTATATCGGATCAACCGATAAAATTGATAACTCGCTAATAAGCGAGATGTTGGTTTACCAAGCCCGAGAATTTGGGCTGGCAGGGACAACCGTTCTCAAGGGAATTATGGGATTTGGTGCCAGTTCGGTAATTCACTCATACAAATACTGGGAAGTTTCGGAGAAAGTTCCGGTTGTAGTAGAAATTGTTGATGAGGAAGAAAAAGTTCTGTCGTTCTACGAATCGGTAAAACATAACCTAGAGAACATGCGCTACGGCTGCCTTGTGACAACCGAACCTGTAAATGTGCTTTACTACAAATCGGGAACAAAAAAGTTTAGCTAGCACATACAGACCTCACCTATACAAAAACCGTTTAACAAGATTTAACCCAATATCAGAGAACTATCAACTGTCAATCTTCAACTATTTTAAACTTTCTATTTGTTTGTTAAACTGCATTTTTCTACCTTTGCCCCTCAAAATTTTCACATCAAATTTTGAGCAAGAATCTTAGTATTAAAGCAATTAAATATTTCACCAATGAATATAGCAAGAGAGGATATTGACGCACTAAATACCGTAGTGCGCGTTAATATTGAAAAGGCCGATTACGCCGAGAAGGTAAGTAAAGCCCTAAAGGAACAACGCAAAAAAGCGGTTATTAAAGGATTCCGTCCTGGAATGGCTCCCGAATCTCTAATCCACAAAATGTACTACAAGTATATTTTAGTTGAAGAGGTTTCCAGAATGGCCAGCGATAAACTTTTCGACTTTATCAAGGACAACAACATCAAAACTTTAGGCGAACCCCTACCAAGCGAAAACCAATCGAGTATCAACTGGGATACCGATGAGAATTTCGAACTTGCATGGGATTTGGGCGTTGCTCCCGAATTCGACATTAAGTTTGGCAAGAAGGATAAATTCCCATTCTACAAAATACAACCCAACGACGAAATCAGGAAGAACTTCAGCGAAAGTCACCGTAACCGTCATGGCAAATACGAGCCAATCGAGATAACCGACGATAAGGGTCTAGTTAAAGCAACTCTTTCTGAACTAAACGAGGATGAATCGCCTCGCGAAAATGGTGTTACCGTTGAAGGTGCATCTATCTCTATTGCTTTAGTTGCCGATGAAGCTGAACGTAAAAAACTTGTTGGCGTTAAGGTTGGTGATGTTTTAACAATTGACACTGAAAAAGCATTCCCAAATCAAGCCGACAGAGCAGCGTTACTTCATATTAAGAAGGAAAACCTTGACGGAATTCAACCTCTTTTCCAGCTAACCATTACCGAAACAATGGCGTTTGTTGCTGCAGAGTTGAACCAAGAATTCTTCGATAAGGTTTATGGCGAAGGCGTTGTAACTTCCGAAGAAGACTTCAACAAGAAGATTGACGAAGAAATTGAACGTAACCTAGATCTTGAAAGCGAAAATCGTTTCGCAATTGATATCAAGGATAAAATGCTCGACAAGCTAAAAATGGAACTTCCCAAGGAATTCTTGATTCGCTGGTTAGCAGCAATTAACGAGGGCAAATTTACCCGCGAGCAAATCGAGTCAGAGTTCCCATTGTTCGAGAAAGATTTGAAATGGCAATTGGTTAGCAACAAAATTGCCGAAGAGCAAAATTTCAATGTAACTGAAGATGAATTACGCGAGTTTGCAATGGGTTACGCTCGTAGCCAGTTTGCTGCTTACGGAATGAATTTCTTACCAGAAGAGTACATCGCTCGTTACGCCAACGATATACTTAAAAACAGAGAAGAGATGAAGAAGATTCACGAGCGTATTCTCGATAAAAAAGTTGTTGATTGGTTCAAAGGAAACGTAACCCTCGATACCAAAGAGGTTTCTATTGATGAATTCAACAAACTATAATTCATACATTAGATTTCTGACACAAGAATTCAGATAAAGATATAAGACCGGCAATGAAATTTTGCCGGTCTTTGTTTTTCGTATCAACTTGTTTATTTATTGTAAAATGTTTAATTTAGATATTCGTTTCATGTAACTTTACATTCAATAAACTCTACAAATTCAACAATTACTCGCTATATTGCGTTACTAAAACAGAATAATTAACTAAAACATATTAGCCATGACAGAATTCGAAAAATACGCACTGAAACATCGTGGAGTTAGCAGCCTTTCGATGCACAAATTCAAATCGGTACACAGCAGTTACATTTCGCCAACAATCATCGAAGAACGTCAGTTAAACATTGCTACCATGGACGTGTTCTCGCGTCTTATGATGGATAGAATCATATTCCTTGGCGTTCCTATCGACGACGATGTTGCCAACATTATTCAGGCACAACTACTTTTCCTTGAATCGACAGATCCTTCCAAGGATATTCAAATCTACTTAAACTCTCCTGGTGGTTCGGTTTATGCAGGTTTAGGAATTTACGACACCATGCAGTACATCAGTTCCGATGTGGCTACAATCTGTACAGGCATGGCCGCTTCAATGGCCGCAGTTCTTTTAACTGCAGGACAAAAAGGGAAACGTACCGCATTACCTCACTCCCGCGTAATGATCCACCAACCAATGGGTGGAGCCGAGGGACAAGCATCGGATATTGAAATCACAACCCGCGAAATTCTAAAACTACGCGACGAACTTTACGAAATAGTGGCAAGCCATTCGGGAAATCCAATTGAACGCATCCGTAAGGATTCCGATCGCGACCACTGGATGACAGCTCAGGAAGCACTTGAGTACGGCATGATTGATGAAATTCTACAAAGAACAAAAAAAGAGTAGTGTAGACATCAGACTCAGGATATAAGAATAAGGGAAAAGCGCCAAAAGGCGCTTTTGTTTTTAAACAATACTCTTATCCAAACGTTGACAACTGAGTTTTAGGAATAATTCTTAAAGCAAAATATTTTATATTAACTTTGCACCATCAATTTATCTGAGATTTATTAAAATGAAAAACACCGACAAATGTTCGTTCTGCGGTAGAGATAGAAAAGAGGTAAAACTCCTTATTGCAGGAATGGAAGGTTTCATCTGCGATTTATGCGCAGAGCAAGCCAACCTTATTGTAAAGGAGGAACTCAAGAAGAAGGGGGATTTTAAATTACAGCAGAGCAAACTTTTAAAGCCCGTAGAAATTAAGAAATTCCTCGATCAGTACGTCATTGGTCAGGATGAGGCAAAAAAATACCTCTCCGTGGCTGTTTACAATCATTACAAAAGGCTTTTACAATCTGACAAGGGCGATGATGTTGAGATTGAGAAATCGAACATTCTTTTGGTAGGCGAAACTGGAACTGGAAAAACCTTACTAGCTCGTACTATTGCACGTATGCTTCATGTTCCGTTCACCATTGTTGATGCAACAGTCCTTACCGAAGCTGGCTATGTTGGCGAGGATGTAGAAAGTATTTTAACCCGCTTACTCCAAGCTGCAGACTACAATGTAGAAGCCGCAGAAAAAGGCATTGTTTTCATAGATGAGATTGATAAGATTGCCCGCAAAGGCGATAATCCATCCATCACCCGCGATGTTTCCGGAGAAGGTGTTCAGCAAGCAATGCTTAAACTGCTCGAGGGTTCTGTAGTTAATGTTCCTCCACAGGGCGGACGCAAGCATCCTGAGCAAAAAATGATTGCCGTTGACACCAAAAACATACTGTTTATTTGCGGTGGGGCATTCGAAGGTATTCAGAAAAAAATTGCTCAACGTTTAAACACCACCATTGTTGGCTATGGAGCAAGCAAAACCCGCGAGGTTATAGACAAAGATAATCTGCTTCAGTACATATCTCCTCAGGATATGCGTGCATTCGGACTAATCCCCGAAATTATAGGTCGTTTACCTGTAATTACATACCTAAATCCTTTAGACAGGCATGCGCTTCGCGACATTCTTACCGAACCTAAAAATGCGATTATCAAGCAGTATATAAAACTGTTCGATTACGATGAAATTCATTTAAAGTTCGAGGATGATGTTTTAGACTATATTGTTGATAAGGCCGTTGAGTTTAAATTAGGAGCACGTGGATTACGCTCAATTTGCGAAGCAATTATGATTGATGCAATGTTTGAACTTCCAACAGGTGAGCATAAAGAAATGGTAGTAACATCGGAGTATGCCCACGAAAAGTTGGAAAAATCGAACCTTAAAAGGCTAAAAGCAGCGTAGATTACTTACGAACATAATCTAAAAAAGTATAGCCCAACCCATCAGCTGTTGGGTTTCCTTTTTGCTCATAAACTAACTCCCACTCATCAAAATTGATAACAGGAAAAGTCGTATCGCCTTCAAAATCCTTGTGAACTTTTGTGAGATATAGTTTTTCGGCCAAAGGTAAAGTCCTACGGTATAGCTCTCCACCACCAACGACAAACACTTCATCTTCGGACATTGTAACATAGAATGCCTCATCAATACTACTAACAACTTCACAACCTTCAATTTTCAAATCATGGTTATGAGAAATTATTATATTCCTTCGATTAGGAAGAGGCCTGCCAATACTCTCAAAAGTTTTTCGCCCCATAATTATACTATGACAAGTAGTAAGCGCTTTAAAGCGCTTTAAATCCTCCGAAATATGCCAAAGCAACTGGTTATTTCCACCAATCACCCAATTTTCGGCAACTGCAACTATTATCGAAAAACTCATTTTGATAAATTTCAGATGTTAAACACTAGATTACCAGACTTCTCAAACTTTCCTATTGTTTCCCTAGCCCCTCTTTAGTCAAAAAACAATAAAAACAACCAATGCTAAACTGCAATTGCGCCCTTAATGTGAGGATGAGGATCGTACCCTTCGAGTTTAAAATCTTCAAACTTAAAATCAAATATCGATTTAACCTCGGGATTTATTATCATTTGAGGAAGCGCTCTTGGCTCACGGGTCAATTGTAACTTTACCTGTTCAATATGATTCAGGTAAACATGAGCATCACCTAAAGTATGAATAAACTCACCAGGTTTCAACCCACATACCTGTGCCATCATCATTGTAAGCATTGCATATGAAGCAATATTAAACGGAACACCAATAAACACATCGGCACTGCGCTGGTAGAGTTGACACGATAGTTTACCATTGGCAACGTAAAACTGGAACAGAACATGGCAAGGAGGCAAAGCCATCTTATCGATATCGCCCACGTTCCAAGCACATACTAAATGTCGACGCGAATCGGGCGATTTCGTAAGCGAGTTAACAACCTGAGTTATCTGATCAATATGTCGACCATCGGCCGTAGGCCACGAACGCCACTGGTATCCATAAATAGGCCCCAAATCGCCATCATGCCTTGCCCACTCATCCCAAATGGTAACTCCATTATGATTAAGTGATTTCACATTGGTTTCGCCATTCAAAAACCAAAGCAACTCGTATATAATCGATTTTAGGTGAAGTTTCTTGGTGGTAAGCAAAGGAAATCCTTTCTCGAGATCGAAACGCATTTGATATCCAAACACGCTGACAGTACCTGTTCCAGTCCTATCGCTCTTTTCTACACCATTTTTCAGAATATGATCTAGCAACTCTAAATATTGAACCATCGCAATAACTTTTTAACGCGATAAAGTTACTAATTTGAGAGTTCCGGGAAATAGGTTGTTAATATCAATTAATAAATAGTGATAAGAGTAAGCCAAAAAGAAATGTTCAGTTCAATTAACGATTAACGAAAAATCGACGTCCCCAAACCACAATAATAGCAATAGCTACCCTAGGAATAAGCATCCAAAGAATTGGAGCACCTATCGCTGCAAAGAGCAACAAATCTTCCAGATTTGAATGCGAAATGGCAATATGGTAATTCAGCAAATCGGCATCCTTCTTAGTTATCCGCCCTTGATTAACCTCCTCCAACATAACAGCCGAGCCATATGCTAACCCCAACGTATTTGCAACAATCCAAAGGAATGATGTTGAGGGCGGCAATCCCATAATTTTTAAAACTGGAGTTAACGGTTTAGTTAGAAGCTTAATTAAGTTGAACTCCTGCAAAATGCGCTGTAGAATCATCAGTAACGATACAAGAACTATAATCTTAAGAATTAATCGTAACGACGAAAATACCCAACCATAAAGCAACTCCGAGATGCTTGTTGCCGCATGAGTATTTGAGATTAACGAAACTTTCTGACTCATATCGGGCAAGATCAAATTCAGAATTGCTGCAGCAATAAATGCAGCACCAACCCTCAACACAACCATATGCCATACCTTCGATCCTGTTTTACCCTGAATTGTTGTTTCGATAATAAGATTATGAGCAATTAAACTCATCACTGCAATAATAGTAATCTCCCTTAAATCGAGGGTTAACTGAGACAAAACCGCAATTACCGAGTATATATTCAGTAAAACACCAGTAACAAAAGCCAATGAAGCCTCACCGCGCAATCCTATCAAATTGAACGCTGGAGTTAGATACTGTGTTACAAGTTGAATTAAACCAAAATAGTTAAGAATACTCACAGCCAACGAAACAGGCAGCGTAATCTTCAGAATCCAAATAGCCGTTTTTATTGCTTTAGGCATTGCATCCTTTACACACTTATACCAACGAGATAAGAAAACGATTAAACTGGGTTGAATTGCCTTGGCAATTGCCAATATTTTTTTAGTCATATCAATACAGATACTATAATTCAGACATCAGACAATAGACTAGAAAGAAATATAGAAGTTTAAGTGATAAAAAAACAAAACCCGGTTAAACCGGGTTTTGTGCGGATGAAGGGACTCGAACCCCCACGTCTCACGACACTAGATCCTAAGTCTAGCGCGGCTACCAATTACGCCACATCCGCAAAATCGAGGTGCAAAGATAAATTGGATTTTTCAAATTTGCAATCACCTCAACAAAAAATATTAAATTATTTTCTTAATTCGAAATTTTGGCCAAGGTACAATTTTCGAACCTGCTCGTCATCAGCCAATTCCTGAGCAGTACCCGATTTAAGAATATCTCCATCGTATAGCAAATATGCCCTATCGGTAATGGTTAATGTCTCATGAACATTATGGTCTGTGATAAGAATGCCAATATTTCGATCCTTTAAATGCGCTACAATGGTCTGAATATCCTCCACTGCGATTGGGTCAACACCGGCAAAAGGTTCATCTAAAAGAATAAAATTTGGATCGAGAGCCAATGCTCGGGCGATTTCGGTACGACGACGTTCACCACCGGAAAGTTGAATTCCCAAACTTTTGCGAATCTTTTGTAGACCAAACTCATTCAACAACGACTCAACCTTCTCGGCTTGGTACTCTTTCGAGAATTTGGTCATCTCAAGTACAGCCCTAATATTATCCTCAACACTTAACTGACGAAAAACTGAAGCTTCTTGAGCCAAATAGCCTATACCTCGCTGTGCACGACGGTAAACTGGCTCATCGGTAATTTCGGTTTCATCCAAAAATATTTTGCCAGCATTGGGCTTAACCAATCCTACAATCATGTAGAATGTTGTTGTTTTTCCGGCTCCATTTGGACCAAGTAAACCAACTATCTCACCTTGCTTAACCTCAACACTTGCACCTTTAACTACTGTGCGGGTTTTATAACGTTTAACTAGGCTCTCGGTATATAAACGCATTCCCATATCTTAGAATATTTTGACCGTAAAAGTAAGCATTTTTATAATTACTTAGAAAATGATTTGCAATCCCATTCTTACCCCAAAAGTCTGAATGTTCGGATTGTCCAAATGGGTCATTCGCCAAATTGCATCAACACGAATTACTTTGAAAATATTTTCGACTCCAGCACTTAACTCCACATAGGGTTTCGAGACATCACCCAAACCCTCAGGAAACTGGAGCATCTTTTTATTTTCGTCACTGATTGTTCCAACCAAGAATTTTCCAGTAACCACCTCGCGCCATTTTAATCGTCGAATTAAAGGGAATCGGTTTAAGAAAAATCCCTGAAAGTGATGTTCGAGGTACAAACTGGCATACTGATCGGATGCAAACTCATAATAGTTCATCATATTGAACGCATAACGGTCGAATGCATAGGTCTCGTTTCCCTCGTGAAGTTGGAGCAACGGATAGGGCACCTTCCCAAATATTTTACCGGCATCAATAATCAGTCGAGCATATCCAAAGGGGTTAACATTAAACTTATGGTAGTAGTTAACATTCAACTTCCAATAATCGACATCACCACCAAACACTCCCTTAAAACCTTTTGTTATATTTAGATTCACCTCGGGCCAATCGCTACCCAAACTCATTCTGGTAAATTCACCGGTAATAAAACCCTCATTCTTTTGCCAACGAGTATTAATATTAATTGACGAAGTTGTTATATTGCTGAGTGAATCGCTACTACCCACAGGAACAAATGCGATAAACTCGGTTGGATAGATTCTGCGATGATTTACTGTTACTGTATTTGAAAACCCTGTAAACCACTCCTTTTGATAATAGGAAGAAATTTCCTTTACCAGCGTCAACTTATTATTTGGATTTCGGCGAAGAACCGAAGTTAAAATATTATCCTCGGTTAAAGCATTTGGACTTTGTCCAAGTTGCTCAACATCATCTTTATACTCAAAATTAACCGCCTCCCTAGGATTTTTATGGATCATATGCAGAGTACTCACACCCCACTTAAGCCGCTCATCCTTATCGCCATAGGCAGCAAAAGCCGAAATCATCCACTTCTTACTAAACTTATTACTAGTTCGGCCAGACACACGAAAACGATTACCCTCAATCTCGTTAAAACTATACGTTTTATAGTAAGGTCCTATTTCGAAATACCCTACAACATAGTAGTAATTAATGAACATATTGATGATATCGACGAATGTCTTATACATTGGGACCTGCTGAACCGAATCGACCATTGTATAAATATTCTGCTCCTTCGGAGTCAGTTCAAACGGTCGCGACGTTTGCCAATAATCCGATTCCTGATTTAACGCACCCTCCTTTACCTGAACATTACTAGCCATAGAAACCACCTCTTTCGGGAACTCAGGATTCAGCCTAACACTATCGTAACTGGTGGTTTTATGTCCAAAGAACCCAGTCGTTTTATCGGTCAAATTAAAATCCACAAAAAGCGACATTTGCTTAGGAAACCAAAGGGTATCATTCAGTGGTGTGAATTCTGCCGAAGCAACCATATCGTTAACAAAGTTAAGGTTAACCATATCGGAAAGCCTCATCTGAATTTTCACGATCGCCCAAGTGGAATCATTAACCCAAAAATCACCAGTAAATGTGGGCTCCATTTTTCGACGTGGTTTAAACAAAATTTGGTAGCACCAGTGATTCTCAATAAAAGCACTATCGGCAAGCATATACCTATAATATACTTGACCAGCATTGGCAAGTGGACTAATCAACCCCTGATCGAAAATATTTATGTAATTATCGTATATGTTGATATTTTGGTAAACCTTTCCGGTAAACTGAGCCACGCTTTCATTATTTACTCCCGAAATTTTGGTAGCCTTAATAACCTCTTTCTCTAATCTAGGACTCGATTGATAGTAATAATCTGATAACGATTCCGTAATAAAAATTGGAAGATATGTTTTTCCAGTTATCGCATTGGTATCAACATAATTCCAAATAAATTTAAACTGGTTAAATATCTTGCGTTTCTTTACATCATCATCAATATTATTCAAATCGACCTGAACCTTGTTGTAACTTTTGCAGTAATAACTAAGATACGAAGGATTGTTTTTATCCTTATTCTTAACAATGTTCCGCATGATTTTACGCGACTGACTTTCGCCAGGCTTCACAACAACACCTGCGAGTTCAATTGATTCAGGATCTAGTTCGATATTTAAATCTTGATATGCACCCTTTCTGATTTTAACCAGCTGAGTTGTATAGCCCATGAAAGAAACCGTAAGCGAATCCTTAACTATACGCGACTCTATAAAAAACTCGCCCTTCTCCGAGGTGACAGTTCCCACACTCGTTCCGTGAAACGAAACATTTACATAAGGTAATGGCTCCTTTGTTTTGGAATCGATAACCTTTCCTCTAATCTTTGTAATTTGAGCAGATACCGGAATTACAAACCCCAGTATCGAAAACAGAAATAATATTCTTAAAACCTTACTCATCCATTAAAAGATAAAAATAATCAAAGCATTTCACCGTCTTACCCATCCGCACACTTCACATAAACAAAATGAAAATGAAAAAGTAACAAATATAATAATAGAAACCACCCTTCAACAAAGCAAACTGCAGTTTGCAACGAAAGAAAGACATCTACATTTTGTCAAAATCTAAAGCTATACTATTCAACTAAACGATTCCCTCTCTTAAAATATCGTGAATATGAATAACTCCCGCATACCTTCCTTTGTTCAACACAAGCAGTTGAGTAATTTTATACTGCTCCATGAGATTAAAAGCGCGTATTGCCAACTCATCCTTATCAATAGTCTTTGGATTCAGCGACATGATATCCTTTGCAACCAAATGATCGAAAGTCTGATTTTTCTGAAGCATGCGTCTTAAATCACCATCAGTAATTATGCCAAGAACCTGACCATCATCATCTAATACTGCTGCAGCGCCTAGCCTTTTTGAGGATATTTCAAGAATAACAGGTCGAATTTCATCATTAGCCTTAACTTTTGGAATATCAACAGATGAAAATATATCAGCAACTCTCAAGTAGAGCTTTTTACCTAAAGCTCCTCCTGGATGAACGCGGGCAAAATCGTCGGGACTAAATCCTCTCAACTTAAGCAAGCAAACAGCCAATGCATCGCCAATAACAAGCTGTGCCGTAGTGCTTGATGTTGGAGCAAGATTATTAGGACAAGCCTCTTTATCGACAGTGGCCTTTAAAACATAGTCGGACTTTTGTGCTAAATACGAGTTAGTACTAGAAACCATAGCAATAATCTTGTTCCCTAAATTCTTAATAAGCGGAATAAGCACTTTAATCTCTGGGGTAGTTCCACTTTTCGAAAGACAAATAATTACATCATCAGGCTGAATAATACCTAAATCGCCATGTATAGCATCGGCCGCATGCATAAAAATAGCAGGAGTCCCTGTTGAATTAAACGTTGCAACTATTTTATTAGCAATAATTGCACTTTTGCCAATTCCCGTAACAATTACCCTTCCTTTTCCGTTATAAATTAACGAAACAACTTTTTCAAAATCATCGTCAATATAACTTGAAAGTTTTTCAATAGCAGCAGCTTCTGTTTTTATAGTTTGTACTGCTACGCCTTTAATATCGATATTCATACGGTCTATTTTTATTAAATTTGTCACTCGAGTTTGTTAAAAGACATTAAAAATGTATCTAAATCCAAAATTTCGAGTAATTTTATGTAGCAAAAGTATCTTTTTTTTCGAACTCTAATATTTTAAGGTTATTAACAAAAGCTAAAAGTCTTTGTATCGTAAGACGATAAATTGAGAATATGAGTGTAAATACAGCAGAGGTTTCACTGAAAGAGTATTTAAATAAATACTTTGGGTTTACCACTTTTAAAGGTAACCAAGAAGCCATAATTAGAAATGTTTTAGCGAGCAACGATACGTTTGTTCTTATGCCAACGGGTGGTGGAAAATCGCTCTGCTACCAATTACCCGCGCTAATACTAGAAGGCACGGCAATAGTAATATCGCCGCTCATTGCGTTGATGAAAAACCAAGTTGAC
Organism: Bacteroidales bacterium; assembly: GCA_050180705.1. Lineage (GTDB taxonomy): Bacteria > Bacteroidota > Bacteroidia > Bacteroidales > Tenuifilaceae > SB25. The sequence goes on along the minus strand of JBFXDX010000022.1, from coordinate 20,548 downwards.
TCCATGCGTAGTTTCGTTCTGGAGGATGGTGTAGCACACTTTTTAAATTCATCACTCAACAAGGCACAAATTCAAAAGGTAAAGCAAGATGTTACAAAGGGAGTAACAAAAATGCTTTACGTTGCCCCAGAGTCCCTGACCAAAGAAGAGAATATCCAATTCCTTAAACAGATAAAAATTTCGTTCTATGCAATTGACGAAGCGCACTGTATTTCGGAATGGGGACACGATTTCAGACCTGAATATAGACGCATTCGTCCAATTATAAACGAAATTGGATCTGCTCCGTTAATTGCACTAACAGCCACCGCAACACCTAAAGTTCAAAGCGACATACAAAAGAACCTTAGTATGATGGATGCCACGGTGTTCAAATCATCGTTTAACAGGGCAAATCTCTACTACGAGATTAAACCAAAGGTTAATGCTGTAAAAGAAATCATCAAATACATAAAGAATAATACTGGGAAATCTGGAATTATATACTGCCTCAGCCGCAAAAAAGTGGAAGAAATGGCAGAAGTTCTTAAAGTAAACGGAATTAAAGCATTACCTTACCATGCTGGCATGGATGCCTCTACCCGATCCGAAAATCAGGACAAGTTCCTGATGGAAGAAGTTGATGTAATTGTTGCCACAATAGCATTTGGTATGGGTATCGACAAACCCGATGTTAGATTCGTAATTCACTACGATATACCGAAAAGTCTTGAAGGCTACTACCAAGAAACTGGTCGAGCAGGCCGCGATGGTGGCGAAGGTCAATGTATTACATTCTACAGCTACAAGGATATTCAGAAACTTGAAAAGTTCATGCAGGGAAAACCTGTATCGGAACAAGAAATTGGGAAACAGTTACTTTTAGAAACAGTTTCATATGCTGAATCATCCATGTGCCGTCGCAAAAGTCTTCTGAACTATTTTGGAGAGGAATACACTGAGGAAAATTGCGGAACCTGCGATAACTGTTTACATCCCAAAACCCAATTCGAAGGGAAAGAGCAACTTCAAATGGTGCTTGAAACCATCATTGCAATCAACCAGAAATTCAAAGCCGATCACGTTGTTAATATCCTACTTGGCAATGTTACGGCAGCAATTAAATCGTATAAACATAACAAACTAGACACCTTTGGCGAAGGTGCTGAGAAAGACCAACGATACTGGAACTCGATTATACGTCAAGCATTGGTGATGAAATTCATCGATAAAGACATCGAAAACTATGGGCTATTGCATTTGACTCCAAAAGGACAAGACTTTCTTAAGAAACCTTTCGACATCATGTTCACTCTCGACCATGAGTATGAAGAAGGTGATGACGATGAAGCCATTGGTATGCCAATGGACAAATCGGGATCGGCCGACGATGAGTTGCTCAACATGCTAAAAGACTTAAGAAAGAAGGTTGCCAAAAAGAAAAACCTACCTCCTTTTGTAATATTTCAAGATCCATCGCTCGAAGATATGGCAATTCAGTACCCTATCACGCTTGAGGAACTGCAAAACATTTCGGGAGTAGGTGCTGGTAAAGCAAAACGATTTGGTCAGGAATTCATAGAACTGATTAAGACTTATGTCGAGGACAAAGACATTATTCGTCCTCAGGATATGGTTGTTAAATCGGTTGCCAATAAATCTCTGCTAAAAGTTTACATAATCCAGAGTATCGATCGTAAGATGGATTTAAATGACATTGCCGAAGCAAAGAACCTTGAAATGAACGATCTTCTCAATGAACTTGAGGCTATCGTTAACTCGGGTACCAAAATCAATCTTGACTATTACATCGATAAGGTTGTGGACGAGGATAAGCAGGAAGAAATTTTTGATTACTTCCGCAACGAAGCCGAAAGCGAAAGCGTTGAAGAGGCAATAAGCGCACTTGGCGAGGAGGATTATACCGAAGAAGAAATTCGTTTAATGCGAATCAAGTTCATGTCGGAAATGGGTAATTAAACATTCCGAATAACCAACAATCCCCCCATGGCTTCTATTCTAAAAGTTAACTCCCTTTGTAAATCGTTCGGATCCATTAAGGCTCTGGACAATTTGAGTTTATCAATCTCGAAAGGAGAAGTTGTTGGAATACTAGGGCCAAACGGAAGCGGAAAAACAACATTCTTATCGATAATTCTTGGTATAAAATCGGCAGACAAAGGATCGTTTTGCTGGTTTGATGGCGCAAAAAACAAACTTGCCAACACCAAAGTTGGTTCGCTTCTCGAAGTCCCATATTTTTTTCCATATCTATCTGTTGAGAAAAATCTTAACCTTGCAGCCTTAGCGCGCGGTTGCGACTACAACAGTATTGATACAATACTAAGCCAAGTAAACCTACTTGAACGAAAAAAGACACGTTGTTATGCGCTTTCGTTGGGAATGAAACAGCGTCTTGCTATTGCTCAAGCCTTAATTGGCAATCCAGAAGTTCTAGTACTCGACGAACCAACCAATGGATTAGATCCCGAAGGAATTGCAGAAGTACGCAAGCTAATTAAAGATCAGTCGTACTTGGGCAAAACCATAATAGTAGCAAGCCATAACCTAGATGAAATTCAGAAAGTTTGCACACATGTTGTCATTCTAAAAAATGGAAAAAATATCGCCTACGGAAAAGTTGATGAATTATTAAACTTTAACCATATAGCCATTGTAGAAAGTCAGCAAATGGCTGAACTTGGAAACATTATCAACAGCACATCTGGATGTAAAGTATTAGAACAAAATATCTCTGGATTTATACTAACATTCGACTCCGAGATTAAGATAACTGAGTTCAGCGCACTTTTAGCAAGCAATGGAATAACTCTCAATAAGTTTGAGGTGCGACGACCTACGCTCGAAGAACTTTTTTTAAGCATTGTCAAAAAAGTAGATTAATCATAAATACAACAAAATGAAGAATCTATTTAAAGTAGAAGCAATAAAAGCAATAAACTACCCAACATTTTGGGCTATTCTGCTTCTTCATGCTTTATTTTATGTTCTAGTCGTGACTCTTGGTGCAAACATCGATTTAAATATTCAGGGAATAAATGTGTTCAGATTATTCTCGAGCAACTACATGTGGGGAACAATGGCATGGATTGCCAGCTGGTTCAACCTGCTATTGGCCATACTTGTTATTGTTTTAACTGGAAATGAACTAACCTACAACACATTTCGACGTCAATTACTCGACGGGCTTAATCGAGACCATCTTATAGTTGGGAAGTTAATAACGATAGCCAGTTTATCATTATATGTTGTTCTGCTTGTAGCCATTTCGGGATTAATTGTAGGGCTTACAAACACAGAGCCTGAACCTGTACAAGTGCAATTCTTCCATGGATTTCAGTATGTTTTAATACTAGGAATTCAGTCGTTAGCATACATGGCTCTTGCAGTATTTATTGCGCTTTTATTTAGAAACATGGCTTTATCAATAGTAATGTACCTACTCTATTTCATACTAATAGAGCCATTTATCAGATTATTCTTTTCGTCTAATATCGACTCGTTTTTTCCAATAAAAATCATTTCGAACCTAACCCCAACGCCCGATTTTCTAGGAATGCTAGGGGTAAATCTAGCAGACATACAAGCAATGGATCCAAATTCGACATATCAAATACAACATAGTGCAACGGAAGGTATTTCTTTACCTATATCCATTGCAGTATGTGGAGGATACATTGTTCTTTTCTTAGTTGCATCAAGACTTATTGTAAAGTATCGAGATCTATAACTTATTTAAATATCTTCGGCACTTTCTAATCCAAAGTTTACGTTTTCTTTATTGATTTTAACACAGCATGTTTGTATATTTGTTAGAATTGAAAACTCTAACTGTTACGACTATGAAAAAAACTATGCTCCTACTGACCCTTGGAACATTATTTTTAACGGCCAAGTCTCAAACTATTCTCACCAACGAAACCCATGGATTTGTTCCCAATGAGCGCAATCCAATGATGCTTACCAACTACGTTGACCCTAGTAACTCGGGCAAAAATGCAGTATGGAATTTTTCCAACCTCGAGGTAAACAACAACTTTGTAGGACTAATCCATGACACATTCGTATCGAAAAGTTGCTCCTTATTTCCAAAGGGCAATACAATTCTCGAAGAATTTGGCAATTATTTCGTATTCGAATCATCAAAAGAAAGTCTTGCTCAATATGGGCTTGTAACATCAACAGGCCAAACGCGAATACAATACAGCAAGCCATTCATTAAAATGAAATATCCCTTTACCTACGGCAGCAATTTCGCAGGAGAATTTGAAGGGGATTACATTTCGAATGAGAAGGTTATTGGACAGGTAAGCGGATCATACCGAGTAGAGGGCGATGCAAAAGGTCAACTAGAATTACCGAATGGCACTGTGCTCGACAATACTCTCAGAGTAAAAGAGGTTAAAACAACCAAGCAAGTTATCAATAATGTAACAACACAAATAGAAGATGTAAGTTACCGCTGGTATGTGCAAAATCACCGATTTCCAGTTCTGGTTCTCATCAAAAGTACCTATACACCCCAAAACGGTAAGCCTTCAACAAGTACCAGAGCCGCATTCAACAGCGATGTGGTTAATCTTACAAACAACGTTGAAAATTTGACCGAGGATGTAAAATTAGATATATACCCGAACCCTTACCAAGGGAGAGTTACAATATCATACAACTTGGAAAAAACCTCGAATATAAATATTTCGGTATTCGATTTAACTGGAAAACTTGTTGATGTTATTGCAAATGGCACTGAAGATTCTGGTGTTAAGAAGCATTACTTCTCGGCTACAGAAAAAGGAATGTCGGCCGGAGCATACATTGTAAAGATTAAAATAGACAACACAGAAATATCCAGAAAAATTCTAGAAATGAAATAACAGGAACCAACCTCATACACCTAAGAACCCAGCTGTTTGGCTGGGTTCTTCATTTAAAACCATTAGTAATTTCTCAGAAAAAAATGTTACTTCAACAGAAATAAAGCATTGATAAGATACACGTTAAGAAAGTTTTAATAGTTATCAACAATCTTCGTTTAAGAAATGAGCGTTAGCTACTTTTGCTATAGAGATTCTGTCGCAATTTTAATTTGCCAAATAACTGTAATTCAACCATAATTCACCGTCAGAATCAATCCTCTGATTAACAAAAATCAGAACTTTTGAATTTATATCTTGGTATGTAAAAATGGGAAAATTTGTTCATCTGCACGTCCACACTCAATACTCCATTCTTGATGGAGCATCAAGCATTAATAGGTTAATTGATAGAGCAAAGGAATTAGGAATGCCAGGCATCGCTATTACCGATCACGGTAATATGTTTGGAATTAAAGAATTCATAAATGCTACCAACAAAAAAAATGGGTCTATTAACGATGAAATAAAACGTATTAAGTGTGAGATAGAAAATTTACATGCCGAACAGGAAAAGGGTGTTGATTGCTCTACAAAGATTGATGAACTTAAGCAACAAATTACAGATCAAGAGCAAAAACTCTTCAAACCAATTATTGGCTGCGAGGTTTACGTTGCAAAAAAAAGTCGACACGACAAAACCGATAAGGAAGACAGAGGAAATCATCACTTAATTCTACTGGCCAAAAACAAGGAAGGATACCACAACCTTGTAAAACTGGTTAGCTATGGATACACCGAAGGTTTCTACTATAAACCAAGAATCGACAAGGAGCTACTCCGCAAGCACCATAAAGGATTAATCGCCTCAAGCGCATGCCTTGGCGGTGAAATACCTCAGGCTATAATGAATGGTGATATTAGCGGAGCAGAAGCAACAATAATGGAGTTCAAGGAAATTTTTGGTGACGATTTTTACCTTGAGTTAATGCTCCATAAATCGGGAGAACCTAGGATAGATGAGCATGTCTATAAAAATCAACTTGAGGTAAACAAAACGATACTGGAACTATCGGCAAAAACAGGTGTAAAATGTATTGCCACCAACGATATTCACTTTATTCTAGCCGAAGAGGCACAAGCGCACGACCGTCTTATCTGTCTCAACACAGGCAAAGACCTTGACGATATTAACCGTATGCGCTATACTTTTCAGGAATACCTGAAAAGCGAAGAGGAAATGCTTTCCATCTTTCCAGAATGTCCCGAGGCAATCTATAATACGCAGGAAATCTTCAATAAGATTGAGATTTATGGGCTTAGCAGCAAACCCATCATGCCTCACTTTCCGCTACCCGATGGATTTACCGACGATAACCAGTATTTACGACATCTCACATACGAAGGTGCTAAAAAACGATGGGGAGAGGAAATCCCCGAGAATGTTGTAGAACGAATAGATTTTGAGTTGGAGGTAATTGCCCGAATGGGGTATCCCAGTTACTTCCTTATTGTTTGGGATTTCATACATTCGGCTCGAAAAATGGGGGTTTCCGTTGGCCCTGGCCGTGGTTCGGCAGCAGGATCTGCAGTTGCATACTGCTTAAAAATCACCGACATCGACCCTATTAAATACGACCTGCTGTTTGAGCGCTTCCTTAACCCCGAGCGTATTTCGATGCCCGATATTGATATCGACTTCGATGAAGACGGACGCGAAACGGTACTTCAATACGTAGTACAAAAATATGGAGCAAAACGTGTTGCCCATATCATCACATTCGGCACAATGGCTGCCAAATCATCCATTAAGGATGTTGCCCGCGTTCAAAAACTAGAACTAGCCATTGCCGACCGACTGGCAAAACTAGTTCCCGAAAAACCCGGCACAACGTTAAAGGCTGCATTTAAAGAGGTTCCTGAATTAGATAAGGAACGAAATTCAAGTAACGAACTAGTCCGATCCACCCTAGAATACGCCCAAGTATTGGAGGGAACGGTAAGGCAAACAGGAGTCCATGCCTGCGGAATCATTATTGGACGCGACGATTTGGAAGAATACGTTCCTCTATCAACCAATAAGGAAACATCGCTTTTCGTAACCCAGTATGAAGGCTCTCACGTTGAAGACATTGGTCTTCTTAAGATGGACTTCCTTGGTCTAAAAACCCTCTCCATCATAAAAGATGCAATTCAGTTCATTAAAGAATCAACTGGAGAAGATTTAGACATTGATAATATTCCACTGAACGATCAAAAAACCTTCGAACTATTCTCAAAAGGTGAAACTACCGCAGTATTCCAGTTCGAGTCGCCCGGAATGAAAAAGCACATGCGTGCGTTGGAACCCAACCGTTTCGAGGATTTAATTGCCATGAATGCTCTTTACCGTCCAGGTCCAATGGAGTACATCCCCAGCTTCATCAACCGTAAGCATGGCCGCGAAGTTATTGAGTACGACATTGCCGACATGGAGGAGTATCTCAAGGATACCTATGGAATCACTGTGTATCAGGAGCAGGTGATGTTACTATCGCAAAAGTTAGCCGGCTTTACTAAGGGTCAGGCCGATGCTCTCCGTAAAGCAATGGGTAAAAAACTCCGCAAGGTAATGGACGAACTTAAGGAGAAGTTTGTTGATGGCTGTCTAAAGAAAGGTCACGACAAAGCCAAAGTGGAGAAAATTTGGACCGACTGGGAAGCCTTTGCGGAATACGCGTTCAACAAATCACACTCAACCTGTTACGCCTACGTTGCATACCAAACAGCATACATTAAGGCTCACTACCCAAGCCAATTTATGGCCGCGGTTCTTAGCCGTAACCTTTCCGATATAAAGAAAATTACAATCTTTATGGATGAGTGCCGCCGAATGGGCATTCAGGTATTGGGCCCCGATGTCAACGAAAGTCACTATAAGTTCTCGGTAATGCCCAATGGAGATGTAAGATTTGGACTTGGCGCAATAAAAGGGATGGGCGAAAATGCGGTTGCAAACATTATTGAAACCCGCAATACTAGCGGCAAATTCAAGGATATTTACGATTTCATGGAACGCGTAAACCTCCAAACGGTCAATAAAAAGAACCTAGAGGTTCTTGTAATAGCAGGAGCATTTGCCGGGCTCGGACCAATTAGCCGCAGCGCATACCTCACACCCGACATAAAAGGGACAACTCACCTCGAAACACTCATGCGCTACGGAGTAAAAACACAAACCGAGAAACAAAGCAGCCAAATGTCACTATTCGGGGCCAGCAGCGAGTTTGAGATGCCTAAACCCGAAGCACCCAAGGTAGATGAATGGCCAACAATAGAACTACTCAACAGGGAGAAAGAGGTTGTAGGGATTTACCTTTCGGCACATCCGCTGGATGAGTTTAAGTTTGAAATTGAGAATCTAAGCAATACAACTCTAGCCGATCTAAAGAACTTAGATCAGTATCGTGATAAGGATGTAGCCATTGCAGGAATGATAGTTGGGGCAAGAATAGATACGACCAAGAACGGAAAACCTTACGGACGCATCACACTAGAGGATTACTCCGATTCCATGGAGATTATGCTATTTGGAAAGGACTTTGAAACATTCCGCAATTTCTGCTACACTGGCTATATGGTTATGATTAAGGGCAAAGTACAGCCCAAGATGTATCGACAGGAAGAGCTCGAACTCAAAATTAAGACTATAACAATGCTTTACGAGGTAAGAGAGCAGCAAATAAAAGGAATTACAATTACGCTACCTCTCACCGAGATTTCCGATGGATTAATTGACGATTTCCTAAAGTTATCGTCGAAAGACAAGGCTAAAGTGCTGCTAAAGTTTAAAATAGTTGATCCCGAAAATAGAATTTCGGTCGATTTGTTCTCGCGCTCCTACAGGGTCGACATAACAAATGACTTTGTCAATTTCTTAAAAGACAACGAAATGGATTTTAAATTGAATGCCGATTAAACTTTTAGGTAGTAATTTCGTTTTATTTTTATAATTTTATAATCTGAAAAAATTAATTCAAGTACGAACATGGCACTACAGGTAACTGATTCAAATTTTGATGAGTTAATATTAAACTCAGGAAAACCAGCTCTGGTTGATTTTTGGGCTGAATGGTGTGGCCCTTGCAGAATGATCGCACCTTACGTTGAACAAATAGCCGAGGAGTATAAGGATAAAGCAGTTGTGGCTAAAGTTGATGTTGACAATTGCCCAGGAATTGCTGCTCGCTACGGAATTAGAAACATTCCTACTGTCCTATTCTTCAAGGATGGACAGCAGGTTGACAAGCAAGTTGGCGCTGTTCCTAAGAACAACCTAATTGCTAAGTTAGAGGCTTTGCTATAATTTGAGTAATTATATTATTGGGGTCGGGTTCTCCCCGACCTTTTTTATTTTCTTTTTTGATTCACCCAAAACTGACATCAAACTTATTCGAAACCATGATGCCAGAAATTTAACATCTATACTATGAAAGTTTGTGTTTACTGCGCATCCAGCAATAAAGTTGACGATAAGTACTTTAAAGCAACTCAGGTTTTAGCCCGAGATTTAGCCAAAAACGGAATGACTGTGGTTTACGGTGGTGGCTCGAATGGGCTAATGGGCTGTCTTGCTGATACAGCACTACAGGAAGGAGGAAAGGTTATAGGAATTTTACCCCGATTTATGGATAAAGTGGAATGGGGACACAAAAAACTTACTGAACTTATTCTTGTAAAAGACATGCACGAGCGCAAACGTCTTTTAATCGAAGATGCCGATGCTGTGGTAGCACTTCCGGGAGGTTGCGGAACGCTCGAAGAACTCTCGGAGGTAATTACGCTAAAAAGGCTAGGAAAGTTCACCAAGCCCATTATCATTTTAAATACCGATGGTTTCTACGAACACCTTAAAGCATTGCTCAACAAAATGGTTGAGGAGCATTTTATGCGAACAGAGCATGTAGACATCTGGACTTTTGTTGACAAACCCGAAGATATTATACCCGCCATCGAAAGTGCCCCAAAATGGGATAGCGATGCTATTAATTTTGCTGCAGTATAATACCTAGTTCTCCTTATTTCTATAAACAAAGAGTTTACTATCGCCAATTTCATCGTAGTTTAAGGGTGAACCTTTAAACAGCGGAGCTTTTACGCCATCGCCAAAGAATTTATTTCCCACGAATACGCGAGCCTCATCCCAAAGTCCACGCTGAATAAAGCTCGATAGTAATGTAGCCCCACCCTCAACTATAACCGAAATTATATCGCGACTACCAAGTTCTTTTAGAATTTGGGCTTCAACCCCTTTTACAAAATCAATGGTAATCATTTCTAGGTTTGGAATTCCTGCAAACTCAGGCTTGCGAGCTAGCGAGCTGCTATTGTTGCCCATAAAAAGAAGTGTTGGCTGAGTACCATCAAAAACGTTCGACTCTTTAGGCAAGCGTAATTTTCTATCCAGAACAACCCTGAAAGGAGCCCTTCCACACCAGTTCCTTACATTCAAATGGGGATTATCGCGTTCAACGGTATTAGTTCCAACCAGAATAGCCTGCTCTTCGCTTCGCCACCTATGAACCAACGAACGGGCATGCTCATTGGTTATCCAAATTGGCTCAATTGGATCCGATGGCTGACGAACAGCATCGATAAATCCATCGATGGTTTGAGCCCATTTTAGGATTACATAGGGTCGTTTTTTTGTGTGATAAGTAATAAATCTACGATTCTGCTCCAGAGCCTCATCCTCCAGCACTCCAACGGTAACATTGCATCCCTGCTGCCGAAGAATTTCAATTCCACGTCCGCTCACTTTAGGGTTTGGATCGGTGGCTGCAATAACAACATTCGGAATTCCCAAATCAACAATTCGATCGGTACAGGGCGGAGTTTTTCCGTAATGTGAACAGGGTTCAAGCGAAACATAAATGGTTGAATCTTTAAGCAAAGATTTATCCTTAACCGAATTAATAGCATTTATCTCGGCATGAGCCTCGCCATAAAAAGCATGAAACCCCTCACCTATTATCTGGTTATTGTGCACAATTACTGCACCCACCATAGGATTTGGAGCAACATTTCCAATACCATTAAGCGCCAACTCAAGGCAACGCGACATGTACATTCTATCTAATTCAGAGTTATCCATAATATTCCGTAAATTTGTTACCTACACAAAAATACACTTTTTAATGAACAGTTATACGCTAAGGCTGCTGTTTGATTTAATTAACTCGCGCCTATCGGATTTTTATCCAAGCACCGAAATTCAGTCGATTCGCCGATTGATCATTGAAGATATTGTGGGGATACCTCATTATCAGGTACACTTAATGCCCGATAAAATAATTGACAATGAAACATCGGAAAAAGTTATAGCTACACTACAGAAACTAGAAGCAAAACAACCCATTCAGTATATACTTGGATCGACCCATTTCATGGATCTACCCTTTAGAGTTAACCCAAGCGTGCTAATCCCCCGCCCCGAAACCGAAGAGCTGGTTAGCTGGATTATTGAAAGTAATAACGTAGAATCGCCCAGAATACTCGATATTGGAACAGGGTCGGGATGCATCGCCATTGCCTTGGCAAAACACCTACCAAATTCGCAGGTATCGGCAATTGATATATCGGCCGATGCGCTAAGTACAGCACAGCAGAATGCCACCGACAATTGCGTTGACATCAACTTCATCAATACAAATATTCTGGATATACCCAGAATAGCAGGAGCACCATTCGACATTATAGTAAGCAATCCGCCATATGTTCGGGAGTTGGAGAAACAGCAAATGGACGATAATGTATTGAACTTTGAGCCACACCTTGCCCTTTTTGTAAAAGATAACGACCCTCTGCTTTTCTACAGAACAATCGCACAGAATGCCTCGGCATGGCTAAAGAGCGGTGGAAAACTATACTTCGAAATAAACGAGGCATTTGGAAACCAAACCAAGGATTTACTCACCGCAAGCGGCTTTACCGATGTTGAGATAAGAAATGATATTAACGGAAAAGACCGGATGGCTTTTGGTAAACTGACAAATACCGATGCCAAACATTAGATTTTAGATGTAAGACAATGCAAAACGCTAAATACCCAACACCAAATATCAAGCAAATTAGCAAAGAAAAAGCGCTTTCGCGCTTACAGAATCTTTGTGCCCGCAACGAAAAATGCTCTGGCGACTTAAGGCAGAAAATGGTACAGTGGAAACTCGCCCCCGAGGATATCAACTGGGTAATTAGCCGCCTTACTACCGACCGCTTTGTTGACGATAGCCGCTACGCCGGAATGTTTGTTCGCGACAAAAGCCGAATAAGCAAATGGGGTCGTATAAAAATTGCCACGGCACTAAGGGCAAAGGGAGTTGCAGCCGACATTATAAACGAAGCACTCTCCCAGATTGACCCCAACGTTGACAAAGCCCAACTAGCCGAACTCATTACCCGAAAGGCCAAGCAAACCAAAGCAAAATCGGTGTACGATTTAAAAAGCAAGCTAATCCGCTTTGGGGTATCGCGTGGGTTCGATATGGGCTTAGTAATTGATGTGGTAAATGGGATTGTAAAAGGCGAATAATTCGGACTCCAAACAACCTATCAGAGTCTGATAGAGTTGTTATGGAATCAAAATCTAATTAAATAGACTTCGGCACAGACAAGTTTTTTCGAACCACAGAACCTCTCAGCGTTTGGAAAAACTGAGAGAGTTATGCTTACACCCTATTCTAGAACGCCTGTTTTAATTGAATTTTAATGGGTTCTGCTTTTTATTTAAAATAAAATCGTTTAATTTTAAGGGAATGAAATAAAAAACCCTACGGAGTACGCAGGGTTAAGAATTTCTTCGGCTTATAGCCTTATTGTGAAAAGTCTCTCAAATTGTATAAGACAAATATACAAGAAAAAATAGATATAGTAATTTAATTTTAAATAAAATGGCAAAAATTCTCGGCCTTGATCTCGGAACAAACTCAATCGGTTGGGCTATCCGAAATACACTAATCAACAAAAATGAACAAATAGAAAAATATGGAGTAACAATTTTTGAGAAAGGTGTTGGGGAGGGCAAATCTGGCGAATTCTCATTTGCTGCTGAAAGAACAAAAAAACGTTCGACACGCCGATTATATCAATCCCGAAAATATAAACTATGGAAGACACTAGATATACTCATTGAAAATGGTTATTGTCCTTTATCTTCAGACGGATTTAATCGTTGGAGAAAATATGACAAAGAAAAAGCATTAAAAGGAGAAGGCGGTAGAGCATACCCTATTGATGATAAAACTTTTGATTCTTGGATTAAACTTGACTTTAATAACGATGGGAAACCAGATTATTCAAGCCCCTATCAATTAAGGGCAGATTTAGTAGAAGTTAAGTTAGATTTTACGAAAGAGACTGATCGCTATAAACTAGGGCGAGCATTATACCACATTGCACAACGAAGAGGATTTAAGAGTAGTCGAAAGGACGTTGCTGTTCATGATACAGGTGAGAAACAAGATGCTAAATCGGAACTAAAAAAAGAAACTGAATTCGAAAATAATCTTCAAAAACGTTTTGGTAAATCATTATCAGATTTTTCAACTATTGGGTCAGCTCTAGCCTATGTTGAAAAACAAGGAGAGAGAGTCCGTCTGGAATGGATTCAGCATACTTTCCGGAAGCATTGCAAAGATGAATGTACTAGAATATTTGAGTTTCAAAGTATCGGCGTAGAATCCAATTTATATAAGAAACTAATTGAATCAGGTAAAAATCGTTATAATGGTGCTATTTTCTTTCAACGACCGTTGCGGTCACAAAAAGGATTAGTTGGTAAATGCACACTTGAAACCAATAAATATAGATGTCCAATAAGTCACCCCGAATTCGAAACATTTAGGGCATTATCGTTTTTGAACAATATCCAGTATCGAAAAGAGAAAAATGGTGAATGGATTAACTTATCGAATGATTTAAAGAACGAGATTTACGATAAATATTTCTACCGCCAATCAAAAGCACATTTCAACTTTAACGAGATTCGTGAATATATCCAAAAGCGTGAGTTTAAAGACAAGAATATTGCATGGGTACTTGACTATAAAGCTAAAACGATAAACTATTCCGATAAAACAAATGTATCGGGTTGCCCTATATCTGCACGATTAAAGGATATATTCGGAGACGACTGGCATAATTATGAAAAAACAACAGCACTGAAACGAGTTAATAAAAAGACTGGAGAAGAACATAGCATTGTATATAATATTGAAGATATATGGCATGTACTTTTCTCGTTTGATGACGAAGAAATGGTTTTTCAGTTTGCCACAGAAAAATTACAGCTGGACGAAGAGAAAACAAAAAAGTTCATGATTGCATGGAAGGCATGCCCCGAAGGATATTCAATGCTTAGTTTAAATGCAATCAAAAAAATAAATGTGTTTCTTCATAAGGGCTTCATCTATACCGAAGCAGTTTTAATGGCCAATATTCCCGAAATAATTGGAGAGGGTATTTGGAGTAAAGAAGAAAATCAGCAACTAGTTAAAGATAGCATAACTAGATTAATTACAGCTAACAGAGATGAGAAGCAAATACTTAACATTGTAAATAACCTTGTTGCAGCCTATAAATCGTTGCATGATGATGAAAAGTATGGCTTTAAAGATACAACATATACCCTGACCAATTCTGATAAAGAAAGTATTAAGCAAACTATTGTTGAAACGATTGGAGAAAAAACCTGGGAAGAAAAAGTTATAAATAAAACTGAAATTATCGATACCGTTAATTATTTATATCAATGCACTTTTAGAACAGGTTTTGAAACCATTTTACATGGTGATAATAGATATCACAAGGTGGCTTTCAATGGTAAAACCTACTATAAGTCAACAAGTCATCAGTTCTACAAGCTGCCACGGATTGTTGATACCTTAAAGGATTTTATTTTGGTATATTTTCCAAAAGTTGACGAAAAACAACTTAGCAAACTTTATCATCCTTCAATGATTGAGACCTATGCCCCATCGAAACCTAATAAAGATGACGGAAAACTATACCTCCAAAGTCCTAAAACAGGTGCATTTAAAAATCCAATGGCAATGCGCACGCTTTATGAACTACGTAAACTAATCAACTATCTTATAAAAACAGGGCAAATAGACGAGGAAACCAGAATCGTTGTTGAAACTGCTCGCGATTTAAATGATGCCAACCAACGATGGGCAATAGAAACATATCAAAGGCAACGTCAAAATGAAAACAACGAATTTGCCGATGCAATTAAAGGTTTGCTTGAAAATAAGGATTACTCAACTCTACCTAACCCCGATAGTGATGAAGATATTGACAAAGTAAGAATCTGGTACGAGCAGGTTAAAAATAATCAAATAAGCAAGGGTAGCGGAGAATACACACAAAACAGATGGACAAATCAATCAACAGACCTTTTCCAGAAACTTTCTCAAGCCAAGCAAATGGTTGACAAGTACCGGTTGTGGAAAGAACAACGATGTATCTGTATGTACACTGGGCGAGTAATCTCTATAAGCGACCTATTTAATGAAAACAAGGTGGATTTTGAGCATACCATTCCCCGAAGCATTTCATTCGACAACTCTTTAGCGAACCTCACCGTATGCTTTGCCCATTATAACAGGTATATTAAGAAGAATCAAATACCGACCCAACTGCCAAACTATGAAAATGATGTTCCAATCGGTGGTGAAACATACACGGCCATCAAACCCCGGTTAAAGGACTGGGAAGATAAGGTTGAGCATATTAAAACAATGATTGAATTCTGGAAGGGGAAATCCAAACACGCCTCAACCAAAAACCAAAAGGATGATGCCATTCGGCAGCGTCATCTTTGGGCTATGGAGTTAAAGTATTGGCAAAATAAACTAGGACGCTTTACCATAGGCGAAGTTACAACTGGCTTTAAAAATAGTCAGTTGGTTGATACGCAACTAATATCAAAATATGCCCTACATTATTTAAAAACGGCATTCAACACAGTAGATGTTCAAAAAGGAACAGTCACCTCCGATTTCAGAAAGATCGTTGAAATACAGAATATTTATGAGAAAAAAAGTAGAGCAAAACACTCCCACCACTCCATTGATGCACTTATACTAACGCTTATTCCTCATGCAAATCAGCGCGATAAAATCCTTAAAATATTTTACGAATATCTCGAAGAGAAACAAATAGCAAAAGATACTGGCAAGTACCAAAAAAGAGATTGGCTAAAATCTGAACTTGACAAGGAAGTGTCAAAATTAGAATTACCAATGCTTGAAACTATAATTGAAGAGATTGATAACAATATTTTAATTAACAATATTGCACGGGACAAAGCTCTAGTCAAAGGGAAAAAGGTTGTACGTCGTAGAGGTAAAGTTGTTTTCTTAAAGGACAAACAAGGGAACCCACTGCTTGATTCAGATGGCAATCCAAAACCAAAAGTTGCTAAAGGAGACTGTATAAGGGGTGAACTTCATAAAGACACATTTCTTGGTGCAATAAAACTGCCATTAAAAAATGAACAGGGCCATTACATGGTTGAACAAGGCAAATTTATCTACGATAACACCTTGCTTTATGTGGTAAGAGAACCTTTGCTGTACAAAAAAGATGCGGCATCTCCTGGGTTTAAAAGCCTAGAGGACTTGAAAAGTTGTATAGTAGACAAACACTTATTCGATATTATTCAAAAGCAAATTGATGGACGTAACTTTAAGGATGCTTTATCCGAAGGAATTTTCATGTACAATAGAAAAGGAGAAAAAGTTAATAAAATAAGGCATGTACGCATATTTGTAAGAGATAAAGAACCTTTAAAAATTAAAGAGCAGGTAAATATCTCTCAAAAAACTTTAATTAACCTAAGTAGCAGAAATCACAAACGCTACTACTATGCAGGTAATGGAGAAAATTATGCATATGCTCTTTACCAAGGAATTATTAAAAATAAGATTGAAAGAGACTTCAGAATTATTAATCTATTTGACGCAGCTTCGCTTTTGAGAGTTTCAAACAGTAGAGAACTGACCATTGAGTCAGAAATCTCATACAATAAAAGAGGCGATAAACTTAACTTATATGCAATACTGAAAATTGGACAGAAAGTTTTATTCTTTAGGAATTCCCCTGATGAATTATTTGAATTATCAAACCAAAACAAAGCTAAAAGGCTTTACAAAATAACAGAATTTGAAAAAGATGGACGTATTAAGTTTAAATATCATATTGATGCACGAAAAGATGAAGAAATAGGCAAAGGAGATTCCGCTATTGACTACATTACCCCTAAAGGAAAACTTAGATTAACAAAAGGTAATTTTAACTTTCTTATCGAAGGTAAAGACTTCGAAATTAAACCCGATGGAGAAATAATATTTTTTAATTAACCGCCCCTCCCAGTCAGGGTTTAAAACCCTGACTGGGATATGGCAAAAGGAATACACCCAAACCTCCACGCAAAAAAAATCGCAACATTTGTATATATCATTTATTATCTATAAATTAGATACAAATTAATGTATTAAGAAATTTGCCTTTCGCTTTTAGCCTTTGTGTTTTCTCAAACTATTATTAACCATAAAAAACAAATTGCTATGAGTGACTACATCTCAGCTGAAATTACCCAAGAGGTAATTGACCAAATTACTACCGACATAGCCGATATACAGGCTAAACTACCCTTCGCAATTAAGCTGTCGTCTGCCGTAAAAAAAGCCATGCCAAAGCTGGAGGATGCGCGTAGCCCGTTCGTTTCAAAATGTTTATTCTACGGTAGGAAAGAATCCAAAATTATACCTCCGTATACCAACCTCGACGAGCTGGAGCGCGACCTTAAGCTATTCAACAATCTACAGAATATCGCCAAGGAGATTAACCGTCTGGCCGACATTGTAAACGATACAAGAATAGCCGCGGGCTCCGATGCATACTCGGCAGCATTAACCATATACAACTCCGCGAAGCAAGCCGCCAAAATGAACATTCCCGGCACTAAAGCAATTGTCGACGATCTAAAAACATCATTCGAAGTGACCATCACTTCCGATGAAGCCACTACTGCCCAAACAGTATAAATAATCATCTTCCTATACAGGGAGGGGGTACTTACCAAGTAGGGGGGGGTACTTCGGAAGAGGGGGGGAGTACTTCGGAAGTACCCCCCTCCTCTTAATAGATAGGCCATCCTATCGTTTGGATAGGATGGTGTGTCAAAATGACAGATCATCCTATTAATTTGATAGGATGATGCATCGAAATGACAGGCGATCGTATCAAAATGATACGTCATCGTATTAAAACGACAGGCAATCCTATCGAATCGATAGGCAAGCGGGTCGAAAGGATAGACAAGCCTATCCAAACAATAGGCTTACAGCTAAATCACCCAGACAGGGTTTGAAATCCAGTCTGGTTAAAACTAAAAAAGTACCCGAATGCCAAATTTGCGCGACATACCTTTAGAGCATGGCAATTACTACCATATTTACAACCGTGGCAACAATGGCGAAACGTTATTCCACACTCCCCAAGACTACAGACATTTTATTTCGCTTTACGATAAGTACATTCCCACCATTGCCAACACCTACGCATGGTGCCTAATGGGAAACCACTTTCACCTGTTGGTTCGGATAAAGGAGGAGAGTGAGATAGGCTACCTTAAGGAATTAAGCTCTTCCATGTACAACGGCCATGGAAGGTTGAAGTGGCAACTTACCCACAACCCTCCCGAATCCGAAGACTCTGGAGGTATATGTGGAAAGAAACCTATTCCTCACAAAATGTTTTCGCACCTGTTCGGCTCATACACTAAGCATTTCAATTTAAAAAATAATCGCACGGGAAGCCTAATCGAAAAAAACTTCCGCCGCCTTAACGTAACCTCCGAGAAATATTTTCAGAACCTAGTTCTTTACATCCATCAAAACCCAGCTCATCATCAGCTTAACAATGATTTTCGGGAATACCCATGGTCGTCGTACCAAAGCATTATCTCCGTTAAACCCACCAAGGTCGACAGAAAAACAGTACTGGAATGGTTCAACGGTAAAAAAAATTTTATTGAAACACACCAAAGAATAGTTGACCCCAGCATAATGGACGAACAAATTTAACCTACCCCTGCCAGGCTTTAAACCTTGACAGGAGTTTACGCAAATATCATGATAAAACGAACCCTTTACTTTGGCAACCCGGTCTACCTTAAGGCCAAGGATCTGCAAATGGTGATAGAGTATCCCGATGGCGAAACCGAGAACAAATCGGTTCCCATCGAGGACGTTGGAGTTGTAGTTCTGGACTCGCCCCAAATTACCATCACCCACGTTTTGCTGAACAAACTGCTCGACAATAACGCCGCAATAATTACCACCAACGAGCGGCATATGCCCTCGGGGCTGCTATACCCGCTAGAGGCCAACACGCTACAAAGCGAGCGATTTGCAGTACAGCTATCGGCAAGCGTTCCGCTAAAAAAGCAGCTATGGCAGCAAACGGTACAGGCCAAAATTCAGAATCAGGCCGCACTGCTAAAATCCATTGGGGTTGATGTTGAGCCCATGCTCTACTGGAGCCGAAGCGTTAGAAGTGGCGACCCCGATAACTACGAAGGGCGAGCAGCAGCCTTCTACTGGAAAAATATTTTCGATGGGCACACCAATGATATATTTACCCGCGGAAGGTACGACGATGAGCCCAACAACCTGCTTAACTATGGCTACGCCGTACTACGTGCAGTTATAGCCCGAAACTTGGTGGCCAGCGGACTACTCCCCACACTGGGAATACATCACCATAACCGCTATAATGCCTATTGCCTTGCCGATGACATTATGGAGCCCTACCGTCCGTTTGTCGATAGGGTTGTGCTCGAAATTGTGAAGGAAGGCATCGATTACTCGGAGCTAACCAAGGAAATTAAGGCAAAACTTTTGGTAATTCCAGCCATAGATATAGTTATTGACGACCGAAGCAGCCCACTGATGGTGGGGGCGCAGCGAACTGCAGCATCGCTGTACGAGTGTTTCGAGGGAACCAGCCGTAAAATTCTGTACCCGGCGTTAACGTAGTTATACTAACCCCAACGGGGTTTTAAACCCTGCCGGGGTAAACCAAATACCATGACCACCTTTGACCGATTAAACCAGTACCGAGTTATGTGGGTGTTAGTATTCTTCGACCTGCCAACCGAAACCAAGAAGGAGCGAAAGCAGTATGCACTGTTCCGCAAAAATCTAATTAAGGATGGTTTCTCCATGTTTCAGTTCTCCATTTACACCCGCTGCTGCCCCAGCCGCGAGAATGCCGATGTACATATAAAGCGGGTTAAGAGCTTTTTACCGCCCAACGGGTATGTGGGTATAATGTGCATAACCGACAAGCAGTTTGGCTCCATGGAGCTATTCCACTCCACCAAACCCATAACGGCAAGCCCCGAACCCCAGCAGCTGGAGCTGTTTTAGCTTAACCTTCCAGAGTTCGAAGAACCTAAAAGCGTTTGCAAAGGTAAAATTGAAGGATAGCTTGAAATAAAAAATCCACAGGTTTTAACGCCTGTGGATTCTACTATGGTCACTTTTTTTGTTGCGAAAAATGGGACTAAAAAATTACTGGCCAAAAACTTAGCAGCACCTATGCTGTGACCAATAAATCAAAGATACAATCTGAAAGCAATTCACAAC
>JBFXDX010000021.1:0-43999 GCA_050180705.1 Bacteroidales bacterium | reverse complement strand
TAACCTTCCAACCATCTAACCATCCAATCTTCTATCTTCTGACCTCTGACTTCTGACCTCTGACTTCTGACTTCTGACTTCTGACTTCTGACTTCTATCTTCTGACTTCTGACCTATGACTTCTGACTCCTGACTTCCATCTTTTATCTTCCTACTTCCATCTTCCTACCATTTAACCTTCCTACCATCTAACCATCCAATCTTCTATCTTCTGACCTCTGACTTCTGACTTCTGACTTCTGACTTCTGACTTCTGACCTCTGACCTCTGACTTCTGACTCCTGACTTCCATCTTTTATCTTCCTACTTCCATCTTCCTACCATTTAACCTTCCTACCATCTAACCATCCAATCTTCTATCTTCTGACCTCTGACTTCTATCTTTTATCTTCCTACTTCCATCTTCCTACCATTTAACCTTCCTACCATCTAACCATCCAATCTTCTATCTTCTGACCTCTGACTTCTGACTCCTATCTTCCATCTTCCTACCATTTAACCTTCCTACCATCTAACCATCCAATCTTCTATCTTCTGACTTCTGACTTCCATCTTCCATCTTTTATCTTCCTACTTCCATCTTCCCATCCATTCCTCACCTTTCCTAAACACTAAACACTAAAAACTAAAAACTAAAAACTAAAAACTAAAAACTAAACACTAAACACTAAAAACTAAAAACTAAAAACTACCCCTCCACTAGCTCCCATCTCCATCTTCCTCTCTTACTCCCTTCTCCCTTCTCCCGTCTAACCCTTTAACCATCCTTCCATCCTTCCCATACAACATCCTCATCTACACAAATTTACATCTAACAAAAAAGCATGTCAACCCACTACCCACCAAATCAATCCATCTCATGACAAACAGCACAAAACCATCGACAGAAAACCCTCATCTAAAAGACATTAGACACCAGATATTATACACCAGACACCAAACACCAAACACCAAACACCAACAACTAAACCTCTACTACCTTCTACCTTCTACCTTCTACCTTCTACCTTCTAACTTCTGACTTCTGTCTTCTAACTCCTGTCTACTGACTCCTGACTTCTGACTTCTAACTTCTGACTTCTGACTTCTGTCTTTTAACTCCTGTCTACTGACTCCTGACTTCTGACTTCTGACTCCTAACTTCTACCTTCTACCTTCTAACTCCTGTCTTCTGTCTTCTAACTCCTGTCTTCTAACTCCTGACTCCTGACTCCTAACTTCCATCTTCTAACTCCTTTCATTCAACCTTCCAACATTCATCCTCTTCCCAAACAACCATCAACCATCAACGAACAACCATCAACGAACAACGAACAACGAACAACGAACAACGAACAACGAACAACCATCCCCACACTTTCCCCTACCACTTCCATCCCAGCTCCCTTCACCCTCATACTCACTCCCTGCAGAACCATGCTAGCTCCCTACAGACTCAGCTAAACACTCTACAGACTCACTTAAACACGCTACAGAATAGCTCTAATACCTTACAGCATTGTGTTTAGCCTTTACAGATATAAATTATTTTGAAATATAAACTATAGTTATAGTTGTTTATTACAATTTATAGTATACATTTGCATCAAACAAGCTTACATGAAAGAGATAACTAAAGCGCAGGAAGAAATACTTAAAACCCTTTGGGAAATTAAGAATGGTGCAGCAAGCGATGTGCTCGATGCTTTACCTAATCCTAAGCCTGCATACAATACAGTGGCCACCGTAATCAAGGTTCTCGAAAAGAAGGGGTATGTCAACCACAAAACCTACGGCAAAACAAATGTCTACTACGCACTTATTTCAAAGCAGGAGTATGCGCAGTATCAGCTAAAGCAAACCGTAAAGGGGCTCTTTAACGGATCGCTCAACCAAATGGTATCTTCATTTGTGAAGAATAGGGATATTAGCCTCAACGAGCTTCAGGAGCTTAAGGCAATTATCGATCAGGAAATCGAAAACCAAAAAAAGTAGCATGACCTTCATTCAGTACATATTTATAGCATCAGTTTGCCTTGGCATATTTCACATTGCCTACAAGCTAATGTTCCGTAACGAGGTTAACTTTAACCTGCTTCGGTTCTACCTGCTTTCATCCATACTGCTATCGCTAATTATACCCCTTTCGGGAGTATCCATAAACATCGGTTTCATTCAGCAGATGTTTGCCCCCAAGGTTTCAACCTTTACCATTCCAATTCAGGTTGTAGGCATAAATAGTACCATGGCACCACAGGCACCAGTGGCATCAACCATAAGTTGGTGGACTGTAACAAAAAACATTTACCTTGTTGTATCAGCAATACTCGTAGTCCGAATCTTTCTACAGTTTATACTAATAGTACTGGGCTACTACCGATCCGAGCGCGTAAAAATTGGACGGTACATGCTTGTATTGGGCAATAAAAAAAGCACATACTCATTCTTTAGCTGGATATTTATCAATCGTAACAGCTTATCCAGCGACGAGTTCGAGCAAATTGTTTCGCACGAGAAAGCTCATGCCTCTCAATACCACTCCATCGATCTAATCCTGGTTGAACTACTAGCGGCCGTAATGTGGTTTAATCCTTTTATTTGGATGACGAAAGGTTCCTTGCAGCTGGTGCATGAGTATTTAGCAGATGAAGGAGCACTTAGTACTGGGATTGACAGGCTCAGGTACCAAGCACTCCTCGTAAATCAAGTTGCCGAGGAAAGACTCATCTGCCTTTCATCGAGCTTTAACCATTCATTAATTAAAAAACGAATGATCATGATGACTAAAAGTAAACTCAATTCAAAGTCAAAGTTACGAATTTTAGTGTTACTTCCCGTGGCTGCCGTGGCTATAATTTTCACAGCGGGTACAAATGGTGCCTTGGCTGCACCGGCAAATCACAATACTAAAAGTATCACGCAGAATCTGGCAGTAACTACCAACAGCTCTGCCGACGACTCTACCAAAAAGGTAAAAGCCAGAGTAATTACATTAACGGGTAGCTCTAACACCAAATCATTAACCATCAATGCCACTGCCACTAGCAACGACAGCACAAAAATTATTTATGTAGTTGATGGTGTTCAGGTCGAAAACATAGAGACCATCAATTCCGACTCAATTAAATCTGTTAATGTCCTAAAAAATGATAATGTAGTCATTATTCGATCCAATAAAACAGATTTAAAAAAGGACTCTTCCAAGTCGTATAGTACCAGCTCAAACATTCTTTACATCATCGATGGTGTTGAGCAAGCTAGTGGCAATAATGCCATTAATAACATCAGTCCCGATGCCATCGAATCCATCAATGTAATTAAAGGCGATAAGGTAAAGGAGTACACCTCCAAGAGTTGCGATGGCGTAATACAGGTAACTACAAAAAAGAACCTTGCAGCATCCAACGTTCTTTACATAGTCGATGGCGTAGAGCAGCCCGATGCAATAAAAAACATCGATCAAAAAAATATCAAGAAAGTTGAGATAGTTAATAATGAAGAAATGAAGAAGTACACATCAAAATCTTACGATGCAGTTATGCTAATTACCACCAAAAAAGGGAAAAAGTAACCCAGGTTTAGTAAAAATTATACTCAAGTTCGGCGGCGGTTATACCGCCGTCGTTCTTATCCTGCAGGCTTAGCCTGTATATACAACCCAACCTCATATAGAAATCTCATCCCTACCAAATCTTCATCCACGAACCAGACCATTGTCATTCTGAGCCTGTCTAATGTATTCTGAGCCTGTCGAATTGGATTCTGAGCCTGTCGAATTGGATTCTGAGCCTGTCGAATTGGATTCTGAGCCTGTCGAATTGGATTCTTAGCTTGTCGAATTGGATTCTTAGCTTGTCGAATCGGATTCTGAGCTTGTCTATTCGGATTCTGAGCTAGTCTATTCGGATTCTGAGCTAGTCTATTCGGATTCTGAGCTAGTCTATTCGGATTCTGAGCCTGTCTATTCGGATTCTGAGCCTGTCGAATTGGATTCTGAGCTTGTCTATTCGGATTCTGAGCCTGTCGAATTGGATTCTGAGCTTGTCGAAGAATCATTCCAATCCCATCGAATCGTATTCCAATCCCATCGAATTGGATTCTGAGCTTGTCGAATTGGATTCTGAGCTTGTCGAAGAACACAATCTTACCTCACACTCAATTTTGATATTATTAACACATATTTCCACCCAATACATCACATGCAAAAAACATATTACTTACTTTTGCCATCAATTAACCCAAGTATATATTTAAGCATTCACATTGCTAACATAAATTCAAATAAGTAGTATGCAGGTATATTTAGACTTTATTGATGAATTGGTATTGCTGGTTAACCTTGCAACCAACGAGAAAAAACAAAACACATCGCTAACAATCTGTCGTAATCTCTACCCATACTATAGGAGTTTTGCGCGAAAAGAAGACGATGCCACACTTGTGAGTAATGCCATTGCATTCTGCGAGCAGGAGTTTGCTAAACCCGAAAAGGATACCGTAATGCTTAACCAGTTCATGGCTAAAATCGAAAAGCTTATGCCTAACAATCCCGAGGCGCAAACCTGGAAGGAATCCTATGCCATGAATGCACTTAGTGCAGTGCACGAGTTGCTAATGTTTACCAAAAACTCCGATAATCAGCATGTAATCGATATTTGCTCATTGCTAATCGATAATGTCGACTTCGAAATCAACGATGAAAACGAGGACATAAATGACGATCAAATTTACGAGCATCCTAAAATGATCAGCACCATGGCTCAAATAAAAGAGATGCTGCAGTAATCCAAATTAATCAATCTGCAATTCGTTTACTTGTAGCTAAACATAACCATATACCCCTTAACATCCCTGCAAAAGCAGTAATTCATCTTACTAAACTACAATTTACCATGAACGAGTTTGTCAGCAATAATCAGGAAATAATCCAGCTCGTAAACGAGTGGGAATCAACGCTACTATCATTGCAGCCAACCGTAATAGAACAACGTTGTAATAAGCAAAATCGCACCATAAAGCAAATACTTGGACACTTGGTCGATTCCGCCTCAAACAATAATCATCGCATAGTTCATTTGCAGTATGGCAACAATCCGTTGGAGTTTCCTAACTATGCAACCAATGGCAACAACGATCGTTGGATTGCCATACAGAACTACCAGAACGAAAGCTGGGTCGATTTGGTGCAGCTCTGGAAATACTATAATCGTCACATTGTACATGTTATAGGCAACATCAATCCCAATAAGCTAAGCAACAAATGGATTTCAGCACCCAACCAAACCATAACCCTAAACGATATGGTAATAAGCTACCTCAATCATCTAAAGTTACATTTGAACGAAATTCAGGAGCTTATAAATCAATAGTTAATCACCTCAAACTATTATCATTGGTTATATAGTTTAACTTATTGAAATTTATAGGTCATTCCAAACTTATTTCGGAATCTCCTACTCAATCCCACGTTCGGCGGCGGTTATACCGCCGTCGTCCCTATCCTGCAGGCTTAGCCTGTATATACAGTCTAACCTCATCAAGGAATCCCAATAACCTCTCAGAATTAATGTCCCAATATGCTTACCCTAACAAAACAAGTATTTTTCTAATCAAACCATAATTACACTCCAAATTCTTTCATTTAATTTACCAGCGAAATATCTTTAGCTGCTGAAAATATGAATAATTAAATCACAGAGTTTAACCAATTTCCATTTAATCAAAATGTCACTACAATTCCTTCCAGTAAACAACCTCAACACCCAGCATTTTAACGATGCAATCCAAATATACCTCCAATCATTCCCAGCCAACGAGCAACAACCTATCAATACTATTAAACAACGAGTAGGAGAGGGGAGAGAAGAACTATATATTGGCATCAACAATGGGATAGTGGTATCCATGGCCTTGCTTTGGCATTTCAGCACCATCAACTTTACCCTTCTCGATTACTTCGCAGTAACTGAAGAGTCACGCGGAAAACAGGTAGGCTCACAATTCTTCCATTTTCTTTCAGGTATTGCAAGTTGCAAGGGCAAACATCTGGTAATGGAGGTCGAAAGTCCCACTGCGGAGTCTAGTTCATATGATAAAGTAAAGCGAATCAATTTTTACCTCAGCAATGGTGCTTATATTCTAAAGGACGTACCCTATACTCTTCCATCATTGAATGGAACACACCCCACAAAAATGTTTCTAATGGTTTTACCATTTAATACCAGCTCAGTATTTAGCAAGCAGCAAGTAGCAACTCTAGTTACCCATCTCTATATCGAACTCTACGGTAAAGCAATCAACAATTTATCATTAATGGAACTGTTGCAGGCTTTACCTAATCAAATAGAGCTTGCTGTAAGTATTTAACTTATTTAGGTTTTTGGAGATTTCATCTAGCTATAAGTTTTGTAACTACAAATCTTTAGCAATACAATCATAAACCATATTAAAGCAATTCAGGTGTCAATACCTCATTGCTAAAATATCTTTAATCCATTCTCCAAAGTATACCTTAAAATAATTATTATAAAATAAACAATTCAATTAAATAACCAAACAAATTAAATGAATTGTTTGGTTATTATGACATATATCATTTCAGGGTAACAATCCAATAGGTAAGTTAATTAAACACAAAATATCAATAAAACTTTTTATTATAACATGTAATAAATAAGTTGTGTTTTAATTGATACATCTGCAGCAAAATTATTGTTGATAAAAGAAACAATTAAAATAGAATACAGAATAGAGCAGAATAATAACCTATTCAATTATTCATTCCATGATTTTCGAGTTTGCCTTTATTGCCTTTCATTTTTAACCAGGATAAAAAGAAGAATATTAAAAGCGATTAAGTCTAGGTATATAGAATGTTTTATAGATCATTCACTTATTAGATTTTACTGTATTCAATTGGTATTGTTAGAATTACTTCTTTTTTATTAATTAATTAAACATTAAAAAAATGAAAGAAAGAAAGTTCAATTACCTTTTGGTTCTCCAGCATCCATCTGCCGATAGTGCCAAAAATGCTTGTGCTTTAGCACAAAGTCTAAACGTATGTGTAACATCGCAAATCGACGATAGAGCGATCGAAATATTTGCGACACAACCTCAGGCCGAGAGATTATTTGCTCAGGGGCTTTTCTCACATTATACCCGAAGAGGCTTTGCGGCAGAACACATAAAGGATTTTGATCCCGAACTTATAAGTATTGCTCAAACATGGAATACTAAGTTCTCTGCTTCATACCTAAAGTTAAAAAAGGATTACTCTAAACAAGGACTTAAATGGCAGAATAAAGATTCCAAGGAGCCTCTTCCATACTCAATTGTCGAGCCGCATATGTTACTCGAAGAAATTCGAAGGCAGAAGAAAATTAACGAAAAGAAATTGAAGCCTTGCATTAAAATCGAGGTCGATAAAGTTGGAGTTAAAGAGATTGAAGTTATTCGCGAGTTCTTTAATAAGACCTTGAAGGATGAGTATTGGGCCGATCAAATTCTCGGTGTTTTTTATCGTTCATCCAACGACTTCCGTCCCTATTTTCTCGATCCCGATGCACTTCTACTTATTCTGGATATTGTTCGCGATTTACAATTAGCTAATGAGCCTACCTGCTTAAAAATGAGTGGACGCAATAGTGTTGGTATTGTTTTCGTTGAATCATCGCAAAGAAATGGGCCTACGTTTTCCAATGCCGATAAGGCAACTATCGAAAATGAAATCCGATCGGGGTTATCATTCCTTGCAGGAGAGCATCCTGCTGGTAATCTTGTATGGGTATACAATGTTCAGCATGTTAAAATTGATGTAGCAAACAAACCGAATATTGATTCGGGCAATAGTTCTTATGATACATACTGGCGTTTTCCTGCTATTGGGGCTGTATCATTCCAAGGTCATACATTTACTGCTAACGAAGCAGGTGTCGATGATTACAGAGATGCAATGCGTGCTCATCATGATACACAGCATGCCACCGTAATTTTTGTTTCAGCATTTGGAATGTACTGGGCTGCTTATTCTTCTGGACGTAGGTTTATTGCAATGGGCCCTCATGGCGACAATTGGGCTCATTGGGGTATCAATAATGTAAATGCTATCGCTGCACACGAAACTTGTCATCAATTTGGTGCTACTGATGAGTATGTTGGCAGTGGAACTCCTTGCAATAGCTGTGGTGGTGTATATGGGTGCAAAAGAATCCCCAATGGAAATTGTGGAACCTGTGCCGCTCCTCAGGAAAGATGTTTAATGGATGGCAATGATCTTCATCTTTGCCAGTATACCAAGGGGCAGATAGGATGGTGTGATATATTTGTTGAACTCTGGACCGATGATAGTGCTTATAGTGGAACCGACGATAATGTCAGACTTGATATTGGTTATAGAACGTTCAATCTAGATACTGCTCATAACGATAGAGAACGAGGAAATCGTGAAGGGTATGCTTTATGGGCAGGTGGAAACCTTAGCCGTGACAGTATTAAACGAATACTTATTCGCAAGAGTAGTGATGGCGCTGCTGGAGGATGGAAATTAAAGCGTATTAAAGTCTATCACGATGGTGAAATTATATGTGATCAAACTCCGCATGTTTGGCTTCAGGATCGCAAATGCTGGTATCTTGCTTGCACTTTCGATAATACATTGGTCAATACGCTTAACTTAACTGTAGCTACAGCCGATGTTGCATGGGCAGGTACCGATGATGATGTTACTCTTAGGTTAGCCGGTCGCAGTTGGGAGGTTGATAGCGATGCCAATGACTTTGAACGCAACTCTACTCGAAGTTATGAACTTGATCCCCAAACAAGTTTCAGGGTATCAGATATTCATAGTATAACCATTCATAAATCACGCGATGGGGCTGCTGGCGGTTGGAAATTAAAAGGCCTAAAGCTAAAAGTAAATGGGAATACTATTTACGATAATCAATCCATAAATCAGTGGCTCGAAGATAATGACCGAACATTCTCCGACGAAATCTAATACTTACTTTAGGGGTTAGTACGTTTATATATTTTGTTTAATTAGAGAGTGCCTCTTAAATTAGAGACACTCTCTTTTATTTATACATCCAAACTATTTTATGTCCCGGGTCATAATTTAGTTATAAGGCTTAGTCTATCACTACTGGTCTTTATTAAAAAATAATTCAGAATAGTATGCATTCTAATTTGTATTTTAAAGCAGTCTCATAATTATGATAATCTTAATTATTTTTGCAGACTAAATGAAAATAAAGAATCCAACGTACAATGGAAAATCAGGAACAACCCAAGCACGTTCGACGTAAGCGCTACAAAGGCACACACCCAAAGGCTTTTCACGAAAAGTACAAGGAGTTGAATCCCGATAAGTATGCTGCCGATGTTGCCAAAATTAAGGAGCAGGGAAAAACTCCCGCGGGCATGCATCGTTCCATTTGTGTCGACGAAATTATGGAGTTCCTGAATATAGCTCCAGGGCAAACAGGCATGGATGCAACGCTTGGATATGGAGGTCATAGCCTACAGATGCTTAAACGCCTGCAACCCGGCGGACGCTTATTCGCAACCGATGTCGATTCTCTCGAGCTACCTAAAACCGAGCAACGTTTACGATCGTTAGGCTATGCCGAGGATACTCTCTTTGTTCGTAAGATGAACTTCTCGGAGATCGATGCCATTGTTGCAGAGGCTGGACTATTGCATTTTGTACTTGCCGATTTAGGCGTATCATCAATGCAGATCGATAACCCCGATAGAGGTTTCTCCTTTAAGGTTGATGGGCCTTTAGATTTAAGGCTAAACCCCAAAAGTGGCAAATCCGCATCGGAATTGCTTTATACAATCTCTCAAAACCATCTCGAGGAGATATTAGTTCTTAACTCCGATGAGCCCTATGCGCATCCAATTGCCGAAACAATAGTCGATAAGGTCTTAGCTGGTCTTAAAATCGAAACAACTACGCAGCTTCGCGATATTATTGCCGAAACGTTAGAGTTCATCCCCAAGCAGCAACGCAAAGATGAGGTTAAGAAATCATGCCAGCGTGTTTTTCAGGCGCTACGCATCGAGGTAAACGATGAATTTGGCGTGCTCGATAAGTTTCTCGAGAAACTTCCCGATGCTCTTGCATCTGGCGGACGTGTTGCAATCCTCTCATTCCATTCAGGCGAAGATCGCAGGGTAAAAAAATCCTTCCAACGACTATTCCGCGAGGGTATATACCGCGAAATTGCCCCCGATCCAATTCGTCCATCAGCGCAGGAATGTAATAGCAACCCACGTGCTCGCTCCGCTAAGCTGCGCTGGGCTATCAAGGCGTAAACCGAATTAACCACTATTATTTCATTAGTATATAGATAAAATGCATCTTCAATAGGAATGCCAATCACAACTTTCTTTATAGGCAAAGGATTGAGTTTCTTATTCTAGCAACTAGTTAAGCTTCCTACAATTCTATTGCCGGTACTTTCTGCTTTTAGAAATTATTGGTCAATATATTAAATCAAGGAATCCGATATAGTAATTATCATTTCATAAAAGTGATAAACTTGTCATGTTGATCTTATCGAAACATATATCCTGTAATTTGCACTGCAATTCCTTAATAGGTTCAGAACAATAATGTCCTCAGATTGAAAATCCTTAGCTATTAAGTCACAACAATCCCTCTTACCTAATAAATCTTTATGTTGACTATTTTATATAAAGTAGCTATAAAATAGATAGTGAAAAAACTACCGAGATAGAACATTTCCAGATAATTATCACTACATTTAACTCTACCTAATTGAGTTTAGTAATCTCGTGTCCTTATGAAAAACTGTTTCGTTATAATTCTCGGGCTGCTACTTGTAGGAAAACTATCTGCACAAATGCCCATGCTTAAGGTCAATGCTGGACATACCGATAATGTTAACTCCGTTTGCTTTTCGTCCGACGATAAGTATGTTGTGAGCGGGAGCGAGGATAAAACAATTAAGCTCTGGGATTTTGCAACAGGCAAGGAGCTAAAAACATTTACTGATATCAATAGCATATACTCCGTTTCCTTTTCGGCCGATGGTAAATATATTATAAGCGGAGGTCGGGCAGGGGCAAAGCTATGGAACATACAAAGCGGCACTTTTACAAATTTATCCGAAATGGAAACTCAAATTGCCGAACTTTCAAGCGATGGTAAGTATGCAGTAGCAGCGGCAAGCTACGAAGGTAAAATAGCACTTATACCTATTAACCAAGCCGAGAAAAAGAGGTTCTTTATTGGACACACAGGCTACTTATGGTGTGCACAATTCTCACCCGATGGTAAATACTTTGCAAGTGGAAGCGACGATAAAACTATCAAGCTATGGAATATATCCACAGGCTTAGCTGTAAAAACATTTAGAGGTCACACAGGGGGTATTCGTTCATTAGCTTTTTCACCCGATGGAAAGTATATTGCAAGTGGAGGCCTAACTGGTGATAATACTGTAAAGATATGGGACATTGCCAGCGGTAAGGTATTAAAAACGCTAAGGGGGCATACAAATGCTGTCGAATCGGTTTGTTTTACCCCCGATGGCAAGAATCTAATTAGCGGCAGCTACGATGGAACAATCATATTCTGGGATGTGGCAGCTGGAAATAACCTAAAAACCTATCCCGAAAATTTTCTTGAGGATGTACTATCAATTAGCATTTCTCACAACGGAGCTTACTTGGCAAGCGGAAATGGTAATAAAACAATCAGAATATTCGATACTTCTACCGATAAGAGTATTGCACTTTGGCCCGGCGATAAATTGGAGATAGATTGGGCATTCTTCTCTCCCGATGGCAAAACTGTAATCAACACAAGCAAGGATCTTACTTTAACCAAGAGTGGGATCATTAATGCTAGCGTAAGGATATGGAGCTGGAGCGATGCCGAAAAGGTCAGAATGCATAAGGGAATAAGCAGTTTACTCGAAAATGTTATCAATCAATCAGGCAGTTTAGAGATTCTTGCATATTCTGGTAATCATAAGAACATAGTATGTTGCTACTCCATTGGGGGCTCTGGTAATATTGCTCTATTCGATGCAAAAACTAATGAATGTATAAAAACACTTGCTTTAGCCGAAAATGTTTATGGCATTACTATGGCAGCCCTGTCGTACGATAGTAAATATTTGGCTATTGGTTTTAGCGATAATACCATTAAGGTTTGGAACATCGAGAATGGTATAAACCTTATTTCATCTTTTGTTGCCTACAAAACCACCTTGCAAGCTCTTAGCCTCTCTCCCGATGGTAAGTTTGTTGTAGCTGGTGGCGAGGATCAATATCCAAATAATCCTATAAAAGTATGGAGCGTTGCCGATGGTAAAAGGTTAATGACACTTCTTGGTCACGAAAATGCCATCAATGCTGTAGGCTTTTCACCCGATGGTAAGCTTATTGCCAGTGGTAGTTGCGATGGTTATGTAAAGATATGGGATGTTGCCTCTAAGAAATTGGTCAAAAATATAGGCGGAAGTAAATCGATGATCTCCTCGGTAGCATTCTCCGCCGATGGAAAATACCTTGTAAGTGGACATTACTTCGAGGAGTACACCGTTAAGCTCTGGGATTTTGCTTCTGGAAAGCAATTAAAAACATTCAATGGGCATGTAGGCAAAGTTAAATCCGTACAGTTTTCGGATGATGGACGTTACATTGTCAGCTCAAGCGATGATGGTTCTGTCAAAATATGGGACGCCTCCACTGGTGTATGTAAAGTATCACGCTACGACTTACCAAACTCCGACGATTGGGTTGCTGTTACCCCCGATGGTAGGTTCGATGGTACCGATGGTGGATTGAAGTTGCTATACTATGTAAAGAATATGGAGATTATTCCATTGGAAAGTTTCTACGAAAAGTTTTACACTCCTGGTCTTGTTGCTCAAGTTATGAATGATAGCAACGAAAAGAGTTTCAATTTCACCACAATTGGTAGTGATATCAAATTACCTCCTAAAGTAACAATTGTATCCCCCACAATCAACAACAAGTTTCTTACCGATGAGGTGAATGTGGTAATTGAGGCCACCGATCAGGGAGGCGGAATCGATGAAATTCGACTTTATCAGAATGGAAAACTGGTAAGCGAGGAACAACGTGGAATGAAACCGATATCAAAAGTGGGCGAAACGCTTACAAAGCAGTACACCATATCGCTTCTCTCGGGCAACAACGAGCTGAAAACCACTGCTTTCAATAACGACCGAACTGAATCTACTCCCTTTACAGTAAATATCGAGTTAAGCAAGGCCATTGCCAGTTCTAACCTGTACCTGCTATCTATAGGTATCAATAAGTATAAGAACGAGAAGTACTCACTAACATACAGCAGTGCCGATGCCGAAGGTTTTGCACAAACAGTATCAGCTAAATCTAAAGGGATATTCAAAAACATTAATTCAACTATTTTGAGGGATGAGCAGTGTACCAAGGAGGACATACTATCGTACCTCAACAATTGGAGTAAAGATATTAAGCCCGAGGATGTATTTATTCTTTACTATGCTGGACATGGTGTAATGAGCGAAGGGTCGTTTGATAAACCCTCTGAGTTTTACTTTATTCCTTACGATGTTACGCAACTTTATGGCAACGATGAACTGTTGAATGCAAAAGGGATATCGGCCAGCGAATTGCGCAAGGCTCTGGTAAATATTAAGGCACAGAAACAGCTAATTGTGATGGATGCCTGCCAAAGTGGTGGTGCAACCGAGATGTTGGCCATGCGAGGTGCTGCCGAGGAGAAAGCACTAATGCAATTAGCACGAAGTGCGGGGATTGCAGTACTATCGTCAACGGGTACCGAGCAATTTGCAACCGAAGTAAAGCAGCTAGGACATGGTATATTCACATACTCATTGCTTGAGGGACTAAACGGCAAGGCCGATGGTGGTGTAAGGGATGGGAAAATTACCGTCAAGGAGCTTGCAGCCTTCATCGAGGATAATGTTCCCGAACTTACAAAGCAGTATCGGGGTACCGTACAGTATCCTAGTACCAGCATAAGGGGAATGGACTTTCCCGTTGTTGTTTCACAGTAAAATCTACATTAAAATATCATTCCATCTGCACAAAAAGGTCACTGCAGGGCTGCAGCAAGTAGTCCCTACAGCTGGAATGTCAACTGTAATATGCCGCGAATCTTCCACGCACGGGGAAAGTTTGCTGTAGCATTGCAAGATATATTCCTGCATCGAGGAATGTTTGCTGCAGCTTGCAGGAAATGCTCCGCGCTTGGAGAAAATGTACTGCAGAGTTACAGGCCAAGTTCCACACATCAAAAAAGTTTATTGTTGCAATGCAGCAACAAATCATCTTTTTAAGGATAGTTGTTTTTGCCAGTAAGCATAAGAGCATGGCTTTTTAAACATTTATTTTTATTTTAGTCGTTAGATAGAATGAATTAGCCTAAGTTGTTTTATTCAATTAGAACTGCAATCAATCAGTATTATAGGAGTAAACTAAGAGTAGGCTATAGTTCAATAACAAATAAAATAGGTAGGTTTATGTCTAAAGAATCGTTAAACATTGTTCACGAAAGTGTTCGCCTAGCTCAGCAGGGTTTAAACCCTACGGTTATAACCCGCGTAAAATCAGGATGGGTTGTTTTAGGTGATAATCAGGTTATCCCCGGATATTGCATACTACTTGCCGATCCTATTGTGGATAACATAAATAAACTACAGGCCAATGAGCGCAAGCAATTTCTTCACGACATGACCATTATTGGCGATGCATTAATAAATGTGATGGATGCTAACCTAATCAACTACTCCATACTGGGTAATTTAGATGCGGGCTTACATGCACATGTACATCCTCGGTATAGCTCCGAGCCCGACGAATATAGGAAAGCCCCACCTTGGCGGTATAATTTTATGAAGGTTCCTGCAGTTGAGTTCAATCCCGAAAAGGATAGGCTGCTTATGCAAAGGCTAAAGGATGAAATCGATAAGCTATCGGCAATGTAACATCATGTTTTACCTATCGTTTCATATGCTGTAAGTATTTCTACAAAATATACTACTTTTGCATAACAACTTAGTAAAACAGAAATGATAACCAACAACGATGTTATACGTCGTATTCGATACATATACGATTTTAACGATAGCCATATGATTGAGCTGTTTGCCCTGGCGGGCTACGAAACTACACGTGCCGAAATTAGCGATTGGCTAAAGAAGGATGACGATCCCGCATTCGTAAAAATCGACGACTATCACTTGGCTCTATTCCTCAATGGCTTTATTATCGATAAGCGAGGTAAAAAGGATGGCGAAATGCCCGAGGCAGAGAAACGCCTTAATAACAATATCGTTTTTCGTAAGCTAAGAATTGCCCTTAACCTTAGGGATGAGGACATTCTTGAGATCATTGCGCTTACCGGCATGAGTATAAGTAAGCACGAACTTAGCGCTTTCTTCCGTAAGCCCGAGCAAATTCAATATCGCCCATGCAACGATCAAATCATGCGTAACTTCTTAAAGGGTCTGCAGATAAAACATAACCGATAGGTTTATCCTTAAGCATAACTTTCTCTAAAAAGCATGGGCTATATTGCCATGCTTTTATTTCTTCAGCGCTTTAGCCTTCTCGTACAGTGCTTTATCCCCGTCGGTTACGGGTGTAATTTCAATATTATGCGCCATTGGCCGGGTCAATTCGTCAACATATATAAAGGTGATGAATCCGCTTACAAACGGCTCTGTTTGGTTCTCTTTTACAACATCAATGTAGGAAACCATACTGCTACGACCTGTATACACTACCTTCGACGAGAATGTTAGAATCTCACCAGGCTTTGCTGGCTGACTAAAGTATAATCCATGAATTTGCAAGCATACAACTCCCGTTGGGCCAACAAGCTTTGCGGCTGCAATAAATCCCGATTCAACAAACCACTCGGCGGTTCGTCCTGCAAACAGAGTCCCATGATGGTTTAAATCTTCGCTTTTAACCAATCGCGTAGTGCTTACAGCCTTGGGCTCAATCAGTTTCTTTTCCATATACATTGTATTATTTATGGGCAAAGGTAGTTATAAACAAGGCGGACAATTCAGAGTTCTAAATAAATAATCCCCAACAAACAGTTAACAATTGTTATATTTGAAAAATATTTATCAGGGCTTATACTTACATAGTAAAAGGCTCAAATTGAATTTACCAAACCATGAGCAGCTCATTTGTACTCGATAAAACATTCAGCAAAACCGATTTTACAGCGACTCCTTTACCCAAAGCCGATTACGAGGGATGCACTTTTACCAGTTGTAATTTCGATAATGCCGACTTAGGCGGGATTAACTTCTCCGACTGCGAGTTTGCCAACTGCAACTTAAGCATGGCTAAGCTTGGAAATGCCTCTTTTAAGGATGTGAA
Source organism: Bacteroidales bacterium (assembly GCA_050180705.1). Taxonomy (GTDB): domain Bacteria; phylum Bacteroidota; class Bacteroidia; order Bacteroidales; family Tenuifilaceae; genus SB25. The sequence continues at coordinate 27,613 of JBFXDX010000021.1, read as the reverse complement.
GTTTAGGGAGTGTAAAATGTTAGGGTTGCATTTCGACACATGCAATAGTATCATATTCTCGGCTAGTTTTCATGGATGTACGTTAAATCTTTCATCGTTTTTCAAGTTAAAGTTGAAGTCGATGCAGTTTGTTAACTGTAGCCTACAGGAGGTCGATTTTGGACAGGCCAATTTACACTCAGCTCTTTTCGATAGCTGCAACCTAATGGGGGCTATTTTTGAAAATACCAATCTGGAAAGAGCCGACTTTAGAACTGCATCCAACTACACTCTCAACCCTGAGTTGAACTTGATTAAAAAAGCAAAGTTTGCACTATCGGGTATCCCTGGCCTATTGGGCAAATATGATATAGAAATAGAGTAGTCGCATAGTTAATTGTTCCTAGCATGAAGTTTATACTAAACAAATTCCCCGAGGATAAGAGTTTTGATCCCAACGAGGAGTGGACTCCTCTTAAGGAATCCACTAACCTATGGATGGTTCAATTACAGGCTCTTCCATTTATGGCTATTAATATTTTACTTGTGCTAATACCTCTTTGGTTAATGGGACTATCATTTAAGCTTAACGTATACTTATTCCCATTATCATTTATATTGTTTGCACCTTTCCATGAGTTAATACATGCCCTATTCTTTCCCGAAGGATTAAGCTCTAATAATGTTTACTTTGGATTTACAACAAAAGGTTTCGCCCCATTTGCTGCCTACACTGGCGAAATGAAACGTAATACATTTATTCTAAGTTTACTTGCTCCATTCGTAATTATTAGCCTACTCGGATATGCTTATCTTATACTCTTTGGCGATAACAACCTTATTAAGCATATAATAGTAATAAATGCATTAGGTGCTTGCGCCGATTGCTTAGGTATATACCTCATTGGTACGCAAGTTCCCAACAATGCAATAGTTCGCAACAAGGGAATCAAAACCTTCTGGAGAATTAACTCGTGATAAATAAACACCTGGCAGAGTTCAACGAACCTGCCAGAGTTTGCTAGCGAAAAGCAAAAAGTATTAGTATTACAGAAGATATTAAGAACACAGGTATTCATCGACCACCTGCCTGTAGTGCTATTCCAATTTAAAGCGTAATCTCACTACTCCATCGTTAAAATCGGAGGAGATAATTTTAAATACTCCTATTTCCGATGTGTTTTTAACGTGTGGACCAATACATGCACAGGCATCATAGTCTCCTACTCTTATTACTCTAATAGAATCGGGAGCATCTGCTGGAAGTTTGCTTAAATCAAGAAACTGTGCGGCCTCCTGCCTGCTAACATAGCCCTCGGTAATATCAACATTAGAGGCAATTACGCTGCTTACAGTCTTTTCAATCTCAACAACTTCCGCATCAGAAAGGGCATGACCAATTCTATAATCGCATTTCGATTTTTTCTTCTCAATATGGCTGCTAAATGCTCTTCCACAGCTATATTTCCGAACCATTGTTTGGTTTAGAATATGCTCTGCAGTATGCATCCTTGGATCGTAATTCTTCTCACTCATTTTTTAACATGTTCAATTTCTCAAAGATACCAAATCAAATAGAAAAGTTTGATGTCAGAATAGGAATTGGACATAAACTATATTGCTAAAATAATCTTTTTACAACACTATGAATCAGGTATTTTGAATCTATATTTTTTCTACATTTGCTGCCCTAAAATTAACTTTATGTTTAACTTGGAGAAGAAACGCTGGCAATGGGCTGCTTTATTGTTGCTGGCATTTGTTTGGGGTGCTTCATTTATTCTTATGAAACGTGGCTTAGATGCATTCTCCTATGTACAAATCGGAGCCATTCGCATATTCTTCAGCTTTATTATATTGCTCCCAATATCCATAAAGAACCTAAAACTTATTACCCGAAAGAACTTTGGTTATTTACTAGCAAGTGGATTACTGGGAAACTTCTTCCCCGCTTTTCTATTTCCCCTTGCCGAAACGGAGGTAACCAGCTCGTTAGCGGGAATCTTAAATGGCTTAACGCCATTCTTTACCTTAATTGTGGGTGTTTTAGCCTTCAAGAATAAACCCGGCAAGTTACAGTACGTTGGAGTGTTTGTAGGTTTTATTGGAGCTTCAATTCTAGTTACAAACGGTAGTTTCAACTCCTTGGGCGATATAAACCTGTATTCATTATTGATAGTGTTTGCCACATTTATGTATGGGATAAATGCAAATATTATCCGTAATAAGCTGGTTGGTCTAACTGGAGTTCAAATTACTTCGCTTCTATTCTTTCTGGTGGGTCCCTTTGCTGGTGTGGTACTAATGTTTACCGATATTCAAACAGCCTATCAATCCATTCACTTCTGGCCAAGCTTACTGGCAGTGTTAACCCTTTCAACATTTGCATCGGTAATTCTGCTGTTCATATACAACAACCTTATTCATAGTGCCGGTGCGATATTTGCATCGTCGTCAACCTACATTATTCCATTCTTTGCCCTAATGTGGGGATTGCTGGACAATGAGCATATAAGCACCATACATCTATATAGCTTGCTAATAATACTTGCAGGTGTCTATCTGTCGAGCTTACGTCGCACACCCTACTTTGGGTTTCTACGAAATTTATTTCGCTAGTAGTTCTTGAATGTATCTATAAGTCTATCCAGTGCAAGTTGAACCGTTGCACGTGGGCATGCTATATTTATTCGTTGAAAGCCGATACCTTCGGTTCCAAAACCATTACCAGCATTAAAACCAAGTCCTGCTTCGTTGATAAGTAGTTTGTTCAAGGTGGAGTCTTCAATTCCCAACGCTCTAAAGTCGATCCACAGCAAGTATGTGCCCTGCGGTTTAACAAACTTCACCTTAGGAAGTCCCTGCTTTAAGGTACTATCCACAAGGTTGATGTTCTCTGTAAAATAATCCAGAAGTTCATTCAGCCAACCCTCACCCTGCTTTGTGAAAGCAGCCTTAAGTGCTTCGTTCCCAAATATATTTCCCATTCCAGCCCCCGATGCTTCCAGCTCGTGCTTGTACCTCTTCATCAACTCTTGATTTGGAATTATCACAAAGCCACTCGATAGTCCTGCAATGTTGAACGTTTTACTCGACGATCCAAATGTCACTGTATTCTGAGCAAACTCTTCGGAAATCGAGGCTATCGAAATATGTTCGAATGGTTTATATACTAAGTCGGAATGTATCTCATCGGAAACAATAAGAACATTATGCTTTACGCATATTTCGCCAACCCGCCTCAGTTCATCGCGTGTCCAAACTCTACCAACCGGATTATGAGGATTCGAGAGTATTAACATTTTAGCCCCCTTGGCAACAGTCTCAAGCTCATCGAAATTGATTGAGTAGTTGCCATCATTCTCTAGCAACGGATTAAACACTAACTTTCTACCGTTGTTTTCAGCAGTTGAGAAAAACGGATGATAAACTGGTGGCTGAATAATTATTCTATCGTCGGGCTTTGTGTATGCTCTTATTATATGATTTAGACCGGAAACTACACCTGGGCAAAATTCAATCCATCCAGGCTGAATTTTCCAGTTATGTCTATTCTCATACCAATTTATAATTGCATTGTTGTACGCCTCATCTCTGAATGTATATCCCAGAAAAGGGTGATTACACCTACTTTGAATTGCATCTAGTATAAAATTGGGTGTAGGTATATCCATGTCGGCAACCCACATGGGAACAACATCCTCCTTTCCAAAAATCACCTTACGTAAATCGTACTTAACACAAGCGGTATTTTCTCTATTTATCAATGAGTCAAAATTATACTGTTTCATAGCATTTCTTATAAGGAACCTGTAAATATAACTTAATGCTAACTAAAGTGAGTAAAATCAATATGATTAAATTTTATACAATCGATTTCTATAATTCCTTCAAGTTCCTTATCTTTGCAAGGTGAAAATACACCACATTCATTCTCAAAATGATGGTATGTAATTTATACATAAGATTTGCCTTTAAGTACGTGTTCCTGAATATCAAGAACAGGGATAAATTCTAATTCCACATTTTCTTTTTTTTAGTTTTTTTTTCTTCCTCATCAGGAAGAGTTAATGCTTTTTAATTATTAATTACTAATAAAATTAAAACGTTATGGAATTACCATTTTCAGAATCGTATAAAATTAAGATGGTTGAACCCATCCGCCGTAGCACCCGCCAAGAACGCGAACAATGGATTAAGGATGCAAAGTATAACTTGTTTAACCTACGCAGCGATCAGGTTTTCATCGACTTACTCACCGATTCGGGTACAGGTGCAATGAGCGATCGCCAATGGGGTGCATTAATGGTTGGCGATGAGAGCTATGCAGGTGCATCGTCATACTATAATCTTAAGAGTGCCATCAATAGCATCCTTGGTTTCGAGTATTTTATGCCAACCCATCAGGGACGCGCTGCCGAAAATGTTCTTTTTTCAGTATTGGTTAAGGAAGGCGACTATGTACCAGGTAACTCACATTTCGATACAACCAAAGGGCATATCGAGTTCCGCAAAGCTCATGCAGTCGATTGCACCATCGATGAAGCGGCAAACACTGAGCTCTATCATCCATTCAAGGGAAATGTTGATCCTGCAAAACTCGAAAAGTTCCTTAGCGAACATGCTGCAAAGGTTCCTTTTATCATTGTAACAGTTACCAATAACACAGCCGGTGGACAGCCTGTTTCGATGGAGTGCTTACGCGAGGTTCGCAAGATCGCCGATAAGTACAATAAAATTGTTGTTTTTGATTCGGCTCGTTTTGCCGAGAATGCCTATTTCATCAAGGTTCGCGAGGAGGGTTACGCCAATAAAACTATCAAGGAGATTGTTAAGGAGATGTTCTCCTATGCCGATGCAATGACCATGAGTAGCAAGAAGGATGCTATTGTAAACATGGGTGGCTTTATCGCAATGCGTAGTAGCGAAATATGGCGTCAATGTTCTACCTTCAATATCATGTTTGAAGGGTATGTTACCTACGGTGGTATGTCCGGACGCGATATGAACGCATTGGCAGTTGGACTTGACGAGGGAACAGAGTTCGATTACCTTGAGACACGTATTAAGCAGATCGAATACCTTGGTAATCGCCTAACCGAATTTGGAATTCCATTCCAGTTCCCTGCAGGTGGTCATGCCATTTTTGTTGATGCCAATAAAGTATTGCCTAACATTCCAAAAGAACAGTTCCGTGCACAAACATTAGCTATTGAGCTGTACCTCGAAGCTGGTATTAGAGGTGTCGAAATTGGTGCAATCCTTGCCGATCGCGATCCTGTAACCCGCGAAAATCGTTATCCCAAACTAGAACTTTTGCGTTTGGCTATTCCTCGCAGGGTTTATACCAATAACCACATGGATGTTATAGCTGCTGCCCTAAAGAATGTATTCGACCGCAGGCATGAGCTAAAACATGGTCTCAATATAACATGGGAGGCTCCAATTATGCGACATTTCACCATAGAATTAGAGCCTGCAAAATAGGACTTATATTAACTTAATAAGGAAGGATCATCATATAAACTTGATGATCCTTCTTATTTTAACTTGATATTTACTCTAATTTTAGTCTACTTTGCAACTTTATTTGTTTATCCGATATTTCCTTCTAAATGATGAATGATTTTACCACAGGTAGCGAGTCCAAGCATATATTTAGGTTTGCAGTTCCCATGCTAATTGGGAATGTATTTCAGCAACTTTATAATATTGTAGATAGTATAATTGTAGGACGATACTTAGGCGATAAGGCTCTTGCTGCAGTTGGTGCATCTTTCCCAATCATATTCATGATAATAGCCTTAATAATTGGAGTTGGAATTGGAGTCTCTGTAGTAATATCTCAGTATTTTGGAGCAAAGCAATTCGACAAGGTTAAACGAGCTTCGGATACTGCTTATATCTTCTTACTTGTTGCAGGTGGAATTATGACAGTTGTAGGCCTTGTCTGTAGCAAATGGATCTTCAAATTTCTTCAACTTCCCGACGAATTAATTCAACCCGCTGTTACTTACCTTAACATATACATGATGGGGCTGGTAATTATGTTTGGCTTTAACGGTACAGCCAGTATTTTAAGGGGAATTGGAGATTCTAAAACTCCGTTATACTTCTTAATTGTATCAACGTTTGCAAACATTGGGCTCGACATTCTTTTTGTTGTAGTTCTTAAGTGGGGTATTGCCGGAGCAGCTTGGGCTACGGTCATCTCACAAACAGGAGCATTCTTTGCCGCAATAATATACTTAAATCATAAACAGCATATTCTTAGGATTAACCTAAAAGACATCTCTTTCGATTGGGAAATATTCCGCCAGAGTATAAAAATTGGATTACCAGCCGGAGTTCACCAAACCTTGGTTGCACTTGGAGGAATGGCCATGATGGGAATTGTGAATACATTTGGCACACCTGTAATTGCAGCATACTCGGCAGCAGGACGAGTTGACTCTCTGGCTGTAATGCCTATTATGAATTTCTCTGCAGCATTATCAGGCTTTGTTGGACAAAATATTGGTGCTGGTAAAATAGACCGTGTAGCCAACGGACTAAAGGCTGCCATGTGGATGTCCGCAGTAGTTTGTATTGCCATTTCCATTGTAATTATTATTTGGGGGCGTTCTATAATGACTATTTTTAGTGCAAGTTCGAATGTAATTGAACATGGATATCAGTATCTTCTAATTGTCAGTTTCTTCTATATAGTTTTCGCCATAATGTTCAACATAAATGGGTTACTACGAGGGGCAGGAGCCGCAGTAATTCCAATGTACATTACGCTACTATCACTATGGATTATTAGAGTGCCGCTGGCATATTTTCTTAGCAAAACGTTAGGTTTAGGCGAGATCGGTATCTGGTGGTCAATCCCTATCGGTTGGATTTTTGGTGCCATTGCAGCAGTTATCTACTATAAGTATGGCCGATGGCAAAATAAATCGGTTGTAAATCCTACATTAATAGAGGGCGAAGAAAGTATTGTGGAAAGTTAAGCGGCTCAAACTTCCAACTACAAAAATAAATTATCGTTTTGTAAAATCTAATTTATATCTTTGCACATCAATTAATAATTTGATTTAAACATGGCAAATAAGAGAAACTTAAAGAAAGACGTTGACTTTCTAGTAAGCGAAGTAGTAAGCGATTGCTATACCTATATGCTTTTGAATGGTGAGAAGAATCGTGATAAGGCATTGTCTATAATTGAAAGCATGCTTGAAAAACGTAACGAATTCGTTACTCGTATCAACAACCCTGAAAACAAGGCTGATGCCAAAGCTATTAAGGCTCACTATAAAGCAATTCAACAAGACCTAATGGTTGCTGTTGACGATTGCTTCACCAAATTAAGCGAGATTACTAAAGGATAAGACATCCTATTTTTGATATTAAAACCCTAAGTAATCCTTAGGGTTTTTTATTTTAAGTTGTGTTACATTCAAAATTGGAAACAACTATTTTTTTACTGTAACAAATAACGAAACTGTCTATTGATAACGAAATTGATTTACCATAATATGTTAGAGATATTAGCCTATACTGAAAATCCAGAGAAAGATGAATTTAAATTAATAGTAATAAAGTTATTTTCTAATTTTCATTGAGTTGATTAACCCCTGGATAGTAAAGTTTTACCTTGTATTGAAACGTGATTTTATCGTTGTTGAGAATCGGTGCGTCAATTTGTAAATCCTGATATTTTTCGAGGTCAGGTTTTGGAAAATATATCAGACCTCGTATTGCTTCGCCCGTTGATAACGTAGTTTTTCGAAGTGCATATTGTTCCCAAGTATTGCGATTGTTATCAATGGTATTTAAGGCATAGGCATTATCTTCTTGTCCTGCGTCGAGGCCACCCAAAACACCAACAGTTGCAGTTGCAGCAAGATCAGTTCTGCTAACAGTTCTTGGTTTATCATCCTTTGAGTCAGCAACGGCAGTTGCAACAATAACTGGTACTGCTGCGATTGATACTATGGCAGCGGCTGTTTGTTGGTTTTTCATGTTTGCCTCGGTTAACGATTGTTGCATATCTAGTAGCAGCAGTTGCTGTTCTGGATCTACTGCTTTTATTGGGAATGTGGCATAAACAATTTGATTGGTTACTGAATTCCATTTTCCACTATCGGTATACATTATAAAATTTTCTGGGGATAAAAGGTAATCCTCTTGGCTGTTATTGATTACTTCAACATCGAAAATTAGGAACGAGGCATTAATTCCATGATAGGCGCAGTGTACAATAAAGTCGTTTTTCTTATAGCTGACAAATTCTTTACCTTGTTCCCATGTGGTCTTAGCCTCTTTGGGTGTGATTCTGATTACCGGACTTGGAGTAACACATGAAGTAAGTATACTTGCTGTAAGTATTAATATAGCAATTAGTTGTATTGTGATTTTCATATTCGTATTTTTTATTTTTTTTAAAAATAGGCAGCAAAATATTGGCCAAATGATGTGCTAAATAGTGTATTTAACAAAATTTATGCGGTTTTAGAAACTATGTTTGATCTTCGATGCTAACCTGTCCAGTGCCTGAAAGAAACGCTCGAGTATCGTATAGGGTCGATTGTGGTTGGGCTGGATAAATGATGGTGAAATTTTTATTCTTGAATTTTTTCGAAACTATTCGTGGAATTAGTTCTATCCTTGAGGTATGAGATATTGAACCTTTTCTTGCTGAAATAACTACAATTAGACTATTATCTCCTTTTTGCGAAATTGAATCAAACGCAGAGTCCCAATCAGTGGAGTTTGTAATTGTATATTTCAACTTTACACCAATAGCGGCTAAAGCATTTGCAAAATTCTCATAATTATCTGAAAGAATTGTGAATGTTATTTTTGCGCTGGTTTGCTTTGCAATGTTGTTCAGCGCTATTAACCAACTTTTAAGATGAGGCTCGAATTCCGCAAGGGGAGGAACGATTACTTCAATATTTTCGATGCTCTGGAGGCTTTGTTTTATACTAACAACATAAACTGATTGGCGGCAATCGCGAAGAACAGCCTCTAGTATCGATCCAAAAATCCATTGTTTGGCACTATAATTACCGTTCCATCCCATAATTATTTTTGATGCAACTATTTCCTTGCTGGCACGGACTATTCCTGATGGAATACTAATGTCTATTCGTGCAATAAAATCAATCGGAATTTCTGTATGCCGCGATATTTCCTCAATCTTTGTTGCCAGTTTGTTGTCGGCTATGTCCTTTTCATTTTTCAATACGCTAAGTACATAAATAGGTGTTTTCCTATTATGCAATTTGATGTAATTGGAGAATTCGATTAAGGCTTCGATATTCTCAGGATTCGATATTGGAACTATTATTCTGTCTGTTGATTCGGTATTGGAACTATTTGGTGTTTCTTTTTGTGCAATTGATTTGGCCGAACGTTCGGTTACAAATGCGCTAATTAAGCACGATGCAAAAACAACTACAATGGTAGCATTAAGAATGCTACTATCGACAATGCTCATTTGAAATCCGATAAGAATAATTGCGATGGTTGCCGCAGCTCTTGCTGTACTGAGCCCAAATAGCAGTTGCCGTTCGGATGTTTTGTATAGATATATTTTTTGAGTTACGTAAGCCGCAATCCACTTTGAGCCAACTGCCATTAGTATTAGGAATATTGCAAGTTCAACAGTTTTCCAACTGCTAACGAAAATATTTAGGTCGAGAAGCATTCCTAGGTATAGTATGAAAATAGGAATGAATATGGAGTTCCCAATAAACTCTATTCGACTCATTAGGGTCGATGAGTGTGGAATTTGTTTATTTAAAACTATTCCTGCCAGAAAGGCTCCAATAATCGGTTCAAGTTTAATTAGCTTGGCTAGAATGCCTGCAACAAACACCATTGCTAAAACGAATATATACTGTGCTATTAAATCCGTTGAGGTATTTTTAAAGAACCACCGAATAATTCTGGGGAAAATGTAGAATATAAATGCCAAGTATATCGAAATAGATACAAATAGGGTAGACCAAAGGCTTATCGAGTTTTGTCCATGGTGTAATGCAATAATCAGAATTAGCAAAACCAGCACAATTGTATCGGTAATTATTGTTCCTGCAATTGCAATTCCAACGGGTTCTATCTTTGTAAGTCTTAGTCGCGACACGATTGGGTAGGCAATTAAGGTTTGGCTCGAAAACATGCTAGAGATTAACAACGATGGAAGTAAATCGAAATGCAAAAGCATGCGACAAACCAGCAAACCCATAATAAATGGAATAGAAAAGGTTAGTATGCCAAAAACTATATTCCTTTTTTTGTTCTGAATAAAACTATGCATATCAAGTTCTAATCCAGTAAGGAAAATAAGGTAAAGCAAACCTATTTGACCAATAAATTCAATACTCCCTTCACGGTTCAGAATGCCAAATCCTGAATTTCCTAAGGCAATTCCGGCCAGAATTAATCCAATGATTCCGGGTATTTTAAGTTTTGAGAAGATGAAAGGAACGATAAGAATAACAAGAAGTGTTACCCCAAACACTAAGACTGGATCTTGAAACGGAATGCTAAAATCATTGTCAAATAATAGGATGGGATTATCAAAAAGAAGAAATCCTTTTAGCCATGCGGTTAATTTTATGGATGGAATTAAAAACATAACTATAGAATGAGATTTGCAATATACAAAAAACTTTTAGGCTTTTATTTCTTATGAAGGATTGGTATATTATTTCACCTTTTTAAAATATTTCGATAATAGCCCAAACAAATCCCAACTTTTAATACATTTGAGTCCATAAAAATTCAAACCTTAAAACTATGAACCCAGATCAAACCCGAAGAAACGGATATTTACTTCCAATGATAATTATCGGTGCATTATTTTTCATTTTTGGTTTTGTTACGTGGCTAAATGGAATTCTGATACCATACTTTAAGATATCTTGTGAGTTAAGCGATTTTGAGGCAACGTTTGTTGCATTTGCATTTTACATATCATATACCATAATGGCATTGCCAGCTTCTTGGTTGTTGAAGAAAACTGGATTTCATAAAGGAATGACGGTTGGTTTGCTAATAATGTCGGTTGGCACGTTAATATTTATACCAGCAGCATTAAGTAGAACTTACTGGATGTTTTTATCGGGTTTATTCGTTATGGGTGCAGGACTTGCATTGCTACAAACAGCTTCGAATCCATATATAACTATTATTGGACCTCGCGAAAGTGCTGCCAAGCGCATTAGTATCATGGGAATTTGTAATAAGTTAGCAGGTGCCATTGCACCTCTAATTCTTGCATATTACATTTTACAGGATGGTGATTCATTTGTGCAGTCACTAACCGGATTAGATGACGTTGCCCGAGCAGCAGCTCTTGATGGGTTAGCACACAGAGTAATTGGTCCTTATTTAGTTATGACAGCTGTGCTTGTTTTGTTAGGTTTGTTTGTTCGTTATGCTCCACTTCCTGAGGTCGATTTAGAGCAAGATTCTGATTCGGACGATAATAGCGCTAATACAAAAACAAGTATTCTTCAGTTTCCTCAGCTTATTCTCGGTGCAATAGCATTGTTTTTCTATGTTGGTGCAGAAGTCATTGCTGGTGATACAATTATTAGGTATGGTATATCGCAAGGTATCGAAATATCTACGGCTAAAGCATTCACATCATATACATTAGCCGCAATGATTGTAGGTTATTTACTGGGAATTGTACTTATTCCAAAATATATTTCGCAACGTTTGGCATTGCAGGTATCGGCAATTCTTGGCATTGTTTTTACTATGGGAGTAATATTTTCTGAAGGATCGAATTCAATTTTATTTCTAGCTTTGATGGGACTTGCAAATGCTTTGGTTTGGCCAGCAATATGGCCTTTGGCTATTCACGATCTAGGAAAGTTCATCAAAACAGGATCGGCCATTTTGATTATGGCTATTGCTGGAGGTGCTTTATTGCCTTTGGTGTGGGGAAAATTGAGCGACTTATACAATTCGCAGGTTGCCTATGTTATTTTAGTTCCATCCTATCTTATAATTCTTTACTATTCGGTTTGGGGATATAAACTGAGAAATTGGAGATAACTTCTCAAACAAAAATATGGGTGTATATTAAACTTGTATTTTATTATTTGACAAGGTGTTTCATATATTTTAAATTTGTGTAATAGCAACTTAGTAATTAGCTTATGAGAAAATTAGCCCTTAAAATGGCTGTGTGGGGGATGGCTATTTTTACTGTAAATGCTTGTGCAACTATTTTTAACACGACTAAACAAAAAATATCATTTTCTTCAAATCCTGTTGGTGCCGAGGTTTTTATAAATAATGAGAGTACCGGGAAAACAACGCCTTGTAGCATTAATGTGAGGCGAAAAGTTAAAAGTGGTGAGACAAATATAAAGAATCAGTATATATATGAGTTCCGAAAGGATGGTTTTGTTCCCTATGCCTATACTGATAATGCTCAGATAAGTAGTAAAATATACCTAAACCTTCTTTTTAATATAGTTGCAATTCCTGCATTTGGTGTCGATTTTATTAGTGGAGGAGCATTTTACTACAATAAAGATGTTAGGGCAACCTTACAAAAGGAAACAAACTATGTTGTTATTCGCGATACTGTTGTGAAGCAACAAGTTATTTATGTTCAGGCTCCCGAAGCCAAAGGGTATGTTTACGAGAAATTATCGGATGTTGATAAAGATGTGCCCAGTTTAGAGAATCAGAATCCAATGAAGTTTGCCTTAATAATAGGGAACGAGGATTATAGTTCTAAGCAAACGGAATTGACTGAGGAAATAAATGTTGATTTTGCTCGTAATGATGCAAGTGCATTTAAGGAGTATGCAATGAATATGCTTGGGGTTCCTGAGCAGAATATTACATTTTTGCTTGATGCAACAACAGGTCAGATGAATCAGGCTATTTCGCGAATGAATCTTATATTAAAAAACTCAAAGGGTAAGGCCGAAGTTTTCGTTTACTATGCTGGGCATGGTTTGCCCGATGAGGTAACTCGTGATCCTTATTTGATTCCTGTCGATATTAGTGGCCAAAATGCGAAGGATGGTATAAAACTTCATGATTTTTACGATAAACTGACAGAATACCCAGCAAAGCGCATGATTGTATTTATTGATGCGTGTTTCTCGGGTGGAGCCCGTAATAAGGCATTACTTGCTGCAAGAGGCGTGAAGGTGCGTCCTACAGAAGGTGTATTGCTTGGAAATATTGCAATTTTATCAGCAACATCCGAGGATCAGGCAGCACTTCCTTATAAGGAAAAGAACCATGGATTTTTCACCTATTTCCTTTTAAAGAAACTAAAAGAAACCCAGGGAAATATAACATTTAAGGACTTGTCCGATTATTTATCCGATGTAATTCCATTACAATCGGTTTTATTGAATAATAAGGAGCAATCGCCTATTCTTAAATTTGGTGCTAATGTAAATGATGATACTAATAATTGGGTTCTTTCCAAGTAGAAGTCTGATTTTCTTTTGATTACATTAGGTTAATTAGGTAGCCTTGTCTATTGGTTTAAATATAAAAATCGATATATTAATTGGTTACATTTCTGCTTTTAACAATCGTTTAAGCTTTATTTAATACTTGGCATATGATTTGTTTGAGCTGAAGCTCTTAAATTTGTTTTCTTTTATTTAATAAAAATAAAAGTATTCATAATTAGTAACTTAAACCCTAAAATTAGTATGCTATTTATTAAATTAGATTTAGCATTATTAGCCTTTGTTGTATTTATTCTTTTAAGTCCACACAATTCGTATGCGCAAGAAAAAGTTGCAGTTAGTGGTTATGTGAAGGATGCCAGTACAGGTGAAGTGTTGATTGGTGCAACTATTTATGTAAAAGGAACTACGCTTGGAACATCTACCAACAGTTATGGCTTTTATTCCTTGAATCTTCCAAAAGGGAAGTACACCCTTGTATATAGTTATATAAGCTATATTTTAATTGAGAAAGAAATAGATGTCGAAAAAGGTATTCAACTTAGTGTTGAACTTCAGCCCGAGAGTGTCGAGATTGGAGCGGTTGTTATTAGTCGAGAGAAGGCAAATGCCAATGTAACTCGTCCCGAAATGAGTGTGGTGAAATTGGATATGAAGAAGATTCGTCAAATTCCTGCTTTAATGGGCGAAGTTGATGTAATTAAAGCAATCCAACTATTACCGGGTGTTGTAAGTGCCGCTGAGGGATCCTCTGGATTTAGTGTGCGTGGCGGAGCTATGGATCATAATCTTATTTTACTCGATGAGGCTACTGTATACAATGCATCACATCTAATGGGTTTTTTCTCGGTATTTAATAACGATGCAGTAAAAGATGTAAAACTCTATAAGGGTGATATGCCCGCATCAATGGGAGGCCGACTTGCATCGGTACTTGATGTTAGAATGAAAGAGGGCAACTCGAAGGAGTTTGTTGCTGCAGGCGGTATTGGAACATTGTCGAGCCGTTTTACGCTAGAAGGACCAATTGTTAAGGATAAATGTTCATTTATAGTTTCGGGTCGAAGAACTTATATCGATCTGTTTTTTCCTTTGTTAAATGTAGAGTCAAGTTCCTTATATTTTTATGATTTTAATGCAAAGGTTAATTATACTCTTAATGAAAATAATAGAATTTTTGTTTCTGGATATTTTGGCCGCGATATGTTTGGTAGTGGACAAATGGGATTTGGGTATGGCAATAAAACCTTTACCACAAGGTGGAATCATGTTTTCGGAAACAGATTATTTATGAATGCAACGTTTCTACGAAGCAACTATAATTATTTACTTGAAGCTGATTCGAATGATGCCAATGCCTTTAGATGGGACTCCGAAATGAAAGAGACCGGGCTGAAAATCGACTTCAGCTTGGCCGCAAATACTTATCATAATCTTAAATTTGGAATTAGTTCGTCATACTTTTCGTTTAGTCCTGGAGTTGTAAAAGGAACCAATGAGGATTCGTTTATTAAGTATTGGAAAATACCAGAGAATTATGCGTTAGAGCATGGTATTTATATGATGGATGAGTATAATGTTAATAAATTCGTATTTAAGTATGGGTTACGTTACTCAATCTTTCAAAATATAGGAAAAGCAAAGTCGCTAGTTTTGGACGACAATTATAATGTAACTGACTATAACTACTATAAAAGTGGAGAGATATATAATACATATTCGAACCTTGAGCCAAGGTTCGGAGTTACATATCTTTTGAATGACCAGAGTTCATTAAAAACCAGCTACGCGCATACAGTTCAGTATATTCAGCAAGCATCCAATTCACAAGCTGGGAGCCCGCTTGATGTTTGGTTTACGGCATCTCCAAATATAAAGCCGCAGGTTGCCGATCAGTGGGCTATCGGTTACTTCAGAAATTTCTTTGATAATTCGTTAGAAACATCAGCCGAGCTATACTACAAAAAGATGAATAGGTTGATAGACTTTAAGGATTTTGCCAGTTTACTTCTTAACGATGAAATGGAAGCGGACATTAGAGCAGGAAAAGGTCATTCCTATGGAATGGAATTATATGCTCGGTTTGCTCGGAACAATTTTGATGGCTGGGTTAGTTACACCTATTCAAGAACATATCGGAAAACGACAGATGTTAACTATGGAAATACCTATAAGGCTGCATACGACAAACCTCATAATCTTTCAATAGTGTTTACCTATAATTTTAGCAAGCGAACAAGTTTGTCGGCAAATTGGCAAATATCGACAGGACAGGCTTATTCTCTTCCTGTATACCGTGCAGAGTATGTTGGAACTATTATTCCAGGGTATTCTGTTCGTAATGATGGACGATTCCCTGTGTATCATCGACTAGATTTATCATTTACAGTTAAGTCTAAACATAATTCGTCTCGGAAATGGCAGGGAGAGTGGAATTTTTCTGTCGTAAATGCATATAATCGTAAGAATCCTTGGACAATAATGTTTTTGCAAGATAAGGATGAGCCAACAAAGACTTATGCGCAAATGATATATTTCCCGATGATTCCATCGGTTACCTATAACTTCAAATTTTAAAAGAGATCAATCATGAGAATCAACTCAATTAAATATTACTCAATTCTTGGATTTATATCATTAGCTATGCTGGTAACTTCATGTAGTGATGAAATAAATGTTTCTTTACCGAGTTCAGAACCTAAAATTGTTTTTTATGGTTCTATAACTACCGATACGGTAGCTCATAAGATTGTGATAACTCAAACATCCGATTACTTTAGCAATCAACCAACACAAACAATTTCGGGGGCAACATTGACAATTACTGATGGTACAGATACTTTTCCGTTGACAGAGAGCAGTACGGAACCCGGAACATACTATACTCAGCCTAATGTTTATGGTGAATTGGGCAAAACCTATACTTTGAATGCTGCTAACGTTGCTATTGTTGGGGAAACTGAGGCTAAAACATATACTGCAAGTTGCACTATTCCTGATTTACCTGCCGATTATCAGGAAACGTTTCTCGATTCCATTAATGTTCTCTACAATGATAATTGGGAGGGTTGGTATGTTAATGGATGGGCGCACGAACCTGCCGATCAAAAGAACTTTTACATGTTTAAGGTTTACATTAATGATGTTCTATATTCCGATTCTCTCAATAATATTGGTCTTGCCGATGATAAGATGATTAATGGGAATTCGACTAATGGAGCTGCGTTGTATTTTATCGAGGATGAAGATACTTTAAAACCCGGTTATAAGGTAACGCTGGAACTTTGTGCTATTAGTGAGGACTATTATCATTTTATGGATGAGATACAAACTAGTTCTCAACCTCAAATTCCGTTGTTTAGTCCTCCTCCTGCAAATGCTCGTACTAATATTGACAATGGTGCAATTGGATATTTTTCGGCTTACGCTATTGTTCGGTCGTCATACATTGTTAAGCAGTCCGATATAGATATAAAGAATGGCCTAACTAAAAAGAAAAGCGGTTCCTGATGAACCGCTTTTCTTTTTAGCTTGGTAGGTATCTCGATATTCGAGCTGTTAGTTTTCTGAACCTGAATCGTTCTACAAACTTGTTAACTACTCGGAACATATCGCTCCATAGCGCAAAGTAGAATACAATAGCCATGACCCAAATAACAATAACATTGAACCAGAGTGTTGGCATGTAGTATTTCCCAACATGTTTATAGGCCGCAAAAAGATGTGCACGGCCTAGGTGTGATGAGGGTAATGAGTAAATAGGCTCAAATCTGCGTATTAATCGGTCGTTTACCTCATCAATTTTTACAAAATCGTTACGGTTGGTAACTAAGGCTTCGAGGCTTTTGTTATGGTACTTTCTGTTAAGTTCGAATACAGCATTGTTACTGCCAAGTTTGTTGGCAAGTTCTTTTATGTGTTGATCTCGTTCCTGTATAGTTTTACCATAAACAATGTTGAAGTGCTGCTTTAGGGTATCAAGTTTCGATTTTGCTAATGCAATATTATCAACGGTAATTGTCTGTGGATCTAAATTAGACGTGTTTGGGTAGTCGAAATTTCGGATAGGATAGTTATCGGCTAGTAACATTACTTCATTCCGAACAATTTTAAGGTTTTTCTTTATTCTTGGAGTTTGCTTGTTTAATGTAAGATCAACAGAAACTTCGTCGAGTAACGACTGAAGTTTGGGTATTAGCAATGTTGCATTGTAGCTGCTATTGCTTAGCTTCATGTTATAATCAAAAAACTCTCTGTCGTACTTATTGGTTTTAAACTGCTGCACACACAATGCTTCGTACGACCATCGGCTAAGCATTATATCACCTATGAATGGTACGTACTCAGGATGTGATATTGTTTTATGCAATTTACTATAGTTAACAATAACACCACTAAACAGTAGTTGAGGCACTAGTACAATTGGAATTAATACACATATGGCAACTACCGAATTTAAAGCAGCCGATAGATTAAGTCCGAGCATATTTGAGCAAAATGCAGTGGAGAATAGTATTAACCAGTGACTCCAGAACATTCCTCTAATTTCTAGAATACCGTGGCCAATTACTATAAATAGCAGTGATTGTATTGCCGAGAAAATTAAAAGTACAATGATTTTAGAGTTGATATAGCTGAAGTAGCTTAGGTTCAGGAATTTCTCACGGTATAGAATTTTTCGATCTTTGATAATTTCCTCGGCACTTATTGTTAGCCCCAGAAATATCATGGCAACTACGCTCATGAAAAGGAAACTTGGAATATTATCGTTTTCGCTAAATAGATATGCATTAGGATCGGTTAATGTTCCATGTAAATACTTTGTAAAATAGCCAATAATAATTGCGAGAATTGGCGATGCTAGTATGCTGATATTAATGAATTGGGTATTGGCCAGTTTACTCTTAAAGTTTCTCCTAAAGTATATCCACATCTGTTTCCCATGCGAAGGAATTTTAAAGTTATTGGGAGGTATTGGGCTAACACAAGGTGGCAGGTAAACATTCAGTTTACTTTCAATATTCTTTAGGTACAGTTCGTACCATTCTCGGGCCGAGCGTTTCCTTTTTCGGGTAAGTTTCCCATATTCATTAACAACACGAGCCTCTACAACTTTTAGGATTAGGTCGGTATTTACATTACCGCAGGTTATACACTCACTTTCCTCAGGTTTTAGGAAATTACCTATTCGCTTAAAGTACACTATCGCATCCATGGGATTACCTTGGAAAATAGGTCTTCCCCCATGATCGAGCACTATAATCTTATCGAATAACTTAAAAATATCCGAAGAGGGTTGGTGTATGTTGGCAAAAACAATTTTACCCTTGAACGTTTGCTTTTTAAGCAAGAGCATGATACGCTCCGAATCCATCGAGGATAATCCCGATGTTGGTTCATCAACGAATAGCACCGAAGGCTCGCGCATCAGTTCCATGGCCATATTTAAGCGCTTACGCTGCCCCCCACTTATGTATTTATTTAGAGGATCGCCAACACGCAAATCGCGAGCTTCAACTAAATCGAAATCATTTAGAGTTTTGTCTATTAGTTCGTTCAGTTGAGGCTTGGTATGATTGCTAAAGCAAAGCGAGGCGTTGTAGTACAAGTTTTGATAAACAGTTAGTTCATCAACGAGTAAATCGTCCTGAGGCACGTAGCCTATTACACCTTCAATTTCCGATTTATTCTGATGAACATCGTATCCGTTAATCAGTACAACTCCATTGGCTGGTTTAAGGTTACCATTCAGTAAGTTTAGCAGAGTCGATTTTCCAACACCGCTTCCACCCATAATTCCAACTAGCTGTCCAGAATAAGCAGTGACCGAAAATTGATATATACCATTCTTACTTCCTTTATGCCTGTACTCAATGTCCTTGGCAACCATCGATACAAACGGTCGGTTCGGATCTTGAATGAATGCTGATGAAACTTTGCTATAGTATATTGGTGAAATTCTTGCACCGCGTATAACCGATCCAACGCCATAAATATAGGTTCTGCCTGGTTTAAGATATCGGCTGTTGAGGAAAAGTTCGCTATCGCCAAAATACTTAATCAGAAAAGTATTTGTACTCGAAATTCTTAACACATAGATTTGACCATCTAAACGTTCGTTGGTAAGATGTTTTATTTCTGATGTGGGAAAATCCTTACTCGAGTCAATTAAAAGAACTTGTTGGTTCCAAGGAATTTGACTGTTATTTTCGCTTAGAATGAAGTCTTTTCCATTTTCGAATTCAAACTCTCGAATATTGAACCGATTGGCAACTTCTTTAACAAATTCAAGTCTTTCGGGAGTACTGATTCTACTGTCACCTATAAACTCTATAAGTTGAAGTATCAACCAAACTTTTTGATGTTGCTCAAGTTCTGCATTTATAGAGTCGATAATCGATTTGACAACCTTTGATTCAACAGTAATTTCGGGCTCTTTGGATTGCTCTGTGCTGTATTTGCTAATATATTCCCGAAATTTAGAGAGAAATTCGTTGGTTTGTTCAGTTCCAAAGTCGTGATGTAGGTATGTTTCTAGTACGTCAATGGCGAGTCCTGCTGCACCTTTGTGATCGACACTCACGACAAAGGCAAACAGTTTCATTAACGCTTTTAGAAGGGATTCACTCATGAATAGTTATTTTGCTTAGCAAAAATAATGATTATTTGTTCAGTGGTATTTTTTGTACTCAGTTTTTATGACCCTTTAAATAACGAGATGTGTACTTGTATGTGATATAATCAATTAAATTATCGACAATGTATAATTGCATTTTATATTTTTTGTAAATTTATTTCATTGTAGGAAAATTAATGATGTTGTAAAATGAGCAAGGATAAGAAAGAAAAGAAGCACAAGAAAGATAAAGAGGAGAAGGAGAAAAATCATGCAAATGTGTTGATTGATGAACACTATGAACTTGTTGATTCGCATCCCGATAAACTCGACAAAAAGGTTTATGAGAAAGAGATTGAACGACTTCATGTGGAATTGAATAAACTGCTGGAGTGGATTAAGTTTAAGAAACTTAAGGTTGTGCTAATTTTTGAGGGACGCGATGCTGCTGGAAAAGGTGGTGTTATCAAAACAATATCGGAACGATTAAATCCTCGCTTTTGTAGAATTGTTGCATTGGGAGTTCCTACCGAAAAGGAAAAAACACAATGGTATTTTCAGCGCTATGTGTCGCATCTACCTGCTGCTGGCGAAATGGTTCTTTTCGATAGAAGTTGGTATAATAGGGCAGGAGTTGAGAAAGTTATGGGGTTTTGTAACGAGGATGAGTATTTGGAATTTCTCCGGTCGTGTCCTGAGTTTGAGCGAATGCTTGTTCGCTCTGGAATAATTCTTATAAAGTACTGGTTTTCGGTTAGCGATAAGGAGCAGGAGCGACGTTTCCAGGAGAGAATTGATGATCCAACCAAGCGTTGGAAGTTGAGTCCTATGGATGTTGAATCAAGAAATCGTTGGGTAGAGTATTCGAAGGCCAAGGATGAGATGTTTGCACATACTGATATTAAGCAGGCACCTTGGTGGGTTATTCGTGCCGACGATAAACGTAGGGCAAGATTGAACTGTATAAGTCATTTGTTGAGTTTAATTCCTTATGAGGATTTAACACCTGCGCCTATAAAACTTGACCCGCGCAGAGAGGATAACTCTTACATTCGGCCACCAATAACCGATCAGAATTTTGTGCCAGAGGTGTATTAAAAAATAACCCTGACAGAGCTTTGAGCCTTGTCAGGGTTTCCAATATTTCATTTTACAGCAAACTGCTAAATCCTGGAATATCATCAATTTTCATCGGTCTTCCATTGCTTACGCCAACGCCAATAACATTTGCTTTAACTACAGTTTTTCCTTCGGGAAGTTTTATGGCTTCCTGTTCAAAGATCATTCTCAAATGTCCTTCGCGTCTTGTTTTAATTCGTACTACGAATTTATCGCCGCTTGTAAGCGAATACTTGTAGTCAATCTCAATTCTCGATACAACAAGATCAATTCCTTCGGTGTGTAGTTTAGTAAAGTTAATGCCTTTCTCCAAAAGGTATTTATGCCGGGCATGTTCCAGATAGTTGAGGTATACTGAGTTGTTAACTATGCCCTGAAAATCGCACTCGTAATCGCGCACTTCAAGTTCTAATTCGAAGATTTCCATTTGGTTTAGTATATAAAATTAGCGTTTGGTGATAGATGATAACTTATAGGATGATCTTTACTTTCTATCATCGATTAACACCTTAAACACAACCTTTTTAATCATACCCTCGCCAATTAATGGGGCGTGAGCATCGTTGGGAAAGAATATGGCAAAGTAGTTTGCAGGTACTTTAATATAGTTGAGTGGAGAATCGTTGTAAAAAATGATATCCTTTTCCTCATTAAACTCGCCTTTTGGGGAATCACACTCTTCTCTGTTTTTCCAACCCATTGTTTCTTCGCCCTGTAGACAAATCTGAATATCGATATATCTGTTGTGCGCTTCTAGCGCAGCCTCTTCTTTAGTCTTAGTTTTATTGAACGATGGTATTGCTATGAGTTTTTCTCCATCAATATAAATTTTTTCCCCAGGCTTACTGAAATCTAGAGTAATTAATGCTTGCTCAACCCTTTCGAACAACGGATGCAAGTTGACATAAGTCCCAAACTCGTTTAACGGTGCTACTATCATAGTATTTTAATTTACTTTGAAGTACAAAACTAATAATTAATATTTCAAAATATTGCTTATTGCTAGAATTTGACCCGAAAGGAAATTGTTGTGTATGTTCTTTAAGAATTATTTTCAACTATAAACAGTATCTTTGATAAAAATTTTATCATGCGATTAGTTGCCGATAAGAATATTCCATTCCTAAAAGGAGTTTTAGAGAGTTATTTTGAGGTTGAGTATCTTTCTGGAAAAGATATAACATCAGATGTTGTTCGAAATGCCGATGCGATGCTTATTCGAACCCGTACAATCTGCAACTCCGCGTTGCTATCTGGTTCAAAGGTTAAGTTTATAGGTTCTGCCACAATTGGTTTCGATCATATCGATACCAATTACTGTGATAACAACAAAATTGTATGGGCTAACGCTCCCGGATGTAATTCTGCTGGTGTTCAGCAATGGGTTGCTACGGCTCTTATACATTGGGCTGAGTTAAATTCAAAGAGTTTATCAGGATTGACTATAGGTGTTGTTGGTGTTGGAAATGTTGGAAAGAAAGTGGTTGACGTTGCAAAGATGTTTGGTATGAATGTGCTTTGTTGCGATCCGCCTCGCAAAAGAAGTGAGGAATTGGATTCCTTTGTCGATTTAGAGACTATACTAAAGAATTCTGATATTATAACATTCCACGTTCCATTGAATCACGACGGAGCCGATAAAACTTTCCATATGCTCAATTCAGATTCACTTTCGTTGTGCAAGCCCGATGTGTATATTCTTAATTCATCGAGGGGTGAAGTGGTCGACACCAATGGTTTGTTGTCTTTCTTAAATTCTAAGCCAAAAACACAGGCTGCATTGGATGTGTGGGAAAACGAGCCAAATGTTTCAACCGAATTAATGCATCGAACAATTATAGCAACGCCTCATATAGCCGGCTACTCATTAGAGGGAAAGGTAATGGGAACTAAAATGATTGTTGAATCATTAAGTAGATTTTTTGGTTTAGGTATCGATTCTTGGTTTCCGACTCCAAATCCGTTGGACGAAAAAGTTGTGTTGGATAAAGTTGATAATATCTTTACAGCCATAAAATCAACCTATAATATAGTGGGTGACGATTTAAGAAATGCTAATGCAGACTTTGAGAGTTTAAGGAATAACTACAACTATCGCCGCGATTTTAGTGGACATGCTGTAAATCAAAGTTGCAACCTTCTTGAAGACTTAAAAAGGATAGGTTTTTCTGTTAGAATGGAATAACCCAAAGAACTCTTTCTTCGTCAATACACATATCGACCAACCGCATAAGGTGGCGATTAATTTGGATTACTTTACGCATGTAGGTGCGCCAGTGTTTTTCGTAGGTAGGGTCAAAGTCACTCAATACCTTCAGCAAATCTTTTCCAAGAAATATACTCGAAAGGTAACTCTGAAACTGAGCAATATTGTTAATTGCAAGAAGCGTTTCGAGATTTTCTAGAAGTTCGTTTCTGAGTGGAATAAACTTTCTACTATTATATAGGGTAGGAGCTATAAAGTCAAATAGATGGTTGCTTCGCTCAAAGCAGTTAGCAAAAATGTTGAATACATTAGCCGATAGGTATAACGACTCATCATCGCATCTATTATAATTTTCGGCATCGCCGGTTATGTTAAACTCAACGAAATCAATAATTTCGCTTTTCTTCATTAAACTTAACCTCATAAAAACAAAAATTTCAAATTCAATTTACTAATGATTAAGGTATAAGTTGTGATTTATTACCCAAAATGAATTTATATTTTTATCAAAGTTAATATTTTTTGAAATTGTCGCAATTTTTTAACCTTAAATGAAATCATTTAACCTTCCTTACTTTATTTTAGCGGTTTATTGAAAACATAGGTATGCTCGGAACAATTATTAATGCAGCTGCAGTTATTGCAGGTGGAACTTTAGGTCTGATTTTAAACAGTAAGTTACCGAAGAAATATATCGCAGTATTTTTTCAGGTGATAGGGATATTTACGCTGTTGCTTGGTTTTTCTATGGGATTAAAAACGGAGAAACCCTTATTACTTGTGTTTAGTTTGATTTTAGGCGCTTTAGTAGGTACTGCTGTTAATCTTCAAACCATAGTTGAGGGGTGGGGCGATAAGATTAAGAACCGATTCAACTTAAAGGGCGATAAATTTTCCGAAGGAATGGTTGTGGCTTTTTTGATGTACTGTATGGGTTCGCTAACAATTCTGGGTGCAATAGAGGAAGGCACTGGTGGAACACCTAAACTTTTTTATGTAAAAAGTTTAATGGATGGCTTTTCATCTATCGCATTAGCTTCATCGTTGGGATTTGGCGTTTTGTTTTCCATTATACCTTTATTAATATATCAGGGAGGGCTTACTTTCTTGGCATCGTTGGTAGGTGAGAGTTTAACACCTTTGATGATTGGCGAACTTTCTGCAGTTGGAGGAGTGCTACTTATTGGTTTGGGACTGAATATTCTTGATATTAAAAAGATAGATGTTCTTAATATTTTACCAGCATTACTTTTTATTATACCTTTAATCTATCTAGAAAAGTTAATTGAGAGTTTTTCCTAGTTATATTTCTCTTTCAACTTTCCACTTTATAACTTTTAACTTTAATAATGAATCAACATATTGACAGTATAGTTCAACTTTACGAGAGTAAATTCAAGGTAAAACCCAATAGGGTAGAGGTGCTTCCTGCTTCAGGTTCTCCTCGTATCTATTTTCGTTTATACAATGACAACAATTCATTGATTGGCGCATTCAATAATGATATTGATGAGAATCGGGCTTTTTTCTACCTTTCGAAGCATTTTTCAGAGAAGAAGTTGAATGTCCCCGAGGTTGTTGCAATTTCATCGAGCGAAAAGTATTATCTCCAAACCGATTTGGGTGCTGTTTCACTTTTCGATATTATAACTAAAGGCAATGAAACCTCAAATCTTGACCTTTTATTGGAGAATGCAGTAAAACAGTTGGCTAAGATTCAGGTTACAGGCTTTGAAGGGTTGGATTCTTCAAAGTGTTTTCCAATTCCTTCGTTCGATAGGCGTTCCGTGATGTGGGACTTAAACTACTTCAAGTACAACTTTTTAAAGCCAAGTGGACTTATTTTCAGTGAGGTTAAGCTTGAGGATGAGTTCACCCGTTTAGCCGATATCCTACTCGCAGAGGATATGAACTATTTTCATTACCGCGATTTTCAGTCGAGGAATATAATGGTTAAGGATAACCAATTGTACTTTATAGATTTTCAGGGAGGTCGTTTAGGGCCTTGCCTTTACGATGTTGCATCGTTTCTTTATCAGGCAAAGGCAGGTTTTTCCTCTGAGTTAAGGAGCAAATTATTTAATACTTACCTTAATGAGTTGGCTCAGTATCGCAGAGTTGATGTAGAGCATTTAAAAGATGTTTTCCCTTTTATGGTAATGTTTCGGATTGTTCAAACACTCGGAGCGTATGGTTTTAGAGGTTTCTTTGAAAAAAAAACTCATTTCATTCAAAGTATACCTAATGCTATAAGTAATTATTTGGAATTAGCCAACTCAACTAGGGTAAGTGAGTTTGGTTATATTACAACACTTCTAAAGGAGTATAGCGATTCTATAAGTAAGGATGAAGTTGTGGAGTACGAAGGTTTAACCGTAAACCTTACTAGTTTTTCGTTTAAGAAAGGATATCCCGATATTCATCCTGAGCACGGTGGCGGTTTTATTTTCGACTGTCGCTTTTTACCTAATCCTGGACGGATTAATAAATACAAGGCTTTAACTGGTCTTGATCGCGAGGTGGCCGATTATCTTAATGATAGTGATGAGGTTGATGTTTTTAACCAGAGGGTTTTAGAGATGGTGTCGTCGGCCATTAACAATTATTTGGAGCGGAATTTTAAGCATCTTTCTATTTCTTTTGGGTGTACAGGAGGTCAGCATAGGTCTGTATACTGTACAAATCTATTGGCAAAAAAACTTTCTGCGCTTTACAATGTTAATATCATTGTAAAACATCGCGAATTAAATATTTAGATATGCCAAAGAAAAAATGTGAAAAAGGAAAGGTAAAAGAGCACAACCAGAGTAAAGATTTTTATTGTGGAAAGTGTGGCGCAACATCTAATAATAAGGAGAAACTCTGTAAGCCCAAAAGAGTTGATGATTGATAGTTGTACAAAACACTAAGAACGTATATTAAAGATATCGTAAATAATGAAAGCAATGATTCTTGCCGCTGGTCTAGGTACCAGATTAATGCCCTTGACTTCCGATAGGCCAAAGGCTTTGGTTGAAGTTGAAGGTAAAACCCTATTGGAGCATTGTATAGGTAATCTTATTGCGCAAGGTTTTGATCATATTGTTATTAACGTGCATCATTTTGCACCAAAGATTTATGAGTTTCTTTCACAGCATAAATTTAATGCGTCGATTTATGTTTCTGATGAAACAGATAGATTGTTGGATACTGGTGGAGGAATAATTCACGCTCGCCAATTTCTCGATGGAGAAGAGCCGTTCTTAGTTCATAATGTCGATATTATCTCCGATATCAACCTTAAAGATCTTATCGATACACATATTCAAAGTAAATCACTTGCCACATTGGCCGTTAATCGACGTGAGTCTTCAAGGGTATTCCTTTTCGATGAGGAGATGCAGTTGGCTGGTTGGCGCAATATGCTCACTGGTCGCTCCATCTTTCCCAATATGCATAAAACGCTTTATGAAGCGTATGCCTTTGCTGGAATTCACGTTATATCGCCAGAGATATTTAATCTTATAACTACAAAGGGAGTTTTCTCTATAGTTGATGCATACCTTAATTTATGCAAGGATAATAAAATATTAGGGGTAAGCCTTCCCGATAATTTCATCTTGGATGTAGGGAAACCCGATAGTTTAAATCGTGCCAAGGAATTCTTCCTAACAAGGCAGTGTCAGTAATTACTCTTTAATATCTTCTGTTCTGTGCTCTTTGTTCATCAAAACTTTTATTACAATCAGGGCAAGTATTGCAGCAATGCTAGATCCAAATTTTGTTTGTATAAGTAAGTGTATCTTATCTATAAATATTTTAATATTAGTGTGTTGTATTTAATTTGATATTCAGATTTAGATTACTCTTCAACGTTATTCTGTAAATATTAGGTTATTAAATGAATATAATATAGAAGAGTCAAGTCTAGTTTATCTTAAGAATAGATTGATTTAAAATCTAAAAATGAAATTTTATTCTATTGATATTCAGTGTTGAATAATTTATGTTGACTTTTTGTAAAGAAAATATTAATTCACCTCTTGCGAGGTAAAAAAAAGCGTTCTATATTTGCACCCGCTTTGAAGGAGTAGCGACGTTCTGGAAGTGCTGATGGGGCTGAGAAAAAAGAAAATTTTTTTTTTGGCAAAAGAGTTGGAGGGAAAGAAAAAGTTACTACCTTTGCGCTCCCGATCCGAAGGGATGGGGTGAAAGAAATATGATGAAGGATTAGTGACGTTCCGAAGAGGTTGAAGGGCTGAA
>JBFXDX010000020.1:6080-53869 GCA_050180705.1 Bacteroidales bacterium | reverse complement strand
ACTTGGAAATTGTTGAATGCGTGGCCTACGAGAATTACAGGTTTTGATATAAAATCGGATGCAAATGAAATTGCTGTGGAAGTTATAGAGTTGGCGTATGAAGAGATAATTGTAAGTTAAAAGAATTTAGAGGAAGTTAAATGGAGAAAGCAGAAGGCAGAATATAGAGGAAGACGGAACTCTCTTTACGAGCAACGTTAATCGTGAGAGATGTTAAACGTTAAAAGAAAGAATACATTTTACAATCAACTGTCAACGAACAATTGTCAACATAGAGTAATTACGATCAACCAACAACGATCAACAATAAAAATTCCACTTCAATGGTAAAGCACATGCTGAATAGCACAATATTGTATTGTGAAAATATTTTGCTAATTTTATAGTTAATATGTTCTAAAAGGATTTTATATATCACAGATGAATGATTGAAACTATTTTGGTACAGGAATAAGAACGTTAGACCTAATTTGAAAACTAAAACATATGAATAGATTTTTTTTTACATTGGTTTTAATGTGTTCTATTAAGATTGTTTTTAGCCAGAGCAATGATAAGCCTATTAACTACAGATTTAAAGGTGGCGAAAAAAGTTTAATAGAATTTTTAGGACAGCACATAAAGTATCCATCTTCTTCTTTAGAAAAAAACTCAATGGGGTATTCGATATCAGGAATAACAATTACGCCTAAAGGCACTATTGATTCAATTATTATAATTAATTCAATAGATGATAGTATTGATTATGAGATATACAGAGTCCTTTCAGAAACTAAGGATTTTTGGATGAGAAGCGATTCTGTAAAAGAAAACCAAACATTTTATATGCAAAACGTTTTTATTAGTGCAAGTATTGAGCAAGGTATTTCGATTGATAATCCAATTAAAAATAATATTTTTTTTATTGAACCAATAACAATTACGGCTTTATCTATAGGAAAGCAAGTATTGACTGTTACTAATGAAAAGTTGATTGAAGATTTTGCTAAAACCTACAGTTCTGAAAAATTTGATGAAGCCATCGGTGTTTTATCTGAATTAATAAAAAGAGATCCTTACAATATAAACCTTTATCAATATAGAATTTTGATTTATAAAGAAACTGGAAATGTTGAATTGATGAATAAAGATTTGCATAAACTATCAGAATTCATTCCTAATATGTCACTAGAGGAATTAATAAAAAACTAGAACAAACTTGCAGTTAAAAATATTCAGGTTGGATGTAACAGCGATTCTTGATAGCCTATTTTTATTTTGATTCCGTTTCTATAGTTGATAAACTTGCATTTCATAACAATTTAACCTTAAGTTGTTAGTGGTAATTGTAATTAAAACAATTTAAAATGATTAAGTTTATTTATCCTTTTTAACTTGTTTTTATTAGTGTTTACGGTCAGAATATTGTAAAATATAAAAGTCAAGAAGCCAAAACATGAGGGCTTAATGTTATAGAGATCAATGAATTATTGCACCAACTATTTGTTCTAATATTACAGACTTTAATGACTCTTTAATTATTGTAAAAGATTCGAAAACAGGCTTGGCAATTTATAACTATCAGGGTGATTTATTAGTCGTCTACGAAAAAAGTACATTATTTTGTAAAGGGAAATTTCCGCAAACACGACAGGGAGATGTAAATTTGATGAAAGCATTAGATTTAAAATTTGATGGATTATGGGATATATGGGATTTGGTCTTCAAAAATGGATTTATTCACAGAGACCTAGAAAACCTTTTAAGAAAAGAGAATCTCCCTTAGGGCATGAATACATTTACATTGAGCAAGGAAGAACCTTTCCCGCTGAAGGTTCCTTTGCCCCAAATCCAATTGGTGTTGAAGAAAGAATTGAAGAATCTAAGAAGCGGTATAGAATAAATTCAAGACTTGAAAAATTTAAATATTTCATATTTTTCATAATGTTTCTAACTTCAATAATTGCAATAATTGTCAATAAAAACAGGCCTAAAATTGAGCACGAAGTGATCACCAATATTAATAAAGAAAATAATCGAAATGCGTTAAAATTATTCATTGAAACTGGAAAATATAACCTAGAATGGAACAACTTAAATTCAGCGATTGAAGAATTTGAGAGAGCCTTGTACTTAGAGCCAAATAATATAGAAGCATTAAACTACTACATTTTAGCGCTTACGATTGATTGTGAACAAAATAATCGCAGTTGTGATAGAGCGATCGAATTCTTTGAAAGGCTTAAAGAAATTGATGAAACTAAAATAATTGAAGGTTTGCAGATACGCGTAGAATTAGCTGAAATTAAACTAGAAAAGAGATAAAAACTAATGTACATAAGTCGTTATTGTCACTGAGGCAAATGATGTAGATACAGAAATTATTACTAACTTAATGACGCCTTTGGGGTTTCACTCCACAGTAGTTTAATCTGTCGGTTGTTACATTTAAAAGAGATGATCTACAAAAAGAAAATATTATGAAAAAATCATGGATAAGTGTTTTTACAATCTTCGTATTGTGCCTCATAAGTTGTGATAATGACGACAATGATGTTGATATCGCAACAGTATTAACAGGAAATGTTAAGTACGGAGTAGGAGATTGCATGCCGATAATCGACGAGTCGTCGAGAGTCTATTCCGATTACAATGGTGATATATACTTTATAGTTAAATCCGATTTAGAAAACTCGGGAAATGTTGATTTTGAAGAGTTAAAGGCCAATAGCATTAAGAAAACCATTGTTGGCGGAAAGTTAGAAATAGAATTACCAATTGATACATTTATAGTAATGCCTTCCGATGTGTATTTATATTCAGATTATAATACGATAATAGTTAAAGAGGGAGTTGTGCTGGAAAAGGATTTTAAATTTTGGAAATGTACCTCTTACTAATTATGAAAATCTTGACAAAACCTGTTTGCTAATGCCTCCCTTTGACCTGTGTGCTGTGTCGGTAGAAGATAATTTGTTGGGGCATTTCTGTCATTTATCTCTCGTCATTTCTGTCTAAAAACATTAAATGTAAAATCTATTTTCCCAGTCAATTATCAGCGTTAAGCGTGAGAAGTTAAACGTTAAAAGGAAGAAGTTATAGGAGAACGAAAAATACTTCTTCACGATCAACGAACTACAATAAAAACACCACACTAATGGTAATAGCACATACTGAATAGCAGAAGATTGTATTGCGAAAATATTTTGCTAGTTTTATAGTGAAATATTTTGTGCCACAAAGTACATATGCAGTTGTGTTGATAGCAATTATAGTAAGAGAGATTGTATGTTATTAAACTATACCAATTGAAAGAAATAGTAGAAATATTAGATGTATTAATATAATTGTAAACAATAAATAAAAGCCAATAAATATTGAGATTATTAAGCATAACAGTAATGACTGATAAAGTAAAAAGTTTTATAGTATTTTTTGTAATCATACTATCTGTATTCTCCTGTAAAAAAGATGAAGAAACAGTTTTGATAATAAAAGAAAATTATGGTTTGCCCAATTGGTCTAAAGAAAAACTAATAAAGGGAAATCTTTATGCTGGCGGGTTTGAGGAGCGGCCAATGTATTCAAATTTGTTTACAGATAATAATGGTGAAATTCATATTCCAAACTTACTTACAGGAACATACAGATTTGAGTTTTACACAAAGCCAGATGGAATAACTTATAATACAGTAGCACGGGATACTATATTTCAAGTTAAGGAAGGCGAAACAAGAGTGATTAAAATAGAATAATGAACTTTCTCCATTGCATATTTATTGTTTTTTTGATGATACACATTAACGCAATCAATATATAAACTGGTTTGGTCAATAGAAAATACAAGTAGCAATATGATAAGTTTTGAGAAATTTGACAAATTAGATTTTGATAGATTGATTAGCTGGATCGATTCAGAAGAGTCAATGGTTCAGTTTAGCGGACCTATTACAGTATTTCGATAAGAAATTTAAACGCAATAGGCTACCTTATTTTATATCAGCTGTTAAATGGAAGATCTTGAATTTTAACTACAATATATATGTCAGAGGAAAATATGAATAATACATGGCCATTGCCAAAGTTTTACTTCAAGGTTAAGTTTGGATCACAGGACAATGCGGCACGATTTCAAGAGGTGTCGGGTTTGAATGTCGAGAATCAGATAATTGAGTATAGGCATGGCGATGGTAATTTTTCCACTATCAAAATGCCTGGAATTGTAAAGTTTAGCAATGCAACGCTTAAAAAGGGCGTTTTTGTTAATGATAATTGCTTCATAGAATGGCTCAATGCTTTTAAAATGAATACTATAAAAAGGGAAACGGTAACTATTCAACTATTTGACGAGGCGGGAAATCCAACTATGACTTGGAAATTGTTGAATGCGTGGCCTACGAAAATTACAGGTTTTGATATAAAATCGGATGCAAATGAAATTGCTGTGGAAGTTATAGAGTTGGCGTATGAAGAGATAATCGTAAGTTAAGGGAATTTAGAGAAAGTTAAATGAAGAAAGCAGAAGGCAGAATATAGAGGAAGACGGAACTCTCTTTACGAACAATGTTAATCGTGAGAGATGTTAAACGTTAAAAGAAAGAATACATTTTACTATCAACTGTCAACTGTCAACGAACAACGGAGAATTGGTGTTTTTGTTTACGCGCGCTATTCGTTGTTGATTATTAAGTTAAATTTACAAAATAGCATACTAACCTAAAACCAGATAAAAATGAAAACAAGACTGATTTTTCTAATTTCCGTGATTGGATTCTTTTATGCCTGTAATTCGAATAAAAATCAAGCAAAGCAAGAAAAAACTCAATCAGATATTATACTTACTGGCAAGTGGGTACGAATTGGACAGATGGGCCCAGTTTGCTTCGATTTTAAAGACAACGGATTGGTGGAGGGCGATTTTGGAAACAATCAAACGGTTGATGTTGTTGCAAAGTACGAACTGTCGGGCGATACAATCAAATTCATTGACGAGGAAGGCCAAATGTGTAAAGGCATTGGGAAATATAAGGTTTACCAGACAAAATATTATATGTCGATTGATTTGATTGATGATGATTGTAGCGGAAGAATAAAAACAACCATGGGATTTTGGACAAAGCCTAATTTCAACGATTTCATAGAAACGCTTGATAATGAAATTGCCAAATCGCCAAATTCAGATTTGTACCTTAATAGAGCAAGGATATACCTAGCTACAGGTATGGTAAGTAAGGCCAAGGATGATTTTGACAAGTACTTACTGAGCGACACTTTAGATGCTAGAGTCTATGTAAATAGGGCAGGAACTAGATTTCCCAATGATCTGGTTGGAGTTGTTTCTGACTGTAGCAAGGCAATATCTTTAGACCCCAATAGTAAGAATGCTTATTTCCTTAGAGGGATGGCTCGATACGAATTGGGCGAAAAAGAACAAGGATGCGAGGACTTTACTAAGTCAATTGAATTAGGATTCTCTGTGTTGAGAATTGCCGAACAAGAGAAGTGTATTGATTATTGGGATAAAAAGTAATTTAAAACTAGTAACAATAAGTGATTACTATTATATGGGTATTCTAAATATAATTACCTTCGTTTCGGTTCTGCAGAGTCTAGTTCTGCTGGAGTTTTGTTCTTCATTAGTTTTATTCTATAAAATGCGGATAGGTGAGTGTAATTATTAATGAACTAAATTAAAAATGCAAATATGAAAAATCTAATTTATCTATTATTCATATTAATATCCCTGTGTTCGTGTGAGAAATCAGACGTTTCTACAAAAATTATCAATACTAACTTTAAGAATCATATTCTAGCTGGTTATGATGTAACATCTATTGCTTTTGATAATTTAGGTAATGCATGGATTGGCACCTATAATGCATTTGAGCTAGGGAACATTAATAAACCTAAATTAATTAAGTATAATATTGAATCGAATAGTACAGTTATATACGATGCATCAAATTCGCTTATTAAGGACTCAATATATATTTGGGATATTGCTGTTGATAGCAAAAATAATGTCTGGATTGGTTGTGATGGATTAATTAAATTTG
Organism: Bacteroidales bacterium; assembly: GCA_050180705.1. Taxonomy (GTDB): domain Bacteria; phylum Bacteroidota; class Bacteroidia; order Bacteroidales; family Tenuifilaceae; genus SB25. Next base: position 47,834 of record JBFXDX010000020.1, on the reverse strand, counting down.
TCGGGGTTAGTTTTACGAAATATAGCTCTAAGAATACGAAGATCCCAGTAGATTTTGTTCATTCAATAGTTGTAGATTCTAAAGACAATATTTGGTTTTCTTCCAGTTCTCGTATTGAAGGCGGTTTAGTAATGTATGATGGCATAAATTGGAATGTTTACACTCCTGATAACTCGGAGATATCAATGAATGGGGTTGCAAGTATTGCTATCGATAAAAATGATAATATTTGGCTTGCACAATACAGGTATTTAGGTGAAACTTGCTTGATTAAAATATCTAACGATACATGGACAGAATACACTAGTAAAGAGTTAGGGTTTTCTCCTGCATATTGGGGCAATATTGAAATTAATAGTAAAAGCCAGGTATGTGGAGCAATTGATTATTCCTTGACAAATCCTGAATACTATAACCCAAGACCTCAGATGATTATATTTGATGGTTTAGAGTGTAAACAATTACAATGTGCAAATATCTCAGGTGTAACAAACGTCACTATTGATAATAAGGACAATATCTGGTGTCGATTACAAAATAGACAAGGAATTTTTGACGGTGGTTGTCTTGCTGTATTCAATGGAAATGATTGGCTGATTGATAGTTTGACTTTTGAGGATACAAGCATTGAAACCATTGTACAATCGAAGGATAATAATATATGGATTGGCACAGTTAATGGAATATTTATAAATAACTAACTATGATTTAGTTGTGTGTAATTACTATTGGTGTATACAAAATAGTAATATTAATCTTGTTCTAAAATAATAACTGTAGTAATTTCTATATTTTTATGTACTTGCCTGTTCTTGGCTATTAATAAGTTTATATCTGTTAGAGTACGAAAATATACTTTGCATGGAGGATAATACCATCCTTTAATTGTTGCAGGTACATTTGAATTTAAGTTTCAGAAGAATTCAATATTTGTTAATTCGGATAGATTTGCCATTGAAATTAAAGATGCCTATTTAGATCAGAATTAAAAAATGGTTGCTGGCAAGTGAGTATAGCCACTGTGATTGATGATACAAATTTTCCAAATATTGCTATTTTAGTTTCGATTTTATCGGCAGATAATGCAGTTGGAGTTTTACAATGCAGCGTAATCAACTGTAGGTCGTTATGGTTAAAGTTGAAGTAATAGAGAAGATGAAAATGACAGACGTTAAGAAAGAATGGTTTACAATTGAAAGAATAGACGATAGCACTTCGATTATAAGCGAATATAAACATTGGGAAGAAACGCATTGTTATGTGCTAAACGGAACAGAACGATGTTTATTGATTGATACTGGACTTGGCGTGGAGAATATTTTGGAACAGGTTCAAACGCTAACAGATAAACCTGTTACCGTAGTTACGACACACGTACATTATGATCATTTTGGAGGGCATAAGTATTTTCCAGACTTTTATGTACACGAAGCAGAAACCGAATGGATAAATGGCGGTTTCCCTTTAACAATAGAACAGGTTCGAGATTTTTTGGTAGAGGAACCATGTGATTTTCCAGAGGATTTTGATATTAATAGCTACTATCTTTTTGAAGGAATACCTACAAGAGTATTAGTCGATAATGATACAATTGAATTGGGTGGAAGAACAATACAGGTTTTACATACCCCAGGACACTCACCTGGGCATATGTGCTTTTTCGAAAAAGAAAAAGGTTATTTATATACTGGAGATTTAATTTACATTGGAGAATTGTTTGCGTATTACCCATCAACCGATCCGGTCGCTTATATGAATTCAATAAAAAGATTGTTGTCGTTACCGGTTAAGAAAATTTTGCCCGCACATCATAATTTAGATGTTCCATTGTCGATTATAAAAGATATGGACAAGGCTTTTTCCGAATTGTACATAAATGGGAAATTGAAACACGGAAGTGGAACATTTACATATGAAAATTTCGGAATAAAACTCTGAAATTTATGGGACAAATATTCCATTTAAACCGCACATTCAACAATTTTCAGATTAAAAGAGCCGTTAGATAATAAAGAGCGATATTTGGAAATAGTGGAAAAATACCGTGACTACTATTTTGGTATCTCAACAGTTGATTCATTGGAGTTGGCATTTAACGATTGGTATCAACGAAAAGAGTGTGTAAAAGAATTATTTAGTTTTGAATTGAAGTAAAAACACAATTTTTTATATTGTGATTCTAAAGGACTGTTAAACGATGAACTGAATATAGAACCGAACGTGATATATTACAACAATTTAGTGTAGGTGAAGATTTTATTAATGAAGTGTCGGCGAATATAAAATCTAAAGATATAAAAGTAGTTCTCGAAAAGATATGTTGACTGGTTGTTAGTTCATTATCCAAATATACAGAATGAATATACCTAAGTCCAGCAAGGTTCAAATCATACTCTATGTAGTTGCTATTAATATAATGATTTAAACAGTAAATTATATGAAGCCTAAAGAAATTGTAAGAGAGTTTGTGGAATTGTTTAATAACAAAGATGCTAATGGATTGGCCGAGTTGTACCATGATGATGCTATAAACTATCAGGTTCCCAATGAGCCAATTAATGGAAAACAAAATATAAGAGAAATGTTCGAGAGAGAATTTTCATCTGCAGAAATGGTATGTATTGTTGAAAATATTTTTGAAGATGGGGAATGGGGCATTTTAGAATGGAAAGATCCTTTAGGATTAAGAGGTTGTGGTTTTTTTCATATCATTGATGGCAAAATTAAATTTCAAAGAGGATATTGGGATAAACTTTCTTTTTTACAACAACATCATTTGCCGATACCCTTAGAGTAACAAATTAAGTTCTTTAATAGTTCTGGGATATTTTCCAATTAATTTTTGATTATCCTCACCCTATCCATATGGATAGAGTGAGGATTTTTTTGTTGAGGAAGGTGTCATTTTTCAGTTAGATTAAGGCCATTATATATTAATAACGAGATTCGTTTGTACTAGTTGCATTGACGGCATATCCGAGATGTAGAGCCTCACTGTTTTTATAATCCATTAAACAGTTGTTGTTTATTGTAGCATTAAAAAAATGAGACTTCATGTAGAGGTCTCAAAAAATGTTTTAAGACGTAAATGTTTCGGATATTTTGTTTTTTGCTTGATCGAGCCATTATTTTAGGTTGAATTGCATGGTCTTATTCTGATGTCATAATAGCATGCCGAGACCAAATAATAAATATATTTTACTATGAAATTGTTATTTCCATTTTTATTTTTTGCTTTATTGTTTAGCAACATTGTGAATGCACAAACACCATCGGCAGAGGAGGTTATTGCCGAATACAAACGTTATAGTAATTACGACTACCTGAATCATAAGTATAAATACTTGGATAAAAATTACAAGATTCACATTTCGTCGGAATTATTTCAGCATCTGATTAAGGAGAATAAGATTTACCCCGAAGCAATAAAAGCATATAAGGATTCTATTGCGGTAGTTATGTGTGGCGAGTTCGAGTCTTGGCCTCAAAGGAATATTGCATCTTATGTAATAACTTTTAGTTGGCTTCGGATTGGATACTATCTTTGGATAACCAATGCTCAGGCCAAGGAATTGGGACAACGCTACGGCGTTTCTATGCCCTACCAATTGTAAAGTATATTTACGATCAGCAGGATAAGTGGGATTCCTATATGGCTAATTTTATGTCCGATTTACGCTCAAGGGTATATAAGTATACTAAGAATGCAGAAGTGATGAATATAGAACATAAAGAGTTTTTAAAGTTTGTATTGGTAAATAGCTCTGCAAGAATTAAAGATGCAGAAGTATTGCAGAAGCAGAGAGTTGAGAACCTTGATGGTTGCAGAAAGTCTGATTGCTGTAAAAATGCAGGTTCTGTTAAAACAAAATGTGACAATAAATAGTTTTCCAATTTCTTTTCTGCTGGAATGCCGTTCGGTAGGCCTTTGATTTTTCTCAAAATCCCCACTCTGTTCAACCAGACTGAATGTGGATTTTGTTTTTGTTGGCTGAATCTTTGCATTAAATAGATCCTAACAATTACAGGAATGAGTATGATAGATAGAAGAGTTAACGTTTCAAACAATAGCCAACTATCAACAAGCAACTATTTTTATTACTTTAGCCAGCCTGATTTTGGGAACTTAATAAGAATAAATAATGAGAACATTTCTGGCTGTTCTGCTTGTTACAGTTATAACCGGAGTGGTGCTGAATATTACTATAGATAATCCTCGTTTTAGCAATATATACGAGGAGATAAGCAATGCCATTAAAACCGATAATCAGAGTTTAGCCGAGAAACTATTCTTACGTGAGTTGCCAAACCGTAAGCACGACCTGGACTTTAACTATAGGTATGTAGTCAATCATTTCGATATTCCAGAGAAAACAAAGGTTGGTAAAAACTCCTACTCTTACCGCGACGATGCGTCAATATACGATTACTATACTCAACTCTCCACTTCAACTGATTCAGTTGAGCACGATTTAGGGTTTTATTGCCTAGGCCTATGTGACTATAGCAAGGGTGAGTATATTAAAGCAACAGAGGATTATCGTCGGGTTAAGAATCGTAGCATGAAATACCTGAATAACTCGGTTGGTAATCTTTTTCGGAAATGGGAGCCTGAGAAGGCAATTCCTTTTTATGAAAAGGAAATAGCGTTGAACGGAAATGTTGGAAGTGCTGTTCATAATCTTTCCAGCATATATATTTGTGCAAGGAATTTAGATTGTTTTGCAGAGTTGCTGGCCAACGAGCAAACCAAAGGGTACGTATCGTTAACCAAACAGAGAGAATACTACTACTTGGCTGGAATGTATTTTGGTTATGCCAAAACGTTATGGAAGAAGTTTGTTCAATCTGTCGATCGGTATGGCTTTATTGGGGCTTTGCTTGTTGCGCTTATTTGGTTATTCTACCTGCGATTCATCGATGTATTCGAGCGCGAGAAGTGGTACGATATTGCCATTGTTTTTACAGCAAGTGCAGCGTTTACCTATTTTTCGTTTCCACTTTACGATATGTTTAATCTTTCACTGGGCTTCGATTTGAATGGTAACTGGCTGAACGATTTGTTTTACTGTATATTTGGAATAGGGCTGATTGAGGAGATTGTAAAGTTTATTCCCTTTGCAATTTTCCTTGTTTTTTCGAAAGCCGTAAATGAGCCAATCGACTATGTTATTTATGCCTGTGTGGCAGCAATTGGTTTTTCGTTTACCGAGAACATAATATACTTTCAGGAAGATAGTTATCATATAATGCACGGTAGGGCTTTGGCTTCGGTTGTTGGGCATATGTGCGACTGCTCTATTGTAGCATATGGGTTTATTCTATGTAAGTATAGGTCGAAATCGCCCATGTTTGTTTATGTGCTGGTTGGTTTGCTGCTAGCATCAATAGTTCATGGGCTCTACGATTTTTGGCTTATTAACGATACTGTAAAGGATTTTAATATCTTGGCTATGGTAGTGTTGGTTTCGAGCGTAATTATATGGAACTCTATAAAGAATAATGCATTAAACAATTCGCCTTTTTTCGATCAATCCAAGAAGTTTGAGTCGGCTCGAATTTCTCAATTTCTTTTTGTTGCATTAAGTGTGGTATTTATCTTTGAGTATATTATAATCTCGCTTAACTATGGCCCGTCGGTGGGGAATAGGTTGTTGCTAAAATCGATACTGTCTGGAACTTTTCTGATGATATTTATGGTTGGTCGGTTGGCTCAGTTTAAGTTACGATTTGGAGTTTGGAATAGAGTTAAGATATGGGATTCGGGTAAGTAGTTTTATTCCGATGAATTTTACGCGGGTAAATTACTATCTTTAAACCTTCTAATAGATTGAATGTCTACATGGATATTCCTTTGCTTAATTTTTAAACTATAACTATTTAAAAGATGAAAAAAGTATTATTAACGGTATCAGCGTTAGTGGCCATTTGCTTTGCGGCTGGTGCTCAGGTTAAATTTAATCCTCCTGCTACCCCAAGAATCCCTGTTGTAGACACCCTACATGGTGTAATTTTAACCGACGATTACAGTTGGCTCGAAGATAAAACCGATCCTCGTGTAATTGAATGGACAAAAGCACAGCACGATTACGGTGTAGAGTATTTGAATGCTACACAAAAAACACACGCTGGATTACGTGATGATATTGCAAACTATATTGATTTAGATTACGAAGGCCCATTGTCGAGGGTTGGAGATCGTCTATTTCAAACTGTAAAGAAAAAAGGCGATAAGCAGTACAAGGTGTATACAATGATCGATGGCAAAAAGAAGTTGATATGGGATCCTGTTACGCTCGACTCTACTGGTAAAACATCTACTTCGGGTATTGCTTATACCTACGATGGTGAACGTGCTGCAATTAGTGTTCAGAAGAGCGGTGCGGAGATAACTACAACCTATATCATTAATACCCGAACAGGTAAGGTTCTGTATAAACCACTTGAGAGTGTTTCCGGATATCGTTGGACTAAGGATCAGCAGCATGCGTATTTTACAATTCGTAGTAAAGAGGATATCGATAAGCAGCAACCTTTGAAAACATATTACTGGAAGGTTGGTGATCCAATCAAGAAGGCTGTTTTTGTTGGTACAACAACCGATGCTAAAAACTCTTTCTACATTTATGATAATCGCTACAGCGATGTAACATTTTATGGCGAAAGTGATTTTTACGCCAACAGCTTATACATGCGTAAAACAGGAACATTTGATAATGGAACGTTGATTTATGAGAGTAAAACAGACCGCGCTTACCCCGAGGCTATTGGTGATAAATTGTATATTTTCACCAACGATAAAGCTCCAAACTTTAAGTTGATGGTTGCCGATAAGGGCAATGCCGATTACAAGAACTGGAAAACACTTATTCCTGAAGGTGAAACTGTTTTGCAGGATTATGTTGTAACCAAGAACAATATTATTATTCAGGATAAAAAGGATATTCAAAGTCGTTTAACATTGTACGATTTGGATGGAAAAAAAATAAAGCAAATTGAACTACCAGAGGTTGGCAATGTTGCTGGTGTTAGTTACGATAGAGAGACGGACTCTCTTTATGTTAGTATGAGCACATTTACATCAACCTCGAAAACATTTGTAGCATCGCCTAGCAATTTTAAGTGGCGCTTATTTTATACGAGAGAACTTCCGGTTGATATGAGCAACATTGTTGGCGAGATTAAGTTCTATAAATCGAAGGACAGCACTCGTATTCCTGTATTTGTAGTTCATCGCAAGGATATTAAGCTCGATGGCAACAATCCAGTACTAATCACCGCTTACGGAGGATTTAACTCAGGAATTGAGCCTCACTACTATGGGTTTTACTCTGCATTTCTGAATCGTGGAGGTATTGTTGTTGAAGCCGGTATCAGAGGTGGCGATGAGTACGGCGAAAAGTGGCATCAGGATGGAATGCTATCGAAAAAGCAGAATTGCTTCGACGATTTTAATGCTTGTACCGAATGGTTGATTAAGGAAGGATATTCCAATACAAACCGTATTGTTGCAATGGGAGGCAGTAATGGTGGCTTATTAATGGGTGCTATTGCCGTTCAGCGTCCCGATTTGTATAAGGCCATTGTTTGTGAGGTTCCTTTATTGGATATGTTAAAATACCACAAGTTCCTTATTGCCCGTTACTGGATTCCCGAGTATGGTTCATCAGAAGATGAAGAGCAGTTCCGTTGGTTGTTGCGCTACTCGCCATACCATAACATCCGCTATGGAGTAAACATTCCAACAATGCTGGTAACATCGGGGGCAAACGATAGTCGTGTCGACCCTATGAATGCCAAGAAGTTTGTAGCTGCGCTACAGAATAATATTGGGCAGGTTAGTCCCGTTATTCTTCACATGGATTTCGAAAGTGGTCATGGTTCAGGACAGAGTACCAAGCAGTCTATCGACAACTGGACATTTATTTTTGAGTTTATAATGAATCAATTGGATATGTAATCTTAAAATAACAATACTTAGAAAACGTTGACGAGTAGAATAATTTCGTCAACGTTTTTTGTGTATTAGGTAATGTGCCTACGTTTAGTACCTTTGCATCTGCGTAATAATTTATAATAATGGATGGAACTAAACGGGCGGATATAAAGCCAGGACTACACGTTAACATTGTTCTGAAGAAGGATCAACGTACAGGAACATTAACCGAGGGATTTGTGAAGGATATTCTAACCAGCGCCCCAATTCATCATAGGGGAATTAAGGTTAGGTTAGAGGATGGACAAATTGGTCGTGTAAAGGAAATATTAGACTAAAACCAATGGCAAAAAAAGAGTATAGGAAATTCGACGATAGAAAAAAGCAGGAGATAAGCCTAACCGTGAAAGAGGAGACTGTGCTTATGAAATTTCTGCTTGCACAAATTCCCCACAAAAACCGTGATAACTTCAAGACTCTGCTTAACGATAGGCAAATTAGGGTTGATGGAGTTGTGGTTACATGGTATAATCATCCGCTTAAGCCGGGACAGGCGGTTACTGTTGGTTGGTTCAAAATGCCATCGGCCAAGCAGTATCCTGGAATAAAGGTGCTTTTCGAGGATCAACATATTATTGTGATTGAGAAGGAATCTGGGGTGCTGTCCATTGCAACCGATAAGGAGAAGGATACAACGGCCTATAGTATGCTTCGTAGCCATGTGAAGGAGCAGAGTGCTTCGAATAAGATTTTTATTGTTCACCGGATTGATAGGGAAACATCGGGTGTTATGATATTTGCCAAGAGCGATGCGGTTAAAACAACCTTGCAGAAGAACTGGAACGATTCAGTTTTAGAAAGAACCTACATTGCAGTTGTTGAGGGAGCCGTGAAGCAACCTACAGGAACAATTGTTTCGTACCTAAAGGAGAGTCCAGCATTTGTAATGTACTCGTGTCAGGATCATGCCGAGGGGCAAAAGGCCATTACCCACTACAAAGTGTTGAAACAAAATGCACAGTACACTTTGTTAAAGGTGAATCTCGAAACTGGTCGTAAGAATCAGATTCGCGTTCATATGCAGGATATTGGACACAGCGTAATTGGCGATAAGAAGTATGGATCGAAAGAAAGCCCCATTGGTCGACTGGGTCTGCATGCACAGGTGCTGGCATTTACTCATCCTGTAACCGGTAAGCCTATGCGATTCGAAACTCAAATTCCTAAGTTGTTTCTGAAGTTATTCTAGAAAGTATCTTTTAAAATACTTTAAATACTAACACTCTAAGGTTTGAACTTCCGGTATTAATCATACCGCGTTGTTTATCCTTCTCAACAAATAGGCTATAGTTTGCCTTTACGGGTGTGGACTCTTCATCAATAATGATTGTACCGTCACCTTCCAGAATGTAAAAGATTACATCGAAAGGGTTGGAGTGCTGGTCAACCTCCTCATTGGGATTAAGGTTAAGATGGATAAGTTCCACCTTTTCGCTTGTGAACATCTTGCGGCCATCTAGATTAAAAGGAACCTTTTCGGCGCTATCGAGAGTGGTTAGTTTCATTATTATTTAAAAATTAGGCTATATACTATGCTGTTTTAAACACGATCAACGAACAATAATCAACGATTATCTACCCTCCATACACGTGTACACTTTGCATTGCGGATGGCATATATTTTATTCCCATCCATGTGGTAATTAATACAATGAACGAAAGTGCTAGTAGCGTTAAGATCAGTTTCTTTTGATTCGGGAGAAATCTATGAACATGAATAAGTATTAAATAGAAAAACCATGTAAGTAGTGCCCACGTTTCCTTAGGATCCCAAGCCCAATAATTTCCCCAGGCAACTTTTGCCCAAAATGCCCCAAGTAGCATTCCCCATGTTAGGAAAGCAAATCCCGGATAAACCAGTTTCATGGCTAATGCAATATCGTTATCAACATTTTTATTGTTGCCATAAAAGTAAAATGCCTTAAGTGTCGATATGCTTGCTGCTCCCAGTACTGCGTACGAAATCATATAAATAACCACGTGTGGTATAAACCAGTAGCTTTGCAGTGCAGGCATAAGTGCCTTACTTTGATATTCGGGATGTACCATATCGACAATAAGGAATACAATTGACATTGTAAACCCCAATGTAAACATAGTCTTACTGTGTGTTTTTAGATAAATAATCCACGTTACAATGCTAACAAACAGCGAATACCAAAGTCGGGTTTCTGCCATTGTTCGCATAGGAGGACGTTCAAGGTTAAACCAAAGAACAGCAATAAAGACAACTAAAAGAGTTAATCCTACGAGAGAAAAAACTAAAGCAATTTTTCGGAATAATATGGAGTGCTTTGGTATTAGAACAATAACAATGCATAGTGTCCAAAGTGCTATTGTAGTTATGGATATATAGTTAAATATTTGCCACATAATTCATACATTTAGAATTAGCCAGAAGGTATTAGATGATTAATGTTGATTTTTATTGTAATAGTTGAGTGACATTAGTATGGTGCCGAAAAGCATCATCAGCATACCTGCATATACAATCCATAACCAAGGATCGTACACTGCTAAAAAGATACTATAGTTGGAGTCCCTTCCTGCTCTGTTATCATAACCATATTGGTATATGTACCAACCGTCGATGTTTAAAGGTGAATTTACTTCAATTCGGTGCTTCTGATTGGTAATGCCACTTTTCGAGTAGATTGAAACATCCGATGCATAGTATTTTGGTTCTGCAGGAAGAAGTCGTAAGATTGTGTCAGAATTTAGAGTTAAGTACCTTTCGGCAAACGATGCGCATTCGGGAGCTATCCAGCCTTTGATATTTTTGTGGTTTGGTTGTGTAACCTCTACCATGGCTGCGGGGCCAGTGTAGGGAACTCCTCGGGCATCAATAAATCCACTGTCGGAGATATATGCCCTTTGGTAGTAATGCAGAACCTTGACAAATATTCCATGGATACTAAAAATACTATCTTTTGAAATATCGGGATGATTTTGTGAAAGTATAGGTTGGTCATTTCCTTGCACTATCAATGCAGGTTTAGGAGAGTAGTATTCTGCAATAAATTTTTCGAGTTTAATGGCTATGGGCAATTCAATATTCTTCTCTTTTTCGCTATCACCATACCATACAAGCTGGTCGATATTTACCTGCATTTTAACTTCTTGTTTGTCGCCATATCCCAATAGTCCTGCAACAATACAGAGCCATAGTCCAAGGTGACTTATAGTGAAAGAAATGTTGCTCCCGGTAAACGGGTAAACTCTTTTTGCGATAGCAAATCCTAATGTGATAGTCAGAAATAGAGTGGCAATAGCAAAGTACCATGTGTGGGTGATGATGTGTAATCCTACTGGGTATATTGTTCGTTTTTGTGGAATTATAGCGATTAGCAGTACCAATAATGAAAAAAGTAAAATTGCGGCTAATGATGATTTTATAGACGAAAGCCAGCTTACAATTTGACTTTTTTGCCAGAATATGCTTGCAGTTGTAATTGCAACTATTATGAATGCGAGGCAAATAATGTTGTAGGGTGTGTGTGGTGGTGCAAAACGGTGGAGTGGGTTTGCTAATTCCATTAAAATCCCAATAACCAAAAATCCTATAGCAAAAACAAATCCTTCTTTATAGTTCCAAGGGAAAGTCCAAATTGGCTTTCCCTTGTTGCTTAGGTTATTATTCATAATATCAAAAGGCCATATTAGTTTTTATCAATCTGCTGTCTGGTTTAATTCTATGTATGAAAGTCGAGTGTCTGAATTCTAAAAGTTAGCATTACATTATCTTTGCTGGCATAGGCATCGCTTTTTGTCGTTCTTCGGCTTTCTTTAGCCACTCTGGTAATTTGTTTTGAATCCATTCTTGCTTTTCCGATTTAAGTTTTACTATATTTAAACCTGCAGCAGCCTGAGCCTTATCCTTTGTTGAAATATCTGGAAGCGATACAGGTTTGTTATGCCCTAAATCGGCTAGAATTCTGGTGAGTTCAATTCTTGCTTGCGATGTTTTATTTATTCCATCGGCAATAATGCGCATACACTCAAGTGGGGCATGGAATGAGCCTCCATGGCTAGCAGCCACAAAATCCCAGCGCCATTGTGCTTGACGGATGAGTTTTAGAACAGGCTCCATGACTGCTTCGGTTGCCCCTTTTTCCCATGCAAATTGAGCCTCGAAGTGTGCTTTTACAAGCAAATCCTCCAATGCAATTTTTTCTTTGTAAACTCTGTCTTGCCTATCGTAAACATTCTTTGTAAGTTCCTCTTTCGATTGTCGATGGCAAACCATACATGAATTTTCCATGTTGTTTAAAGGACTTTGTACCTTGTGGTCTGTGATTTTTTGACTTCCTTCGGTGGTATATGGCATATGGCAATCGGCACACGATACTCCACGTTCATAATGTATGCTATGTTGGAATAGTTCAAAATCGGGATGTTGTGCTTTGATTATTGGTGTTTTGCTTATCGCATGAGTCCAGTCCGAGAAATTATAGGAATCGTAGTATTCCTCAATTTGTTCCATGTCCATTCCTTTATCCCATGGGAAGGTTACATATTTTCCTTCGCCTTTAAAGTAGTACTCAACATGGCATTGGGCACAAACCATTGTGCGCATCTGGTTTAATGTCGATTTATTTACATCATAACCTTGTCGCTCAAATGCTTCGATAAATGGAGGCTGGTAAAGCCTTAAATTCATGGTTTTAGGGTCGTGGCAGTTTGCGCAACCAATGGGATTTACTATCTCCGAAAGCATTGCCGACCACTTCGTTTTATAGAAATCGGCAGGGGATGTTTGGCTGAACATTCGGGGGACATCGGGACTTTTGCATGCCCAGCAGCTTGAATTTTGAGGACCTTCGAGTTCGTTTGCCGGTGTACCTGTTCGAAGGTTATTTTGAATATCCCGTACAGCGTAGATATGGCCTCGTGGTTGGTTATACTCTTTTGCAAATGCGTAGCCCGCAAATAGAATAACAATGCGAGGGTCTTCCGCAAGTGCATCGCGCATTGCATTTCCATTATATTTGGATTTAAACGATGTGTCGGCCATTTGCGAATAGGTTTGATACTCGCGAGGATAGGCAAGTCCCCAAATCTCATTTCTTGGTTCAAATTCAGCAAGATTATATTTGGGTTGATTCATTAGAGTGGCTTCGGTTCTCCGTTGTACAATGCTGGCGGCAAGCAAGCCAAGTACAAATACAACAACCATGGTTCCAAGGAATAGCATCCAGCCAATCCAAGGGTGTTGCTCTATTTTCTTGCTTAATGGAGTACTCATATCTGTTTAGGTTTGGGTTTAATCGATTAACTTTTTAAGCCATTCGGGGGTATCCGATTTAGGAACAGGAGCACTTCCAAATGGAGTAGAGGAGAGACTTTTTACTCGTCCATGCGGAACATCACGATGACAATCCCAGCATAAATGACCATTTCCTTCAACTGTTTGACTGTAGGATACATTAGCTTTTACCATTTCGGTAAGGTTACCATGGCAACGAATGCAATTTTCCTGAACAACGCCTCTTCCGGGAGGAAGCATTGTGATTGTTTGTGAATAGGTATTCAGAGTGAAAATGGTTGCATGACGCATTCCATCCGAGCCCTTGAAGTAGTATTTGCGAAATACATTGTCGTGGGGGACATGGCAATCGTTACAGGTTGCAACTTCTCGATGTGAGGAGTGGTGCCACGTAACATACTCTGTTCTCATGATATGGCAGTTTACGCAGGTGGCTGGATCGTCCGAAACATACGACCATGCTCTTGATGTATAAAATGCGAAAACTGCAGTGCCCATAAAAATACCTGCCACAATAATCACAGGGATGCGCCATTGTGCAGGTGGTCTAAAATATTGTATGATGACTTTTATTCTGTGCGTCATACAAGGTGTGTTTAGATGAATTTTAAGGTATCAAGTTAAATACTATTTGTTAGATTATCAATAGTTGACGTATACTTTTATGTGTAATTTTTAGTATTTGTGTTGGCACTAAATCTGCGATTCTTTAATCATAGTAAGTACCATTTTAAACCGCTCGGTTGCCTGTAGCGCGTGGGTTATGTTTGCAGGCATAATTATGGTTTCTCCTGTTACTAAATCATGGGGTGTTCCGCCAATAATGATTCTTGCCTTGCCTTCAATAATCTGAACCATTGCATCGAATGGAGCAGTATGCTCGCTTAGCCCTTCTCCTTTATCGAATGCGAAAAGCGATATATTTCCTGTGGAGCGTTTTATCACGTTTTTGCTTACTATTCCGCCGTTGCTGTATTCAACCTCGTTTACAAAGTTGAATTTTGACGCTTTGGGAAATTCGTTTGTCATAGTTTTATTGTTATAACCCTGACAGGGTTTTAAATCCTGTCAGGGTTGGTTTCTTTATAAAATTATCCTACTAATAGTTTGATATCCTCATCAACAGTTGTAATTCCTGCTATTCCAAAGTTCTCAACCAAAACATTTACTACGTTTGGCGATAGGAACGCTGGCAATGTTGGGCCGAGGTGGATATTCTTCACTCCTAGGTAAAGAAGTGCAAGAAGAACTATCACAGCCTTTTGCTCGTACCAAGCAATATTGTAGGCAATTGGCAATTCATTGATGTCGTTCAGTTGGAACACCTCTTTTAGTTTAAGCGCGATAACAGCCAAAGAGTAGGAGTCGTTACACTGACCTGCATCAAGCACTCTTGGAATTCCACCTATATCACCCAACGGAAGTTTGTTGTAGCGATACTTGGCACAACCAGCAGTAAGTATGACTGTATCCTTTGGAAGTTTTTGTGCAAATTCGGTGTAGTAATCGCGATCCTTCATTCTGCCATCGCAACCAGCCATTACTATGAACTTGCGGATAGCACCACTCTTTACTACATCAACAACCTTATCGGCAAGAGCGAATACCTGTGCGTGAGCAAATCCACCAATAATCTCACCTTTTTCAATTTCGGTAGGAGCCTTGCAGGTTTTTGCTAAAGCAATTATCTCCGAGAAATCTTTTTGTTTGCCGGTTTCACGGTTGGCAATATGCTTGTTGCCTGGGTAGCCTGCTGCTCCTGTTGTGAATACTCTATCTTTATAGGTTGCATTGTTCGATGGTGGTACAATGCAGTTTGTGGTGAAAAGGATTGGGCCATTGAAGGTCTCGAAATCCTCGCGTTGGTGCCACCAGCTGCTACCATAGTTTCCAACAAAGTGTTTGTATTTTTTGAAAGCAGGGTAGTAGTTTGCAGGAAGCATCTCGCTGTGTGTGTAAACATCAACGCCAGTTCCTTCGGTTTGAGCAAGTAACTCTTCCATATCCTTGAGGTCGTGACCACTGATAAGAATGCCCGGATTATTTCTTACACCAAGGTTAACCTTAGTGATTTCGGGATTACCGTAGTTGCTTGTGTTTGCTTTATCGAGTAGTGCCATTGCATTAACACCAAACTTGCCTGTTTCGAGAGTTAGATTTACCAATGCATCAACCGATAGGTTTTTAGTGATATCGGCAAGTGCTTTTTGCATAAATGCATAGTTGGCAACATCCTCGTGACCTAGATTGTATGCATGCTCAACGTATGCTGCCATACCTTTTACACCGTAGGTGATTAGTTCTTTTAGCGAACGAACATCCTCGTTTGTTTCTGCTAAAACTCCAACGGTCATTGCTTTTGCTTCGTACAGTTCAGGTCTTGATGTCCATGTTGTACCTTCAAACGATGTATCAACTTTTACGCCTTGCTTTGCTGCTTCGGCTTTAAGTATTTCACGAAGTTCTAATGCTTTGGTTATGCGGTTCTCGATAACTTTCTTGTCGAAGTTGGCATTGGTAATAGTTGTGAATAAACTGTCGAAAACAAACTTGTTCACAATGGGATTTTCATACTTTTTTTGTTCACGGAGCGCAACACTATAAACGCTAACCCCTTTTGTTACGAACATTAATAGATCCATCATATTTGCTAGGTCGTCGGATTTTCCGCATACCCCTTTTATGGTACAACCAGTACCTTTTGCTGCCTCTTGGCATTGAAAACAGAACATGCTCATGATTGAAAGTTATTAAGTTATTAGTTTTAATTTGAAGAAATTATAAGTTAGTTAATTGTTTCTATAAAGTCAATTTTTTGTTGAGAAGTTAATTGTTAACAGTGAGTCGTTAATCGGAAATGTTGATTCGTATTTCGTTTCACATTTAACGTTTAACTTTTCACGTAAATTATACCCAAGTTGATTCCAATATATCTCCTTGAATGCCAACTGTCATAACCTTTATAGGTACTTTGCGTTTTGCTCGTTCCATGGCTATTTTTGCAAGTTGAAGTAAACCTCCGCAGCAAGGAACTTCCATTTTCATCACTGTGATTGTGTCTATTTGAGCATCATCAATTAATGAGGTGATTTTTTCGATGTATGATTCCTTGTTGGAGTCAAGTTTCGGACAGGCAATAGCCAACGTTTTGCCCTTTAAGTATTGGCTATGAAAATTTCCGAGAGAGAATGCTACGCAATCGGCAGCTAATAGAAGGTTTGAACCATGAAAATGACCCGATTGTGGATTGATAAGGTGTAGCTGAACGGGCCAGTGTGTAAGTTCTGATTTGCCTGAGATCATTGTGTTGTCCTGAGCCATTGGCATTCCTCCTCCAAAACTACGTGCGGCAGAACCTGGGCAACCACCTCCGTGGTGATGAGAGTGTTGTTGAACGTTTGCTTGTGTTTGCTTTGGCTGATTATCGCCACATCCGCAAGCAGAACCCTTGGAATGATTATGGACTTCCTGCATTACTTCATCTAAGTTAAAGTTGACTTTATCTCTATTGGCAAGCAACCATTCAACACCTTGGCGCAAGTAATCCTTCTCGTTATAATCTTTAAGGTGTTTTAGATGTGCGATTACAGTGTTCTTGCCGTTGGCAACCATTTGGCTGATTGTATGAGCCTCGTCATAGGCTTCAGCCTCACGACGTTCAATGGTTATTGCACCCTCGGGACATTCACCTATGCAAGCACCCAATCCATCGCACATTAGTTCGCTGATAAGAACTGCTTTTCCATCGATTAGTTGCAAAGCTCCTTCGTGGCATCCACTAACGCATAGTCCGCATCCGTTGCATTTCTCTCTGTCGATTGTAATAATGTCTCGTTTCATATTTTTAGTTTTTATTTGTTCTCTAATGTTTTTTGTCTGAAGTCTGGTCTTTCTTTTTCTTGCGACAAAATTACGGCAACACCTCTCCGTGGAATGTAACATATGTTACAAACAAAATTTTTTTTCAAAAAGAAGAGTTAATAGCAACATTTATTTAGGAAGTTTTATATTTAGAAGAATTCTAAAACTGTAATTATAAATGAGTATGAGTCGTTTATCAAATTTACTGCTTAAGTTGGTTTTTGTTGCTTCTATCTTTTCAATACCAGAAGTATATGGTCAAACTCCAATTGAAATGCCAACAGGCAAACGGTTTTTTGTTCAATCTGCCATGAACTACGGACAAAATAATGGTGGTTGCTGGGATATACCCAACACGCCAGTTCAAATTACCAAAGGTTCGAATATTCAGATTTGGGATTTGGATGGTGGTACTGATCGGATTTTTACACTTTTAAGATCATCGGTTCAAGGATTTTATGAGATTATGATTGGAAACACCCAACAAGCCAGGGTTAACATCGATGGCGGTAAAACAGCCAACGGAACAAACGTTGAGGCTTGGGATAGAGATGGAAAGCCCAAACAATTTTTTCGATTCCAGCACATGGGCAATGGACGTTTTAAGATATTCGACATCAATGGTAAAGTTCTGTGCCTAGCTGACCGCTCTAATCATAATGGCGCAAATGTACATATTTGGGATAACCATGACGGGCCTTGGATGGAGTGGTATTTGATTGATGTTCAAACCAAGAAAGCATATGTACCACAATCAGAAGTAGTATCTGTAACTAAAGTTAATGACTCTAACTCATCGATACTATACAGGTTCGAGGAGGCTGAAGATATGGTATATGGTAAAGTGGGGCTGTTTGACGATGGTAGTGTGAAATATACTTTTGCCATTATCCGTAAACCAAATAAGACCAAGGAGGTTTACAGAGCAGAGTTTGATGATCCCTATGGACCTAGGATCCTTACAGGGGGTAGTGTGATGAAAGTTAATAGTAAGCCTAACGATTACGATCAGTATGACTACTGGGTAATTTTTAACGGGCAAAAGATGGGTCCCTATGACCGTATTTATGAGATGCATCAGGATGAGCCAAATGTAGATAAGTGGGTTTCTGCCGATGGTAAGTATATTAGTTTCTCGGCTGTAAAGGGACAAAAGTATGCTGCCATAATCGGCAATAAGGAGGTTACCTCTTTTTGGAACTTTTCCCAAGCACCAGCTTATGATCCTGACTTTGGCAAAAATACTTATGCTATGCAATGGTCAAAAGATGATACTCGACTTGTTGAGAATGGAATATTTAAGTTAAAAGGATGGAAGGTGATAGAAAATGTATCCTATTCCGATAATGGTCAGAATCTGCTATATGTTGGTGCCGAAACCAACAAGGATGAGCGATTTGTTTACCTGAACCATCAGAAAATAGGAGGTCCTTACTACTTAGTATCTAATGTAGGCTTTGTTCCTGGTACTGATAAACCTTATATCGATGGTTTCAATCATCGGGTTGTTAATGGAGTATCAATATATAGCCATGGTTTCGTTCAAATAGGCGATAGGAAAATACCCATTCCCGATAACTATAGCGTTAGTCCATTGTATTTTGCGGGTCAATGGGTCAGTTTTGCTGTTGATAAAACAAACAAGGAATACAAGGGTAGTGATACTTTTAAGAGAAAAACAGTTTGGATTTATGAGTACAACTGTGTAACCGATGAACTGCTTAAACACGAGGGGTATGCGCATGTTGTGATTACCGATGTCCTTAATGGAAAGTTTATCTATAACACTTTCAATGCAAATGGCGATAAGTTGTTGGTTAAGCAGGGAGGTAAACTCCTTAGCCAAATGAATCGTAAGGATTATGGCGAGAATGCTCCGTTCTTTAGGGTTGGCCCCAATGATGATGTATTTACCTTCAATAATATGAAATTTATGGGGCCATATACGATAATTCTTAATGGGAAGCCATTCACTTCTGTGGGCAATCAAATTATGGAGATTGGACTTTCAACCCGATTAAATCCGACAAATGGCAAAATTCAAATGCATATTCGGAAAGATCGTTCGCTCGATGGAACAAAGAATAAATTCATAAATGGTAATGCCAGTTTCGACTTTGAGGGTTGGGTTGCCGATTTGAGTGTTACTTATGCAGTACAAAGCGACGATATATTCTTTGCAACCAAGAACTTCGATGCTAAGAAAGATGTTTATTTCGAAATCTTTAAAAATGGGAAATTGGCGGTTGATGGGCAGTGGTATAGCATAACACCGTTGGAGATTGCTCCAGATGGAAGCCATTTTGCCACTCTCGTTTCCGATTTGCATTCCTCGGGAGTGATTCAATCGTACAACACCCTTAATCAAAATATGAACTACAAGCGGATATTGGTACTTGATGGCAAACAAATAGGTGATAGCTATGGAATCCCAGTGTGGTCCAATGCTAAGCATAAGTTTTTAACCCTTCAAGCCACCGATGGAATCATAAAAATGGTTGAATTGTAATTCTTTTTTTCAAAAAAGAACTTTCGCTGCTACATATAGATATATTAATTTATAAGTAGCAGCGGAATGGTAACATTGGATGAGTTAAAGCAAAAGTACCATAGCGATTTAGTGGATAAGTTGGCAAGGCTGGAGCCCCTTCGAAGAAAAGTTCTGTTTTCCGATTTGCTGATTTTAATTCTAATCGTAGTTCCAATTATTTATGTCGTTGCAATTTTTGTATCGTTGGATAAGAATGCTCCAATTACAGAGGTTGCAACGCCTTTTATCCTGCTTGCTGTTATGGTTACTGCTGCAATTATCATCAGATATGTAACAAAATCTAGCAGGATGATGCTTCACGAGCAACGTCAACTTTTAGTTGTAGAAGCCATCGACCCTAGTTGGCATTTCGAGGCAAAAGGATGTATTCCAGAGCAGGAATATATCAATGCTGAATTGTCCGAGCAAAAGTTATTTAAGTACTCAGGCAGTGATTTAGTGACAGGAATCCTTAAAGGGGCTCAATTTAGCGGCTCAAAATTCATTGACATATCTAAGGCTCATAGCACAAAAAAGTATATTACCACAAGGGGGTTTCTGCTAACCGCGGATGTTGAAAATACTGTTCAAGGGAAAGTGTTCATCGATATTAATATTCCCAACTTAATGCTTGGCGGTTTAGGCGAAAGTATTTTCGGACGAAAGAGTGAGCAACGGATTACGATGGGTAATCCTGAGTTTGACAAGCATTTTATGGTTTATGCTACGAGTCAGGATGAAGCATTTCGTATCGTTAATCAACCTATCATGGAGGCATTGTTGCTTTTTCGTAAGCAAAGTCAGTATATATATCCAGTTACAGTATCATTTATTGGGTCTAAAATTTACTGTGCTATTATGTTTGATCGTGATCCACTTTTGTTTGGGTCATATAGTTCGGTGCTAAAGTTTAAGACTTTAGAGCTATGGCATAGCATATTTACTCTGTACGGAAATGTAATCCGTGAATTTAGTTTAGATAGTAAAAGGTTTTAATCAGTAAATAGTATGCAGAGAGGGTTTATTGTATTGTTGGTTGTTTTTGTAATTATAATCTTAATTGTTTGTGTTGGAGTTAGGGCGATTTATTCGTCGGGAACCGATGGCTTTGTAAAGCATGAGTTTGATATTCCTTTAGAATTAATTAAAGAAACCGATGCAGTGTCTCTTTTGAATGGGGTTAATGATTTGGTGAATCAGAAAGAATTACTCAATTATCAGTTTGAGCACGAGGTAGAGCCATTCTTGTTTCATGCAAACAAGAAGGTCTCGGGAATAAAACGGCTAAAGTTAATTCTATTGGGTTCGTCTATTGCCGAGAAAAATCAGGAGATAAAAGATAAGTTAGAAATTTTTAGATCAAAACTTCCTGGTGTCCGGTCTAAACTCGATAGGATGGAGGAAGATGTTTTCTATAAGACTTGGCTGAAACTTGAGGATCGTATTGCACAGGTCGATTCTATTTGAAAGTAAATTTCTATATGTGACATCAATTTTTATTTAAATAAAGCAATTGTAAATTTAATTTTGAGAAATTCATGAAAAAGCATTTTTTGTTGGCAATTTGCATACTTATAGCAGGAGTATCTGTTGCCCAGGATTTGAAGCCTAAGAAAGACAAGGCTACCAAAAAGTATGGTTACATTGATAAGAAAACCGAAGAATGGATTGTTAAACCCGAGTACGACGATGCCGATAAAATTCGTGATGGTTTCGGGGTTATCTATTTGAAGAAAAAACAAGGTCTTATTAACGAGAAGGGCGAGGTACTTGTTACTCCTCAGTACGATGATATCGATAAATTTAGAGATGGAGTTGCCATTGTTAAAAAAGGTAAGAAGTATAGTTTTATTAACAAGGAGGGAAAACAAGTTGTTGATTTAGTATATACTGAAATTGACGATTTTAAGGATGGTGTTGCATGGATGCGTAAGGATAGCTTAGAGGGGAACCGCTTCTTGACCGTTGCCTATGGATTGATAGATATGACTGGTAAAGAAATTTTTGCTCCACAGTTTTCTCAGAAGCTTAAGTTTGACTCAAAGGGCTATGCTGTTTCCGAATCTTTCCTTAATAATATTCCATATGTAGACAATAAGGTTGCCGAGAAATTCTACGGAATTGTGCATAAGGATGGACGTACTATTTTGCCAATGGAAGCAAAGGGAATTACTTCGGAGAACAATATGTATATTGTTAACGACAAGGATGGTCAATGGTTTTTACTTAACAGCGATTTTAAGCAAGTTGGTCAGAAATATGAAGCTATGACAATGACCAAACATGGGTTAAGTGAATCTTATATTGTGGATGGCCTAATCATAGTTAAAAATGGAGGTAAGTATGGTTTTATTGATAAGAATGGAAATGTTATAGTAGAACCTAAGCACGACGAAATTCATGCCTATGGTTATAGTCAAGGACTTTGTGCTATTCGTGAAGGTAGTTTATGGGGATATATCGACAAGAAAGGAAATTACTTTAAGGAACCAATTTACGATAAGGCAACTAATTTTACAGAGGCAACATCTGCGTATCATTCTAAATACCCTACAATAGCAACGGGTGCTATTATAGCTTTTGTTACTTATAACGGACAGGAATGTGTGCTCTATAAAGATGGAAAGATTACTACTACAGGAGGAGCCAATGTATCAAAAGATTCAAAGCCAGTAGCAAGTACTCCAAAAGTAGCAGTTACTCCTGTCGCAAGTCAAACTTCAACCACCGAAACTCCAGTAGCAACTAAACCTGCAGTGAAGCAAACAACTACTACGGCAGCCGCAACCGATGAGAACACTTGGCTCTTGGGCAAATGGACTGTTGTTGAGGAGAAAATGGCTGGAAAAACAGCAACCGGTAATAAGGTGAAGTTTGTTAGCTGGGAGTTTAAGGCAGGTGGCAGTGGTGTATATGTTGAACGCACCGATTTGTTAATGAACCAAACCCAAACAAAGAAAACTAACTGGAGTTTAACTGGAAATAAGCTTAAAATAGGAGGTGCTAACTATACAATTACTCCTTCGGCCGATAAAAAATCGATGAGCATGAGTGGTCCGCTTGGTGCTTCATGGAAAGTAAAAAAGTAGAACGTATTTAACTGTTTAGTGCCCGAGTCATAATTCATAAGATGAATTTTTGGACTTGGGCACTTTCCATTTCAAAATATATCTATATTTGGTTCTTTCTAAATGCAACCATTATGAGTGATAATATGACATTTAAGCCTTTTAAGTTTGGTTTGGCTGGAATTATTCTTTTTGTGTTGTTGTCTGTTCGCAGTCAGGCACAGTACGATCCGTTAATTGGTCGAGAGTTTTACATTCAGGCTGCTGGAGCCTATGAGGAGGGGCGTAATCTTGGTTTTTGGGATGTCCCTGGTACTAATCCTCAATATCAGGAGGGGCAGAACATTCAGGTTTGGGCTAAAGATGGAGGGGATGATCGTAAATTTATTTTCAATCGAGATCCTCAAAATCCAGGTTATTATACTATTACTTCGAAGCATGCTCGTAACGCCCGAGTAGAAGTGGCAAGAGGTGTTAATGGGAATGGTGTTAATGTTCAACTAGGAAATGCCAATGGCTCAGCATCGCAATGTTTCCAGCTGAAATACTTGCCCGATGGTAATATTAAAATCATTAACAAGAATGGTATGGTTGTATGCCTATCCAATCGTAGTTACCAGGATGGCTCAAACATACATACATGGGAAGACCATGATGGACTTTGGATGGAATGGGTGTTAATTAATCCTTTTGATGGGACTCCCTTTGCCAACCATATTCCTTTACCCTGTGGACGTGTTACAGTACCTGCTGGTTACAATGTTGAGGATGCCAATGTTTTTTTCTATACTGATAAGTATAATAGTCGTCAACCGTTAACAACAAAGCCCAATGCCAATGGTGAGTTTAGTTTTCCTAGTGCGGAGATCTCCGATAATGATTATAATGCGTTACTGCTAGTTGTTCTCGATGGGCTTACCTCTGAGTACTATCAGTACCATAAAAGTAAAAGGGCTGGGAACTTGGTATTTGACCTTAAAGAGGTACCCCAAGGTGCAAAACTTATTAAAACTAAGCACAGAGGTTATATTCCATATAAACCGGAGAAGTATTGGGTTAATGTTAGAGGGGTCATAAATAGACAGGACAATTTCTTTTTCCGCGATTTGGAGAAACAAACCCCAGAGAAACAGCAGTTGCGTAATATGCTTGGACTAAAATCAGGAGAGGCCATAAATGACAAAGATGTGTATGAAATAACCCGTAAGGTATGGGATTTCTTTGCTGTTAATACAAAGAGTATTATGGTCAACAATGGTGATATGACCGAAACTGTGAAGGCCGCGTTTAAGGAGTGTGGCGAAAAGTATCCAAATGGGGCTGTGAAATATTGGCCAACCGTGGAGCAGTTTATGAATGTTTACTCCAAGTATAACTTTATTCCGATTGGCAACTGTTCGTCGCAGGCATTGGCTTTTGCTGCATTGTTAAGAGCCGCGGGAGTTCCTGCAAATAAGGTTGCTGTTGAAAGGATGAACTACAATTGGCTTCAAGACCACTGGGCTGTAATTGTCGAGATTAATAGTGTTTGGTATTGGTTCGATACAACCCATCAGGGAACAAAATTCCCAGAGTACCAGAAGTTGACATGTATCCCTTATACCTCACAGGATTTTAATTATGACTTGCCATACGAAATTATTCCTGTGCCAGGTAGTGCTTTAAATTATGTTCCTTATTGCGGAAAAGAAGGGGTTGTGGCTAGATAACTTTCTTTTCAGATTACCTTGTATGATGCAACTAACTATTATGCGATTGCTTATCGATAATTTTAACTAACAAACAATGTATATGAGCAAAATTAAGTGTTTTATTTTTACTCTGTTTATGCTTGCTGGAATGCAAGTGTTTAGCCAAGTGGTCATAGGTGATATGCCTGTCAATAGACCCTTTTTGATTCAATCAGCAATGAATTATGGCCAAAATTATGGTGGTTACTGGGATATTCCCGGAACACCTCAATCTATTGCTAAAGGCTCTAATATTCAGGTATGGGATTTAGATGGTGGTCAGGATAG
Source organism: Bacteroidales bacterium (assembly GCA_050180705.1). Classification (GTDB taxonomy): domain Bacteria; phylum Bacteroidota; class Bacteroidia; order Bacteroidales; family Tenuifilaceae; genus SB25. The sequence continues at coordinate 23,095 of JBFXDX010000020.1, read as the reverse complement.
GCAGTTTACCATACTTGCTACCAACGTGAAGAACTATTACGAAATACGGGTTGGTAATACTTCCAATGCCAGAGTTGATATAGAAGGTGGAAATAAAGACAATGGAGCCAGCGTAAAAACATGGGATAAGAACAATGCTAATAATCAAAAATTCTTGTTTAAGCATTTAGGCAATGGTCGATTTAAAATATATGATCTCAATAGTGGTAAACCTATTTGTTTGGCAGGCCGAAAGAACGCTAATGGAACAAATGTTCATATTTGGGACGATCATGATGGCCCTTGGATGGAGTGGTACCTGATTGATGCTCAAACTAAAGTAGCTTTCATACCTCAGCCTATAAGTAAAAATCCCGATTTTTTTATTAAGAATAAGTATTTCACTTATAGTTCAGGCACTATGGTTGGACATGCTAGTGGAACTGCAAGTGTGGAGAAAATTGAGGGTAATAAAATTTCTGTAAAAATAGTGGGGACTAACTATAACTCAGATGTACCTCCTGGAGAACCAACCGAGAAACCCATCAATTATGTTATGACTATCACATACGAAAACGGTAAATATATATATCAACCTGATGTGTTTGGTAAAGGCGAGATTAGCGCCGATGGTAAAAAACTTTCATTTTCGGGGGATGCATATGTGGAACTTACTGTTGCGAAAGAACCTGTGCCATTGAGAGGATGGATTGAAGCAAAGAACGATTACTCATTGGAGGCCTATATGAAAAATGTATCATTGGACGATATTAAGGCGGATGATGCTAATGTTATTGCCGATGCTACAACCAGCCTTGGTGCCGATGAACAGCCAAAAGTATTAATGGGAATACTAAATGGGGCTTTACAAAATAAGGATGTAGCGGTTCGTGATTACATCTATACAGAATTGGGTAAAGTTGAATTTAAAAAAGCCAATGGAATTATTCGTATGTCGATGAATGCATATATGAATAATACTGTAACTAAAGAGCCTGTACAGAATTTGAAAGCTAAGATTGAAGCAATTCAGCAAAAGATTAGCCGAGCTAAGTAGTTTGTGCTATAAACGAAGTTTGTTCGAGACTGTCTTAAAAGGCAGTCTCTTTTTTATGCAGCAAGGCTATGGTTATACAGCTCGTTATATTTGGTTTATATTGCTTGTGATTTTCTTTTTTGCATAAATCTTCCAATATCTTCAACTTATAACGGTTCCTGGATTTTGATTTTACCTCGATTTAGTCGTTTAATTTGTCTTCTTATTTAGCCAGTTTGTCCATTATTCTCGTCGGAACAATGCTTTTAGGATTAATATTGTGTGCGTTTATATTTTACGCGTAGTATAAATTAATCTTAAAATAAATGAGAAATCTACTCTTTTTAATAGTAAGCGTAATGGTTTGCAGTTGTTCCCCAAAGGTTTATGAGGGAATGAAGTGGCAATCCAATCCAGTTGATATTGATGGACAACAACAGGATTGGTCGGTACCATTAAAATATTTCGACAAATCGGCTCAATTATCCTATGAAATTGCCAATGATCAACAAAATGTGTATTTGGCATTTATGACAACCGATAAAACTACGGCTCGGCAAATTATGATGTCAGGAATAACTCTGTGGATAGATACCGTTGCAAGAAGCAAAGCATATCCGTTTAGTTTGAAATTTCCTGTACACGAAAGGCCTGATTTTAGTAAAATGCGTCATGGTTCACAGGCAATGAGGCAAGGAAATCCTGATGATATGGAGATGTCTGGACCTCCATCGGATTTTAACCCCGAACATATGGAAAGAGATAACCATAGAGGACCGATGGGCACTAATGGTATGTTTGGCCCAATGAATTTAAAAATGCAATTGTTCGGATTTCCAAGTCTTCCTGATAGCACAATCGTAAATCTACCCGATGGAACTGGTATTAATGCAAAAACTTATCAAGATTCTACTGGTTTTGTTTTTGTTGAAATGGTTCTCCCTTTCAGTACATTTTATAAACCAGAGATTAGTAAAAGTGATACGTCAAATGTTTTTAGTTTTAAAATTACCCTCGAAAATGCATCATTCCCGATGGGAGGACCACAAGGTGGTGGCAATCAAATGCAAGGGGGCGATCATGGTGGAATGGGAACACCTCCGGGTGGTGGTTTTGGTGGTTTCGGTGGAGGCCCTGGTGGAATGGGTGGCGGCGGAATGATGCCTCCCAGTGGGAACATGTCTGATGATACAGAAGACGAAAAACTCGAGATTCTAATTAATCTTCACTTATCATTTGAGTAGCTTCATTTGCATAGATAGTACGTGTGCAAAAATGAATGCATTGCTATTTGTTATTAAAGTTCTTAGAGCCAAAGTATGAAACTGTCTTTTTTTCGAAGATTACTCATTGTGTTTTTAATTGGATTCTCCCTTTGTAGTTCAGCGCTAGCCCAGTCCTATGTAATTAAAGGCAATGTTTTTGATAATGAAACTGGCGAAGCACTTTCGGCGGCTACAATTATTGGGCAATTACAAAGTGATACTAGCCAAGTTGCTTTTGCTACATCAATGCAGGATGGCTCGTTTGCTCTACGTGTTTCGAATTATGGGAGATATTGCCTTAAGATTAACTTTCTTGGATATGCGGCCAAACTAACTTATGTTAATGTTGATCAAAATGATTTTGAAAAAAAGAATGTCAATATTCGTTTAAACAAGATGGTTTTTGTACTGAAGGAGGTGAATGTAGTTAAAACACAAAACCGTATTACCGTTAAGAAGGATACCATAAGCTATTCGGCCGATGCTTATAAAGTTAACCCCGATGCCACAGTTGGCGAACTGATAGCCAAGATGCCAGGACTTACTGTCGAGAGTCAGCAAGTAACGGCTTATGGCGAGCAGGTTACAAAGATTATGGTTGATGGCGAAGAGTTCTTCACCAGTGATCCAGGTGCGGCTTTAAGTATGTTGCCTGCCGATGTGGTCGATAAAGTTGAGGTGATTGATAAAAAGAGCGATCAGGCAGAGTTTACTGGTTTCGATGATGGAAACACGTCAAAGGTAATTAATATTAAAACCAAAAGCGGCAAGCTTAGTGGGCAGTTTGGAAATGTATATGCTGGAACCAATTTTGAGGATTTGTATAGTATAGGTTCAAAGCTTAATTTGTTTAGTGGCCCTAAACGCTTTTCTGTTATGGCCTCATCGAACAACCTTAATAAACAGGAGTTTTTTAATCTCGATCGCATGGGAATGGCTGGTGATGGTGGAAATAAAAACGGGATTAATACCACCCATTCGCTAGGGATTAATTATAATCGAAAGTGGAACGATAAATGGAATGTTAGTGGCGATTATTTTTTCAATTACATCGATAACCATAATGATACATACACCGAGCGGCAATACTTGCTTTCCGATACTATTATGGATGGCTATACCAAGAAAATCTCGGTAAAGGGACAAAACCAGAATCTTGGGGTTAACACTCGGGTGGAGTATAAGCTTAATTCTTCTAACTCATTTCTAATGCGGTCATCGGCTTCATTTCAAAAATATTCCTCTAATTCGGGCGAAACCAGCAATAGCTACACACAGAGTGAGCAGTTGGTTAATAGTTTATCAGGAAACGACAGTCGCGATAATCTGGGTTATAGCTTATCGAATTCGTTATTATTCCGGCATAAATTTAATCGGAATAGACGTTCCATTTCGGTTGATGTGAGCGAAAGTATAAACCATACCGATGCAGATCAATCAACCTTTTCTCGAACTATTTATTATCAAACCGATTCTACCGATTTAACTGATCAAAAGAAGGATAACTTAAACTATTCGTATAGAGTAAATGCAAATGTAAGCTATACTGAGCCTTTAGGTCGGAATGGATTGTTGATGCTATCGTACGAATCATCCATTAATTATAATAACTCCAATATTAAAACCAATGCTTACGATAGCCTAACCAGCAATTATTCCAGTGTTGATTCCGCATCATCGTCGAAAAACGATTACCATACCTATTCCCAATCGGGAGGGTTAGGTTACCGGTTAAAAGTATCGGATAACGCAAATTTTGCGGTTAATGCCAATTATAAACACGTTGATTTGCAAGGGAAACAATCTTTTCCGGTATTGGTGAGTGCCGAGCATATCTATAATGAGGTTGAACCTAGGGTTGAATTTAAATATTCGAACAACAGCAAGTTCAATTTTCAGTTTACTTACAATGGACAGAGTCGCATTCCCGATGTGAACAACCTTTATGCAACAGTCGATAATGCCGATCCGCTTAATGTCAGCCAGGGAAATCCTAATCTGAATCCTCAGTATACCCATTCTGTAGGAAGTAGAATCCGGCTTGCTAACAACAATAAAACTACCTTTACAGTGTTTGATGTTGAAGGTAAATTTTCGGAAAACTACATGGGATATTATAGCATTACTGCCAGAAATGATACCGTAGTGGATGGAAATATCAGCTTAGGGGCAGGTGCTTCCTACTCTAAACCCATAAATTGTAGTGGATACCAAAGTATAGAGGTGCGTGTAATGCAAAGCTTTCCGATTACATTAATCAAAAGCAATGCTTCGGTCGATTTAAACTCCAATTATTCCAGAACCCCTGGATATGTGAATGATCAGAAATATTATCTGAATAAGAACACGTTGAATTCATCGTTAAGGCTGACTAGTAATATCAGCAAAAAGGTTGATTTCACATTGTCGTATAGGGCTAATTATTCTATTATCAACAGTAGTGTGCAAAGCCATATTGATGGGAATTATTATACTGGTAACCTATCGGGGAGAATCTATGTAATTCCTTACCGGCGTATAGTTTTAATCAGCGATATTGCCTATTCGCATTACATTGGATTAGATTTGGCAGGTAAAAACCGGGTACAATGGAATGCATCGGTAGCTTATAAATTTATGAAACACAACCGAGGCGAATTAATGCTATCTGTTTACGATATTTTAAACTCAAATACCGATGTAAGCCGAAACTCAACCACTTATTACATCGACGATACTCGTTCCTCGATTTTAAAACAATATTTTTTACTGACTTTTAACTATAAGATCAATAATTTTGACATATAATATTCTTTCAGGGGAAAGTAACTTTAAGTGAATGTGGGCAGGCAGGCTTTTTATTGAGTTTGCAATGTTCTTCTAAATTTATACCCTTGAAATGGACAGTGTATAGCTTTTACAACTGCATTATTAAAAACTATTTGCCATTGAATTGGGCTGGATTTGTACTTATAGGAGAATGACTTTTTAGCGAAACTCAGTAGTTATTAAAAGGGTTTTTTATTTTTGCAGGGTTATTATGCCAAGGACCAATGAAGAAATTAACCCTGTTTGTTTTCGTGTATATATTGCTAGCCTTATTACAGGTGGGTGCAACCTATGCCCAGCAATATGTAAAAAGTTATACTACTCCCGAGCAGCAGAAGGAGTTCCGGCGAATTGAACGAATGCCCAACGACAGCTTGGCGATGGGACTCAAAAGAAATTTCAGTCTCTATAAGGATTCGGGAAGCCTTGTATACCTTTACCTCTGCAATAGGTATGTTAATGCAATTGTAAAGTATAACCGACCATTTAATCCCGACTTTTTTGAGGAGATAAGGAGCGTAAGCCGGCAACGGGGCGATACTCTTACCGAGGAGTTTGCCGCCACATACGCCGAGGAGGCTCTTTACTACTATTTCCATGAGCAACGACAAAAATCGCAGGATATTAATGCCATTGCGTACCGAATTCTTAAAAAGGCAAAGCTGGAGCAACCCATCGATTTAGTAGGTATTGCTTATCGATTGGGCTTTATTTACCAAAGTTTGGATAATTATGAGCAAGCTCTGGAGTGGACATCGCGATGCCTTGCCGATGCTCAACAGTACAAAACTCCAATATACGAAGTGGGGGCTTACATTATCCTTTCGCGGATGACAATTAATATGGGGCCAACACTTTCCGTCGATTTTGCGCATAAAGGATTGAGTATTATTTATGGCGATTCCAGTAACTTTGGCCGATCAAAGGAGTTGCTTTTTAGTTATCTTGCCATTGCTTACACCAATTATCTGCAGAATTACCCCTTAGCCCTTCAATACTCCGATAGCTTAATTCAAATAGTGGGAAATGATTCCCGGAAGAATACGGATCTGTTCGAATGCCTGAGGATGAAGTCTTTGGCTCATTATAAGCTGAACCAGATTGATGAGTCAAATAGAGCTTTGCAGCAGATGGACTCAATTGTCGGATTGGATGCTCTGCAAAGCCATCCACGCTTTTACTCATATATTGCCAGTGACATGGGATACGCTTACTTTATGACGAGCCATTACGATAAAGCCAAAAATTGCTATGAGAAAGGTATTGCGGAATATACACAGAAGGGATACGACAGGTATCATAGTGAATATTTGCTCATGAATGATATGCTGATGCGTTCGCTTATTGAGCTTGGCGAATTTTCCTATTGCGATTCGTTGTACAGTCAAATTCGCACCTATCACACACGTAATAAACCAATAGATAGTTTATTGCATAGTAATAACCAGCAACAGTTAGACAATTTGCTAGATTACATGAACCGTGGATTTAACATTATTGTTGATAATCCGAAAGGGAACTGGGAACCCGATACGCTTCTTACCATTTATGAAACGGCCTATAGAATTATTAACGCTAAGTTTACCCGGGGCGATTTCAACTCAAGGCAGGTTAACGACGATTTGAAACAGCTGAAGAATTTTTTCGACGATTTTGTTAATAAAGGGATTGTTGATAGGATGACTTCCGACCAGCTCGAAAGGTTCTGGTTAATAACATCGGCTATTAAGTCGTATGAGCTTGTGAATGCAAAACTCTCCCGACAAATGGGTACGCTCGATGCTCCATTATACCGGAAGATGAAAAGTCGTTTGAGTAAAACCCCTAAGGAAGACCCCGACTATAAGATGTACTTCGATGAGTATATATCCTATGTTCGGGATAGTTTACTTCGCAATTTGGTTCGGAAAGACAATCCCTACGATCCGAATTTGCTGAAGAATAGCTATAGAACAACAAAAGAACTTTTGGAAGGGGGGAGCCCCAACCTGATTGTGGATTTATACCAAACCGATTCGCTTATAGCTGCATTTGCCATTCATAATGGCGAATTGTATTACCATTCTATTGCGCTAAGTAAGGCTGTTCGCGATGCGCTTCGGGGACTAAATGGCGATATTAAAACAATGACCTATCGTTCTAATCCGGCATTCTCCTTTATTGAGAAGGAGTTGCTCTCCTTATTGTCGGAATTTAACGGTGTACGAAAGATAAACTTTATTGCCGATGGAGAATTGTTGATGTTCCCCTTTGAGCTGCTTCAGAGCAACAATCAGTACCTGATAGAACAATATGAGATTAGCTACAGCTACTCGCCCTACCTGTTGAACGAGTCGATAAGAACAACAAAACATCGGGTTAACAGCTTGCTGGCGTTGGCTCCGCTTTACAACGGGAATAGCATGCTTGCGGCACAGGAGCTTAGGGATGATGTAGCTGAATTTGATAGTAGCGAGTTGAGTAGCGACCTTTACCGAGATAATAGCCTAGTATCTTTACCATATACCCGCGATGAGGTAAAGGGGATTGAATCTCTGTTTTCGAAGAAGAAACTAGCGGCGCGCGTTCTTATTGGCGATAAGGCCACCAAAAAGGCTTTAAGCCAAAATATTAATGGCTTTGATGTGATTCACTTTGCCACTCATGGCTACAGCTCCACCAAGAATCCCAGCCTGTCGCGTTTGGTTCTTGCTGATGATAATCAGAATACCGGTAAAAGTGATGATGATGCTTTCCTTTACCTCGACGAAACCTATGACCTGAACCTCAATGCCGACCTTGTTGTTTTATCGGCTTGTAAAACGGGAACAGGAAAGATTTTGGAGGGGGAAGGAGTGATGGCTTTACCTCGTGGATTTATTTACGCTGGTGTACCTAATGTTATTGCCTCGTTATGGAAGGTTCATGATGCTAAGACAAAGGATTTGATGTTGGCTTTCTACAAGCATCTTCTTAACAATAATGTTAGCTATGCTGAGGCTTTGCGCCGTGCCAAGGTCGACTGCATTAAAAAGGGCTTTCTGCCGTTAGATTGGGCTGGGTTTGTGTTGATTGGTAATTAGATTATTCCGTTTTGAAGGGAATATATTATTGACAATATTTGTGCATGAATAAAAAGTTGATTGTATTTCTGGCTATTGGTATCATTTCTTTTTTACTGTTTCAAAGTTACTTTAATGTAAATGCCATTCAATCTGACGATAGGGTCAAAGTTGATTCCTTTATCAGGGAACATCTTTTAGGTAGAGTATCTTTAAAAACAATTCCCAAAGAATATAATAACCTCACCAATAAGGAGGTTTATGGCTTTTTACAGCTTCGATTGGGAATGAAATTGATTGAGAGAAACCAGGCAGGCAAAGCTTGGCAAGCCTGGGATTATTGCCTTAATAATGATCATTTTAAAAGGTTTATGGCTGAAACCTACATGGTTATAGCCACTTCACTTGGAGAGCGCGATGGTAAAACCAGTTTGGTTCTACTACAAAAAGCCCTCGAAATTACCCGTTCGAATAGTGCCAACAACCGCTTATTGGAATATTGCTGCCTGAACGAAATAATACGCTTGTTAGTTAGTATGGCCGAGGATGGACAATTGAATCAGGCATTCGATAAAATGGCCATGCAGTATAGTATAGAGGCTGATCGGATTTTAAGCGATACCATGTTTAAATACCATGAACACGATGCTGCCAACAGCATTTACAGGATGGCTACCGAATCGCTTTTCTGGTTGGGAAACGATAGTCTGGCTAACCAATACATTAAAAAACTTCTTAAACAGCAGCAGTTCTATAATCATAGCGAGTTAACCACCAGCTATGCCAATATCTTGTATGGGGTTAAAGCTTATGTTGATGAAAGGTTAGACATTGCAAAATGCCATTTTAGGCAAGCAATTGATACCATTGGACATTACACCTCGTATCTGAATTACGATCTTGAGCTGCCTTACGCATATGTTGGTGCTATTTGTATTGATCAGAAAAGATATGCCGAAGCAATCGATTTTATGGAGAAATCAATAAAAGCCCTGCAAAACGAACATTATACAAGCATTGCCGAACCACTATGCCAGGAACCTCCCGAAACGATGAAAGGGAAAAACAACACCTACAATCTGATTTTATGCTACCTGAGGTTACAACATTTTTACAAGAAAGCCATAAATGCCGGAGTAAGTTCTGTTAACCAGTTGCGTTTTCTGGAACTTACCAACTATACCAATCAACTTATAAAATCGTGGTTTTTGAATGCCGCTGATGAGGAAACTCTTTTGCGGGCTACCAAGCTAATTAAAATAAGTAATGGCAATGCAATTGATGTAATTGCTGCCAATAATAACAAATATGACGATGCCGACAAGAGGCTTTTTAAGCTGGAAACCGAAGCCAGCTCATTTTATTTAAATTACCTGATTGAGCTGCGAAGGCAAAATGAAAACTCGAATGAAAACAAAGACCAATACAAAAATATAAGGCTATTGAGTGTTGGTTTAATAAATGCCGAAGCAAATGCAACGGAGCTAACCTCCGAGAATGTTCAAAAACGATTGGAATTACTCAGACTTAAATCGCAACTTTGGGAAAGCCAACATCAGGAGCTGGAGAATCTGGTTTTTAATCAAAACATTCTTTACCCGATTGACGATAACGAAATGGTAGTAAAATACTTTATATCGTTTACCAATTTGTATATATCGTACTTTAGTGCCCATGGCAGTGGAACCCTGTTATTACCAAAAACAAAATTTGCCGAAAGATTAAATGAATTTAAACGGCTAATAAAAAGCGGAGATGATGCCGATGAGGAGCAACGGTACTTTTACGACTTGTTGGTTAAACCTATTGAGGATAAATTACAGGGTGTTTCCAGATTAACTGTTTTGCCCGACGAAACGCTTGAAGGGCTAACATTTGAGCTTTTAAAGAACGATAAAGGCAACCTTTTAATTAATCAGTTTGCTGTTAGGTATGCCTACTCGGCAAAAAAAGTCCAGCAAGAGAAAATACCATTGGTTAAAAACTTTTTAGCCATTGCACCGGGATTCGAAAAGAATAAAACCTTTGCCCAGCAAAACCTTACCAACGAAGCGGTACGGTCGGGTTCATTTACTAAGGACGAAAACAACCAGATTACTTTAGTTCCAATCAGAAATTCTATTGATGAGGTTGAAGAGATAGGTAACTTGTTCAGAAAAAAGGGGTTTGAAAGTACTGTTTTTACCTCGGATAAGGCAACAAAAACCAACCTGGAGAACCATTTGAATGACGAAAGCATTATTCACATTGCCACGCATGGCATAAGCAAAGGGGAATATGAAAGCGGACTGTTTTTCACATTAAAAGGAGACGATAATGGCTTTTTGAGCTTACAGGAGCTTTATCAGCTAAATATAAATGCCGACCTGGTAGTTTTATCGGCATGTAAAACGGGCGTTGGAGAGGTAAAAGCCGGAGAAGGGGTTATGGCTTTGCCAAGGGGGTTTATCTGTGCCGGAGTTAACAATGTTGTTGCCAGCCTTTGGAAAGTTCACGACCAAAAAACCCAGTTCCTGATGTCCCGGTTTTATAAACATCTTTTAGATCAAAAGAATACCTATTCGGAGGCATTGCGAGAAGCCAAACTCGATTGCATTAAGAAAGGCTATTTGCCGTTAGATTGGGCTGGCTTTATACTTATTGGAGGGTAAATTCCGATTGGAGCAATAGAAGCATAAAAAAAACCTGTCGAAATTCCGACAGGTTTATCTTTTTATATGTCTAAATGTATGGTTATTGTGCTTGTGTTTGTCCAATTTCGCAGCCAACGCTATTGCCTAGCTTGGTTAACCCTTTGGATATTTGGTTTTGGTAGTTAGTGTACTCCCCAACCGTGTTGTTAAGTTTTTGTACCTCGTTGTTTAGTTCATCGTAGCGCTCTTTCATCTTGTCGAGTTCATTCGAAAGTTTATCTAACCCTGGGATTGATGGGATTTTGATATCGAACTTTTTAAGCACTGGCTTAACAACTCCCATGGCCAAGTCGGAGAATTTACCCATAATCTGTTTTACCTCGTCTGGCAAGCCAGTTAAGATCTTTTTAACCGAGAAGGTGTACTTCTTTACTAAAAGATTCAAGGTAAAATTCTTGTCGAGTACACCATTTAGCTCGTTTATAATTGGCTGAATCTTACTTACCACTTTGTCAACTTCCTGAATACCTTTTGTAACATCGCCAACTGCTCCGGCTAGGCTGGCAATTTGTTTGGTATTGTTCTCAACCTTATCGAATCCCTCGTTAATTTTAACTAACGACTTGTTGGTATTCACAAGGCCATTGTTTATTTCGTCAACCGCTTTTTCGGCCTCTTTAAAGTTGTTCTCCACGGTAACATGGGTAATGCAATCCTTTAGCTTTAAGGAGTATTCTTCGGTTGTCTTCAGAACATTTGAGGTGGTCTCCATCTTACCCTTAACGTTATCGACCACGCCTTTTGTTTTACCTACAATATTCTTTGTTGGTGTAATAACAGGCTGTTCAATAAGGGTGAATTTTTGTGCCACCTTACCTACAGGTTCCTGTACCAGATCGATAGAACGGGCTAACATTCCGGTTGCTGTTCCTACGGTTGGTATAACGTTGAATATCTTTAGCGTATTCGATGTCGATTTCATTGTTTCGTTTATAGAGCGTGTTTTATCGGAAATGTAGGTTACTTTATCCATTACATCAACGCTCTTATCAACCACGGAGGAAACACCATTAACTCTATTCTGTAGCTTTTCGAATTCGGTACGGGTAACTTTCAGATTCCGGGCCAATAATTCTATTTTGCCACCAATGCGAATTGTGTATATACGCGACATACAATCCTTGTAGTTAGGAATCCACTTGCGCGCTTCCTCGTACATGGCAATTGCTTTGGTTGGATCGTTACTGCTGTTCTGTGCCTTTAATCCTTCCTGGTAGTAGTACTCGGCTATTTTCTCGGTAACTCCGTTGAGGTTTCCTTGAGCTTCGGAGTTTTGGCTATTCCACTTTAAGGCGTTCTTGTACGACTCAACGGCTGCTATAAAGTTGTCGATTCCAGCCTTGTTTTCGAGCTGCTTACCTTCGATATTGTAGAGGCTAGAGATATGTTCAACCATTTTCTGAACGCCCTCCAGCGCTTTCTGATCGCCCTTTACAAAGGTAAGTGCGGCAATAAATGCAGCATGCGCTGCTTTGGCATCGTCGATGCTTTTTGTTTGGCTAAACGATTCGCCAAAGGCGCAAAGCTCGGCAAAAACCACCTTGCTTGTAGAATCCTGCTGTTGGCTATTATCGAGATAGCTGCTTATGGCGTTGTGAAATTTCTTTTTTGCTTCGGCAATATCTTTCGATTTAACCGAGGCTCTGGCTTCTTGCATTAAAAGCGCAAACGCTAGTTTCTTTGAGCTGTTGAGCTGAGCCGAATAGTCAACAATCTCGGTTGTCCATGTCCATTTCCCTTTAGGATGAGATAACGGCAGCTTAATTTGTGTGAGGTTGCTGTATATTTTAACCAGGTTATCGTAGATTTGGTATTGCTCCTCGGCATCGGCGGCGTTTTGCGGAGTTCCTATTTCGGACAAACGTTTCTTTGCGTTATCGATTCCTGGCTCAAAGAAATCTTTTAAAAAGCTTTTACCCTGGATAAAAACGGGATCGGTTATCACAGCCTGTGTACCATGTACAAGAGCTTCGAGTTGCTTTCCGTCTTTCCATAGATCGTTGGCTTTTTTTAATTCATCTTGCCCATCGGAGAACATACCCTTGAATGCTAAACATCCCGATAAAACAACACTGAAAAAAAGCGAAGTAATAATTAATAAATACTTTGTTCTTTGTGATTTCATTATAAACTGGTTTTATGTATAAATAGATTAAGAATTACAGTGTTTCCATAAATATCTGTTGCCGGGTTTGGCAAAAACTGAAAAAGAAATCATAAAAAATATTACTGGGGAAGTAGCATAGCTTATTTACTCGATTGGAATGTTTCGTTTAAAAATGATAGCTTATTTTTTCAGATTAGGGCATTAATGTCAACAAACATTAAGTAGATAATAAATAGCACCGGAATGAATTATTATATGCGAAGTGTTACGTTGGCTTTGCTTGCCGTTATTTTATTGCATACGTTTAACTTGTTTTGTGCCGAGAGGAGTACAACGGGATGTTGCCCTATTTATGAGCTGCAAATGGGAGAGGAGCTTGTTTATGGCAAAGTTGGGTTAAATAGCGATTGCGATATTAAGTACACCTTTGCCATTGTTCGTAAGCCCAACCTTGATAAGCCTGTTTTTAGGCAGAAATCAACCCTGCATGGCTCAACAGATAATCAGAATACAATTACAATGGAACTCGATCCTAACCCAATGGATTACGATAGGTTCGATTACTGGGTAGTGTTTAATAAACAAAAGTTTGGCCCCTACGATCGGGTTGAAGGAATAGACCCCAATGAGCCTGATGTTGATGAATGGGTGAGCCGCGATGGGAAAAGTATAAGTTTTATTGGTGTAAAGGGAAAGCAACATTATGCGATTGTTGGCAGTAAGGTATCGCATGGCTTTTTAGGAGCTAATCCGGAGCTGACATGCGATGTTAAATCGGGCAAAAACACCTTTGCGGTTAAGTGGGCCGACAGGGACTTTAGGTTAATGGAGGATGGTGCCACAAAACTTTCGGGATGGCAGGCTTTAGAGAACATTGTTTACTCCGAGGATGGCACAAATTTACTCTATGTGGGTGCTCGCGATAATCTGCACGAAAAGTATATATACCTAAATAACGATGTTATTGCTGGACCCTACTACTGTGTTACACAGCTGGGCTTTATTCCGGGAACCAATAGAGTTTATTTTGCAGGATTTAACCAGCGGATAGAGGATGGTGTCGCCATGAACAATTATGAGTATATAGCCATTGCCAACAAGCGGATTATTATACCCGATGGTAGCTGTGTTGGCGATTTTAAGTTCTGCAACGGACGTGTAAGCTTAAATGTAAATGCCGATTGCGATGGTTTCGGTATTAAGGATAAAGCTTCGGATGGGGTTAAAGACTTTACCATTTATGAGTACGATGTTAAAAGCGGAGAAACCAATCAGCTCGAAGGCTATAGCCTCTCGTTACAAACTGCTATAGTAGGCAATTCGTTTTACTACATGACATACGATAAGCTGGGCAACTATTTGCTGGTGAAAGAGGGTGGAACTATACTCGATAAGGTTACGAAAGCGGAACGAGGCGATAATACCGTCTACTTTAAGGTATCGCCCAATGGTGATTTTTACACCTACTTTAGCAATAGTGCCGATAAATCGTTCGCGCTAAAAAAGAATGGCAAACCATTTGCTGTATCCAATACGCCAATTATGGGAATCGATAAATTATCGTTTAGCGCAGCAACAGATAATTTGCAAATGGTAATTACAACCAATAAAACAGAGGAGCTGGAGGCGAGAACTATAATTAATGGCGATAGTTTATTCTGCTTAAACGGTAAAATGGATGTAGCTAAAACATATTTTGCTTCGGAGGGAAACCCGGTTTACTCTTTTATCCAGAGTAATTCGGGGGCCAATGCTCAGTATAGGCTTTACAGGAATGGTAACCTATTGAACAATACCTACTGGGGAGATGTTCCTGCTTTTAGCCTTTCGTGTAATGGAGAGCGCTATGCAATGCTAACAATTAATGACGGTGTAGGCGGTGTTTATTATCCTAAGAACAGCATAATGAATTTACACCCTAGGTTGATTGTTGATGGAAAGATAATGGAAGGCGTATTTGGCGCCCCAATTTGGTCGCCGAAAGAATCAAAATTCATGGTTATTCGGCAAAACAACGCAATTATCGAAATAGTTGAGGTGTAATTTGTAGTTTTTATCATAAAGTGTTTTCTTTATCTTTACGTAATATTGGTGATTATTGAACTTTAATTGGGAATAATGAGAATATCAAAATTTTTATCGACAGGCATTCTGATAGTTGTTAGTTTATACGTATTTGGGCAAAAATCTTCGACAGTAATGCCTGTTGATAAAAAGATACGCTTTCAATCGGCCACTAGTTATGGATACAAAAATGGTGGCTACTGGAGCTATATAACCAATTCCGATAAACCATTAGTCCAGTTACATGGAATAGCCGACAGTACGAATTGCTTATTTGTTCTGAAAGAATCGTCGGAAAGGGGATTTTACGAGATATTTACCGGGGATGTCAACGGAACCATGTTAGGCCTCTTGGAGGATGGAAAATTGGTGAACCAATTTGCTTTTCATCATATCTACAACGGACTTTTTAAGATTTACGACAGCAATGGAAGGGTTATTTGCCGGAAAGATGATGGTGAAATAGGTTTTTGTGCCGACGGTAATAGTGCCGAAACTTGCTGGTACCTTACGGACGACACCTCTACACTCCTAATATATGAGAATGACACACTCATTGTTAAGCAACCAAGGCGCAAAAGATCCGAGTTTTACGCACAAATAAGGGCAAACTACTATCAGTATGGAACAAAAGTACCTATGTTCTTTGAGCGGCTCACATTCCTAGATTTAGTAGGGAGGGAGTACGGCGAAATTGCTCTGGCGCTGAACGATTGCATTTCAATAATGGATCAGGCCGAGCGAACATTGCTTGTTCTAAAGGGAATGTCGAAGAATTCCGATAAGTATGCTCGCCGGTACGTTTACCGCGAGCTCGAAAAGGTAGATTTTCGTAAACCCAACCTTGTATCGAAGGCAACCATAGAGCGTTATTTTACCGAGAATGAGCAGGAAACCGATCCAGAGCTTGTTGGAATGGTTAAACGCATTAAAAGTAAAATGCTAAGGGGCTTAACCTTTCGGATTCGGTAGAAAATCTTTTTCTGTTTAGTATTAACATTCACCTTTAGTGGGGTTGCATCGACTCCTTTAGCATGAATACCCCTGCTATGCTTATACAAAAGACAATAGATATATTGTTTTTGCTTGTCTTATGATGGGTACACTATTTTACTTTGCATATACTTAAAATGAACAGTTAACTAAGTTTGAGTGCAGGACATATAGTTGTACCTCGAAAAATGGCATAAGAAAAAGAAGACCTACATTAAAAGAAGCTACCAGAGAGAAATTGAACGCCTGCGAATTAGAGAATGCAAGCAAGTTTGTATGATTAACTCTTTCCGATTTTATGAATGTTGGAAATTTATAATATAAAACCAACAAGGTATATTTCCTGTCTGATATATTCGCTTTATTATCTCTGTTTACACAATCGGATTTACACTCTCGTTCAGTAATTACCCACTTTGACACAGTTTACTGAATAGACTCCGTTCAGCCATCTGATGAGTCCGTTTAGCCATCTGATGAGTCCGTTCAGCCATCTGATGAGTCTGTTCAGCCATCTGATGAGTCCGTTCAGCCATCTGATGAGTCCGTTTAGCCATCTGATGAGTCCGTTTAGCCATCTGATGAGTCCGTTCAGCCATCTGATGAATCCGTTTAGTTATCTGATGAGTCCGTTCAGCCATCTGATGAGTCCGTTTAGCCATCTGATGAGAGCGTTTAGCCATCTGACGAGTCCGTTTAGCCATCTGAAAAGTCCGTTTAGCCATCTGATGAGTCCGTTTAGCCATCTGATGAGAGCGTTCAGCCATCTGATGAGAGCGTTTAACCATCTGATGAGAGCGTTTAGCCATCTGATAAGACCATTTAGCTATCTCGGAAGGCATATTAGCGATGAAGGAGAAGGGAGCAGGGAGAAACGAAGAACGGAGCAGGGAGAAACGAAGAAGGGAGCAGGGAAAACGAAGAAGGGAGCAGGGAGTACGAAGAAGGGAGCAGGGAGAACGAAGAAGGGAGAAGGGAGAAACGAAGAAGGGAGAAGGGAGAACGAAGGACGGAGAAGGGAGAACGAAG
>JBFXDX010000020.1:0-5980 GCA_050180705.1 Bacteroidales bacterium | reverse complement strand
GGAGAAGGGAGAACGAAGGACGGAGAAGGGAGAACGAAGAAGGGAGAAGGGAGAAACGAAGAAGGGAGAAGGGAAAACGAGGAACGGAGCAGGGAGAACGAAGAAGGGAGCAGGGAGAAATGAAGGATGGAGTAGGGAGAACGAAGAACGGAGTGTGCTATTCCATAACTCCATCACTGCACTGCTTCGTCCGAGATGAAACTTCGAAGGAAAGGCCTTGACAAATAATATGTTGAAAAAAATTGACTGCTATTTATTTTTTCCCTAAATTGGTCTTATGCTTTTTTAATATACATAATGTCAAATAATTAAACCATTGATCAATTATGACAAATCCCCAAGAAAGCAGGTTCGGTATGATTAATACCGTGCTGGAATTTGGCGATCGGAACCAACCGATTGTAAGTCAACTTCCACAGTACACCGAGAATCATGAAAAGTTAAAAGCGCTATCGGGCGATATCAGCATTGCCTCGGAGCAGCAGCGAATTGACACGAAGGGTAGCACTGCCGATAAGAATCATTTGGCCGATACCCTGATAACCCTTGTGGCCGATTGTGCCCGTAAGCTTACGGCCTATGCCAAGCTGTCTAACAACCTTACGCTCCTAGGAGAGGTAAATATGGCAGAAAGCACATTCCGGCATTTGTCGAATACGGCATTGCACGACTATTCCCAGATTATTTACGATAGGGGACAGGAGAATTTTGAGCATTTGGCCGAGTATGAGATAACCACCGAGAGTCAGGCTGCCCTGCTGCTATCCATACAGCGGTATGGTGAGTCGCTGGTAAAACCCCGGCTGAATACCACACTGACCCGGCAGGCCACCAAACGGCTTGAGGTACTGTTTGAAAAGGCTAACGCTGTGCTGGAGAATATGGATGCCGCGGTTGGAATTATTCGACTCTCGCAACCCAATTTTTACAATGGATACCGTACTGCCCGAAAGGTGATTAATGTTGGTACAAGATCACTTACCCTAAAGGGGATTGTAACCGACTCGGTTTCGGGTGAACCACTAAAGGGTGTAACTGTTCAGTTTTGCCCCGAGTGTGAGTCCAACACCGCCGAAACAGCAGCCAACGGAATTAATAACATTAAGCCCGAGGTGGTATTAACCAAGATAACCGCGCAGAAGGGAGGCTTTAACATAAAATCGTTGCCTAACGGGGTATATAAGGTTACGCTGAGCAAGCCCGGCTATATAGAACGGGTTGTAAAAATACCCGTTATTACAGGGGAACTAAATGAGCTAAGCGTGGAGCTTACGCCCAATTAGCTTCGATTTTCTCATACATTACGAAGGGTGCTTCTAAGTCGAAAGGGGTATCCTTTCTTTTTGGTAAAAGGAAGGCTTGAGGCAGAAGGGGGTAGAGTTAATAACACAGGAAACAGGAGAATGGAGAAAGATAAAAGGAAGAGTTTTTTACCATCAACCATCAACTAAACAGGCAGCTAGTATTGTATTGCAAATATATTTTTGGTAGTTTTATAGGGAAATGGTATGTAACAAAAACTACATTTTACATATTAAAATAAGGAGAGATAAATGTAGTTTTAGTATATATATAAGTGAGTTAGGCAACAAGTTTATTGAAGACATGACAATTAACAGAATATATTTAAATAAAAGCTTGTGGATTACGTTTCAACCAGACAAATTAATTTTTGGTGGAGACTTTTTGAAAGAAGGTTTTCATTTCACTCTTCCTTATGGTGTTAAATCTAAGATTGTAGATTTACATATAACAAAAGATAATAGACATTATCCAATATTCTTTATTAGACACGAAAACCTATTACCTGTTTTAACTTTTTTAGCACCGCGTTTCTTTTCTTCTTTTGTCATAAATCCTAAGGTTGAAAGTTTTGAAACAATATCTAAGAAATTTAATAAAGTTGTGTACTTACAGGGCTTGGATAAAGAAAATGAAGACAAGTTTGGCGAGGAAATACAAAATCAACTTATAAATTTGAAATCATCGCCTGAAAGCAAGAAAATTAGAATTGACGAAGAAAAACCAGCGTTTAAAGAATTCGTTGAGAATTTGAAAGAAAACAACTCGCTTGACTTTTCTGAAAAAGAACTTTCAACGATTAAAGATAAAGATGATTGTTCTTGCTTTTTAATAAATGACAATAACACTTCGCTTCTTTATAAAAAAGGAAATACATATTTAGTCTTTGAAGCTTTTGAGTTTGACTTAAAGAAAGTTGTTCAGAATACTTTTAGTGAAAATATTATAAAATTAGTTCAAGAAAGAATTGAAGAAGGTATTCAAGTTATAGAGAATGAAAATTTTGAAAACATTATTGATGATTATAGACCTTTTGAAATAAAGTTAAAATAAAACCAGTTGCCACGGAAACGTTGTGCGTAATTGTATTTGACCGATGGGAATGACTATTGAATGCGGAAAATGTAACTTTATTGACAGATACGACTCCTCTGAAGCGTACAATATTGGAACGCATATAAACCCGATATTTGCTGTAAAATGTAAGTCTTGTGGAGCAGAAATTGTTGAAGCAAGCGAGTCGAGCGAACCAATAGTAATTCCGTTCAAAACAAAAGAAAATGTAAAAGATGAATTAATAGATAGACTTGAAGGAAAAACTCTCCCTGAAAGAATTCTTGAAAAGTATTTTATTAAAAATTATATAAATTATGGTTTTGATGGAATTTCAGGTCCATTTAATAAAGGAAACGACTTCAATGTGATTATTAATGGAAAAGAATTCAAATTGGAATTAGAAACCGATATTTTTAATTATATTACTCACGGACATCATGAATCAAAAGCATTTAAAAATGTTGAATATCTAATTTACCTAACTGAAAACAATAAAATCATCCCGTATAGAAATAAGATACCTAAGAATTTGATTAGAATTGATGAAGACCACTTTATTGAATGGTGCCTTAAAAAAAGTGAACCTGAATTGCTTGTTTCAAATCTAAGTTTCAGATACAAACTAATTTTTAATGAATACGTGAAATTATTTCACGAAGAAATATGTGATAGAAAGAATTCTGATATGGCAATTTGCCCAGATTGCATAGATTGTGCATATTTCTCAGAAGAAATAATAAAAGAATATACAAACACCTATGTGAAAAATCATTTAGAAATTCTAACTGATGAAACTTATGATTTCTCAATGATAACGAAAGACAACCTCAGAGAAATATTTTAAAACAACTACGCACAACTCACGGTTCAAACTACTGGGGCTGATGATACAGATGCAGAATTTTTATTACTTTTAACTTAGTTTTTAACGGCGGATAACGCCGCTTGCGGTTAACTCCCCAGCGTAAGCAACTGCCGACCGTTAGGGCAAATTATAAAACAACAACGTGACTGATTTTGAGAACATAAAAGAAGAGTTGAAAGGTTATTTTAAGCTTCGTGGATACGAAGACTTGACAATTAATCTTTATGTTTCTAGATTAATTGATTTGTTTAAGTATTACCCGACAACTGAACCTAAATTAATAACTGAGTCACAGATTAACAAATACATTTCTGTTTTAGCAAATCGTAAATTATCTTACAGTACAGTTAATCAATTCATTCAAGCTGCTGAATATTATTTCAACCATATAAATAAACATGATTATAGGCTAAATAAAAAGTTACTTCCACCCAAAAAGGATAAAGTATTTGACATACTTACCCAAGAACAAATATTTCTAATAATTGATAATATTCAAAATATAAAACATAAAGCGATAGTTGCTTTATTATATTCTTGTGGACTTGAATTAAGTGAAATTATTAATATTAGACTCACCGACATTAATTCTAAATCAAAACCTCCGAAATTATCGGTTAGAGACAAACAGGATATTGTGGTTAGACAGGTTGTAATTTCTTTTAAGGTAATTAATATTCTGAGAGAATATTGGAAACAATATCAACCTAAAAGCTGGCTTTTCGAAGGACAAAATGCAGGTGAGAAATATACTATTTCAAGTGCGCGGAAAATTGTTTCCGATGCTTTCGAAAATGCTGGTTTTATTATGGATGCGGAAGTAAAAGTATTAAAACAATCACACATAAAGCATTTAACAGATTTAGGCGTGCCATTAGTTTTAGTATTGAATAACTTAGGAATAAGAAGTTTTGAGGCGCATGAAAAGTATACGAAGTTAATTTACGATTCGTTTAAAATAGAATTTACCCCGTATGACAGAATCGTTGGTAATTCTGAAAAAAACGAAATTGAAGTCGAAAATTTAGAATCAATAGTATTTTTGCTTGAGAATGAAGATGAAAAAAAATATTTGATTGAAGCATTATCATGTTTTAGAGTTGGGGCTTTAAGAGCTGGAATTGTTTTTTCTTGGATTGCCTGTGTACGTTTTTTGCAAAATAAATGTATTGAAAAGGGATATGATTCAATTAATGTGGCACTTCATAATATTTACCCCAAAGCAAAGCCAATAAATAGTTTGGATGACTTTGAAACAATTAAAGATTCAACCATATTATCTATTGCTTTTGAATTGAAAGTTATCTCAAAGCATATAAAAGGTCAACTTGATAACGATTTGGATTTAAGGAATTATTGCGGACATCCTAGTAGTTATAACCCAGAGATTAATAAAGCAAAAGCATTTATTGAAGACATTGTGAATATTATGAAAAAGAAATAACTTGCCCTAACAGGCTGTTACTTTCACTGGGGCTGATGATGCAGATGCAGAATTTTTATTACATTTAACTAACTATTTATCGGCGGATAACTCCCCAGCGTAAGCAACAGCCGACCGTTATGCGTAATTCCCCACATCAGGCACCGACAGATTAGATTGTGGATAAAAATATCTAATCTTATAGAGCTGATTAATTCCTTAAGCTAACGTAAAAGTGGATAGCAAAAACAGGCGGAAAATGATAAATTTGAGGGAAATATAAACAATTGAAGATCAATGACTAGTTTTTACGTTAGTCAAGATAATAAGACCGACAATCTCACACAATTATGAACAAATTGAATTCTATTAAGATTTCGAACTGGATAATTTTACTCGGTTTCATTTTAGGAATTTCTTGTAGTAGAGAAGAACCATTGCAATTCAAATACAAAACAATAGACTTTAGCAGAAGTCCAGATACGGTTCAATCCTATGCTGTAAGCCTATCTCGGATAAGATTTAAGAAAATAGATGATTCAACAATTGTATTTATTTCAATAAAGGATTCGATGAGGCCTTGGAATTCAAGTTATTACAGACGTGAAAGAGATAAATCAAATATGGATGAGTATTTATGCGTAAAAATGGATTCAATTTGGTCTGAAAATGAAAAAACATATTCTTCCTTTGACGAAAAACCGTTTTATTTCAAAGGCATAAATGAAAAAACTAGAATAATATCATTGAGCCTTGATAATGAACAAGAAAATGAAACATTGCTCTATGAAATGAAAAAAGAATATAACAATACAAACATCTATTCATTCTATTGCAATTTCAAAGGCTTTGACGGAGATTATAGGGTTTATTTTTGCGACAGTATCGGTATTATAGCATGGTATTCTACTTCTTGGAGTATCTTATCAATTCTGGAAGAAATAAAAAACTCTGATAAACTGACAGAAAAGTGGAAATCTCTAAAACCGTATTTTCTTGGGGATACATCATTTTTTCCTTATCCTAATTCAGTTTATACAACCACACAGACAATTGAGAAATAATTACTACGCATAACAAACGGTTCAAACTACTGGGGTTAATGATGCAGATGCAGAATTTTTATTACATTTAACTAACTTTTTAATGGCAGATAACGCCGCTGGCGGTTAACTCCCCAGCGTAAGCAACTGCCGACCGTTAGGCACAATCCCCCCTATATTTGAACATTGATTTCCAAGGCTAACGATTGAAGTGCAGAACTCTGT
This sequence comes from Bacteroidales bacterium, assembly GCA_050180705.1. Lineage (GTDB taxonomy): Bacteria > Bacteroidota > Bacteroidia > Bacteroidales > Tenuifilaceae > SB25. The sequence goes on along the minus strand of JBFXDX010000020.1, from coordinate 66 downwards.
ACATTTGTAAAGCCCTATGCAAGGCCGATTTTTAAACTGTTGCGTAAAAGCACGGGCGCAATCCTG
>JBFXDX010000019.1:0-83182 GCA_050180705.1 Bacteroidales bacterium | reverse complement strand
GAAAATCACATCAATACCCAAGAATTGGTTCGTGGAATCTACCTAGTTAAGTTTACCAACAATAAGGGAGAATCTACCTTACGTAAACTTATTAAAGAGTAATATATTTTGATCGATAGTCAAGACCCCCGAAATTCGGGGGTTTTGTTTTTTATCGAAAAATGTACAACTGCTATAAACCATTCTGATAATAAAAAGCAATCTCTGGAAAATTTCGAAATCAAAAAATTGATACAAATCAATATTTAAGAAGCATTCATCAAATAAATTTCATTAATTTGCACTTTCTTTCCTAATTGCAGAAAAGAATGGGAAACAAATTTTATTTTTTTTGTTTATGATAAGAAGGAGATTTTTATTAATTTTAATAGTTTTTTTAGGTATTGTTGTTTTGAACTCATGTAATAAGAGCATACCTTGCCCTGTTTACGCTGATGCAGAATACACTAAGTAAGGCTACTAAAGTAAAGTTGAAATTATAAAATAAATTACTATGAAGAAAACGAGTTTAACAGCAAAAGTTCTATTACTCTTGGTTATTGCAGCAATTACGTTTAGTTCTTGTTCGAAAAAAACTTGTCCTGCATATAGCCAAGTTAACCAGACTGAACTTTCGAACAAAGCATAAATTTAATAGGGAATATTGAGGTATTCCAATAACACCTCAGAATTTATTATCCAACTGTCCTTTTTAACTAAACAAATATTTAGGAAAGGGCTGTTGGATATTTTATATTTCGACAAGATCTGCATTTATCAAGCATTATTAATCTACTTCCATTAATATTTTCACCCTATTCCATTACTTCTTAATTTCACTTCAGACTCATAAAAATGGTTATAAAGTTGTTTAAATGGATACTATTTGTGATTCTATGCATCTGCACAGCATTAGTACATTCGCAACAAAATGAATCAATCAATGGGCTACTTAAATTGCTTGATAGACCTGATGACTCAACCAAGGTCGTCACCCTTAAACTATTATGCTGGGAATACCGGAATATTGACACTGCCAGCGCAATAAAATACGGGACAAAGGCAATTGAACTTGCAGAAAGCCTAGCATTAAACTACGAACTTGCAGATGCATACAATAGATTCGGAGTTGTTCGACGAAACCAAGGAATGTATTCGCATGCTTTAGACAACTATTTTAAAGGAATTGAAATTTCAAAGAAATACAACTACAAAACATTACTAGCATACGCCTATAATAATATTGCCGATATATACAATAGACTTGGGATTTACGACAAGGCATTAGAATTTGGCAAATATGGGTTAACAATTTCGTCAACCCTAGATGACAAATACACATTAAGTTACATTTATAATATTCTAGGACTTACCTACAAATACAAGAACAATTTCGATTCGGCTCTTCTTTATTTTAGGAATTCATTATTTCTCAGGAAAGAGATAAATTTCACCTCGGGTATCGCCACCTCGGCATTAAACATTGGGAACATTCAATCCCTTAAAGGAGAATACGACAGTTGCTTTTTAAACATTTCCAAATCAATAGAGATATACACCAATAACAATGATAAAACAGGACTTGCCAAAGCATACATGAATCTTGGATCGTACTACAATAAGATTCAAGATTACAATAAGGCAATTTACTATTACAATAAATGCCTAGCTTTGAATGAAAAGTTTGGTGATTTACAAATTGCAAAAGAGGCAAATGATGGTTTAAATTTCTCGTTTATCCAGCTTGGCGATATAAAAAAAGCATACTACTATAAAGATCGCGCATGCAGAATTGGAGATAGCATTACAATCAATCTTTTTGTAGAACGCATAACCCATTTGACCGAAAACTATAAGTTTGAACTAAAACGCAAAGAGGACGATTTAATCAGAAAAGAAAAGGAATCGTTACTGAACCATCAAATAAAATACCAACGATCTCTGATTACATTTTACATTTTCATTTTGCTTCTGCTTGGAATATTAGTTTTTGTAACGGTTTATCACCATCAACAAAAAAATAAGGTTATAAAAACCCTCAAAAAACAAAAGGCCGAGATAGATGAACTCAACTCTACTAAAGATAAACTATTCTCAATTTTGGCTCACGATTTAAAAAATCCAATATCATCAGTCATTGCAATTGCTGAATTCTTAAAGAATGAACCCGCAACTATTGACAAAGAGAAACATCAAAAGCTATTAAACAGTTTGTACGAAGTTGGAAAATCGACCAATGCTATACTTCAGGAAGTTTTAGGTTGGGCACAGATCCAAACCGATAAAGTGGTTGTAATGTCGGAAATAGTTGACCTCAAAAATATAATCAACAATGTAATTGAGAATCAAACTACTATTGCTAGTAATAAAAACATATCTATAGTTAACACCATTATTGAAAAATTTGAGGTAAAAACAGACTCCTATATTGTTAGCACAGTGCTCCGCAACTTAATATCCAATGCCATTAAATTCTCGCGCCAAGGAGGTGCAATTGATGTATCCGGTGAAAACTTAACCGAATCTTATAGAATCTCAGTTTGCGACAAAGGTGTGGGAATGTCTGACGAACAAAAGAATAATATTTTTGCCTCTACTACAATAAACCCTACATTCGGCACAGACAATGAAAGAGGAATTGGCTTAGGCCTAATAATCTGTAAAGAACTTGTAAGTAAACTAGGTGGCAAGATCTGGCTTGAGAGTGAACTTGATAAAGGCACCACATTTACATTCGAAATTCCTAAATAATAGGAGAAAGGCTAATTGAAGAATTTGCCTACCTTATTAATGGCTGATGGAAGTGCAAAAACAACCACCCTGTCGTAAGGTTTAATTTCGCTATCGCCTTTAGCTATAAAAGCAGAATCTCCACGAACTACGCCACCAATAATAGCATCCTTCGGGAACGAAACCTCTTTTAATCTTCCTTTGGTAACAGCAGATCCTGGTTTTACAATGAACTCGAGTACCTCGGCATCGGAACCTGTTAAGCACTTAATTGTAGAAACATCGGTACTCATTGTATAGCGAAAAATTCGGCTAGCAGTAATCAACTTTTTATTAATTACAGTATCAACCCCTATGCTCTCGGCTAAACGTATATAGTTGATATTCTCAATCTCGGCAATGGTTTTCTTAACTCCCATACGCTTTGCCACAATACACGAAAGAATATTCGTCTCGGAATTTCCTGTAACGGCAACAAATGCATCCATATAGGGCAAACCCTCTTCTATGAGCAAATCGGTATTTCGACCATCGCCATTAATAACCAACGCATTCTTGAACTGTCCTGCAAGTTTCTGACTTTTATCTCGATCAACCTCAATGAGTTTTACGTTCATTGTTTTCTCCAGCTCATTTGCAATATGAACCGCGATACGACTTCCTCCAAGAATCATTAAATTATTAACATCGATATTCTTCTTCCCAGAGTGCTCCATCATGTCCTTTATTCCAATCTGATTGGCTATAACGTATACCAAATCGTTATATTTAAACTGGTCGCTACCACGAGGAATCAAGGTTTCGCCTTCGCGTGATATTGCGACAGCTCTGTAATCCAGATTTTGAATATTCTTGGTTGCCTGAAGAAGAGTGCTGTCAATAACAGGAGAATCTTCCTCCAAGCGGAATACAATTAGCGAAAGTTTTCCTCCAGAAAAATCGACAAACTCGGTCGAACTTGTTTGTCCAAGAAGAGTAACCACCTCACGAGCTGCCAGTCTTTCAGGATAAATAAGCGAATCGATTCCAAGATTTAAGAAAATCTCTTTATTGTTGGGCTGTAGGTATTCATTCTTATCGATACGGGCAATAACCTTTTTCGCGCCCAAACGCTTAGCCAAAGTAGCCGAAACAATATTTGTTTCCTCGGAATGGGCTACTGCAATAAATAAATCGGCCTTCTTAATATTAGCATCCTTCAACACGCTTATTGAAGTAGCCGATCCCTGAAAAGTAACAACATCGGTAGTTGCAGCAAGATCACTTAACATTTCGGCATCAGGGTCAATCACAACAACATCGTGATACTCCTTTGCCAGCATAGTTGCCAAATGCGTTCCAACCTCTCCTGCTCCAACAATAATAATATTCATTCCTAACTATTTACTTTCGTTTGAAATTTTCTTTGAAAAAATAGATTGCAAATTAATATCAATTTACGGAGATTATCCGCTTTTTAACGATAATTTTTACTCTATTTTAAGTTGATATGCACCATCGGTGGCAAGATTGTGAAAACGAATTTTCTGTTCAATAAATAAAACCATAAGTTTATCGAGTTTTCGTTTAGACACCGAGGCATCAATAACAACCATTTTTGGTTTAATAAAATCTAGAATATTTTCGGAGAAATACCAATTAACAAACAAAACATCTACATCAAATTTATCTCTACTAGTAACAACTCTCAACGAATCGTTATAGGGTAATGCAACTACTAAACTATCTGATTTAACAATTGCCATCCCATACGCTTTCTTCAAGGAAATACCCAAATGACTTAGTTCAACTGAGTCAATCCTTGAATTAATACCATAGCAAGCATAGCATCCATCAACTGTTTGCTGGCTGACGTAGCCACTAAGATAAAATGCATTTGTTGACATAAGATTTTTGTTGGAAATGGAATCAATTCCAATAAAATTTGCAACGCCATTCTTTCTTATGCAAACAACACTATTCCTAGGCATGCTAAAGGCCACGAATTCATCAGAAAACAATTCCAAGTTCTTGTGTATATTGATCACAAAAACAATTATCACTCCGGCAAGCATCATAAGCAAATACAACGCTCGTCGGCTATGCATAAACAGAACAATGAGCACTATACCTATAATCAACAAAAAGAGTTGTAACTGGGAAATATGAATGCCTGCAATAAGCGCCCCTGGGATGTTCTCGATCCACTGCAATCCACCATTAAGCAGCTTTAGTAATAGATTAACGAATAGTCCCACAAAGGAAGCTATGACCGGAAATGATGAGACTGTCAACAGCAAAACCGAAAAGTAGAGAATAATTGTTGCTAGTGGTATTGCAATAATATTAGTAATTAGAAAATAGGTGGGGAATTGCCCAAAATATGTAGCCGTAATGGGAAATGTTCCTATCTGGGCAGCAACAGAAACAGCAACTAAAGACCAAATATAATTCGACGCTTTTCCCTTACAGTATATCAACCGATGTATATAAGGGAAGAAAACTACAATGGAAAGCACAGCCATAAATGACAGTTGAAATCCCACACTATAGAGATTTAACGGATTTACAACAAGTAGAATGAATGCCGCCACTGCCAACGTATTGAATATATTTGATCGAGTATTGAAACATTGCCCAATGGCAACAACGGAAAACATCAATGCAGAACGACAGACCGATGGCGATAAACCTGTTAGCAAAGCATAAAACCATAGGAAACCAAGTAACACAATCAACTTGACAAATCGTGTAAACTTGGAAGAAGGAACAAAGAATAATAATGTAGCCAGCAAAAAATAAAGTATCCCGACATGTAAACCCGATACTGCCAAAATATGCATCGCTCCAGTTGATGAATATACTTTGCGCAACTCATCGTCCAATAAGTCCTTATAGCCTAAGGTTAAGGCTGAAAGGACAGCCAATTGATCCCCCTCAATACTATAACGGCCAAACTGCTGCAGAAAATAGTTGCGTAACTGCAACGAGATCCTTACTATACAATTACTTCGATTTCCCAACAGCATCCAACCATCCTGCTTAATAAAAGTTGAGAATCGAATCCTTTGTAATTGCATATATTGACCAACATCGAACTGATTTGGATTCATAGGTTTTTCGAATTCCTGAACAGTAATATTCGTGGCAATTATATCACCATAGCGAAGATTATTGGCCAAAGAATCAACCGAACTGAAATAAACCAATATATCCTCCTGTGTATCCACATAACTCTGATCGACTAATAGCTTTTCGACACTACATGTAGCCCTGATTGACCGAGTTCTATGCTGAGGATTTTCAACTAAGCGCAGTATTGCGCTATAATTCTTTTGGGGAGTAAGAACGTTACTATACGACCAATTAACAGTAAGAACTAACCCGCAAGTGAACAAGAATACACTTAATATTACCCCAAAAATCCATCGAAATTTCCATTGATGAGACCAATAAGAACCAATTGCCAGAACTATGAATAGAATAAGAGGAAGAAGAGCAAATGCAAACTCTGAAGATGAAATAGCAAATATAGACTGACCTAAAATTCCTGCCACAAAAGGAATTAACAGTCTAAAAAAAGGAACCTCATGGATGTTCGAAGGAATTATCAATATCCTGCAACTTTTGGGTTTACACCAAGTTACAAAATTCCATATAGATGTCAAATAGATACATAAAACAAAAACACGCATTACTGCGTGTTTTGTCTATTCTACTTGCCCATCTTATACTTATAATCGGCCTTAAACTTTCCCTTAGCAATTGCCGTAAGCTTCGATTTTAATAGTTGCCTTCGAATTGCGGAAAGTCTATCCACAAAAAGGGTCCCATCTAGATGATCGTACTCATGCTGTATAATTCGAGCAGCTGTACCCTCAAAAACCTCTTCGTGAGGCTGAAAGTTCTCATCAACATACTTAATTCGTATCTTACTCTCACGCTCAACTTCCTCGTGGATATTGGGAATGCTTAAGCACCCTTCGCTATAGCGAACAACTTCATCGAACCGTTCAACTATATGAGCATTTATAAAAGCCTTCTTGAAACCCTCAACTGCAGGATCATCCTCAGACAGTGGAGAACCATCGATAACAAAGAGCCGAATCGACAAGCCAATCTGTGGCGCAGCCAATCCAACCCCATCGGATTGATACATTGTATCGAACATATCGCTGATAAGCTGCGACAAGTTAGGATAATCGGGTGTAATATCCTGCGCAACTTTACGAAGCACAGGCGAACCATAAATGTAAACTGGATAAATCATCTTATATTAATGTTTATAACTTAAACTATCGAGGTATGATTGCAAAATGATGGTTGCACTAATGGTATCGACAATTGCTTTGTTTCGCCGATCCTTTTTCTTCATTCCACCATCAATCATAGCCTGCATCGCCAATTTCGAGGTAAACCTCTCATCAACCTGTACCACCTGTAACGTAGGAAAAGTTTTCTGTATCTTCCTTAGCACTGGATTAATATAGTTAACAGATTCGGAGGGAGTATTGTTCATTTGAAGGGGATAGCCAACCACCAACAATTCAACGCTCTCTTTCTCAAGGTAAGTTGAGATAAAATCAATTATAGTATGTGTAGGAACTGTAGTTAAACCATTGGCAACTATTTTTAAAGGATCGGTAACCGCAACACCAGTCCTCTTTTTTCCAATATCAAGCGAAAGAATTCTAGCCAACGATTTAATTATTTTTGATTAACAAAAGTTTCGAGCTGCAAAACTAAACCTTCCATATATTCATAAGCAATGTTCAAATCCGCTCCTTTTTTCAGCTTAAGAAGCCCATTTTTGCCAATATGCTTAATCATACTTAGGTTTACAAGTTGACTTTTATTTATTCGAATAAAGTTTTTAGCATCTAATATTTCCTCAAGATCTTTCAAACTATTATCGATACTCAGATTATTATTGTCCTCCTTAACGACAAGTGATCCCACTGGAGTTTGCTCGAAAAAAAGAACATCTTTTAAATCGACATATTCCGACTTATTATTAACAGTAACAACCAATTTCGTGGGTAAGATTGCCTTTAAATTCTCAAAAAGTGCATAGTAACGATTCCTTCCATCAAAATTTGAGTATCTACGTTTAGAAACTCGGGCAATTGCAACTTCCAACTCATCCACTTCAATCGGTTTCAATAAATAATCAATAGCACTAAACTTAAAGGCCTTTACAGCATAGTACTCAAACGCAGTAATAAAAATTACATCGAAATCGCGGTGAGAACAGTGCTCCAAGAAGTCAAACCCATTGCCGCCTGGCATTTCAATATCAAGAAAAACTATATCGGGTCGAATTAAATCGACTTTGCTTAATGCTTCATTAGACGATCGGGCAACATCAACCACCTCTACATCCTTTGCAAACTGACTAAGAAGCAACTCTAACGTTCGCACCGAAGCTATTTCATCATCAACAATAAGTGCCTTTAGCATACTAAATAATTATGGGACAAAGTTAAAAAAAAATTGGAGGGTTGTTCAACTTAACAAAAGTGTTGTACAGTATCTATTAACACCTAATCCACATGAGTAAAAAATCATCGAAGAGGAACGAATTTAAACTATAAATCCAAGAACCTTGGGAATTGTTATGCTAACCTGAGTTCCACAAGACTTACCCTCTAAATCGTATAAATCATTTATTTGGATATTAAACTTATCCTGATACATGGAATTAAGTAACTCTATGCGTTGTTGAGTAATTAAGAATCCCCGAGATTTATGAACTCGGCTATTTTGTTCCTGAATTCGCTTCGCCTCTTCCCTACCAATACCGTTATCCTCTACAATACATACAATCTTTTCAACGGCATTTCTAATAATAATATTAACATGCCCCGATTTCTCGGTCTTAAGCATAATACCATGCCAAATTGCATTCTCCACAAATGGCTGAATCAATAATGTGGGAATTTTAACATCAAGAATTGCATCGTTATTCCCATAATCAATAGTATAGGTAAACTTTCCCTCAAGTCGGAGTGCCTCCAGCTCCATATATATCTGCAAAGCATCTATCTCATCTCTTAACGGAATAGTTGACGATTGAGAATTATCTAAGGTCATACGCATTAACCGCGCAAACTTGGTTAAGTACTTATGTGAACTTATTGTATCGCGTTCTAAAATGTAATACTGTATAGAATTTAACGTATTAAAAATAAAATGAGGGTTCATCTGCTGACGCAACGATTGCTGCTTATATAGATTTATATTATTCATCAAATCATTCCTTCGCCGAATCTCCTTAATCCTAACTATATATATCAAATAAAGAATGCCCGCAAAAACTAGCGTGATTAAAATGACGAACCAAGTTCGTTCCCAAAAAGGAGGATTAACATATAAATTTAAAACGGTAGAAGAAGCACTCCATACACCATTTGAATTAAGCGATTGAACTTGAAATAAATATTCGCCCGATTTAAGTCCACTATACAAGCAACTTGTTGCTTTAGAGTAAACCCAATTAGTATCTAGGCCGATCATTCTATGACGGTATAGCAAACGCCCCATATTACGATAGGCAAGCCCAACATAGGAAATATCAAGCGTATTCTGCGAATAATCCAAACAAATGACTGAATCCTGCAGAGAAATATTTTTACCCTCGACTATTAACCGTGTAATAATGGTTGGCGGAGGCGTTTGATTTCGGGTTAACTTATACTTATCAACAACAGCCAAGCCCTTATTTGTACCTATATATACTTTATTTCCATTAGAATATACCGAAGTTATTTCATTACTTGGTAAACCATCGTCGATGGTGAAATTTAAGATATCACGCTTAGTCATATCAGGGATTAACGATAAACCCTGCCGGGTAGCTACCCACAACGAATTTCCGCCACTATATAGTTGGTGTATTGAATTAGAGACCAATCCTTCTTTTACAGAGATTTGAGTAACACTTCCATCTTTGTGATATTTTACAATACCAGCACCATTGGTTCCAATCCATAAGGAAGAATCGATAGAACTGAAAAACATACTATGGCTTACCCTTGTAAGTAAATCATTTTGATCGCCCAAATATTGATAAGTTTGATTAGAGTACTTCCACAAGCCATTTATTGTACTTAACCATATATCGCCTTTACAGTCTTCAACCAAACTAAAAACCGTACCACTAAAACTATCATCTGCTTGAGAATCATAAACAATTTTATCATCTTCAAGTTTACGAAGCCCCTTAACTGTACCAACCCAATATCCACCATTTTTACTTTTAATAATCTTTCGAGGATAAATAACCTTATCCGAATTAATTTTCCTATAATTACCATTATTGAAATATCCTAATTCATCGAAAGTGCAAATCCAAACCCGATCTAAAATAGAATCACCATACATCGATCTAACATACGTTGTATTTACAACTTTATCTCGAATTGAGTAATGAAACAACTTATCATCATGGACTACGTCCACAAATCCCATTTCAAATCCAACATAAATCCTATCATCATCTGCAAAAATTGCATTGACCCGATTGTCTGCTAAACCATTATCCTTTGAATATGTTTTAATTCGAAAATCGGGGGCATAAAAAACGCCATCATTTAATGTTGAGAACCAGTACGAACCTTCCTTATCTCTTAAAACAGATGTAACCTGACAATCATTTAGAAGTTCTAAACTCGGATCTTTACTTATGTCACAATTGGGATAGATGTAAACACCTCCTTCAAAAGCCGATACCCAAAGATTATTCTCACTATCAATACACATCCAAATAATAAGATTCCCCAAAGATGTCTTTTGAATAATCTTCCCATCCTCTATTTGAACTATAAGGCCATTCGTAGAAATAAAAACAGATCCATCGTTTGACTTTTGAGCATAACTATATAATGGTACAATCTTTTCGCCATACAAATCTTCAAAACTACAACGGAATTTTTGCTTATCATCGAAATATATCAAATCGCAAGAAGATGAATTCAGCGGGCTAGATGTTAGAATTTTCCCATCACCAAGCCCCTGCATTACCAACTCCCCTTCATCGAACCGACCTTCAAGGCGTTTATAAACGCCCTCGGGACTAATTGTAATTAAGCCAAACTGTTTTAATCCTAAATATACATTATCCAATGTGTCAACATAAAACGATAATTTAATAGGCCCCCTACTATTTGGGAAATGCTGCTTAATTTTAGAATTGTAAGGGTAATCTTTTATTACTCCATCCTGATAGTAACTTAGATTTCCCGAAAAAGGAATAAACCAGATTCGATGCTTATAGTCCTCATATATTTCAAAGACTGTATTATCAGCTAATCCCGAAACCAAATCGAAATTCTCAAAACTATACCCATCAAACCGACTGACGCCATTATTAGTAGCAAACCATAAGTAACCTTTCGAATCTTGATAAACGTGGTAAACCTCACTAGCAGAAAGACCCTCATCAACAGTTAAGTGTCTATAAACAGGCTGATATTGACCTAATGATGGAAAGTAAAGGGCAAAAAAAGCAACAACAAATAATATTCGAACATGCAACATTTTAGGGCTATAATTATCCAACTACAATAAAAACACTAACAACTAAATGCTAAAGTAATAAATATCTGAAACAATATTGAAATAATAATAAAAAAGGAGAGTTGCTAATGCAACTCTCCTTTATATTAACATCGGAAACTATTACTCGTTTTCGCTTCCTGATATCTTTTTATAGGAGTTGTATCTCCATTTTGCATTCTCCTCAGCAGCCTTGAATAGTTCTTGAGCTTGATCTGGGAACGAAAGTTGCAATGAAGTGTAACGAACTTCTCCTTTTAGGAAATCTTGGAACAAGTTCCATTCAGGTTCCTTGGAATCTAGCTGGAATGGATTCTTACCTTCTGCCTCCAATAATGGATTGTAGCGATATAGGTGCCAGTATCCACTCTTAACAGCCATTTTAGCCTCGTTTTGAGTTGATCCCATTCCCTTACGAATACCATGGTTAATACATGGTGCATACGCAATAATTATTGATGGTCCAGGATATGCCTCTGCTTCTTTAAGGGCTTTGAAGTACTGATTGTGATCAGCACCCATTGCAACCTGTGCAACATAAACATAACCGTAAGACATTGCCATCATACCAAGATCTTTCTTACGAATTCTCTTACCCGAAGCAGCAAATTTAGCAACAGCAGCAACAGGAGTTGATTTTGAAGCCTGACCACCAGTATTTGAATAAACCTCGGTGTCAACAACTAGAACATTAACATCGGCACCAGTTGAAAGAACATGGTCTAATCCACCATAACCGATATCATAAGCCCAACCGTCACCACCAAAGATCCAAACAGATTTCTTTTCGAAATACTGCTTGTAGCTTAATAAATCTTTAGCAAGATTGCTGCTATCCTTTCCTAATGCCTCAATAAGTTTAGCGGTAGCAACCTTAGATTGCTCTGCATTGCTTCGTCCAGTCAACCACTCATTGGCTGCCTCTTTAGAAGCATCTGCCAAGCCACCGTTTAATCCTTCGGTTAATTTAAGCGCAATACGATCACGCATTTTCTCAACACCAGTAGCTATACCAAAACCATACTCAGCGTTATCCTCAAATAATGAGTTTGCCCAAGCAGGACCTTTTCCTTCATGATTTGCACAGTATGGAGTAGAAGGTGCAGAACCACCATAAATTGAAGAACAACCAGTTGCATTTGCAACAATCATTCTATCGCCATATAGTTGAGTAATTGCTTTAATATATGGAGTTTCACCACAACCAGCACAAGCGCCGCTAAACTCGAATAAAGGTTGAGCAAATTGGCTATTCTTAACAGATTTCTCTTTTCCAAGAACATCTTTATAACCAACCTTATCGTGCATATAGTCGAAACGAACAGTCTCTGCCATTTGGCTTTCAAGAGGTTTCATCTCTAATGCCTTTGTCTTAGCAGGGCAAATGTCAGCACAGTTTCCACAACCAGTACAATCAAGTACGCTTACCTGCATGCGGAAGTTGTACTCTTTAGTTCCACCATTACCTTTAACAGTTTTGGTTCCTGCTGGAGCATTCTTCAACTCTTCGTCGGTCAATAGGAATGGACGAATTGCTGCATGAGGACAAACATAAGCACATTGATTACACTGAATACAGTTGTCAGAAATCCATTCTGGAACGTGAACGGCAATTCCTCGTTTCTCGTAACGAGTTGTTCCTGCAGGGAAAGTACCATCCTCGCGACCGTTGAATGCGCTTACAGGAAGGTCGTCACCTTTCTGCATGTTGATTGGATTAACAACATTGTTAATAAAATCAGGAGCACCTTCAATATTGGCCTGTTTTTCGGGAACTAAGTTAGCCCAATCTGCAGATACATCAACTTTAATAACTTCTCCACCTTTATCAACAGCAGCATAGTTCATCTTAAGAACTTCCTCACCTTTACGGCCATAGGATTTCTCAATAGCTTTCTTCATTTGCTTAACAGCAACATCGTAAGGAATTACTTCAGCAATTTTGAAGAATGCACTCTGCATGATAGTGTTTGTACGATTTCCTAAACCAATCTCTTCGGCAATCTTAGTTGCATTGATGATATAGAAATCGATATTATTTTGAGCCAAGTACTTCTTAATCGAATTTGGTAGTTTCTCCTTGGTTTCTTCAACATCCCAAATAGTATTTAGCAAGAATGTTCCATTCTTACGTAAACCTTTAAGCACATCGTATTTTCCTAAATAGGAAGGAACGTGACATGCTACAAAGTCTGGAGTATTTACCAAGTAAGGCGAACGAATAGGTTCATCGCCAAAACGTAAGTGTGATACAGTGATACCACCAGATTTCTTTGAATCGTAAGCAAAGTAAGCTTGGCTATACTTATCGGTGTTATTTCCAATAATTTTGATAGAGTTCTTATTCGCACCTACAGTACCATCGGAACCCAAACCATAAAACTTAGCTTGGAATGTACCTTTAGGCGATAAGTTAATTTCAGCACCTACAGGTAATGATTTGAAAGTAACATCATCAACAATACCAACGGTGAACTGATTTTTAGGCTCTTTCATCTTTAGATTGTCGAATACAGCAATCATTTGAGCAGGAGTTGTATCCTTAGAGCTCAAACCGTAACGACCACCAATAATCAAAGGAGCATTATCTTTTCCGTAGAATAATTCTTTTACATCTAGATACAATGGATCGCCATTAGCACCGGGCTCTTTAGTACGATCTAAAACGCAAATACGTTTAACCGACTTTGGCATTACATTGAAGAAATACTTAGCCGAGAATGGACGGTATAGATGAACACAAACAATACCAACCTTTTCGCCTTTTGCCATTAAGTAATCGACAACTTCCTTCAAAGTATCGGTAATCGAACCCATTGCAATAATTACATTCTCAGCATTCTTGTCACCATAGTAATCGAATGGGTGATACTCACGACCAGTTAACTTGGTAATTTCCTTCATGTAATCCTCAACCATATCAGGAACTGCATCGTAGAACTTGTTAGCAGCCTCACGTGATTGGAAGTAAATATCAGGATTTTGAGCAGTACCACGAGTAACAGGATGCTCTGGATTCAAAGCTCTGTCGCGGAAAGCCTGAAGTGCTTTATGATCTACAAGTGGAGCCAAATCTTCATTTTCAAGCATTTCAATCTTTTGAATCTCATGCGAGGTACGGAAACCATCGAAGAAATGTACAAAAGGAACACGAGATTTGATTGATACAAGATGTGCCACACCTGCCAAATCCATAACTTCCTGTACGCTTCCAGTTGCAAGCATTGCAAAGCCAGTTTGACGTGCACTCATCACATCGCTATGATCGCCAAAAATAGATAAAGCCTGTGCAGCCAAACTACGAGCCGAAACATGGAAAACTCCAGGAAGTAATTCTCCTGCAATCTTGTACATGTTTGGAATCATTAGTAGTAAACCTTGAGAAGCAGTGTAGGTTGTGGTTAAAGCACCAGATTGTAATGACCCATGAACTGCTCCAGAAGCACCAGCTTCACTTTGCATTTCGGCAACCTTTACAGTGTCACCAAAAATGTTTTTACGACCAAATGCTGACCATTCGTCAACATACTCAGCCATTGTTGATGAGGGGGTGATGGGATAAATTGCAGCAACCTCGCTAAACATATAAGCAATGTGTGCAGCAGCATAGTTACCATCACAAGAAATAAATTTTTTTGTCTTTGTCATTTGATTAACAGAATTTTACAATGTGAAGAATCAATATTTCTGAAAAACTATGCAAAGTTAATAGAAATAAATGAACGTTGAAACGTTTTATTATAATTTGAAATGTTGCTAAACTAGTAATACAAACCTATAACGTTTGCAGAAATAGGATTCGTAGCACTATTTTTTTTGAACTGTTAAAAAATTATAACAAGAAAATAAGAAATAAAGAACCGTCTGAAGATACTCCTCAGACGGTTTCGACATTACCTATACATTACAAAATGTAATCGAAATACTATTTAAACTTTTTCAAAAGGTCTTTTACAGCATCTTTATGAACAGTAAATCCCATCATTTTAAGTTTTACATACTCTTCGCTAAAGAAATAGTAGCCAAACTTAGGATCCTTCGAGTCAAGATTTCGTGAACCGGAACTAGAATCCTTTATTAAAAACCAAGTTTTACCGTCTTTCTCCATGTAGCCAACTAAATGCATTCCATGATCATCGGTTGTGGTTTCATTTGAGAATCGGAACTGACGGGCATCGTCGTTAATGTATGCCGATGGAATATCAAAATCGGGGATTAGGGCAACATTGGTTTCTCGGCTAAAACCAGCCTCAGAAACATCACCACCAATACTTACGGTGTAACCATTTTTAATGGCATTCTTCAATGCTACCATATAATCGTCAAGAGGAATGTTATAGTACTCCTTACTATGCCACCAATTATCGGGAACCTGATATTCCACTTGTTGCCAGAATGGCTGTTGCTTATAGCTCAATATCTCAACGTAATCATCGGAATTAATTTGGAGTACCTTGCTTAAGAACTCCTTTGATGTATAAGATTTACCTTCCCAGGTGAAGGACACGGGTGGTTCGCCAAGGTAATAATTAAGAATAGACTTAATAGTTGCCAAAACCTCAGCCTCGTTCCACGCATTAGACTTTTTAACCGACTCTAAGTACGAATGCATCTCGGACATCATTACGGAATGATCATGAAATTTTCGGCCACCGGTAAGTCCATTGTAAACATTTTCGGGCATAGCGCCATACTCTTTATAGATACGAGCAACAGCATTACCTTCAGAACCCTCGTCGAAAAGAGATGTTCCTCGAGTACGCACAAACTCGCGTGCTTTTTCAATGTACTCACAGTAAACCGTGAACATTTCTGAAATCTTAATTTCCTTGCCTGTTAATCGTTTTACTTCCGATTCGTACATTGATGTTGTTGAGAAACACCAGCAAGTTCCTGTATTCCCCTGCGATATTGGAGCAAAATGCCACTGCGACTTGTACAAAGAAGGATTATTAGGAAGATCCATCTTGGATTGATCCATTTCGAAATGCTTATCCATTTGTTCCTGAGTTTGCTTCTCCTTGACCTCACGAACATCCTTCATTATAAAGTTCTGATAAAACCCTGGTTTATAATCTGTAAAGGTAGCCTTATCCTTCGATTGCGCTAAAATGCAACCAGAAATAGAAACACCCACCAAAACAAGTAATGTTTTCTTCATCGTTTTATGCAATTATGATTATTAATGCCTTCAAATGTAAAAACATTACAAAAAAGAGGATTGCCGAAAGTGTTAAAAACACATAAATTCTAAGAAAAAGCACACAGACAAAGCCATAGCCAACAAGATGCGGCATAGTAACGAGATTCCGATAGATCGCGTGTGAACAATTATTACTTTGGCAAAAGGAAGTCTAACATTTTACCAATTCCTTAATACCATCGCGATTAAACACCAAGCGGTATCGACTATAGTGAGTACTACCCTCGAATTGGTAACTAATAACCATGTTCATGTAGTAAACCTTCTCGCCATAAATCACCTCGTAATGGCTATGATTTACCAGGTATAATGGAATCTCTGGATTATCCATTTTTGAGATAAACCGAGATATATTGAATCGAATTATATCGTTAACTCCTGTAATGGTATAATGCTGATAGACCTTATTCAGCTCATTGCGAGAAAGGCGAAGGAACTTTCTGTATAGAAAAACCTTTTCTGCAGTTACTCGATTTTCGACACCCATTATCAGAGAACGGTTACGTGCTTTCACCACTTCCTTCGGAACCTTTCTCTCGATAAGAAAATCGAAACCCTCCTTACACCATCCGATGGTATGATCATTTTTCACCTTAATATCGGTTTTCTGATCGAAAAAGAAGCGTTTGAGACTTCCCATTAAGTAGTATCGCATTAATTCCTTTATTCGATCCTTCAGCATATAACTTATTACCAAGGCAATGAATAATGGCATTGTAAAATTGCCGAACTTCTGCTGAAACGTAAAAGCCACCGCCGTCGCAAATATCATGGCAAGGCCTGCGGCCAAACTATATAGAATCTGCTCAACAAGAACCCCATCTTTTTTTGTGCTTGTCGATAAAAACAGCTGACTCTCCACATACTTCTTCAGCACTCCCCTGCGATGAATTAATTCCCGATACGAATCCTTAGAATGCTTTTCCACCAATGGATATTCCTTCTCTTTCTTGTACTCGCGCTCTTTAACAATCAATTCATACAGCAACTTCTTGCTCTTAGCAAAATCGTCGTATTCTTTTTGCTTAAACTCTGTCAGGAGAATAAGTGTATTCTGCTCTACAATATTGCTCATAAACTCATCGCCATAGAAGTAATAGCGCATAAGTTCCTTCTGAACTGTTGGAGCATTTATAATCCGGCGTAACTCTCTATATCTCTCGGTTATAATGTTGACATTATTCACATACGCTTTTACCAAGAAAGAAGTATCCTCCTTTACATCATTCTTGATTATATGCTGTATTTCATCGCGAAGCGAGCTTTTAAGAATTGACTGAAACATCTTGATGTGATACTCATAATCGGACACATTTTTACGTATGGGACTCGATGATAAGTTCTTAAATGATTGCTCTAGATGCTTAAACGGGGAATTGGTACCAGAAGCAATCTCACGCAAAAGATAAACAGGAGTAATTAGCCTGATATTAGATTTAAGATCGTTGTAAAAATCGCGAGCGGAATATGTGTACCTATTAATATCGAGACTATTGGGAACGAAAAACCAAATATTCACGGCATAGTCATTCTCCTTTTGGGTACGCCGTGTAGCGTATCCTAATTTAATCTCAATCGAAAATCTATCATGAACTTTTACAACCTCGTCAATCATCTCACCCTTGTGTTTATATATTAATACCTGTATAAAACCCAACTCCAGAACAACTTCCTTTATTTACAATGAGATCAACCACCCACATAATGGGACTATCAATTAACCTCAGAAATTTTCAAATTACAACTTAGCACCTTTCAGCTCATTTGCCAATCGATCGTTCTCCATTTTTAGATGAGCAATCTCGGCCTTAAGTTCTTTCTCACGGTGCTCAATCTCCTCTTGTGTCGATTGCATTTCTTCCATATTCTGTCGCAACTCTTCCTCCTGTGACTTCATTTGCTCGGTCTGACTTTGGGTTTGCATTAAAAGTTTCTCTGTTTGTAGATTCACCTTTAATCTCAGTATAGTTGATGCAGTACTCTCTGATACCCTTTCAACAAATTGTATAACGTGTGGTTCAAACGTATTGAAACTAGCCAACTCAATGGCTCCAATAATTCCATCATCTGTTTTTAGTGGAACTATCAGAATTTGTGTTGGATTACCTTTACCCAGCCCTGAAGTTATGCTCATGTAGGAGTCGGGAATATCGGATAGTAGAATGGATTCTTTTTCTACAATACACTCCCCAACCAAGCCCTCGCCCATTGCAATGATTTTAGTTTGATACTTCCGCCGCTCATATGCATAACAAGCTGTCATCTCAATAAATATGTCGTTGGAGTTATCGCTATTCACCAAATAAAACCCACCCTGATTTGCACCTATGTATTTCACCAAACTACTAACTATACCGTAGGTAAAATCTTCAATGCTAACAACATTTTTTCTTAACATTTCTGCAAAATTAGACAAACCCTCGTTGGTCCAATTCTGCTTTTCCACCTCCAATTGTCTTGCAACTTCGTCCTCTTTTGCACTAACAATACTATTGCGCATATTGATAAGCGACTTTCCAAGAATATCCTCATCGCTCTGCAACTGTAAACTACAATCTAAATTCCCTTTTGCTATTTCGTTGGAAAAATATGTTTTCTTCGAAATTTCATCGATCAGAAGATCGATTGACTGAGTCATCTCCCCTATTTCATCGCGCCTATGTTTCCTTATAGGCTCAACTATTTTGCCTTTGGCAACCTCGCCTATAATCACTTTAACCCTATTAATAGCCCGAACAATTGGATTTATTGTAAGAACAGTTCCTAAGAAGAATATCACCAGCGCAGAACCTATAAAAATGAGAAATACAATCTTCTGCTTTGATAAACTTCGGAACAGTTCATCCTCATAAAAAGTAACTGTAACATATGCATCGTAAGGCTTAAAATAGTTTACATACTGCCACTTAATCCTTTTATCACCTGAAAAAATATACTTAAAATAGCCAGAACCGTCGCCATACGATAACCGCTTAGCATGATTAGCCGAACTTGCCTCGTTTGTACCCTCCTTCCATGGATGAATAAGATAATCGCCCGATTTAGTTACTAAAAATGGATAGCCTGTTTCATAATAATGCTTTTGCTGAAAAAAAGGCTTAAGTAAATCGTAATCGGTTTTGGTAAAACCACTATCGGTTAAAGCCTCTACCATTCCCATCATTTCAGCAATATCGCCCAAGCTTTTGGACATAAACATGTGCGTATCGTCGAACGTTTTCTTAACCTGCTGGTTATACAACATAAATAACGAAAAAATCACGAATAAAAAGAATGAACCAAGAATTAGGTTAATCTTTACTCGTATCTTAAGTTTTTGAGTAATATCCAGCAACTTCATAACCACTTAAATTTACTAGTACAAAAGATCAACGAACACCGCTAACACATTAACTCATCATCCATTTAAAACAACCCAAAAACACCATTAGGTGTATAGCCAAGCATTCTCAACCAAGTTTCGCCCCAAATAATAATCATAATCCAACTTATAAAAAGCATAGCAACACCGTACTTTGCAGTATCGGACCAACTATACTGATCGGTAACATACAACAACGCTGCGGGTTTACTATTAAAAGGTAATGCATAAACATGCTCTATTAGCAACGCAACAGGCAGTGTTAAGCTAAGCACCGGATACCCAAACTTTTGAGCAGTTCCAATTGCTATTGGAATGAATATGAGTGCTCTCATTGTTTTTGATTGAAAAATAAGGGCACTAAAAAGCATACATCCAGTCAAGAATACATAGAATATCCAGAAAGGAGTACTAGAGGAAAACCCCAATCCATCGTAAATATAATTTACCGATAGCATTGCCAAATCGGTTGAGTCTAATCCAGCCCCCAATGTATAGGCCCCTGCCGAGAACATAAGTAAATGCCAAGGTATATCAACATCGTTCCATTTTACAACTCCAATTTTTGGAGTAAGAGCCACTACCGCTCCAAGAAAAGCAACAGCCGTTTGGCTAATACCATGAACGGTATCGGTAGCCCAAAGAGCAAGAACTGCCACGAAGATTAGAATGGCCTTTACCTCCTGAAATGTTATTGGTCCTAACTTATGCAACTCCTCTTTCAACCGCTCCATTCCACCCTCGATTTGAGGCAAACGCTCCTCTGGTTTCATTGGAAAAATAAAGCGTACACTAATAATCCAGCCAATAAGCAGTAGAATTATTGCCAAAGGGAATGCTGCAAAAAGCCATTTCTGATATGAAAAAGCCTGACCACCCAATGCCCCGGCTATCAACGAACCAGCCAAAAGGTTAGCACCCGAGCCAGTAAGAAAACCTCCAGCAGAAACATTGATCTGAAATAAATTCTGTAAAACTAAATTTCGGCCAAAGTTATTACGGTTATCTCCACCGGTTGCCCCATAAACTGCTGCAACAACCATAAATATTGGAAGCAGTATTGCGGCTTTAGCGGTAGTTGCCGAAATAAATGCAGAAAGCACTATGTTGATTATCATGAAACTAAAGAAAATCCATGATGCATTTTTTCCAAATCGAACAATAAACCACAGGGCAAACCTTTTGGCTGCCTGCGTTTTTACAAGCATACTTGCAAGAACAAACGAAAGTATATTTAACCACATTACCGGATGCCCCAATTGATGATACGCATCTGTTTCGCTAGTAATGCCTGTTAATACCATTGTAACAATAAGAATTAACGATGTTAAGTAATTTGGGATAGCCTCTGTTATCCAAAGTATTATTGAACCAGCAAATATTGCCAGCATAGCATAGTTAATTCTAGAAAATCCAGCACTGCCCAACTCGTTAAATCTTTTAAGAGCAGTTTTACCCAACAACTCGGGGTTTATATTATTAAGAAAAGTTATATCAGAAAAAAAGTAAATTAATACGAATGCGATAATTGCCAAGGGACCACCAACAATGGCCATGTATTTTTCAAAACCTGATTTTTCTTTTTGGGGTAATTTCTCGACCCTATAATTATTCATATCAAGGACATCGAATCCTTTTTTTGCGTCCACCATTGCATTGTCTCCTTAAGTGATTATTCAAAAATACTCAAACAATGGAAGTAAGCGAATACTTACGTTCCATTGTTTGACTCTCTCATTCTATTTACCAACCTTTATACGGATTCTTCATCAGCATTGAATTATAGTAACGAGCATCGCCTGTTACCTCCTGACCAACCCAAGCAGGCATTTCGAAGGCCTCGTCCTCTGAACCCAGTTCAACTTCGGCAAGAGTAAGTCCTTCGTTCTCGCCATAAAACTCATCAACCTCGAAGGTATGCTTTCCAACAGGGACTAAAAAACGGGTTTTGTCGATTACGCCAGGCTCACAAATTTTAAGTAGTTCATTAACCTCATCAACAGGAATCTCCTTCTCCCACTCGAAACGACTGGCTCCCGACTGGCTTCCAATACCTTTGATGGTAATAAACCCTTTATCTCCTTTAACTCGAACTCGAACGGTTCTCTCTGGAACCGAGGATAAATACCCTTGAGTTATTCTAGTTGACTTTGTTGCCAGTGATTTAAAATCACCTTTAACCAGAAATTTACGTTCTATTTCCTGTGCCATATTCTAAAGTGTTATTCGTTTGCCAATGGTTTATCAGTCATTCCAATTACACGCTTAATTGCTTGCAGGTAGTTAATATTTTCAACACCCTCAAGACCAACATCCTTCATGGTTTTTTTGATATCCTCAATCTCTGTCGATTCAGAGTTGATAGTCATAACCCTAGCACCATTGATAAGAACAAAACCATACTCACAAATGGTATCGTTCACCATGTAACCTAGCCTTTGCTTGTGTACACGAACAGCAGCCAAGCTGGAATGATGCTTAACAATGGCCATAAACTCATCGAAAGTATACTCATCCTTAGAAAGAACAGGAGCATCTACCTGAAAAGCAGGAAAAACCTCATCGAGTAGCACTTTCTTAGAGATGGGAAATTCGGCTTTCATCAATGGATTCCATTGTTCAAGGCCATCAACGGTTTGAACATAGGTTTTGATATCCATCTTGCCATCGCGAATTTTCGTATTGTTGATGTCGTTAGTGTTCGAAACAATGTAAATCTCATCGGAATGGCGCTCCCAAACTTTCTCAGGAACAGGAACCGACAAACGAGCCATACGCTTTGCAGCATTGTCGAAACATTGTCCAAATGATCGGAATTCGAACCTAGGTTTGGAAATCTCTCCAATTTTCATTTCTTCTTTTGCCATAATTTTGATGATTTATGTATTTAAATTAAAAACGTAAAGTCGTGCCTCGGAATCGCTAACTACATAAAGTATCTTACTGGAAGGATCGTAAGCAATTCCTTCGGGATTACTAACCGGAATGCGATAACTCTCTATAAGTTCGCCCTGCATAGTGCATTTATTCACAGTTGCCGACATATCGCTTAAGATCCATAGATTTTGGTTGATATTATCGACACAAATACCAGAATAATCGTTTGCAAACGTAAGTGGATACTCATTAAGCACATTCAAATTTTTATCAGTTTCGATAAGCAATTCCGGGTTCATCTCGTTGATAATGTAGAAACGAGAGCAAAATGTTGCGTACGAAATACCCTCGAGTCCTTCATTTTCTGAATTCACCTCAACCGGAATAGTTTTCTGATCCAATACATTGCCCTGTAAATCGAGTTTAACAATCTTACGCAAACGCTCTTCTGCAACATAAATATACTGACCATCCACATAGCATACGCCCTCCAAATCGTTGCCAGTATATGCAAGTTCCGATAGTTTCCTTCCTTTTGTGGTGATCTTATATACCTTGGTGGTATTATCGCTCACCGTATATAGAATATCTGTAGACGATCCAAAACAAAGATCAGATGTCTCGGGTATTCCAAGATCGTAATATTCAGTTGGGCTTAGCAGAGGAATATTATCATCCGATTGCTCACCACAGGAGCAAATAAACAAGCCCAAAAGAATTTGCAGAACTATGAATTTGAGAAGGAAACCGCAATTAGTTACGGATAATTGCGATTTCCTAGAATAACGACTCATTTATGATCAGTAAACGAACGTTAGATATTATTTGTCGTACCCTTAGTTTCAGCAGATGGAACCACCCAAAGTTGAGCTGCATCCTTTTTACGAGCAACAAGTGGAGTTCCTGGCCAATCTACCTTCAAAAGTTGATCTACTACAACATCGGAAGCATTTGCAAGAGTGATATCTTCGCCCGATGAGGATATTCCAAACTGTCCCTGAGAAGAACCAGAACCTGTTTCGATTACATAGAATCCTCCAGCAGCAATAGTTGTTGAACTTGGAATAACGTAAGCAACAGAAACACCTCCCGAATCGTAAACCTTATAACCGCTAATATCGATAGCTGCACTTGTTCCATTGTACAATTCAATATAGTCGTAAGGTGTTCCTGAAGCTTGAATCTCGTTAATAACTAATTGATCGAGTATAGTTAATGGTGTTACGGTAACACTTGGCCAAGTAGTTGCATCATCGTGATCGAAATCGCCAATAATATTACCATCGGCATCTAGTTCCTCAACTGGATAGTATGATTTTACAGAAGAATTATCGGTAGCCCTGATATAGTAACGAATTACTGCACCATAGTCCTGTCCTGGAATTGTTCCAGTCCAAACAGTTCCATCGAAAGTTAAATCTACATTGATCTTGTTATCGGCATTCTCATCGTTTACCAAATAATAAAGGCGAACACCACTAATACCACTCTTATCGTAAGCATCAACAGTCACTGTGATATCCTCTAGCGAAGATGGATTGCTATTCGATAAAGTAACGCTGTTAAATATTGCCAAACCATCAACAACCGTGAATGTAAAGGCATCGTCATCCTCAGGCTTAAATTTAGTTTTAAGGCCAGTCTCGTCGGCAGCCTCAATGTAATAGGAAACAACATCGCCTTTAGTTAAGGCTGGAAGCAGAACCCTATATGTACCATCACCAAGTGGAGCCATTGTGGTGTAGTATGTTTCGGAGGAAGTCTGCATCCATAGTTTTACATCGGCAACACCCGAAGCATCTTTAACCACAACATCGTACTGATAACGAACATTATCGTTAACCATACCAGTTACTAAGGTATCGGCCTCAATAACAGGAGCCTCGTTTGTGTTACTATTTGCGGTGCCTTTAGTTGGATTTGCGTTTTCGAAAACATCGCCACCATCGGGAATTCGTGCATACGATATACCTAAATCCATGGCTGGCACATCAACCTGATCGATAACAGCCTCAGTAGCATCAACCAAATAAACAGTTTCGCCACCCGATGAAATACCAAAATTGGCATAGGTAGCGGGATCGGCAGTAGCCAAGTCTTTGTCACAAACAATTACCAAATATCCTTTTGAAGCAATCTTAGTACCTGTTGCAAATTTGTAAATAGCATCGGGCTTATCGTAAACACCGAATCCACTCATATCGATCTCGGCATCTGAAGGATTGTAAATCTCAATCCAATCGGGATCTGTATCACCCAAATTAGAGGCAACCTCATTAATTACCAATGTAACATCAGAACTGGGACCCGACTTATCTTCGAAAATATCGTCTTTCACGCATCCAGTAAAAACTAGACCTACGATTGAAAGAGTTGCTATGATTAATTTTGTTTTCATGGACTTATACATTTTAATTAATTATTCTAGAAATCAATTTCGGCTCTAAATTGGACAAAACCATAATCGTCGCCTGCATTGCCAGCACTTTCGGTAACCTTTGTATAATCTTTGGTTAAATTGCCATTGGCATCGGTACCTACATAAAGTTTTCCTTTACCATTAGCATATCGGTCGTGATTGATGTAAGAATAATTAAGCATGAACTTAACATTAGGATTAGCATGGTAAGTAACGCCTGCGGTGTAAGCATTAGCACTACCGCCCATTATATCTGCTGACTTATCATTTAAATCAATAAAATCGTAACGGAATGCAAGTTCAATATCTCCCCAATCCTTACCGCGAGTTACCTGGGTAAATTCGCCTTCCTCCTCATTGTAATTATAGTGTCCACCAAAAACAAGATAAGACACAGAGGCAAACAATCCACTAGCCTCATAGGTTTCGAATCCAGTTTTTCTATTGATTTTAGTGTAAATGTATTCGCTGGCAAATTTTATATTCTTGTAACTAGCAGCCAACTCACCACCAAGTATCACATGCGATTTCACGTTGGGAATATCATCGGTATCCAAATATTTCTTTCTATTGATACTGGTCATATCTCTTGTCGAAATTCTATATGTTTCGGCATATTCCCAGCTAGTTTTGGGTGTACGATACGATCCTGAAACACCCAAGTGAATTAACTTATTATCCTTAAAGATAGGACGAAAAACTCCTTTTGCTGTGACAGAATAGCCCTCATCGGTACCATAATCCTTATTTGCATCCTCGGAATAGGTTGTAACCTCAGAATTTTCCACATCATTAAAATGAACACCAACAATAGCCAAATAACGAGTATCCCACTTTGATACGTTGAATCCCATTTGACGAGCTGGCGCAAATGTTGTCATGTAAGGCTCCTCAATGAAAGTTTGATACCTTGATGTTGTTGTAGTTTCCATTGATATTGGCTCTTTAAAGTATCCAGCCTTAAAGTAAAACTTATAAGGATCGGACTTGTAACCCAAAAAAGCATCCTTAACATCGAGCTGACCACCAGCAAAGTTCAAATCAACCTCACCTGTCCAATGCTTATAAAGAAGGGTTTTCATGGCAAAACGCAAACGGCGAATCTTAACACCATCGCCAATTTCATTCATCGCATCCTTATCGAAATAGTGTGCACCATCGAAATTAACGCGTAGGTCGAACCATGTTTTATAGTTTTGATCGGGCGATTCGAACGTTAAGATTCCATTCCTATTCTCGGCAATTAAATTTACTCGGCTTACCTTTTGTCCATAGGCATTATATCTCACATTCGACTCCAACACCACATTAACCGTTGATCGGCCATTAACGTACAGCTCCATCTCATCGAAATCGGGATGAACAAACACCAGTTCGCCCGAGGTGTTAGAGCCCACTTTCACAGAGTAATATCCACTAGCGTCGGTTACACCAGCAATTTCCTTTTCGCCTTTAACGCGAATCTTAACGTCACTTACAGGTTTCCCATCGACGCTGGAAGTAATAGTTCCAGTAATGTTTTGCTCCTGTGCCAGAAGTTGGCCATTCATAGACCAAACAACCGCTAAAAGCAGAACAAGAATAATTTGTTTAGATTTTTTCATACCTCTCAGTTTATAGGTTGTTAATGAATTGTATTAAGTTGTCACCCTGTTTTAGGTTGATTTTTTTTCGAAGTCTGTAGCGTACTATCTCAACGCTTTTAGGTGATATATTTAGCAATGGGGCAATTTCTTTAGACGAAAAACCCAAGCGTAGCAAAGTTGCAAGACGCTTATCATTTTCGGTTAAATCGGGGAATTGATCGGAAAGACGATGGTAGAAGTCCTTATGCATTTTTTCGGCCTCAACAGCAAAGTCTTTCACCTTATCCGAATTATTCATCTTCTGCTTAATCAGCATGATTAAACTGTCTAATTTTTCGGACTTTTCAGAATCACTTAAACTCTTTAGTTCTTCAAGACTTTCAAGTATTGAAGACATAAAATTTTGCTGCTCAATTATGCTCAATGCATAATTTATAAGTTCCTTCCGCTTAAACTCTAATTTATTGGAAAGTGATGAATTCTCTAACCGAATTGTTTTTAGTTCCAACTCTGTCAATGCTTTCTGAGCAGTAAAGTAATCGTTCTGCTTCTTATAAAGTTCGTTTTGAGCCTTAACCCTTAGTCTCTGCTGAATAATAATATAGTAAACCACAAGAGTAACAATAACCGCAACTACAATCAATGCAAACGGCCATACCATATTTATTTGTTTGGCGACATCGACATTAGAACTAACGGCTGACTCAACATGCTCTATCGCTGCACTCGCAGAACTATTTGTTACTGAAAGATTAAAAACATTCTGAATAAAAAACAAAGCGAAAAACGAAAGAATACAAGCTGCAATAGGAGTTATAATCCATCCTAAAAGAATACCTCCTAATATTTTCATTCTAATTTCTTGAACTCCTTTTACCAAACCTATTCCAATAACCGCCCCAACAACAAGTTGAGAACTCGAAACTGGAACAAGAGGAATCCGGGGTAATCCAATTGATGCCAAAAGATTAGACAACCCAGTAGATGAAAAAATGAATAATACCAATGCTTGAGCTAAAACAACAACAATTGCGGCCTCCGACGAAAGATTCATAATTCCCTCACCAACCGTTTCCATAACCTTGGAACCATATGTAAAAACGCCAAGTGCAATAGATAAGCCACCAAGCAAAAAGATTAGTTGAACACCATTCAGATGGAAAATACCAAGATCGATTATTAAATTTGGAGCAGACCCAATAAACACACCCACAACATTGGCAATATTGTTTGCGCCCAAACTAAACGCACCAAATGCACCAACAATAATTAGTCCCCAGCGAATATAACCATCAAGCTTAATCAAGTGAATCTTTAGTCGATGCAATAACCATCTAACAAAAATGAAAAGAAGAGCCGCAAAAACAATCCCAATTATTGGTCCAATCACCCACGATGAAAGAATTGTAGTAAGAATTGAATAATCTGTCTTATTATTGGTAAAAAGATTCCACCCTATAATTGCTCCTACAATTGCCTGAGTGGTAGAAACAGGCAACTTGTTCCTTGTCATCACAAAAACGGTGAATGCCGCACAAAGGGCAACGGTAAACGCTCCACCTATTGCATCAACAGCACCAAGTTTACTAAGAGTTTCAGTGGTTCCTCCCCCTTGTATTACAGCACCTAGAGTTATAAATACACTTGCTATAATCGCCGCTTTTTTAAAACTGAGCATCTTAGACCCAACTGCAGTTCCAAAAACATTAGCAGCATCATTGGCTCCCAACGACCATCCTAAAAATAAACCACTCGATATAAAGAATAGAAACACTACCTTTTATTTATATAGTTCTCTTAATAGCCATAATAGATAACAAGTCTGCAACTTTCTCCGCTTCATCAGATACATTCTCGATATGAAGGGTAAAATACCTTAAATGAAATTTCTCACTTAACTTAAGATTGGTCATATCGCGAAAAACTTTACGCTTTATAGCAGTAGCCATTTTATCTGTTTCCTTTTCATAAAAGTAAACCCTATGCAACTGATCTTTAACAGTATCAGGAGTTCTGAAAAAAGCACGAACAGCAGGCACTAACGATTCAACTGCTGAAATAGATAATTCGGTTAGTTTACTAAAATCCTGATTTAATTCAGTAGGGATATTGGGGATCTCAACATCGAACTGTGCTAAATTCTCCTTAACAATATCGATTATAGTATCCATATCCTCAAGCAGTTTTAAGATATCTCCTCTAAATTGAGGCATTAAAGACTGAGAATAAAGTAAATTCTCCACTTCTCTCCTTAATATATCAGCACTCGATTCCAACTTAATTAAACTATTAAGATTATCGTTGAAGTTCTCTGTATTTCCGTAGAGATAATTATTGACTCCATTCTTAAAAACAAGAACACCTTGATCAACTGTATCAAAAAAATTATCTAATAGTTCAATTACTTTTTTCGATCCATTAAACTTTAACATCACCTACTTATTTAATTGTTGCAACTTAACAAAGGTATGAATTAATATATCGGTTGTACCATTTAATAGTTAAGGATTTAATTTGTAATAAATTTAATATTGTAGAGTTATATATAATATATATTAAATTTTTAATCAATAATTTAATATATTCAATGAAGTGTTTTTATAATACTAAAAAAATAAAAATAATATAAATGTAGAGTTTATGTATAGTGATTTATTCAATTAAAAATATCATTACACAAAAAATAACCACTCATAAAAAAACATCATTAAAAATCGAAACCATACAAGCGGGACAAAATCACAAAGAGTACAAAAGATAGTTTAACTCCGCACTATATAAAATTTGCAAGGGCAAACGAAATATTTATTTTCAGCAAAACAACTTACATTAAACACTTTTTCTAAAAAACAAACTTTTTATCACACAAATAAGAAAAAACAAACACAAATAAAAACGGTCTAAATTTGAATCGATTCAACATTTTACATAATTTGGCAATATATTAACGTTCATTACATTATAAACCATTAAAACCAAAACAAATGAAAAGACTTAACATTTATGGGATTACCCTTATTTTTATTATCATCTTTGGCTGCACTAAAAATGATAATTCAAAGAAAACCGAAGATTACACCCAAAGAGAACCCCTTACAGGCATAGAAGTCAACAATATTATTCGAAAAACATTGGATAATGAAGGCGATTTCAATTGGAACAAAAGAGACGTTTTTGTACTATGGAGTGCACTCAAACTTGGGAATAATATACTTACAATTGGATATGAATCAGCCCCCTTCTCTAACTTAAGTTCAAAAGGTTCTGAAAAAACAAAACAGGAAATTCTAGATCAGATATCGAAACTTGAAAAAAACAATACAGAAACCTCACGAAAAGGAGAAAATATTCTTATTGACGAAGGAAATGAACTAAACTTTATTGATGTTTATGTATCGGAAATAAATACATTGATAGAACTAAAGAACAATTCCAAGATTAGATACATGGAGCCATCTGGATACTGTTACTTTAATTATGAACAAAAAACAAAAAGCGATTCGGGTTGTGATACTGATCCTGAAACCATTAACTCGAACGATTATAAAACTATGACACCAAACTGTCAAGTTTCTTGGACATACTACAAACATAACATTCCAAGTGCATGGGCATATAGTACCGGAAGCGGTATAACAGTAGGACTTATTGACACTGGAGTATCTTCAGAGCAATCACTTCTTGGCTCGAACTTCAATCAGGGATATTCTACTGGTAGAACAATTAAAAAGTATGGTGTATATGTGAACTCAATATGGCCATGGGCAACAACAACCGATGGATCTGCCGATAAATGTGGACACGGGACACGTATGGCTTCAACAATTGCTGCACCACGTAACAATTTAGGATATCCAGTTGGCGTGGCATACAATTGTAATTTAGTTGCTTACAGAGCAACTGGTGATGTTGTTTTAGATGGCTATCACGAACAACGCGGTGTTAGCCGTGCTTTAACTGAGCTAGCAAATATGTCTGATGTAAAAGTTATATCCATGTCTATTGGCCACATATATACAATTGGAAGTATAAGTGATGCAGTTAAATATGCATACTCTAAAGGTAAAATGATTATTGCAGCAGGTGGGACATCTACTACATTTACAAATTGGGCTGGTGTTATTTTCCCAGCGAATATGGCTGAAACTGTTGCTGCAACTGGAATTACAGATGGAACTGGATATACAGAATGTGCAGTTTGCCATAAAGGAAGCAAAATTGATTTTACGGTGATTATGCAACGCGAAAGCGACTCGGGAAGAAGTTCAGTTTGCCTTGGTTTTTACGAAAAAACCCGCAATTACGTGGGAGGTTCGTCTGTGGCAACATCAACTACTGCGGGTATCGCTGCTTTGATTTGGGGAAAATATCCTACTTGGACAAGAGATCAAGTTTTGACAAGAATGAAACAATCCGCATCGCTCTATCCAAATAAGAGTTCAGATTTTGGCTGGGGATCAATAAATGCTCTTGCTGCTGTTCAATAGACACATACAATAGCACACCTACCCCTTTCTGCGAAAGCGAAAGGGGTATTATATTTTCAAATCATCATTAAATCTGTCAATGCAATTGCTGTAGCAGCTTCCAATACCACAGGAACACGCAACGCAATACAGGCATCGTGGCGACCTTTAATGTCTAGGTTTTCGACCTTGCCATTGGCAAGATTAATTGTTTGTTGCTGAATACCTATGCTCGATGTAGGCTTTACTGCTACACGGAAAATCAACTCGTTACCATTGGATATTCCGCCAGAGATTCCTCCCGCATTGTTGGTCGAAGTTTTTCCTTGAGAATCTAAAAACTTATCGTTATGCTGAGAGCCTGTCATTGCGGCTGCAGAAAAGCCGGAACCAAAATCAATCCCTTTAATTGCTGGAACAGCAAAAACTATATGGCTAATAAGCGATTCAACCGAATCGAAGAAAGGTTCGCCTAGTCCAATAGGTAAATTATTTGCTCGACATTCAACTATGCCTCCAACAGAGTCGTTATTTTCGAGGGCCTTATTAATTGTAGCCTCAATATCACTACTACCTCCAACCGAAATCAACTTGGCATTTACGCTAATTGGCTCAATCATCTTTTTTGCAACAACGCCAGCGGCAACCAATGCAAGGGTTAAACGACCCGAAAAGTGTCCGCCACCAAGATAATCATTATATCCATTGAATTTTTGATGTGCAACAAAATCAGCGTGTCCGGGGCGTGGCAAATCCTTAATGCGCTCGTAATCGCCCGACTGAGTGTTGGCATTCCTGAATATTATAGTGAGCGGAGCTCCTGTGGTAAAACCATTGAACCATCCCGATATAATTTCAGGAACATCATCCTCAACACGAGGCGTAGTGCCTTTTGCTCCCGATTTGCGTCTTGAAATATCGTTCGTAAAATCTTCTATCTGTAATGGCAATCCCGGTTTAACACCATCGATAGTAACCCCAACAGCAGGTCCGTGCGACTCACCAAAGATTGATATTCTGAATATTCGTCCGAATGTGTTCATTGTATAGTTGATGGTTGATAGTTATTAGTTGATCGTAAGAAGTTTTTATGATTGTCACTTGTCACTCGTCACTGTCTTTAAGTCACTAAAGAAATCTGGATAACTCTTCGAGACGGCTTCTGCGCCATCAATTTCAACCTCGCAATTGCCATTTAAAGCAGCAACAGCACAGGCCATTGCAATGCGATGATCGTCGTGAGAATGAACCTTAGCCGATTTCACCTTTCCTCCTTGAATTATCATTAAATCATTCTGCACCTTTATTTCGATTCCCAATTTAGTGAATTCCTCCATAAGCGTTGCTGCCCTATCGCTCTCCTTTACCTTTAATCGATTTACACCAAGAATTTTAGATTCTCCATTACAATGTGCAGCAAGTGCAACTAATGGAGGGAATAGATCGGGACAATGCGTGGCATCGAAATCAAAGGGTGTCAAATTCTCCTTTTTAACAAGAATGCTATTCTCGCGAATTGAAACATACGCACCGCACCACATTAGGGCATTTATGATAGCCCTATCGGCCTGTAGCGATCGGGGATTTAGGTTTGTAACCTCAACTTCTCCAGCAATTGCTCCAGCAACGAGCAAAAATGCAGCACCGCTCCAATCTCCCTCAACATTGTATTTGCAGGGTTTATACTGCTGAGGCGCTTTTATTCTGAACTCGGAGTTATTTATATTTTCAACATCAACACCAAACTTACGCATCATATCAATTGTCAACTGGACGTAAGGGATACTTTTGAGATTATTAACCAATATAGTTACATCGGAACTTGCCATTGGAGAAGCAATAAGTAACCCTGTAAGCACCTGCGAGCTTAAAGAACCATCGACACAGATTTGTCCACCCTTAATTGGTCCTTTTACCTTGATTGGTAAGTAGCCCTCATTTGTAGAGCATTCTGCACCAAACTGAGCCAATGCATCGGTAATAATTTGCATTGGTCTTTTCTTCAATGAGCCTTCTCCAGTCAATGTTATCTCACCTTTCAATGTGGATGCTATTGGTGAAAACATCCTGATACTCAAACCCGATTCTCCGCAATTCAGCGGTTTTGAAGGCAACTTTAATCCTCCATCAATAATTAAAAATTTATTGTCACCTTCAATGGTTGCACCTAAATCTGTACAAACCCTAATTGCTGCATTGCAATCGTCGCTATTGCCTGCATTCATAACTTCGGAACGTCCATTGGCCATCGCTGCAAGCGCAATTGCTCTTTGAGCAACACTTTTGGATGCTGGTGCCTGAATAATGCCACTAACTGCCGAAGACTTTACAAATCTCTTCATCTAAAAAAGTATTTAAACACTCTACCTGTGCTGCAGGCAACGAAATAACAATATCAACATTTATTAGATTCATAAACCTAGCACCCGATGAATATGGAATTGCATTAATTGAGTTCCTGTCTAAATCAACACCAAGGCCATTCTCCATTGTCAGGACATCCGGTTCAACACCAAAATACAACTTGTATGATTCAACAGCCTGATTAATAAGCCAACGTTTACCCGAGATGATTTTACAGTCAAAAGCATCGGCATAAATGCCAAAGTTTGATGTTCGGTAGTTAGCGTCAAGAATTGTTAATCTTGAAGGTAAGTCAACATCGTTAATTGGATTAGCATCGGGCAAGAGTGTGGAAACCACAGCGTCATATCGGTTAATCCCGGATTTGACATTATCAATACTTAAAATGCTACAACCAAAATCATTAGCAATTAACTGCGCTTTTGAGTGAGTTCTGTTGGTAACCGTAACCTCCGCTCCGTTTTTCATTAAGCCATAAACAGCAGCCCTTGCAGCAGGACCTGCCCCAAGTATAAGGCATTTTAAACCTTTCAAAGTCAATCCAGATTCAGCAAAAGAATGGGTAACTCCGTAATGGTCAGTATTGTATCCCGATAACTTGCCATCAGCATTGACAATGGTGTTAACCCCTCCAATTTTCTTGGCATCATCGGCTATAAAATCGAGGTAAGGCATCACCTCCTCCTTGAAAGGAGTAGTAATATTTGCCCCAGAGATATTTAAATTTCTGATAGTGTCAACTACGTCCTTGCCACTCAAAGCCCTGATTCTTGTGTAAAAGGCATCTATTCCCTTGGTTGCAAAAACCGAATTGAAAAGTTGAGGGCTACGGCTGTGAAGAATTGGTTTACCAAAAACGGCGTAATACTTATTTATATGTGATTGTTGATTGTTTACAGGTGATTTCATAATACAAACTACTTACTACCTTCTACTATTTTCTCAATGAAACTCTCTACTTCGAGATAACTCATTTGTCCAGGAGCAACTTCCTTGCCTACAATTGATGCATAGGTAAACGGTGCGCCAAGCAATGGTGCTGTCAAACGGGTTATTTTTCCAATATCTCCCATACAAAAGGCCACTAGTTTCGGATATTTCTCGTACAGCCCAAGGACCCTGGAACAGTCCTCCGTGCTTTTTGCCATACAGGCGATTTTTGCAATATCGGCACCAGAGGTAAGCATTTTCTCAATGATATGACTAAGGTGCTTCCGCGATGGGGTTTTTTCGTAATTGTGGTACGATAGAATTACCTTACATCCTTTTATATGGGCCAAATCGGCAATTTTATCGCGATAAATTTCGGGAACATTTATGTCGACATCAATACAGGTGCTTCCAAGTTCTATAGCCTGAATATATCTGTCCAACAAATTCTCAAAATCCTTCTCGGAACGATAGGTTGCAATAGTGCATTCTCCTCGACTAAAAACTGAGGAGTACTGCTCGTTGGTAAAGTTTAGCAAGTCCATCCTGACTTCAGCCAACGAAACATTCTGAAGATGCTGTAAGGCCTCATCGTAACTAATGTTCCCTATGCTTAGACAAATTTTTGGATGCATAATAATAGTTGTTTGTTGATCGAAAAAGTAAGATTTAACGTTTAATGAAATTTTGAATATCAACTAAACCAATCCTTTCAATTATTACCTCGCCAATTCCTTTCATCAGAATAAAATCTATGGAATCGGCAACCTTCTTTTTATCCTTAGTTAGAGCATCGAATATGCGTGAAGGATTAATATTGGTGCAAATAGGCAGATGCAACTCGCGTAACAAATTCATCAATCGCATATAGTCTCTATTCTGGAGCAATCCTTTTTCTGTTGATAAACGGGCGGCAAACTCAAGTCCAATACTCACACTTTGCCCGTGTGGCAAACCCGATATTTTCTCCACAGCGTGTCCCCAGGTGTGCCCCAGATTCAACTTTTTACGTTCGCCTTTCTCCTGCTCATCGGCACTCACAATGCTTGCTTTAATACGAACCGATTTAGCCAGCAAGGAGGTTATAACTTCAACATCGCAGCCCATTAGTCTTTCGATATTTTCCTCCATAAATGCAAAATCAGCAGCATCGGCAATTAAAGTGTGCTTAACCATTTCGGCAAGGCCATTGGATAGTTCAACAGAAGGCAAGGTCTTCAACATCAATGTATCGCAAATAACAAACCTTGGCTGGTTGAATGTTCCAACAATATTCTTGTAGCCATCCAAATCAACACCGTTTTTGCCTCCCACACTGGCATCGACCTGTGCAAGTAGACTTGTTGCAACAAACCCAAACTCAATACCGCGCATATAGGTTGATGCCACAAAACCTGCGATATCGCAAACCACTCCGCCGCCAATTCCAACAATGAAAGAACTTCTGTCTGCACCAACATCCAACAACCAACGGTAAATTTCAGAAACCGAAAGTAGATTTTTTGATGCTTCACCAGCCTTCACAACGTACTTAGGGAAGTCTGGAAAATTATTGCTATAGAGTTTATCGACATTCTCATCGGTAATAATGAACACACCTTTGCCTAGAATATATTTTGAGAGATTAGCTATGTTTTCTCCAACAATTATCGTTGATTCTGACGTTTTACCTTTTACTAGTATTGTTTCCATTGAAATGTTAGACTTTTGCCATTTTGAGCGAAGCGAAAATTCTAAATTTCTATTCACAGATACTTCACTTCGTTCAGTATGACAAGAATATTTAATATTCAAAGTTACGTTGATTTTTCAAATTATCCATTCTCGTTTGCAATCAATTCACTTTGCATTCCTAGCGATTCCTTATGGATACTCTGGAAAACCTTTCTTAGGAATTGAGGTCGCAACCCCGATTCAACACCTTTACTAGTAACTCGCTCTAAAACCTGGTCCCAACGATTAGTTTGCAAAACCGGCATTTTCTCTGTTCGTTTTACCGATGCAATTTTTCCAGCAAGTTCCATTCTGTTCGATAGCGCCCAGACCAGCAGATCATCCATAATATCAATCTCGGCTCTTAACTCGTCGAGCATTTCACCAGATTGCGACTCACTTACGTTCACCTCTCTTATAATCAATCTCAACAAGTCTTCAAACTGCGCCGGGGTTAGTTGCTGAGCCGAATCGCTAAGGGCAATATCGGGATAAGGATGCACCTCAACCATCAGGCCATCGAAACGAAGATTCATTGCACGCTGTGCAACAAGCGGCACTAAATTTCTCTTTCCAGTTATGTGACTTGGATCGCATATTATTGGAAGATTTGGATGACGCATTTTTAACTGAAGTGGAATATCCCACAAAGGTTGATTTCTAAAAACTGATTTGTTCCAAAGCGTAAATCCACGATGAATTGCGCCCAGTTTGTAGATCCCAGCATTATAAAGTCTACGGATTGCTCCTTCCCAAAGTTCAATGTCGGGACTTAATGGATTTTTCACAAAAACAGGGATATCAACACCCTTTAATGCATCAGCAATCTCCTGCATTGCAAAAGGATTTGAAACGGTACGAGCACCAACCCATATTAAATCTGCACCGAATTTCAACGCCTCGTAAACGTGCTGATGGCTACCAACCTCAGTTGAAAATGGCAAACCCGTTTCACGCTTTACATCACGAAGCCAAGATAAAGCCTCACTTCCGTAACCCTCAAACGAATTTGGCGTCGTTCTTGGTTTCCAAACGCCAGCCCTTAAGTAAGAAATCGAATTTGTTTTTTTTAAGCTGTTGGCAATGCTAAGCAATTGCTCTGGCGACTCGGCGCTGCAAGGTCCAGCAATTATCAAAGGTTTACTGCTGCTATTCCAACTACTAAGCGGCAGCAACTGAGGAAGAATTTCTTTTTCCATTATTTTTTGCTTTTAACTGTTTACGCGACTCTTCGAACTTTTCTCTAACATCTACTGCACTATCAATAAAATCAGCAATAGCAGATTGATTGCTAGACGAAATATTTACCTGTAAACGTTGTAATTCATCAATCATCAAACTAATGTACTTCAGAACATTTTCCTTATTCTGATTTACTATGGGCAACCACATACTCGCCGGACTTTTTGCAAGTCGAGAAGTTGAATCGAAACCACTCGAGGCAATGTTTTCCCACTCTGGATTATCATTTTCTGCAACTCTCAAAACATTGCACATTGAGTACGATACCATTTGAGGAAAATGCGACACTAAACCTACCAACCTATCATGCTGAACTGGCTCTAGGTATTCGATTTTTGAATTAAGGTGATGAAACAGTTCTGATGCAGTCTTGATAGCAAAACTCGATGATAGTTGAGGCTCACATATGTATGTCTTACAGCCCGAGAATAAATCGATATCAGCTCCGCTTGGTCCCATAACCGAGGAACCGGCCATTGGATGAGCTGCTACAAAGTTTTTCCGGTTGAAATGATTTTTAAGGGCATTACAAATTGATGCCTTTGTAGACCCCATATCAATAACTACTGTTTTTTCATCAGCGTAATCCAAAATCTCGGTAATTATTGGAATGGCGACATCAACAGGACATGCAACAATTATAATGTTTGCATACGCAATTGCATCGTGCAAACTCCACTCAACATCAACCATTCCTTGTTGAATGGCCTGATCAATACTACTTTTATTAGTATCGACACCGGCTATTAACCCCACTTTTCCGTGAAGTCCTAGCCCTAAAGAACAACCTATTTGGCCAGTTCCTACAATCGCTAAACTTTTTTTCCTTAGGTCCATATTGATAAATTTTAATTATTTGAATTCCTATTAATGAAACTTCCTGCACTGTAAACTCCAATAACTTTAAGGTAACTGGTATGCCTTGCAAGCGAAGCCTGTGCGAGTTTAAAGTCGTCGATATGGCGGAAAACCAAATCGGCATGAAAATAGTACTCCCAGCACTGCCCAACTTGAGGTAGAGAATGTAGCATAGTTAAATTGATACCATAGCGTGAGAATGACTGAAGTGCATCCTGTAAACTTCCAGATTTGTGGGGTAATGCAAAAGCAATACTAGCCTTGTTGACCTTCTCTTCGCCTTGATTATTCTCCCTAGGAGAAAGTACCATAAACCGAGTATAGTTAGCCTTATTCGATTCAATACTTGGAGCTATAACCTCCAGCCCATACTCCTTTGCAGCCTCAGCACTTGCAATTGCGGCAACTCCCTTAAGGTTATTTTCAGCAATAAACTTTGCACTGAGAGCAGTATCGTCCGATGAAACAACCCTTAAGCCCTTCCTTCCTAAAAGAAAGCCATCACACTGAGCCAACGCCATTGGGTGCGAGTGCACCTCTGTAATTGAATTGATAGTTTGATTTGGCAATGCCATTAAATTCTGCACAATTCGCAGGTAAACCTCGCCAATTACAGTCAAAGTCGATTCTCTTATTAACGCATAGTTTGGTAAAATTCCACCAACCAACGAGTTCTCTACGGCCATAATGCCATAATCGGCCATTCCATTTTCTACACTATCAACTAGTTGATTAAATGTTATGCATTCAACAATATCAACATCCTCATTGAAATAAACTCGGGCTGCTTCCTGATGAAAAGCCCCACGCACACCCTGAATCGCTACCTTTTTTCTCATATCTTAGTTCTGTATTCTAATAAATTTCAACAAAAAAGGCCCCATCTCTGGGACCTCGGCATTAACTTTACTTTATTTACAAAATGCTATCGGTCCCCATTGTCAATGCAGAAATAGAAATAAAAAAAGTAAAATGACTGACTGTGATTGTTCATCGTTGTTCGTTTATTGTTGTTAGTTGTTCGTTTAATATTTACCCCTAATTGCTTTCTTTTTATCTAATGTCTTCTGTCTAATTTCGGAAATCTGTACCAAATAAAAAAGCCCCGATTTCTCGGGGCTTGATTTATCTTGTGTCATTTTAGTTCATCATTCTACACACAATCATCAAGCCCCCCACCTGCTAAAGTAGAAGTAAAAGCCTGCGTAAAAGTATGTACTATAATTTGCCATTGCCTTGTAATATTTTGCAATGATAGTACATAATTATTTCCCAGCAAAAAAATTAAACTAAAATTTAAAAATATTTGTATTTTATTTTTTTTGATTAATATTGCATCGAAAATAAGCACAAAATGAATAGAAATTTAAATATTCAGAATTGGTGGTGGCACAGCGGAATACTTTGCTGTGTTAAGCCCTTATGCCTATAATGAATGTTTATATTATAAATTAAAGAAATTAAAGGAGGCTCGCTTAACACAGCGAGCCTCCTTCTTTTTTACAATACTTAATTCAAATACAATGCAAACAACATACTTAAAAGTAAAATCAACAGAAATTACAGCCGACACCTACACGCCTATCGGTATTTACTTGAGATTACGCGATGCTTATCCTCAATGCTTGCTCCTTGAATGTGCCGACTATAGTAATAGGTACAACGCATTCTCATATATCTGCCTAAGGCCTTTTGCAGGCATTGAAGTTGCTAAAACTGGTGTTAAAACATACAACTCGTATAAACAATTAGAAAATAAGCACGAGGTTGATGATGTCGTTAATTTCATTGACTCGTTCTTCAAAAGTTTCAAACTGGAAAATTCCAACTCAGATAATAGTACTGCTGGTTTTTTTGGCTTTACAGCTTACGATTCTATCAATCTTTTCGACAATGTCAATATCGAAACTTCCAACTCAACACTACCGTTAATTAAATACGACCTATACCAAGTTGTTCTAGAATTCAACCATTTCAACAATACCTTGATACTTTACGAACTCATCACTCCTAATTCGAGTGAGATTGGAGAAAAAGTACTTTCATTACTAGCAAACAGAAACACGCCTATTTTTCCATTCAAAACTATCGCCGAGGAAATCTCGAATATGTCCGACGATAGATATATGGATATGGTTGAGAAGGGCAAAAGTCATTGTGCTCGGGGCGATGTTTTTCAGATTGTACTTTCTCGACAGTTTAGCCAGCAGTTTAGTGGCGACGATTTCAATGTTTACAGAGCATTGCGGTCAATCAACCCATCACCATACCTATTCTATTTCGATTATTTAAATTTCAGAATTTTCGGGTCGTCACCCGAAGCACATCTGAAGGTAATTGATGGAACTGCCTCCATTAATCCAATTGCAGGAACAGCATTTCGTAGCGGAAATACACTCCTTGACCAAAAAGCAACTGAGGAATTACTGAAAAACCCGAAGGAAAACTCAGAGCATTGTATGCTGGTCGATTTAGCAAGAAACGACCTTAGCAGGCATACACGCAACGTAGTTGTTGACAAATTCAGAGAGGTGCACACCTACTCGCACGTAATCCATTTAGTTTCCAATGTTAAGGGCGAACTCAAAGAAAACACTAGCCCTCTAGCATTGCTAGCATCAACATTTCCAGCAGGAACGCTTAGCGGAGCACCAAAGCATAAGGCGGTTCAACTTATCGGAAAAATTGAGCCCACTCCCCGAGGAATTTATGGCGGAGCTGTAGGATTCATAGGTCTGAATGGAAATGTAAATCACGCAATAATAATACGCTCATTCCTCAGTCTTAATGGCAATTTACATTATCAAGCAGGTGCGGGAGTAGTGATAGGATCTTCGCCTAAAGGCGAATTACAGGAGGTTAACTCAAAAGTGTCGGCATTACGACGCGCAATTGAGTATGCCGAGAAAACTTTTTTGAACTAAATTTACTACACAACAAGAATAACCAGTAAACAAATAACAAAGCAAAATATGGCATCAATACTACTTCTCGACAACTACGACTCATTCACATTCAATCTTTTGCACTATGTGGAGGATTCTGGACAGCATAGCATTGAGGTTTTCCGTAATGACCAAATTGAGGTAGATATGGTTGAGCGTTTCGATGGAATTATACTATCTCCAGGCCCAGGCATTCCTAGTGAGGCAGGCAACCTGCTACCAATAATTGAGCGATACTCAAAAACAAAAAGAATATTCGGAGTTTGCCTTGGACAGCAGGCCATTGCGGAATCGTTTGGAGGAGCGCTTATAAATATTGATACAGTTTACCACGGAGTTGCCAGCAAAATGATACTGAAACAACCTATCCATTACATTTTTGAAGGGATTCCCGAAACCTTTGAGGCAGGACGATACCATTCGTGGGTAGTAAATCCCGACGGATTACCAAGCTGCTTGAGGGTTGATGCTATCGACGAAAACGGTCAAATAATGGCATTAAGCCATACAGAGTACGATGTGTGTGGCGTGCAATTTCATCCAGAATCAATCCTTACTCCGAACGGGAAGCAAATCATTTTTAACTGGTTAAAAAGATTTTAGTCATTCTCAATCAATAAATTCTGTACAAGTGAAACAGATTTTAAATAAGCTTCTGGAATCTCAAAAACTTAGCAGATCCGAAGCCCAAGATTTAATACACAATATTGCCAGTGGCAATATTAACGAATCGCAGATGTCCGCTATGCTTACAGCATATATTATGCGGAATATAAGCCTCGAGGAATTGCAAGGGTTTCGCGATGCATTGCTTGACCTTGCGTTGCCGGTTGATATAAATGGTGGGCAAACCATTGATCTTTGCGGAACGGGTGGCGATGGCAAAAACACATTTAATATATCTACAGTATCAGCATTTGTTGTTGCAGGAGCTGGTGTGCCTGTTGCTAAGCACGGAAATTACGGGGTGTCGTCCGTTACTGGTTCGTCAAACCTTATGGAGATTCTTGGGTATAAGTTCAGCACTAGCGCCGAAAAACTAAAAAGAGAAATAGATTCCACAAACGTATGCTTCCTTCACGCTCCGCTGTTCCATCCAGCCCTTAAAACAATAGGTCCTATAAGACGACAATTGGGTGTGAAAACTTTCTTCAATATTCTAGGGCCTTTGGTAAACCCAGCCCGCCCAAAATATCAGGTAAGTGGCGTTTTCAACATTGAAGTGGGACGAACCTACAGCTACCTGCTAAACAATCATCTTAACGATTTTAGAATTGTTCACAGCCTCGATGGTTACGATGAAATTTCGCTGACTGGCCCTGCAAAGGTGTTTTCAAAGCAAGGTGATAGTTGCTTAACTCCCGAAAACTTTGGTTTTAGGAAAGTAGCATCAACTAGCATCGAAGGCGGGGCAAACCCTGATGAATCGGCCAAAATATTTCTATCCATACTTAATAATAAGGCAGATAAAGAGAAAATTGATGTAACAATAGCCAACTCGGCAATGGCAATTAACTGCTATAAAGGAATTGCTTTGGGTGATGCAATCCTTGTTGCAAGAGAATCCATTGAATCGGGCAAGGCTCTAAAATCTTTCAAAAAAATAATATCGATGCAGTAGTTATGAGCATTCTAGACGAAATAGTATTGAACAAAAAGCAGGAAGTGGCCGAGCAAAAGGAGCTCTACCCAGTAAAACTTTTGGAACGAAGCATATATTTCAACTCTCAGCCTTTATCGCTAAGCGAATACATTCTTCGTCCCGATCTTTCTGGGATAA
Organism: Bacteroidales bacterium; assembly: GCA_050180705.1. GTDB lineage: Bacteria > Bacteroidota > Bacteroidia > Bacteroidales > Tenuifilaceae > SB25. The sequence continues at coordinate 40,194 of JBFXDX010000019.1, read as the reverse complement.
TTGCTGAGTTCAAACGCAAATCGCCATCAAAAGGAGTTATAAACGAATATGCAAAGCCCGAGCAGGTTTGCTTGCAATATATGCAGGCTGGAGCATCTGCATTATCTGTATTAACCGATAGCAAATTCTTTGGAGGACATCAAAAGGACTTAACAACAGCACGGAAATTCAACTACTGCCCAATACTTCGGAAAGATTTCATAGTTGATGAATACCAAATAGTAGAAGCCAAAAGCATTGGTGCAGATGCCATTCTCCTTATTGCTGAAATACTCACGGCAGAAGAACTCTTAAGCCTTGCTACCTTCGCCAAATCGTTGGGCCTTCAGGTTCTTTTCGAGGTTCATAGCGAGGAGAATATTGGTAAACTACCCGCCGATGCATCTATTGTTGGAATAAACAACCGAAATCTCAAGAATTTTGAGGTTAACATTGATCACTCAGCCTCGTTACTTCAGCATCTTCCAAACAATGTGGTGAAGGTTGCTGAGAGTGGAATTGATTCCGCAGAAACGTTGATATCCTTAAAGAGTATTGGGTTTGATGGATTTCTTATAGGCGAGAAGTTTATGAGAGAATCGAACCCAGGTAAGGCGTGTGGAACTTTTGTCAATAGAATTAAGGAGTTGGAACAACACCAAGCAATAATCCAGTAAAACGAGAACAATGAAACTGAAAATCTGCGGTATAACTGAAAGATGTGACATCCCTAAAATTGTCGGATTAAATCCCGATTTTCTAGGATTCATCTTCCATTCAGCATCACCACGCAGCGTTGTTAGTCAGATTGAAACATTCCCTTTTAATCTTATTCCAAATAACATCAACAAGGTGGCCGTTTTTGTGAATGAAAGTACGACCGTTATAGCAAAAATTACAGAGAGGTATGGGTTCAAATATATTCAACTGCACGGCGACGAGAAACCTGAACAATGTAAGGAGATACAAAAATTTGCATCAGTCATAAAAGCATTTGGGATATCCAACACTTTACCATCCAACTTAGGTTACTACCAGGATTACTGCAACTATTTCCTTTTCGACACCAAAGGGGAAAAGTACGGTGGTAACGGGTTGGCATTTAACCATAGCGTTCTTTCTGGTTACAAACTATCGATACCTTTCTTTTTAAGTGGAGGAATCGGCCCGAATGATATAGGCTACTTGAATCAACTTAATCATCCAATGCTTTACGCAGTTGATATCAACAGCAAGTTCGAAACTGCACCCGGCATTAAGGATATCAACAAAACAAAACAGTTCACAAAAGATTTAAACCGAATATGAATTACCAGCCAGACATCAAAGGGTACTATGGCGATTTTGGAGGGGCATTTATTCCCGAAATGCTTTATGCAAATGTTAACGAGTTGCAACAAAACTATCTGCCAATCATAAATTCTGATGATTTCAAAAAGGAATTTGAGGATTTGCTTGCAAACTATGTTGGCAGACCTACACCTCTATTTCACGCCAAAAATCTATCAAGCACAAAAGGGGCTAAGATTTATCTGAAGCGAGAGGATTTATGCCATACAGGCGCTCATAAGTTGAACAATGTTGTTGGCCAAATACTACTGGCAAAGCGATTGAATAAACATCACATCATAGCAGAAACAGGAGCAGGACAGCACGGAGTAGCCACAGCCACAGTTTGCGCCCTAATGGGACTTCAGTGCACTGTTTTTATGGGTGCAAAAGATATTCAACGGCAACAACCCAATGTTTTAAGGATGAAAATGCTTGGTGCTAAAGTAATTCCAGCAACCTCAGGCAGTCAAACATTGAAGGATGCCACCAATGAAGCCATCCGATTCTGGATAAACAATGCCTCAGAAACTCATTATGTGATAGGCTCAACCATTGGACCACATCCATATCCCGATATGGTGGCACGATTTCAATCGGTAATCAGCAAGGAAATAAGGAATCAACTCAAAGAGAAGGAAGGGATAGAAACACCAAACTATGTTATTGCCTGTGTAGGTGGTGGAAGTAACGCTGCTGGGGCTTTTTATCATTTTATTGACGATAAAAACGTCAACCTAATTGGCGTTGAGGCCGCAGGAGAGGGTGTCGAAACCAAAAAAACTGCAGCAACTCTAACCACTGGCTCTATGGGGATAATTCACGGCTGCAAAACTATGCTTATGCAAAACCCCGATGGGCAGGTGCTTGAGGCGCACTCAATATCTGCAGGGCTTGACTATCCGGGCATTGGACCACTCCACGCGCATTTACACTCAAATGGGAGGGCAATGTACCTGTCGGCAACAGATAGAGAAGCTGTGGCTGCTGCTTTCGAACTCACTCAAACCGAGGGAATAATTCCAGCATTGGAATCATCGCACGCACTTGCAGCACTATCCAAGTTAAAACTAAAGGGAAGCGATGTTGTGGTTGTAAACCTATCGGGACGCGGTGATAAAGACTTAGACACTTACAAGGAGTATTTCGAAAATAGTATCTGACAAAGCAATGGAAACGAACAAGATCAATACACTATTCGATACAAAACAGGGAAAGGTTCTTTCAATATATTTCACTGCTGGCTATCCCAATATCGACTCAACCGCACAAATAATACTAGCGCTTCAAAGGAACGGGGTTGACTTAATTGAGGTAGGAATGCCTTACTCTGACCCGTTGGCCGATGGCTCCGTAATTCAGCAAACAAGTTCAATGGCTATTTCAAATGGGATGAACATTAAACTACTCTTTGAGCAACTTGCATCAATCAAAGAAAAAGTTGATGTTCCGTTAGTGCTTATGGGTTACCTGAATCCCATTCTCAAGAACGGAATTGAAAAATTTTGCGAACAAGCAACAAGTGTTGGAGTTAGTGGGGTTATAATCCCCGACATTCCCCTTGATGAATACGAGCAGCACTACAAAAGAATTTTTGAGCAGCACTCGTTACGGTTTGTTTTTTTAATTACCCCTAGCACAACCGAAGAGCGAATTAGGCAAATCGACAAACTTTCCAACGGATTTATTTACGCGGTAAGTTCCTCATCAATAACAGGTAAAGAAAGTCGATTTTCAGAATTACAACGCGAATACCTTTCTAGAATAAGCAAACTTAACTTACATAACCCAATTTTGGTAGGCTTTGGAATACATAACGCGGAGACTTTCCGTGATGCAACTGAATTTTGCAGAGGAGCCATAATTGGAAGTGCCTTCCTTAAAAAGATTAGTGTTGATAATGATATCGAAAAAAACACTGAAGATTTTTTAAGAGAAATCAACGAAAATGCACTAAAGCTATGCTAATTCAACTAAAGGAAACTTGCGATAATAACCAACTCAACCAAATTGTTGAGAAGATAGTTAGCATTGGTTACAAACCAACGCCCGTTAAAACATTCGACCAGCAATACCTTGTGTGTATTGGACGTTCCGAATTTGATATCAGAAATGTGGGAACCCTTCCGGGTATAAAGGACATCCATATAGTTTTAGACGAGAATCCTCTTGTTTCCAGGCAATGGAAGGTGAATAACACAGAAATAGATTTGGGCGATGATGTTAAAATATCACGCACTAATTTTTCAATTGCTGCTGGCCCCTGCGCCATTGAAAATGAGGAACAGGTGGTAAATACTGTTGAACTGTTAAAGCAACAGAACATTAAGTTGATGCGAGGTGGAATATTCAAGCCTCGAAGTTCACCGTATTCATTCAGGGGATTGGGTATCGATGGACTTAAGATTTTCTCGAAGCACTGTAAAAGCAACAGTATTAAGGTTGTTTCCGAAGTAATGCAGGTTTCACAGATAGAAGAGATGTACCCCTATGTCGATATTTTTCAGGTTGGCACTCGTAATATGCAGAATTTCAACCTGCTCGACGCACTGGGCAAAGTGGATAAGCCTATCATACTAAAAAGAGGGATGTCTGCAACTCTTCCTGAGTTCCTTTCGTCGGCTGAATATATTTTCTCGAGTGGAAACGAAAAGATTATACTTTGCGAAAGAGGGATTCGTACCTTCGAGAAGGAGTATCGGAACACGTTGGATTTAAACGCCATTCCATACCTTAAGGATAAAAGTCACCTGCCTGTATTCTGCGATCCCTCGCACGGAGTAGGTGTTAGAGATTATGTTGAAACAATGGCATTGGCATCGGTAATGGCTGGAGCCGACGGTGTCCTGCTCGAAATACATAGAACACCCGAAAAAGCAATGTCGGATGGACACCAAACGCTAAACTTTGATGAAAGTGTAAATGCATTTGCCAAAATCAGGCAGTTGGTAGATTTAAGAAAGAGTATGGCCTATTAATTAGGCATTCTTCAACTGCTCAATCACCGATAATGGATTATCGGCCTTGAAAACAGCATTCCCAGCAACCAAGACATTAACACCAGCCTTGTACAGTTGCGACGCATTGTTTGTATCCACACCACCATCAACCTCAATTAGGGTGTCAAGTTTACGTGAATCAATCATTGCTCTTAGGCGTTCAACCTTGCTGTATGTATTCTGAATAAACTTCTGACCGCCAAATCCGGGATTTACCGACATTAAAAGAACCATATCGGTTTCTTCTAGAATATCGGCAAGCACCTCTACAGGAGTGTGAGGGTTTAACGAAACACCAGCCTTCATTCCAAGTTTGCGAATTTGACTAAGAGTTCGGTGAAGATGTGTGCAAGCCTCGTAGTGAACGGTAAGCCACTCGGCTCCAGAATCACGGAAACGCTCTAGATAACGATCAGGATCAACAATCATCAAATGAACATCCAGCGGCTTTTTAGCCAAACTCTTAATGCGCTCTACAACTGGAAAGCCAAACGAGATGTTTGGAACAAAAACACCATCCATAATATCGAGGTGAAACCAATCGGCCTGACTTTTATTAATCATTTCGATATCGCAGGATAGATTGGCAAAATCGGCCGATAGCATAGATGGAGATACAAGATGTTTCATTTTAGTTGAAGTTGTTCGTTGATAGTTGATCGTGAAAAATGAAGATGTAAAGATAAGTGATTTGGAAAAATTCTAAAATTTTTTGTGGAGTGGTGGAGTGTAATAAAAAAAGTCACCAAAAGCGGTGACTTGTCATTATTAACTTAAGAAAACCGACTAGCCCAAATAACCTTTAAGCATCTTACTTCTAGCAACTTGCTTTAATCGCTTCAATGCCTTCTCTTTAATCTGACGAACACGTTCTCGAGTTAGATCAAACTCCTCTCCTATTTCCTCTAATGTATGAGGATGTTTCCCATTAAGTCCAAAGTACAAACGAATAATATTGGCCTCACGTGGGGTTAATGTTGCAAGAGCACGCTCAATTTCACGACGTAAACTTTCGTTTAACAAACCTCTATCTGGCATAGGGGAATCAGGCGAAAGAATTATATCATATAAAGTACCATCTTCCTCCTGTGTTAATGGTGCATCCATAGATATATGGCGACTGTTGCTTCTTAAAGCTTCCTTGATATCATTGGGAGCCAACTCTAATGTTTCGGAAAGTTCAATAATTGTTGGTTCACGCTCAAATCTTTGTTCAAGTTCAGTCAATGCTCTATTTACCTTATTTATAGAACCAATTTTATTTAAAGGAAGTTTCACAATTCGAGCCTGCTCGGCCAACGCTTGCAAAATTGACTGCCGAATCCACCATACGGCATAAGAGATAAACTTGAAACCTCGGGTTTCATCAAAACGTTGGGCTGCCTTAATCAAACCAACATTACCCTCGTTTATAAGATCAGGCAAACTCAACCCTTGGTTCTGGTATTGCTTTGCAACAGAAACAACAAAACGAAGGTTTGCTTTCACAAGTTTAGACATAGCCTCATGATCGCCATCCTTCAGTTTTCGAGCAAGCGTTACTTCCTCATCCGCAGTAAGCAAATCAACCTTTCCTATTTCATGTAGATACTTATCTAGTGAAACAGCTTCGCGGTTTGTAACTTGCTTAATAATTTTTAATTGCCTCATACCAAATTAACTATTAGTACAGTCTGAAGATAAATACATTTATTAAATCGACCCTTAATTATTTTAATGTTTTTTAACAAAAGTTCGTTTTTTTTCAAATTATCAATAATCATTTATACACATTCTACCAACCAGAGCAAACTCTTAACAAATTGCAAATACATAAAACAATAAAAATCATATATCTATCCTCTAAGTTGTAATTTTTTTTTTGAAACAACATAGCATGATGAGATATATCATCATAACTGTAAAACTTCAAAAGAAGTTATTTTTAAATACATATAAGATATTTTTAGTAAAAGAATAATTACTATATTTGTAATGATTTTCGAAGAGTTCTCTAAACTCTTTTTCGATTCAAAACCAATTCATTTTATTTTCTCTTTAAATCAACAAGTCACATACAACAACTTAGATAATTTATGTACGATATTCTTGAACTTAACAAAAAGCTTCTACCTGAATTAAGGGAGATCGCTAAGGAATTGAACATTAAAAAAGCTGAATCATTAAAAAAGCAAGACCTTATTTATAGGATTCTGGATCAACAAGCAATAAATGCCTCACTCGAAGATAAAAGTAAAAACAAAGAGCGTAAGCCCGAGTTGAAAAAAGAACGCAATGACAAACCATCGCCTAAACCTGTAGTGAAACCAGTGCAAGCCAGCAAGGAAGTTAAAACTGCGGATGCCCCTTCGAACAATCAAGAACCGGGAAACCCTAGCGAAACGATTGATAATACAGAGAAATCTAAACGTAAACGTTTTACTAGGGGAAAAGAAATTCGTAAAGAATATTCAAGCAATACCAATAATAATTCTCAGAATAACCAAAATTCTGAAAGAAATTCGCAGCAAAAACCAGTTAGAGAAGAAAATGTCATCACATTTAATAAAAAAACGGTACCTCTACCTGAAGTTGACATAGAATCGCACATCGCACCGACAACTAGTTCCGAGGAGGTTTACACAGAACCAGTAGAAGAAACACTCGAAACCAAAACAGATAGTACATCTGTGGTGCAAGAAACTGTTCAGGAATCACAACCAAACATAACAACTCAAAATCCAGAAACACCTGTAGAGGCTGAGCAACAAACACAGCCGCGCGAATTTAATCCTCGCAAAAATTTTGAGAAAAGAAATAACGATAGATTTGAGTTTGATGGAATAGTAAATACCACTGGTGTATTAGAAATTATGCCCGATGGCTATGGATTCCTTCGCTCATCGGATTACAACTACTTAAGTTCACCCGATGATGTTTACGTTTCGCAATCGCAAATCAAGCTATTTGGGCTTAAAACTGGCGATACTGTAACTGGAACTATTCGTCCACCAAAAGAAGGTGAAAAATACTTCCCTTTAATTAAAGTGCTTCATATAAACGGAAGAGATCCTGAATTCATTAGAGATAGGGTTCCTTTCGATTATCTAACCCCACTTTTCCCTAATGAGAAATTTAATTTGATTGGCAATAACATGAATCTACTATCGGCAAGAATTGTCGATATGTTTGCACCAATTGGTAAAGGTCAACGTGGATTAATTGTTGCTCAGCCAAAAACTGGTAAAACAATTCTTCTAAAAGATATTGCCAACTCAATAGCAGCGAACCATCCTGAGGTATACATGATTGTTCTTCTTATCGACGAACGTCCTGAGGAGGTTACGGATATGGCACGCAGCGTTAATGCTGAGGTTATTTCATCAACCTTCGATGAACCTGCAGAGCGTCACGTACGTGTTGCAAACATTGTACTTGAAAAGGCTAAGAGACTTGTTGAGTGCGGTCACGACGTAGTTATTCTGCTCGACTCAATCACCCGTTTAGCACGTGCTTTCAACACTGTACAACCTGCATCGGGCAAGGTTCTTTCGGGTGGTGTTGATGCTAATGCTCTACAAAAGCCAAAACGATTCTTTGGAGCTGCACGTAACATCGAGAACGGAGGTTCTTTAACCATTCTTGCAACAGCACTTACCGAAACTGGCAGTAAGATGGATGAGGTTATCTTTGAGGAATTCAAAGGTACAGGTAACATGGAGTTACAGTTAGATCGCAAGTTGTCCAACAAGCGTATTTTCCCATCGGTAGATATTACTGCATCGAGCACACGTCGCGAGGATTTGCTGCTTGATAAAGAGATGCTTCAAAAGATTTGGATTCTACGCAATTACCTAACCGATATGAATTCGGTTGAAGCCATGGATTTCCTAAAAGATAGACTTGTAAAAACGGCTACCAACGAAGATTTTCTTTGGTCTATGAACTCAGATTTTTAGTAAAAAATGTTTTGCATATAGTGTTTGGCTTAGAAATAAACACTCTTTTCGAAACACTATACGCAAAACACGAAACACTTTTATATCTTTGTACAATCAAACTCAGGGGCTGACGTGGTTTTGACAGCGAGTAGAATGGGTTTGTAAGCATGTCGAGCGTTGTGAGGCTGGCTCGTAAATCTCAGGTCACAAAATTTTAAACGGCGAATCTAATTACGCTCTTGCTGCTTAATTTTGCTAAGCAAAATGGCTTAATCCCTGCGCCTAGGCGTGCGGGGACGAGATGTTCCGCTGGAAATTCCGCCCTATTGTTTCCAGCATACGGAGCACCGACTAAACGGGGATAGCCAGAATGACACCTTTAAGTTTTGGTGAAATAACAAAGGATAAGGATTAATTTGGTTGCTTTTCACCGGACTAGTCCCGACAATTAAGAAAGGCTAAGCATGTAGAAAGCAAGCTGGTTCCTTGTTTGGACGAGGGTTCGATCCCCTCCAGCTCCACAACAAAAAATGCCCACCATAAACGGTGGGCATTTTTGTTTTCAACTCTTCCTCAAAATTATCCCTAATTTGTTTGCTTAGTCATATATTATTGAACTAATTTGCAAAGCATATCCAGCATCACACCCAACATTGCAAAACATTGAATTCCAAAAAGAAAAACGATATTAAACCACTTATTGGGGACAGCAAAACAGCAAACAACATCAAGTTAACGGTTGAAGGCTTTGTAACAGCAGGATTCCCTTCACCTGCGGGTGACTATATCGATAATGAGTTAAATCTCAAAACACTATTGATCAAGAACGAGAGTTCTACCTTCTTTGTGCAGGTTACAGGAAACTCAATGCAGGACGCCAATATTTTCGATGGAGATATTTTGGTTGTAGACAAATCTTTAAATCCTAGCAAGGATTCCATTCTCGTGTGCTTTATCGATGGTGAATTCACCGTTAAGAGAGTAAGTAAAGTTGGAAAGGACTTCTTTTTAATACCGGCAAACAAGGAGTTCAATCCAATCAAGATTGAGGAAGGTTCCGACTTTCGGCTTTGGGGTGTAGTTACCTATGTAATTCATAAAGTACGGTAAGATAATGTTTGCATTGGTCGATGGTAACAACTTTTATGTGTCGTGCGAAAGGGTGTTCAACCCTGCGCTAGAGGGTAGACCTGTGGTTGTTCTGTCGAATAACGATGGATGCATCATTTCGCGCTCCAACGAGGCTAAAGCCCTTGGGTTTAAAATGGCGCAGCCAGTCTACCAAACCAAGGAAATAATAGAGAAGAATAACGTGGCGGTATTCTCATCGAACTATACGCTGTATGGCGATATGTCGAATAGGATGATGAAAACGCTGAGAGACTTTTCCCCCGAAATAGAGATCTACTCCATTGACGAGGCATTTCTTCACCTTCAAGGAATTACAACCAACCTTGAAGAATACGCCCAACGAATAAAATCAACAATACTAAAGAATATTGGAATTCCTGTAGGGGTTGGAATGGCCAACACGAAAACGTTGGCAAAAATTGCCAACAAAATTGCCAAGAAGCACAACGGCTATTTTGTTATCGACTCGGAGGAAAAACGTATATGGGCGTTAAAAAGCACCCCCATCGACGATGTTTGGGGAATTGGCCGGCAGTACTCTAAAATGCTACAGAGTTATGGCGTTCATACTGCTTACGATTTCACAAGACTTGGAGCCAACTGGGTAAATCAGAAAATGACAGTTACGGGGCAACGTACCCTCGACGAACTGCTTGGAACACCCTGTATATCCATTGAGACCATTGTAAAGGCGAAAAAAAACATTGCAACAACCCGTGGCTTTGGCAAAAAGCTATCTGACATTGGCATTATTTCCGAAGCAGTGGCAACCCACGCTGTGCGCTGTGCCGAAAAACTCCGTAAACAGCACTCCGTGGCAAGTTACGTAAGCATATTTATACACACCGATCCATTCTCCACAACCGAGAAGTACATTCACAGAAGCATAACAATTACGCTGGACGAACCAAGCAACGCTAACCAAAACGTAGCCCAAGCAGCACTTTTAGGACTAAAAAGCATTTTTGCTCCAAACCTTCCGTACAAGAAAACTGGCGTAATAGTCAGCGGAATATCCTCCGAGAACTATATACAAGGGAATATTTTTAGTACCACCGACAGGGACAAACTCAATAAACTCTCAAAAATTTCCGACAGTCTAAATGCCAAGTACGGCCGCGATAAGCTGAAACTAGCCGTTCAGGGTAACAGCAAAGATTGGCACCTAAAACACGAAAAACTCTCGCCATGCTACACCACCCGATGGAATGAACTGCTAAAGGTAAAATCATAACTAGAATCTCCTTACAAATCTAAAGCATAATTCATTTTAGTGACCAACTCTATCAATTCATAAATACCACGAGATTCAAGGTCATTCCAAAACCTCTTAATTTTGCTATCTTTGACAAGATCTCTTTATGATTGCATAAAACTAAAGCCCAACATACAAAACAGAACTATTTTAATCGCAGACAATCCCTATGATACGCTTCAAAAATTACCTGGCAACTATTCTCATCATCCTAAACACCACATGTCTATTCAGCCAAACCAGTATAAGAACAATTGATGTAGCCACAAACTTTGAGGGACTAGGAACCTTTTCGGCAACATCATTTAGCCAAAACAATATCTTTTGGCTAGGGGAACAACATGGTACTCAGGCAAACTATACCGTAGGGCTAAACTACTTAAAGTACCTGTCAAGAACTTGCGGTATAGATTATATACTGATAGAGGCAGGATTTTACGAAGAACTTCTACTAAACAAATACCTTTCCTCAGGCGACACAGTAATACTTAACAAGCTATACGGATCGGAAGCAACATTCTCCAATGTTATTGAGGATAAAAGGTACTATACCGGTATATTCAATTTTTACAAGGAAAACCCACAAATTAAAAAGCCAAAGTTTATTTCGATAGATATAGAACATAACTGGGGAAAAGCCCTCGAATGGGTTGGCTCTAACATTAATTCGTCAGGCAACACCTATCTCGCTAAAATTAAAAATAAAAAGGAAACCGAAATCCAAAGCATGGGGCTGAACTCTAAAGATATAGAAACCATGTACAATGAAGCCAAAAAACTGACTCAAAACAATGAAGCATTCGATAGTATTAGCTATGTTCTGAATAATATCATGCAACTATTTCTGGCTTATAGATCAGAATCGGAGTGGGATAGAGTACGAGATAGCTGTATTTATCGAAATTTTGAAGCAAGAAATGTATTTCTAAACTTCGAAAAGCATAAAAGTTTTGGGAAATGGGTTAACTACCACACATGGCAAGTTGCCACGAATACAGAAACTATAGCCAGCTACATTGCCACTCAAAGCCCCGAGATAAAGCAGCATACAACGGAATTGCTATACTTAAACTCAAAGTTTACATATCCAAGTCAATTTATCCCCACTGTACTAAAACCATTCTTTAAGGGTGCAATCAAGCATCGATACACAGTAGTTTCGGCAAATTCGAATCGAAAGATGTTCGGAAATTTCGTAAAAAATATCAAGCTGCTACAAAAACAGGCAACTAGCAATGTTATGCTATTCAACTGGATGTCATTACCCAATGATAACGTACCATATCAAAGCCGCCCATTCATCAAAGATAAGTCGGCCATCGATTATGTTATCCTAATTCAACAATCGGCGGCCAATACACCTATTGTCAAATAGGAATAGCATTTCGGAATGTTTTCCTTCTATGTAATAGCTGTAGCTAAATGGCACAAATAAACTCCTCACAAAAAAAGAGAATTGGCCTTTTATAGTTTCCTGCGCAGCCGAGTTTTCTTCCCTGCGCAGCCGAGGATGATTTCCACGTTAGGAATTTCTAATTTCCTGCTGTGGAAATTGGAAATATCACAGCAGAAGTTAAGTCTCCGATGCGCAGCCAATAACTCTCCGATGCGCAGCCGAGGCAACTCCCCTGCGCAGGAAAAAATTTTTCCACAGCAGGAAGTTTTCCTCGGCTGCGCAGGAAAATTTCAAAGGTATCGCTTCAATTTCTCCTAATTATACAATTAGGACGAATACCAACAGATTTTCGAACACCTATCATCAACACTGACCAATAGAACACTGCTACTTATTAACAAATACTGGAAGGAAAGTCTCTCGCTGAAACCTTAAACGCAATAAAAAGCCCAAAACATAAAGTTTCGGGCTTCGCGATAATATAACCTTACCTGAAATTATAGATTATCCACCTTGGCCTCAATTACATCCTGAATACTGGTTGGTACGTTCGAAAGAAAATCGTAACCGGTAAGTGATTCTAATGAATCTACACTTACTCTGTAGTATGTCCATGCTTGAGAAGAACATGTCTGATTATTTGGTATCGACACAGCAATTACACGGGTTGATGTTGTTATTCGGCTTAAATCATTATCACCATTTTCTAGAACCACAACAATCTTCCATGTGTAACTGGGAACAGTAATACCATAAGCCCCGGAACTAACACTAATTGTATTAAATGTTCCCTGAGCACTTGTTCCACCCTGTCCGTAAGGTCCACAAATAATATATAGTTCATTGCCTGCATCAATTAATGTTCGGCAGTAATTTTCTAGAGCCGCCCAAGTTACCTGATTATTTTTGGGGGACTGAGGAATCATGTTGGTCATTAGAAATGTTGCAGAGTTGTCGGTAACCGTTAGGGTTCGGTCTGCACTTGGACACATATGACCTCTATCGAACCCATAGGTTGAGTACTGAAAATCGCTTGACGTTACATGATACCATGCAGAGGGTAATGATGAATCGTCACGAAAATCATCCTGACGCGAAGTGCTTCCTATATCACCCGAGTATAGGTGCCAACTAGTCCAGTTTGTTGTTAACTTCGAGTTATTGTACGATAAGCAGTACTGGGACTTAACCATTAAGTAGTTATTTGCACTTACAATGTTCTCGACAGCGGCACTTGGGTTACCCAACATCATATTATCATTATCAACAACATCGGGCGAATCCGACAAAGTGGTAAATGATACCTCGTTACCATAAGCAGTACCTTCAGAATTTGTGGCATACGCACGAACATAGTATGTAGTATTCATGGTTAAAGAGGCCATTGTACTACTGAATGAACCGGCACCAGTACCATCGCTAGTTTTTGAATCGGCAATGGTTGGATTTGAAGTTGTACTCCAGCATACTCCCTTTGCCGTTATAGAGGATCCTCCATCGAAACTGATACTACCGCCACTAACCGCCGATGTTTTTGCGATTGAAGTAACAGCAACGGTAGTAAGAGTTGGAACCGTTACGCTGGTTGTAAATGCGATATCGCTCCCATAAGCAGTTCCCTCCGAATTGGTTGCATAAGCTCTTACATGGTAGGTTACACCTGCTGTAAGACCAGTAATTTCACTAACAAAATCGTCGCTACCAGTGCCGTCCGACGTTCTTGAATCGGCAATGGTGGGCTCTTCCGATGTACTCCAGCAAACACCCTTCTCCTGAATTTTAGCACCACCATCATCCTTAATGGTACCACCGCTAACAGCAGATGTACTTTCAATGCTTACCACCTCCGAGGTTGTTACCGAAGGGGTGGAATTATCATCCTTTTTACAGCTGCCCAATAGCAGCAATGCTAAAAACATAACCTTAATAGCACTCTTGAAATCTACATTAATCATCGCTCTAATAGTTTTAAAAAATAAAACATCACCATCCCAGACAAAATCAACACCAAATCAATTCATAAATTTTACTATGTACAATTGGCAAAAGAATAACTTTAAAGACTCGCAATCAAGCAAGAAACGCCAACGTCCAAAAGTAGAAAAAATAGAAAAAGTACACCGAGATTATTCAACTATATTTCCCGAATTCATAGAAATATTTTCTGATAATAAATAGAATTACAACAGTATCTAAACTCGACAATGGATTCTCCGAAAGTAAAAAAGTAACTACACCGGAATTATTACCTTGAAAGTTGTTCCCTTATTTGGCACTGAACTTACAGTAATCTGGCCATTCAATTTTTCCACAAACTCCTTGCAGGTTACAAGTCCAATACCTGAACCTTTTTCGTTTTCGGTGCCACGGGAGGAACTGTAGCCAACAAAAACATTTTCGACTTGCTGAGGAGTCATTCCTATTCCATTGTCGGCAATAGTAATCTCCAACAATCCATCGTTAATACAGACATTTACATTGATCACTCCCTTTTTGAACGAAAACTTTATGGCATTGGAAAGCAAATTTCTTACGATAATAGATACAATATCGGGATCGGTTTCAACCATAAGTTCCTGAGGCAAATCCTCGCACACCCTAAGTCCCTTTTTCATCCACATAGGATGAAGAACATTTATCTGCTTTTGAACTATTGCATCGATAGGAACAAGCCTAAACTTTGGTTTTATATCGCTCACATTAAGGCTAGCCCAATTAAGTAGATTCTCGGTTAAATCGAACAGGTTATGAGACATCTCGTTTAACAGCTGAAGCCTAATATGAAAATACTCCTTATCCTCGAAATCATTCTCAAAATTGTTGAGCATTAAATCGGTAATTCCCATAAATGCACTGAAAGGACTCTTTAAATCGTGCGATACAATTGAGAAAAGTTTATTCTTAACCTCGTTCATTTGAAGAAGCTGCGAGTTCTGCTCCTCCAGTTCCTTCTGCTTGCTTATTACCTCAAATTTCAGCTCTTTATTCTGAGCCATCAATGCGCTAAGCGGAACACTCTCGCCCTCTTCCTGAATATCCGTTGGCTGCGACCAATGCCCATGAACAACTTTCCATGAACCGTTTTCCTTTCTTAAAATTGCAGTAGTTCTATTGTTGCTGTACTCAAATGCTCCATTGGGCAAAACAAAACTCATATCAACAAGAGCCATTAAATAGGCCACATCCTGGCACAATGGAAAAACCTTAATACTTTTAACTTTGTATTGTAAAGGATTCAACGCTTGCCGAAACTCCCTCTCGAAAAGCGCAAGCGAATCGGAAAGGGTGTACGAATACTCATCAACCCCGGTACCAATCATTGTAAATGAATCGGAAAATAACTCCAGCATAGCCCTCCAGTTACGCTTGGTATAATTCTCGAAATACTCTAAGTAGGCTCTTTCTACATCATCTTCCATTGCAAAAAAGGAATATTTATTTCTCAAAGATAAAAGTATCTAACAAAAAGTTCGGGCTTAAAAGATATTTTTTGTCAAAAATCGGGAACGTAGAAATAATAGCCAAGCCCAAATGTATAGAGCATATTACCCACCAAAGAGTGCTCAATGGAAACTAGCAATTAACTACATTGAATAGCTAGTGAACTACAGCAAAAAACCGGACACCGCTGTGCGCCGGTTTTTCAGAGAGCAATAAAAAAACCACAAAAAAGCAACTTAGAATGATGAGATATTTATATTGTATTTTCCCTTAGCACCTTGAACCGATATTGTTACTTTCCATACTCCCGACAAATCCTTCAGTTCATCATCTTTCAGACTTTTATTCCAGCGCACATCGGCAATTGGGCTTACCTTAAACTCATGAAAGACCTTTTTATCGGGCTTAGTGAATGTAACTTTTAAACTACCAGCCTCCAACGAACCCGAAAAGTTAAAGAAAACGCCCTTGCATTTCTCCGGAATGCTGAACTCGAAATCGCCACTAAACGTAGTTTCCTCTTTCAACCTTTTACTAATGCTAAACGAAGTATTATCGCCCGACATTGAATTCATTCCAAATAAAGCGTCGTAATTAAAATCAGGAATATTTGGTATATCCGGAATCTTCACCCGAATCTTTTTACCGGAGAAAAAATCGCCATAAGGAAGAACATCAAACTCATCAATATCGGACAATTTCTCTATTTCATCAAAGGCTTTCTCCTGCTCATTCATTGCACGCTCCTGCTCCTCCAACAAGCGCTGTAAGTCGTACTCATATTCAGTTTTAGATTGCTCGGCAATGCTGTCCAGTTCCTTTTTCTGCTGCTCTTTTTCCTTTTTCTTTTGAGCATCATCCTTCTTGGGTTTATCCTGGGCGCTAGCATTCACATTCAGCAATGCACCAATTACTATAAGAATAATTAATTTGGTTATCGATGTTTTCATGATAGGATTTTTTTGATTACAGAACAAAATTACACTCACTAAAGCCTGCTTTGCGTTAATGAAATGTTAATGATGAGTTAATGACATGCCGCAAAAAAGGAAATCGATTAAATTAGCATCAACAAAAACAGCAATTATAGCGTTCGAATGAACAATAAAAGAATACTAATCGGCACAGCAATCCTTTCCATAATAATATACACAGGCATACTGTTGTACCTACTAACTAAAATATACAATCAGGAAACAGAGCGATTCGATTACCGATACCGCGAAATTGTGGATAAATCGGTTAAATGGATGCTGGAAAAACATAAAGGAAACGGGTTCGAAAAGCCAAACTACATTCTCGATGGCGTTTCACAAAACTTTGTGGATTTCCTAAACACAAATCAAATAATCGATACAGCGGAATTCCAAAAAACTATTTACAATCAATTCAACAAAATACTAGCAAACTACCAGGAAGTTGACTCAAACCTTATGTCGTTCCTCAAAACGCAGCAAGTTTTTGTTCCGTTTAAGTCCGAACTGATAATTCAGGAACTAAACCTCATCGACTTCGATCAGGTTATTCCTATACATAAGAAATCAAAGGAACTTAAAAAAAGCAAAAGCAAAACCAGCCAGAATGCGATACTTGCCAATCAGTATCAGTTTGTAGGGAATCACTTCAACATGAAGGTTGATTACTATATTGATTTTAGCAACAAAAAGAAAGAAGTCCTCGGTAGGATTACACTCTCAATTATCCTTGCATTCATATCACTACTGGTTGTAATTGGCGTATTCCTTTTAACCTTGCGTAATCTGTTTCGCGAAAAGAAACTTTCGCAAATGAAAACCGATTTCATAAACAACATGACGCACGAATTGAAGACTCCCCTCTCAACAATTTGTATTGCATCCAAATCGCTAGAGAATAAAGAGATATTGAGCAATCCGGAAAAGGTAACCGAAACTGCCAGAATAATATCGAGACAGAATAGCCAACTCACCAAGCAAATTAACCATCTGCTCGAAATTAGCAAATGGGAACGTGGGCAGTTCGAACTCGACATTAAGCGAGTAGATATCATAAAAACAGTAAAAGGTATTGCAGAATCGGTTAAATGGGAGAATAAAGACACAGTTAAGATTGAAGAAACATACAGCATTGAAAATTGCAATATAAATATCGATGAAACGATGATTACATCAGCAATTCTGAACATAATTGCAAATGCTATTAAGTATAACCAGAACAATCCAACAATCAAAATAGATGTTTGGGCTGATGAAAACCTACACATTGCCATAACCGACAATGGAATTGGAATTGCAAAGGATGAAATAAACCATATTTTCGATAAATTCTACAGGGTTTCAACTGGCAACATCCATAATGTAAAAGGTCTAGGGCTTGGACTTTTCTATGTAAAACAAATAGTACAAGCTCACGGTGGAACAATCAACGTTCAGAGCAGTCCAAATCGTGGAAGCACTTTCACCTTAACACTCCCGAAAAATGACAAAAACTAAAATACTACTAGCCGAAGACGACAATGATCTTGGAAATGTATTGGCCCAATACTTACAACTTCAGGGTTACGACATAACGCTTGTACGCGATGGGAACGAAGGTTGGACTAAATTTGACGATTCGGAATTCGACCTTTGCATTCTCGACGTCATGATGCCTTACAAGGATGGATTTGAACTTGCAGAGCAAATTAACCACAAATCGCCCAAAACACCATTTATATTTCTTACTGCAAAAGGGCTAAAGGAAGATCGAATCAAAGGGCTGAAACTGGGTGCCGACGACTACATTTGCAAGCCATTTGATGTTGACGAACTGGTGCTTCGAATTCAGAATATTCTAAAGCGTAATGGAATTGATGAGTCCGACAAGTTAGAACTTGGAGAATTCACGCTCCACTACAACGACTTACGGCTAAAAGGATCCGACTCGGAATTAATGCTCACCACGAAAGAAGCAAAACTCCTGAAATACTTCATTTGCAACCAAAACAAGCTGATAAAACGCGAAGAAATACTCGTAGAACTATGGGGCGAAAACGACTACTTTCTGGGACGAAGCATGGATGTATTCATCAGCCGGCTTCGGAAGTTTCTTCACCACGACAATAATATTAGCATAGAAACGGTTCGGGGCGTTGGATACATTCTAAAAATCAAATAAAGTTTTTTTCGTCTGAGACTTTTTAAACTTTAAATTTGTGGAACTGTCAAAAAAGCATATTGTTTTACAACAATTGCTTTTTTGCTGTTTAAAATGTTCCATTAAAATTCAATTGCGATGATAAAAAGAATCACCATTACTCACCTGCTTATTTTATCTTCATTAATAATTTTCGGTCAAACAAAAAAGATTCCACTCACCCATAGCGTTTACGACAGTTGGAACGACATTCAAAATCCGAATATCTCCAACAATGGCGAATGGATTATTTACGAAATAAATCCACAGGATGGCGATGGAGATCTATGGTTATCGAACTCCGACAAAAGTTTTCAGAAAAACTTCATCCGTGGTTATAGAGCATCCATATCGGCCAACAGCAATTTCGTTGTATACCAAATAAAACCACAAAAGAGTGTAACCAAAAAGGCTAAAGTCGACAAAAAGAAGAAGGAAGATATGCCAAAAGACTCGATTGGCATTTACACCTTCGATAACAACAAAACAACACTATTCGGAAAGGTTAAGTCTTACAAAATAGGAGAAAAAAGTGGTAACTGGATTGCCATTTACGTTGACGATGAAAAGGAAAATACACCAAAAGATTCATCTAAATCTGAAGGAGAAAAGCCCTCTCGCAAGAAATCAAAATCGGATAAAAACGACAAATTGGGTAAACTAATTTTGCTAAATCCACTCAACAACCAGCAATTCGAATACAACAAAGTAACCGACTACACAGTATCAAAGGATGGATCGAAGTTTTTGTTTTCATCAATGTCAAATGACACGCTAAAGAACAGCATAGTTCAACTATTCGATACCCAAAAGGGCGAAGTCCAAACGCTATTCACCGAGAAAGGCGAAACCGAAGGGTTATCGCTCGACTATCATGGTAATCAACTGGCATTTCTTTTCTCAGCCGACACTGGAAAAGTTAAAATATATGATCTGTACTATTACATTTCTAAAAATAGCGCACCTCAAAAACTTATAACATCGGAAACACTTGGAATGCCAAAGGATTGGGTTGTAAGTGAGAACTACACTCCTTATTTTTCCGACAGTGGGAATAGACTATTCATTGGTACAATGCCACGCCCAATTGAAGAACCAAAAGATACTATCACCGATGATGAAAAAGTGATTCTAGACCTCTGGAGTTGGAGCGACACACTGCTACAAACACAACAACTTGTCAACCTAAAACGGGAAGCAAAAAAATCGTATTTAGCAGTTTATCACCTTAAAGAAAAGCAACTGATACAACTAGCCGATAAGAATATCCCAAAACTTCGGATTGGCAATAATGGAGACGCACTGTTTACTCTTGGAGAGGACAGCCAACCATACCTTTACTCAATGACATGGGATACTCCAACCCGCAACGATTTCTATCAGATTGACATTAGAACAGGTAAACGTACGCTTATTGTTGCAGGCAATCCGTTTAACGTAAGCCTTTCACCATCGGGAGAGTTTGCGGCATATTACCAAGAAACGAACAACGCATGGTACTCGTGGTCGGCTAAGGACAAAAAGGCAACTTGCCTAACGGCAAACCTAAACGTGAACTTCTACAACGAAGACAACGATGTTCCGCAAACTCCATATCCATACGGTTTTGCTGGCTGGATTGAAGGAGATAAATACTTTGTGGTTTACGACAAATTCGATCTCTGGGCATTGGATCCATCAAGCAAAAAAGCACCAATTTGCCTAACAAATGGAAAAGGACGAGAAAACAACGTAGTTTACCGTTATCAAAAAACTGATCCAGATGCTGACTATATTAATATGAAGGAATCGATGCTTCTTTCATCGTTCAACAAAACCAACAAGAAAGATGGTTTCTGCAGCGTATCGGTAGAAAAGCCCAATGTTAATCATCTAATTAAAGGTGATTACATGATAAGATTCATTAAAAAAGCCGAGAATGCCAATAAGGTAATTTGGCAAAGAGAAACGTACACCGAGTACCGCGATGTTTGGACAAGTAACTTGCAATTCGAAAATCCGACAAAACTATCCGACGCCAACCCACAAATGGTAAACTATAAATGGGGAACAGTTGAGTTGGTTAGCTGGATCGATTTTAACCGCGATAGTGTTCAAGGACTACTTTACAAACCAGAGAATTTCGACCCAAATAAGAAATACCCAATGATGGTTTACTTTTACGAAACCCATACTGATGACTTACACTCCCATTACGAACCAAAACCTGGACGCTCGGTTATATGTCCAACACTTTATGCTAGCAATGATTACGTGGTATTTTTCCCCGATATAAAGTACAAAACAGGCACACCAGGCAAAAGCGCTTACGATGCAGTTATTAGCGGAACAATGGCTATGATTAATAAAGGCTTTATTGATAAAGATAGAATTGGAGTACAGGGCCAAAGTTGGGGTGGCTATCAAATTGCTTACCTTGTCACCCAAACCGATCTGTTTAAAGCAGCATCAGCCGGAGCTCCTGTATCGAACATGACTAGTGCTTATGGTGGTATTCGATGGGAATCGGGACTCTCTAGAATGTTCCAGTACGAACATACTCAAAGTAGAATTGGCGGAACACTATGGGAAAAACCATTGAACTATATCGAAAACTCGCCGCTTTTCTATGCTCCACGCGTAAACACTCCACTACTAATTAGACATGATGATGCCGATGGTGCAGTGCCTTGGTATCAGGGTATAGAGTATTTCCTTGCATTACGCAGGTTAGGTAAACAAGTATGGATGGTAAACTACAACGACGAACCGCACAACCTTGTTCGCCGAGCGAATCGCACCGACTGGGCCATCAGAATGATGCAATTCTTCGATTACTATCTCAAGGATACCCCCGAACCCAAGTGGATGAAGGAAGGAATTCCTGCTGAGAAAAAAGGAAAAGAATTGGGATACGATCTGGAATAAAAATATTACAGAGCAACCTATAGGGGAGAAAACAACATCTCCCCTATTATTTTTTCAACTTTCGAATTTGCCATTGCAGCACCACTAAAGTCAAAAGCGATGATGTAAAATCGGCCAAAGGAGCACTTAGCCAAACACCATTTAACTCAAAATACAGAGGAAGCAATATTAATGCAGGTATCAAAAACAAAACTTGCCGGGTAAGCGATAGAAAGATGGAAATTTTAACCTTACCTATTGACTGAAAGAAATTGGCAGTTACAATCTGAAACCCGACTATTGGATACATAATAAGATTTAATCTTAAACCTGTTGATGCCAAGTCAATCAACTCGGTACTTGATGTAAAAGCCGAAGATATAGCCCTAGGAAAAAACTCTGCCAGTAAAAACCCAACCAAAGTCACACACGATCCGGCAAAAATAGTCAACTTAAAAGTTCGAATAACTCTCGGAATCTTTCCTGCCCCATAGTTATAGCCAACTATTGGCTGCATTCCCTGATTAAAACCAACCACTACCATAACCGCCAAATTGGCCAAACTATTAATTATGCCAAAAGCGCCAATAGCAAAGTCTCCACCATACTTTTGCAACCGAATATTCACTATAGAAATCACAATACTGGAGCTTATTAGCATAAGAAAATTCGACATTCCAACCGAAATAATATCTTGAATAATGGATTTCCTCAACTTCAAATATCCTGGAAGAAAATGCAAGAAACTATTTACGCGGGTAAAATGAATAGTTGCCGTTACAGCCCCAACAAACTGAGCTATAACCGTAGCCAAAGCAGCCCCACGAATTCCCCATTTAAATACAAAAATAAATATCGGAGCAAGAGCCAAGTTTGTTGCAACAGTGGTAAGCGTTATTGCCATGGCCTTACGAGGATAGCCAGTTGCTCGCATAATATTATTCAGCCCCAAGTATAAATGCGTAAACACATTACCCAAAAGAATAACTTGCATAAACTCCCTTGCATAAGGTAATGTTTCGTGGCTTGCACCTAGCGCAAACAGAATAGGATCTAAAAAAACAAGTGTTAATAGCCCTACCGATATACCTAAAATAATATTAAGCATAACAGCATTTCCCAATATTTGGGTAGCCCCCTTCCGGTTATGCTGACCAAGACGAATTGATACCATAGTAGCAGCACCAACTCCCACCATTGCACCGAACGCCGCAAGTATATTCATCAAAGGGAAGGTAAGCGCTAAGCCCGAAATAGCCATTGGGCCAACACCATGACCAATAAAAATTCTATCGATTATATTATAAAGCGACGCTGCCGCTGTAGCAATGATTGCTGGAACTGAGTATTGTAAAAGCAACTTTCCAACTCCCGAAACACCTAACTCCTGTGTATTTGCTTTTTTTGCCATCAATTATTTATTTAAAAATGGATGCAAATATCCTCAATTAATTCAACTTAAACACCTATATCGCCTTAAAGTTTATTAAAGCAAAAGCGATACCTCATAATTACGAGGTATCGCTTTAAAACTAAAAACCAACTTATGAAGACAACCTTTAACTCTAATTTCTAATCGGCAATTGTTAATTCGTTCATTATATTTTGAGCATTGGCAAACTTATCTACCACAAACAAAACGTAACGGATATCAACACATACTGTTTTGTTGAAATCGGGATGGAAATAGATATCACCAGCCATAGATTCCCAGTTACCATCGTAACCTAAGCCAACCATTTGTCCGCGAGCATTCATAACTGGGCTTCCTGAGTTTCCTCCTGTAATATCATTGTTTGATATAAATCCCATTGGCAAATCTCCATCGACATTTGCATATCGGCCAAAATCGCCTACTTGTAACAACGCTTTAAACTTAGGCTTAATATGGAACTCGTAATTTGTAGAGTCCTCTTTCTGTAGATAACCATGATGTGTGGTGTTGTACTTATAAACGATACCATCCTTTGGAGAGAATCCACCTACGGTTCCATAAGTTAAACGCATTGTTGAAGTTGCATCGGGATATAAATTACCCTCACCTTTCATCTCCATTACACCACACAATAACAAACGTTCCTTTTCGCGAATAGCAGCCTCTGTATCGGAATACTTATGGCGCAAGTCATAAATAATATCAAGTGTAGTATTTGCAATAATATACAAAGGATCACTTTGAAGTTTTTTCAAAGATGGCTTTGCCAAGAAAGAATTCAATGCTTCCTCTGTTGCAAAAATAGATTTGCTATAAACATAGTCGGTCAACTTATTATAGTCGCCCTTGAACTTTGCAACCAACGCTTTTAACTCTTTAGATATATGATTGGGATTAACATTTTCGTAAAAATTCTCGATTGCTGCAGCAAACATATGCTTATCGGTTTCAAAATCGAAATCCTTAAAATGCTCGGCAGCAGCCTTTCTGAGTGTTTCAAACTTTTTATCATCACCATCCTTTTTCTCCAATGCAGCCTGGACACCTTTGGTTTTTAACGAAAAACGAAGTAAATCAGCACCATTTATAATTGCTTCCTGATAATACTTATCGGTTTTCTGAAAATCGGCAGTTGACTCGTATAGTGCTTTCAACGTATCTAGCACACCACCATAAGCTGCTTTACGATTCGAATCTTCATTAACCCATTTAGTAAACTCATTTTCGCGATCATGCTTAATTGCAACAACATCGAACAGCTTTAGGTATTTGCTTTCGCCAACTGCATACTTATAGTAATTGCTCGAGTTGAAAAACTTTGAAGCATATTTCATCCTAAGATTATCACTGGAATTCATTGCGTCCTGCATTATTGAAAGTTTCTTAGAACGAACATTGATAAGAGCAGGATTGCTAACGTTCATATGCTCCAAAACGCCATAGGAGGACACATAACGATTGGTCGAAAATGGATACCCCATGAGCATTGTGTAATCGCCCTTTTGAACACCTTTCAACGATATTGTGAGATGCTTTGCAGGCTTGTAAGGCTTGTTGCTGGGAGAGTAATCAGCAGGCTCACCTTTCTCGTTAGCATAAACCCTGTAGATTGCAAAATCGCCCTTATGCTGAGGCCACATCCAGTTATCGGTATCGCCACCGAAAGCACCAATAGAAACGGGAGGTGCTCCAACTAAACGAACATCACGAAAAACTTTGTAGTAGAAAACAAAGTACTTATTCCCTTTAAAAAGCGAAGATACAGAAACTTCTAGGCCAGTCTTTGCGCCTTCTGTTCTTTCAATGTTACCATATATACGACGCATAGTAAAAGCACCGAACTTTCCAGAGGCTTTAGCCTGTTCAATATCGGCCTTAACCCTATCGGTAATATCCTCAACACGAACCAATATCGATGCAGTTTTGCCTGTTACTGGAATCTCCTGATCCATAGAATACGCCCAAAAACCATCCTCTAAGTAATTTTTCTCTGAGGTGCTAAGTTTATGAATATCATCGTATGCACAGTGATGGTTTGTAAAAATCAAACCTTTATCGCTCATAAACTCACCGGTACACGAACCGTAATCGAGAGCAACAATAGCATCCTTTAAACTCGCATTATTTATACTATAAATGTCCTCGGCAGTTAGTTCAAATCCATAATCTTTCATCTTATCGATGTTGATCTTTGAGATAAGATTTACTAACCACATGCCCTCATCGGCAATTCCGATGCTTGGTAGCAACATCACTAAAGATATGGCCACTAGCATTATTCTTTTCTTCATAGTTACTTTAATTTATGCTTATAAATACAGTTATAATATAACACCTTATTTATTAAAGTTAGGCTTTTCAGCAAAAACAAGATCGTTTAGCACATAGCTATTTCCCGACAACTTACTTATCAGGAATAAAACATACCGAATATCAACACATATACAACGCTGCTTGGTTGGCTCGAATAGAATATCACCACTCATGGCTTCCCAATTTCCATCGAAAGCCAAACCAACCAAATTACCGTTTCCGTTCAGAACCGAGCTTCCCGAATTTCCACCTGTAATATCAAGATCGGCTATAAAACAGGTTGGCATTGCACCATCCGACAATGTAAAAGATCCAAAATCACCGCTAGCCAACATCGATAATAAACTATCGGGCATCACGTACTCGGGTAATCCTGTTGCATTCTTCTGTAGCACGCCATTCGTTGTGGTTCGATAGGTGTAAACAATACCATCGGTAGGTTCATAACCAGCAACATTTCCGTAGGTTAAACGCATCGTGCTATTGGCATCGGGGTAAAATGCTCGCTCGGGCTCCATATCCATTTGTGCCCGAATAAACAACTTATGATTTTGGCGAATACTTCGCTCCCATTGTCCCTCCTCCTTACTCAACGAGATAATTGTTGGGTAAAAAGCAGATGATAGTATAAATGCAGGATCGGACTTCAAAACCTTTAACGATGGATTATTCAGAAACTCATTCACCTTTTCGAGACTAACAAACATTGATTTTTGATACATCTCATCGGCAAAACGTTCCATATTCCACTTCTTATCCTGTGCCATTCTAAGAAACGATTCTGGAAATTGATCGGGTGAAATGCGACTTACCAACATTTTTGCCATGACAACAAATATATCCCTGTCAACCTTCTCATCGAAATCTTTGTAGAGATATGAATATCCGCTACGAATCTCTGAAACTGTAGATGCCAACTTTTCGCCATCAGATTTCTGTATAACAGTTTCCAACCGACTCATCTTATTGGCCAACTTAAATATCTCTGCACCAAACAAAATCCCCTCGTTATAGCACTGCAGCAATGTTGTTACCTTACGCTTTTGCGAATATGCATCCTCAAGATTTGCCAACACTTTAGCATACTCAGAGTTTTCGTCTGCCCATTTCTGGAATCGTTTTTCGTAAACCTGCTTCGATTCAATTACATTGTTCTCTCGAACCGATTTGAGTTCACCCACAGAATACTTCCAGTAATTACTTGCCAACGAAAACTTAGATGAATACTTAATTCGAATGGTATCGTTATTCTTCATAGCACTACGAAGCACATCCAATTTGGCATTGCGAAAAGCAACCCGAATGGGATCTACCACCTCAACAATTTCCTTAACACCATACGAAGAAAGATACCGGGAAGTAGTACCTGGATAGCCCAATATCATTACAAAATCCTCCTCATCAACCCCTTTGGTCGAAATTCGAATAAAGTTTTTTGATTTTAGCGGTACATTTTCCGTTGAATAATCGGCCGAAGAACCATCGGGTGCAGTATAAATTCGGAATAACGCAAAGTCGCCAGTATGGCGAGGCCATACCCAATTATCGGTTTCTCCGCCAAAATTTCCAATGCACTCGGGCGGAAAGCCCACCAACCTTACATCGCGATAAGTTATATATGTGTACAAATAATAGCTATTTCCTCCGAACATTGCATGAACCTCGGCATCGTACTGAGTGCCCTTCACAGCCTCACGAGCAATAGAATTGCGAATCCGCATCATGTTAGGACTTTCGGCACCCTTGGCAAGTTGCTCATCTATTTGCTGATTTACCTGTTGAGTTACATCGCGAACATCAACTAAAAAAGAAACGGTTTTACCAGGGTTTGGCAACTCTTGTTCCCGATTCTCAGCAAAAAAACCATTCTTTAAATAATCGAACTGAGGCGAACTATGTTGTTGAATTTCGCTGTAAGCACAATGATGGTTTGTAATAAGCAATCCATTCGCAGAAACAACCGTTCCGGAACACGATCCCTTATCCAATGCAACAATGGCATCTTTCAAGCTTAACGAATCGGTTCGATAAATGTCTTTTGCCGAAAGAGCAAAACCCTTTTGCTGCATCTGATTGACCTTAACCTGATTCAATAGATTCACAAGCCACATTCCCTCATCGGCTAGCGATGCAAAACTTAAAAACAACAGTGCTACAGCAATAATCTTACGCATAGTTTGAATTATTTCATCAATCCCACTCCGGGAGTTAACGCCAATATTAGGCTAACCCCCAAAGCAAGATGTAAATATTAACGTTCGGTTACAACACCTTCACCAATAAAATGGAAAGGATTTGCATAAATCTTAGTTTCTCCTGATTTCATTAACACTCTCAAACTATCAACAGTGGCCAAGGATTTTACCTTTTCGGCAGAGGTTAATGTATTAACAAAGTACAATTTAACAGCAGGATTTTCATCGCGATAGTAAGTTTGAATTGCTACTACAGCAGAATCAAGAACTTGAACATGACGCTGAAGTAAAGCTACATAAGCCTGCTGATTCTTTGTCCATTCCATGGGCAATTCAAGAATTGAAATATTACTTTCGTTGTATCTTTCAATGTTATTGAAACTACGGAAATAATTTGGATATAAACGTTTATTGTACTCATCAATTTCCACAGTTCCGTTTACTTTAAATCCAGATGCTTCGAAATTAACTACAGCATTAACTTCCTGATCGGAAACAGTATATGTTAAAGATTTAGCCTCTATTGCCTTTTTCAACTCATCGAGATTAACCTTTGCATCAACAGAGAAATATACTCTAACCGATACAGGCTCACCATAACGAGTATCAAAACCATATACACCACCAAACTGCATTAGTTTATACTTAAGATACTTGGCATCGAATTGATCGAAAAAGTGATCGATACCAAACTCAACCTCCTGTAATATTTTTACGCTATCGGGAACTTCGGTTAAACTCTCGGCTGAAGCAGAGAATATTGCTTCAGTAATTTTTTCTGGGGTGAGAATTTTTGGATCGTAATATATCTCAACAGAGTGATCATCGGCATAAGCAGTAACACCTAAAACACCACGCACCTGACGAACATGGCTAGCAAAATTCATTGAACTACCATAGCATTTTACGCTCTTTAAACCTGTACGTTCATACATACGAGCATTCTCAAACTGTGCTTCATCAGCCCAACGAAGTTCAATTGTAGGAATTCTTAACTTATTTGCGAATACAATACCAAGTACGATAAGCAAAACTGCTAAAACAGCTGGCAACCAACCAATTTTACGCTTACGATTAACGGTTAAAGCTCCTTCGTGAGGACAAGTATGAACACATTCCAAACATAAATCGCAATCGATATGATTTACCTTAACCAATTCGTCAACAGGAATACCATGACGACAAGCTCTTGAACATTTTCCACAACTTGTACAGATGCTTTCGTTACGAGTAACCTTCATGAATGGGAAAATACGGCTTTGCATCTTCCAAATTTCCAATACATAACCTAGCACTGCAATAATAGCAATTGGCCATACATAGGATAATTTAACACCCGCTTTTAATAAGATAATATAAACACCAATTACAGCAATAAACATCAAGAAGTGACGGAATATATTTGTTATTGCACCAAGTGGACAAAGATATTTACACCAGAACATACGATACATCATTGCACCTACCACAAGCAATGCGATTGACATAAATGCCATCCATACAGTTACATCGCGATCGAAAAGAGTAAAGGTTGCGAAAAATGGATCGTAGTTCTTACAGAAAAGTTCACTTTGACCTAAAGTAAAATATAAAGTAATAAAAAGTAAAATGTATTTTACGGCACGTAAAGCCTTATCGGCAATTCCTGTAATATTCCTACGTTTCTTGAATATTTTATCACCCAACTTTCCCAACCACTGCGAAAAAGTTCCCAAAGGACATAAATATCCACAGAATAACTTTCCAATTAAAAATGTTCCAACTAGAAGTGTTGCTCCCATGAATATTTGCAGAGTTGTCATACTACAGGGTAACGAACCTCTAACAAGGTATGTTCCCCAAGCCTGTAATCCTCCAAAAGGACAGTAAGCCTCAAAATTAGGAGTGTACAAACTATCGAATGCCCAGCGTGCCCACATGTATAGCAATGCGAATACAACAGACCATTGCAGAACTAAGCGGTACAAATTTTTGTTCTTAAAAAATTTACTATTCATTGTTATTAGAATTTAGTTTATCATTAATTAATCTCTCTATATCAATATATTAACTCAACACTACCACGTTTAATTTTCTTCAAAATAAGGTGTACAACACCCCTAACCATGCATATTTCATGATTAAATATCAAAAAAAACTTAATGAATTATTAAATCCGAAGTCCTACTTCAGGACTGTTCCATTTGGCAAACTACACCTCTATTTAACTATCACTTTTTTAGTTACAACATTGCCATCAATGCTAAACTGCACCAAGTAAATTCCAGCAGGTAAACCATCAACACTGATTGAGTTTGATTGAGGAACTGCATTTATCATTTCCTGACCAATTAGATTAACCACTCTAACACGACCTACGATTGAATTATCGGGAGCATTAAAGTAAAGTTGTTTGCTAGTAGGATTTGGATATACAACAATATTCAAATCATCGGCAACATCGGGTTTAACCCATACAGTAGGATCGCTTAAACGAGCATATACAATATTGCTAGTAGTAAACTCGTTGGGCAAATTAGTATCATCGTAAAATGTACCTTCACCTTTATAGTAACCGTTGAACAACAAAGAATTATTTGCAGTAATTGCAATAGAATTTATATAGAACGATCCACTTAAAGAAGTCGCCATATCAGCCCAGGTAATTGCACCATCAGGCGAGTATCTTGCAATGATTGAATTTATTGTAGCAGATGGAGCTTTCAGTGCAAAGTCGCCCAGTTTAATAGAATCGGCTAAAGTATAACCAACCATGTATAGATGATTATTTGAATTCACCGCAAGGCTAAGCACATTATCACTTTTTTCGGTACCCTCAAAATCGGACCAACAAAGTTTTCCATTTGCATCATACTTACCTAGGAATATATCAAAACTCCCCTTTGAAGTAGATGTGGCAGATGTTCCGGTAACAGTACTTTCCAAAGTAACAGTAGATTGGTATATTCCGCCTACAAAAACATTACTTTCCGAATCGCTAGTAATAGCATAAATCATTTCCGACCCAGTGCTTCCCATTCTATTAGACCAAAGCATTGCACCTGTTTCTGGATTAAGTCTTGCAATATAGCCATCGGCGGAACCTGAATTTGAAATTTTTAAAGCCTGAACATTAGATGTTCCCACAGTGCGTAAATAAGGAGAACTTTTCAGTTCAAAAACAACATTTACTTTTCCATCGGCACTAACCTCCACTCCACGAGAAAATCCTGAAGGCGTATCAACCTTATCAATCCACAAGGTAGATCCATTTAAATCGAGCGCAACAACAAATGGATTGTCACCATTTCCTACATTGGCATCCTCGGAACTAAACTCTGTACCATTGATGGAAATTGTACTTTTATATCGGCCTGTTGCATAAATTGCATTACCCGAAACATCTAAATCTTCAATTTGATCGCCAAGCGGTCCTACAAAAGTTTTAACCCAAACAAGATCTCCAGATGTGTTGAATTTTGCTATAAAACAATCGCTATTCGAGTCTAGATATCCATAAACTTCGGTTGTTCCAATGGTTAATGTATCCTTAAAAAAGCCTCCAATATAGATATTGTTATCGGCATCAACATCAACAGCAGTAGCCTCGCACGATAGAGTTCCACCACCACCGCTAACAACCCAAAGATTTTCGCCCTGGGCATTGGTTTTTAGCAAATAAAAATCGGTTTTGCCATTGCTCTTTAGCAATGACGAGGTTCCAAACTTAATAGAATCGGTAAACGATCCTGCAAAAATTAAATTTCCCTGATTATCCTCAGCACAGCGCATTCCTTTATCAGTTTCATAATAACCGGCAGTTTTTACCCAAGCAAATTCCTGCGCAAAGGAAACTATGCTCAAAAATAGTAGTGGTAGTAGTAAAAATCTTTTCATGGCAAACAGTATTAAGTTATATGGCTTATTTTTTAAAGTTGAATCCCAAATTTAAAAGTAGACAACCACCTATAATCATCACTAAATTCATCGGAATTCAAAACCTTCAATCCTGAGAAACTAAAACCAATATAAGGTTTAAAACTTTTCTTTGAATTGAAGTATAAATTCCAAGATGCATTAGCCGATACCCAATCGGATGTTTCGTAATAGTAAGTATTGCGAACAACAGGAGTGGTAATCTCCGACTCCTCGGGAATAAACACCGATTCCGACTTAATCACCAAATCAGAACTGGCAACCTTATTCAGTTCAAGCCCTACAGATGCCGACGACTGCAAACCAAACAGCAAGAAAGCCTTCTCTGCTCTGGCATTAACATTAAGTAAATCTATATCCTTCTGTGCATAAAAGGCCTGATCAACCTCCTGCTGACTATACCTTGCGCCCAAATGTAATGTTAACGCTTTTGACTGATTACAAGCATTCAGCAAAGCAGATAGCGAAAGGTTAACGAATTGTTTCTTTCGAGTATACTCTACCTGAGAACTTATGTAGCTGTATGCCTCTGCATCGTAATAGCCATAGGATAACTGAACGCTATAAGGAATCCGCGAAGAAAATACTTCGGCACCCCATGCTACCTCGTACTGAGTTTCGGAAAACTTAGCCTCGTTTACCGGAATATGATAAACATCATTGGTTGCAGTATCGACCATTGCCTTGTATGGACTTGAAATATCCTTTTCTGTAACCAAACCGTAACTAACCTTTGCATAGGAATTCCAACCCGACATCCTTAAATCGTACTGAACATCGGCAAACTGATCCAAACCATCAATACGATACTCCATAGAAGACTTAGTAACAGGATTCTCGAGTAACCTTAGTCCCAATATTTTAAATATAGTAGAACTACCAACGCCAGAGTTATTGACAATATCGATATCCTGACGATAAGCACGCAAAGAATAAGAGAATCCAAGAACATGCTTAGAACTCAATTCAACCATTGCCGAAGGAGTAATTGTAAAATCACGGGTTAAAGATTTTGGACGAGGGTCGTTGTCGCGGCCGCCATGACCAACAGCATACTTTGCACCAACGCCAAGGTGTAACCAACCAAATAGAGAATCGGTTCCCATCTTTAATCCTAAATCGTATCGATCCTTCTTCCAATCACCGCCAATAGAATCGGCAATTATTAGAGGGCTTGGCCTATCAGCATCCATCATCTGGGACCATCCTACCTCTTTGCTAGTTTCTCTATTGTAAAGGAACGATCCAATGAATTTTAATTTACCCAACTCCTTAATACCCTTGGATGAAAATCCATAAAACTGAGTTGATTTGGGTTGATAAACTTTACGGTAATCGCCTTCCTCGTATCCAGTAAAAAGTTCGACCTTGCTAAAATCAGTAATTCTGTTGAAACACAATCCCGCACTATTTTGGCAACTCAACCAAAACGATTCATTCACAAAAAACGATTCAATCACAGGATTCTTCACCTTACAGGGTAATGAGTCAACATTGGACTGTCCCAATACTGGTGTAGAAAGAATCGAAATAAATGCAGCAAATAATATCTTATATATCTTCATGGCTATTCAAAACTTTTAGGAGTAGGACTCGACAACACCTCAAAATCATCGGAACTATTATTGGTATCCTGAAGTATTACTCGACCATCAACAGTATCCTCAACTTTTCTACGACAACTTTCGCCGTTATAAATCCCGTTGCAATATATAAATCCCATATCGAGCGATGCTGGTATTCTCTTAAACTTGCCCGACACAGAGTTGGCTAAAGCCTCAAAAGCATCGAGTACTGCCGACACAGGTAACTTCACCAATTGGTATCCGCTTGTACTATTCGGTTCCGGAACTACCTCAAGAGCATCTAAATCGGCCACTTTGAAAACCACAATACCGGGACCATAACTATGGAAAATCCAATCGTGAGTATTAGGACGACTAGCAAAAATCTCTGTCATGTTAGGAACTTCAAGAATATCTATATCACGTTGATCGTCACGAACAAGGAATGTTTCGAAATCGGCGAATGAAAGATCAATACTATTGGGATTACCATTTGCATCCTCCTTGTGATTTAAACCATCCTGAGCGATAAGAACACTTTTCCCAGGCTGAAGAATCTGAGTTTTACCAGAACCAGGAATCATCCAGATATAGTCCAAATACACATTATCCTTATCTGAGGCAAAAAGCGTTGGGCTACTATAATCAACACTTCCATTTGCCCCATATACCGTTGCAACGCAAATGCTATCCACAAACATAACCTTATCGGTATTGTTATAGATTTCAAGGAAATGATCGGAATAGTAAGCCTTATTATTTGGAGTTCTAGTTCCTGTATAGAATACTTCCTTTATCAACAAATCGCCTGGCAATGATGATTTAAGCCTAACTGTACCCAAATTGGACTCGATATTAAGACTCAAGTTCTCCATTGTAGCATTAAGATTAACCTTTCGACCGTTGGCTACATCAGCATCAGACACTATAGTATCGCCAAGAGCCATTGCAGTTGCAGATGGAATCTTCATACCTGAAGAAATACGATATTTTCCCCGAGGAACACTTTCGAATGTAACACACCCCTGAGCATCGGTAGTTTTAGTGCTCACCAAATGGTTATCGATATTTATTAATCGGACACTAACACCCTCGGCCATATCGGCATTGTAATACTCCGGGTAAAGTACCTGTACACTTACGTTGAAAAGAATAGCATCGCGATCAAACACATCACTTTTACAACCCGAGAAGAGTACTGTAACAAAGGCCAACAGCACAACTCCTATCCTAATTTCATAAAACTTTTGTAACATAGCCATTAAAACTTGAAGTTAAGTTCTGCTCCAAAATACAGGTCTGGATTTCGTTTCTCAACAGTACCTTCCTTTTTATTTCGATAAGCAGGATGATTCATAAACATGTTGTTTGAATAGAATGAGAAACTAATATCATCGTTAATCTCCTTGGTCAATTTTAGGTTAATACACCAAAGGGCAGGCCTATTTATATTATAGTAATATGTTTCATCGAATTCACGAACCAAAAACGAATAAGCATCAGAATGAGATTCAACCTCGGTAAGTGGAGTATAATTACCATCGGTATCGTAATATCCAACAGGATAATTGCCTTTAACAATGGTTTTCGACTTATCAACCCATTCCATCTGTACAGCCAACGATGCAATAAAACGGAACTGAGGAATATGCTGAATAAAGCGAACCGTTGTTACGAATTGCTCGGATTTATATCCATTTGTTGGATAAACACCAACCAACTTATCGGTGTTATTCTTGAAATATTGGCTTGACAGATATATGGTATTCGACTCATCATTAATTTCAGCATAAGTCCATGCACCAGTAATATTTACCTGAGTTCCAACAACTGGTAACTTAACAGTATTAAGGGTAAATTCAAGTCCTAACCTTTCCGATTTTTTTGAATTTACAGGAATCTTATACACATCACGCTTAACTGCCGTATCAACATTGATATAATCGAGAACTGGTGGTTGACCGCCTCCGGGCAAATAGCTATAAACCTCGTAAACAGGATAAGGAACTGCCGCCATTACATCCTTAAAACCATAACCATTGGTTAAATTCTCCTTAAATACATTAAAGTTAAACGTATTCTTCTTATACTCGAAATCGGCTCCAAATTCAATCTTCACCATCTCCGATGGGCGCATATCTCCTGTATATGGATTTATTACTTTAGTGGTAAGCACAGCTAAACTCTCATCGGGATACTGATTAGAATACATAGAATAGCTCGTTGCATCTATATAAGCAGCATCGGGATATAAATAAACAAGTGCAGGAGCCTTTGATGTAATACCGTATCCCCCACGCAAGGTCATCCATTTAAAAAGATCGTAGGATGCATTAATACGAGGCAGTAACGTTTCTCCAAATTCTCCTTTAAATGGAGTTTCGGGTTGAACATTATCGAAACGAAGGCCAGCCTGTATCTTAAGCATTTTCTTATTTATAGGAATAAAGATTCGATCCTCCAAATACGCCGAAAATTGATTTACTGCAGGAATACTGCTGAAAGAACGAGGACGCATTGTTGTAGATGCATAATATTTCGAATCGAAGTAACGTCCTTTTCCAAAGTTAACATCTGTTTTCCAATCCACACCAAACATTACCCGATGATTGATACCCCAATGTTTTAAGTGAACTCTATTATCGAGACTTGCAAATAAATTCAACGGTTTTCCATCGATGTATGTTCCAGTATAGTATTCCGATGGAAGAAATTGGGTTACATAAGTTGAATCGACCATCATAAAAGGCAATGCCGTAATTGCGCCAGAAACCAACGAACGAGAATACGACTCTTGCTTACGATAATCCAACGCAACACTTAGATTGATACAATCTGAGAATGGTTTATGCAATTGTAATTTTGATGTATTATTGAAACGAAAACCAATATCCTCCGAAAATCTCTTCTCAAGAGATGCCCCATCCTTATCGCGATCCATATCATAAGTACGGTATCCTGAGACCTTATTGGTCATCATCAACTTACTATCGAAGAAAACCACACTATGGGTTAACTGTAAATTCATTCTGGTATAGCTGGGATTTACAGTGCGCAAATCTTGCTGAGAATGTGCATAATCGAAATCGGCATTAAAACTACCAGCATTTCCCTTCAACTTAAACCCTTTACCAACATATGCTTGCTGACTATTGGGATTCACTTTAATCTTTGCCTCGAACGGGGTTACACCAGCTTTTGTATTAACAATGATAGCACCCGATGTCAAATCGCCATGTTTTACAGAAGGAATACCACGAACAATCTCAACAGACTCAATATTATCGGCCGAAATCTGTCGTAAATCAACACCGCCACCAGTAACCGTTGAAAAATAACCTTCCGCTCCAATCTTTGCAGTATTACTGGCCTGTAGGTTTGCATTGTTTGAAATAGGTGCACCATCCATAATAACAGCAGTACCCATAGCCGAAATTTTCTCGTCATCGGAATTTCCCGTTGATGTTCTCAACGAAGCCTGATTTGCCGAGTTCAAATCGGGATTTACAGCGGCCTGACCAGGAAGTAATTGCATAATATCACCAAGACTGCTAGCCTGAATATGGTCAATAGCTTGTTTCTCTATGACTGAAGAGGTTGACATACGATTGGGATTTTCCTTAGCCGTAATAACAACCTCCTCAACCTGCAACGACAATTCAGAAACCTTTATATCTCCAATATTCTTCTTTTGCCCTGGCTGCAATTCAACACTAACCTGAGTTTCCTTCAACCCTATTCTTTGAAAGCCAATAGTAACCTTGCCCGCAGGAACATCTTTAAGCACAAAAGCACCATCATCAGTAGATAAATACCAAATATTATATTCGGCGATGACCGCTACAACTCCAAACAAAGGCTCACCTGTTTTATCATCAATAATCTTTCCCGATATTTCGCCTCGTTCGGTTTTAGTTTGTTGCCCCAAAGAGAGCAAAGGCACTAGTAATAACCCCAGAAATAAGCTCCAATAGATAGCTTTACCTTTCATAATAACTTTAATTAATAACTCACTCAACAGATAACCTAAAACTAAAAGAGGTGTCGGGAGTATTTCACCCGACACCAAGACAAAACTACTGAACCATGATCTTGCGTAGAATTACCTTCTTACCAGTAGTTTCTACCCTTACTATATATAAACCTGAATCTAAATCAACATGTAGGCTTGTATTTCCAGAATTAATATTACCCTCGTAAAGAATACGTCCTTGAACATCAATAACCGAAATACTCTCAATAACGTCAGCATTGTTATCTAATATAATATTTATATCTCCATTGATAACAGGATTTGGCCATACTCTAAGACCATTCTGAGTTAAATCGCCAACTCCAGTATTTGTAACGGCAACATCCTTGGTTAACTCTATTACATGGCAACGATTCATAGCCTCTAACTTAACGGTATATGTGCCATAATTGGAATAGGTATGAACAGGACTCTCTTCGGTTGAAGTGGCATCATCGCCAAAGCTCCATGTATAACTGCTAGCATTTACTGAAGTATTTTCAAAGGTAACAGCCTTGCCGTCAGCAGTTGCATTGAATGCAGGAACTGGTGTTTGATAAAAATCGATATAGATTAAATGCATCTTTCCTGCTGCTCCTAAGCCATAAACCTTACCATTGAACAAGGCTAGTTCAAAGAATGAACTTGTTAAACCATTGCCAGCAGCCTCCCAAGTTGTGCCGCTATCGCGTGTAATCTTAAGCGTTGTAGCATCTTTACCTGCAAGATATGTATTCTCGGCAACCTCAACAATATCGAATGCATAATCGGTTGTAACCTTAGTGAAATTTGCAAAACCATCGGTTGTTTTAATAACACCAACACCAGTAGCAAGGAATACATTATTAGCATCTTTCACAATAATGTCATTGATATAACCATAATCAGTCTTAGATATATCAGTCCATGTTTCACCGCCATTAGCAGTAACAAGCAATAGTTTATTTCCGGCAAGGTATCCTGTTTGAGCATTAGCATCGAAAACCAAAGCCGTTATAACCCCAGTATAAGCATAATCTTGGAAAATATCTGTACTTGTTTTAGCCCAAGTAGTTCCTGCATCGGACGTTTTATATACATAACCATGATATTTGCTATCGACATCCTGCCAACGAACTGCAACCATAGCAACAGTCGAACTCAATTTAGCCATAGAGTAGAAAGAAACTTTCTGTCCTGCAACTGGATCTTTCGATGCATCACCTGAATTATCGCTAAACAATGCAAGATCCAACGCACCCCAATTTGCACCTTTATCTGTGGTTTTCAGTATAAATCCGTTAATGGTTCCATTGGCTGTGTATGAAGCAAAACCAAGATTATCATCCATAAAAATAAGGTCATTCACCACATGAGAACCAATAGTGTTGCTATACGAACCAGTTTCCCAAATTATTCCGCCATCGGTTGTCCTAAAAATTGCAGTTCCATTACCTACAACCACAGCGTTTAGATCATCAATAGCCCAAAGTTTCTGTAAATTTTGATTACCGCAGAGTGTATACGTCCAACCAATACCAACAGAATCAATTGCAATTTCCTTTGTTACAGATTTTTCCTCAAGACCATTGAACGCTGTTAATTTAACAGTGTATGTACCTAGCAATGGGAATGCGAAAGCAGGAGACTCATCTGTAAGTGTAGCAACATTTCCCATTTCCCACGAATAAGACTGACAATTCTGACTAACATTAGTAAATGTCACATTATTGCCATCCTCAACAGTATAGGTAAAATCAACCACGGGTTCGCTTACAACTACATCGTGCGAAATTACACTCTGAGAAACAGCATTGCTAGCAGTTATCTGGACTGTAAAAGTTCCATAGGAACCGTAAGTATAAGTAGGATTTTTTTCTGTTGAAGTTCCTGCGGCATCGCCAAAACTCCAACTAAAAGTTCCGCAATTCTGACTTGCATTGTTAAAGGATACTGTGGCACCATTTACAACAGAGGTAAAATCTGCAACAGGATCTTTAATTTGATCTTTTTGAATAGAAAACAGCAAACCCGTAGTACTGCATCCATAAATTGAATCTCCAAATAAAGTTAAATCGAAAAGAGATTTAGATAGAAGGTCGATATTGGCAACTTGCCATGATGTTCCAGCATCCACCGAACGCATATTATTTGCAGAAGAACCACAAGTATACAACAAATCTACTCCATCAATATTAACAATATCAAAAGACCCAACGGTACTTAACTGAGTAGTAGAAGCACCGTAATCAGGTGTAAGAAAAACGCCCTTTGTTGTTGCTAAAAATACAGAATCGGAACTAATAAATCTTAAATCATTAACAGAGGTATAAGCTGTAGAATTAGAATAATCTGTCCAGTTAGCACCGCCATCGAATGAAACCTTAAATGTTCCTGACGAACCACCAATATAAAGAGTATCGGCGTTGCTAACTACAGAATTAATACTAACTGCCGACATATCTGAACTCACGGGAGCCCAGTTTACACCTAAATTGGTACTCTTATATAAATATGAATGTGAAACCTTGGTGGTAGCAGTCCACTTTAATGAAGCATAAATTGCATTGGTAGAACAATGAATTGAGTTAATGGCAAGGCTTGTACCTAAATTAGGATCGGTTGCATCGCTGCTACTGCCATCGCTAAAACCAGTCATTGCTAGAGGATTCCATGTCAATCCTTTATCAGTAGTTACCAAAACAATACCATTGATAGTTACATTACTGGCATCTTTACCTGCAGCAGTAACTGCAAAACCATTATCAGCATCAAAAAAAGCGATATCCATAATATTATAGGTATTACCGCTAGTAACATTTACTGTAACAGCATCCCATGTTGATCCGCCATTCGTTGTACGGTAAATTGCATTATTGGCTCCAACAATAAACGCTGTTGTGCCATCGTAAGGCAATACCTTATTAATAGTGCCCCCATTGGGAAGAGTTCTGCTTGTCCACTGTGCAAACAGATTTCCTGTCAAAAAGAAAAGACAAGAAAATAGAACCATCGATAGAGTATATTTTCTCATAAGCTAAAGTTTAGGTTTTTATACGCGCAATGAATAAAAAAAAACACCGATGAAGAATCATCTAAAAAAAACGAAAAAAAAGAGGTGTCATAAAAAAAATGACACCCCAAAATATCTGTAAAACAAAATCTTATCACATTGGAGATTTCTCAATATTTTTGCCAGAATTTCGCATCCATTCTGAGGGTGTCACCCCCATTTGAGACTTAAAATATCGATTGAAAGTTGATTTTGAATTAAACCCACAATCGTAAGCT
>JBFXDX010000018.1:75812-86678 GCA_050180705.1 Bacteroidales bacterium | reverse complement strand
GACAGGGGGCTTCATGGCTCCTCGGGGAGTGCCTCAGCCTCAGCTGCGAAGTAGGTATATATGTAAATGGAGCGTACGGGGTATATTCATTCCGTACGCCCAAACGGTATAGGGGATTTTCCCCATGGATGCTCTAGGCCTGATCGCTAAGGGTTAACGCAGAGCTAGTTAGTTTTAGGTTGGTGAGTAGGGGGTTCTGCCATGGGGAGAGGCATACTGGCAGGATTCCTGAAAACTTTTAGGAATTTGATGTTTTTCGATTTTTAATCTTCAATTATGAGTTTTTTGGAGGAATACTTCAGCCAGTTTAGGCGGGGGATAGTTGGAGTAGACACAACATATGAGTCTCCCTACGGGGAGCAGCGTATTACCTACGCGGACTGGATTGCCAGCGGTAGGCTGTACGCCCCCATAGAGGGGAAAATGCTTACGCTGTTTGGCCCAATGGTTGCCAATACCCACACGGAGAGCAACGAGACAGGACGCTTCATGACCGAGGCGTACCATTGCGCCCTAGGCGAGATCAAAAGGCACGTGAATGCGGGACGTGACGATGTAATAGTAACCGCTGGCTTTGGCATGACCTCCGCCATCAATAAGTTTCAGCGCATGCTGGGGCTGAAGGATCGGGGGGTAACCTTTCAGGGGACGGAGGATCGCCCGGTGGTTTTTGTGACCCACATGGAGCATCACTCCAACCAAACCTCCTGGTATGAGACCGAGGCCGACGTGGTGGTGGTGGCGCCGGATGAGCGTATGCTGGTTTCACCGCAGAACCTCCGGGAAACTCTGGAGCAGTACAGGGATCGGAGGGTGAAGGTAGGCTCCTTTACGGCCTGCAGCAATGTGACGGGCATAAAAACCCCCTACCACGAGCTGGCGAGGATCATGCACGAGCACGGGGGTGTATGCTTTGTAGATTTTGCGGCATCGGCCCCCTACGTGGACATCGATATGCACCCGGAGAATCCCCTGGAGAAGCTGGACGCGGTGCTCTTCAGCCCGCACAAGTTCCTGGGAGGCCCTGGCTCCTCGGGCGTTCTAATCTTCGACTCGAAGCTATACCGGTTTGGGGTTCCGGATCAGCCCGGGGGAGGAACCGTGGACTGGACAAACCCCTGGGGGGAGTACAAGTACATCGATGACATTGAGCGGCGGGAGGATGGCGGTACGCCTGGATTCCTGCAGGCCATACGAACCGCGTTGGCCATCAGGCTGAAGGATCAGATGGGGGTTGATAGCATGCAGCGGCGGGAGCGGGAGCTGGTCGACTTGGCCTTTGATAGGCTATCCCCGGTGCCTGGCCTACACATCCTGGCGGATAGCTGCCGCGATAGGATTGGGGCCATATCGTTCTACATTGATGGCATCCACTACAACCTGATTGTATCGCTGCTGAGCGACCGGTTCGGCGTTCAGATGCGGGGAGGATGCGCCTGTGCGGGAACGTACGGACACTTCCTGCTGCAGGTGACCCCCGAGAAATCGCATGCGATTACAGCGCTAATCAACCATGGCGATTTGTCCCTAAAGCCGGGCTGGGTTCGCTGGTCGATACACCCAACCACCACCAACGCCGAGGTGGAGCTTATAGCCTCGGCGGTTGGCCAGATTGCCCAGAACGCAGTGCAATGGGGAGAGGACTACCAGTACGATAAGCGTACGAACGAGTTTGTGCACAGGCGGAGGAGCTCCTATAGGCTATTTGATGCGGAGCAAATGCTTAGCCTGTAACCGACGAAATATAGCAGTAATACATGGATACCAGTAAGAACTAATTCATATTCGACTTAAATGAGCGTAAAAAATATATCAGAGGGAGTTCAGGAGCACGTTAGGGTTCTGATTCTGGGCTCTGGGCCTGCTGGCTATACGGCCGCAATATACGCGGCAAGGGCCAACCTGAAGCCGATCCTCTACGAGGGAATTCAGCCCGGAGGTCAGCTGACGACCACCACCGAGATTGAGAACTTTCCGGGTTACCCCAGCGGAACCACGGGCAGTGAGATGATGGAGGATATTAAGCAGCAGGCGGTTCGCTTCGGGGCCGAGGTTCGCTTCGGGGTGGCCACGGCTACCGATCTTTCCCGCTCTCCGTTTAAGGTTACTATCGACGACGAGAGGGTTATCAGCGCCGATGCCCTTATTATTGCGACTGGAGCAACGGCAAAGTACCTTGGGCTGGAGTCTGAGGGAAAGTATAGGGGACAGGGCGTTTCGGCCTGTGCCACGTGCGATGGCTTTTTCTACCGGGGGCAGGATGTGGCGGTAGTTGGCGGTGGCGATACCGCCTGCGAGGAGGCC
This sequence comes from Bacteroidales bacterium, assembly GCA_050180705.1. GTDB lineage: Bacteria > Bacteroidota > Bacteroidia > Bacteroidales > Tenuifilaceae > SB25. The sequence goes on along the minus strand of JBFXDX010000018.1, from coordinate 84,374 downwards.
ACCTACCTGGCTGGCATTTGCCGGAAGGTCTACCTTATCGTCAGAAAACCGTACCTGCGAGCATCGAAGCCGATGCAGGACCGGGTTTTCTCCACGAAGAATATCGAGGTGCTCTTCGAGTGCGAGACCCGGGAGGTTGAGGGGGACTCTGCGGGGGTGAATGGCATTGTGGTTACCCATGCTAGAACCGGTATAGGGGAGAGACGGAGCGTATCTGGGGTCTTCATCGCCATAGGGCATCAGCCCAACTCGGCGATCTTCCGACCCTACCTGGAGACGGATCCGGTGGGCTACATTAAAACGGTAGCGGGCAGCTCGCGCACCAACATTCCGGGGGTTTTTGCCTGCGGCGATGTGCAGGATCCGCACTACCGTCAGGCTATCACAGCGGCGGCATCGGGCTGCAGGGCGGCCATTGATACCGAGCGATACCTAGGCGATCGTTAGCTCTCCGTGTATTTCCCGGGTGGAAATCAATGGGGTAATTGTGTGAGAGTACTATTTTTAGTAAAGATATAGGGGGAAACCCCGAGGGGCTTTGCCGCGGTTGTGTCGGGCTAGGGGTTTCAGACCGCGGTGGGGGTTAATTAGTTTTAGGTTGGTGAGTAGGGGATTCTGCCGGGTAAGGAAGTACACTGGCAGGGTTCCTGAAAACTTTTTACTCGTTAATATTTTAGGGGAGAGCTGCAGCCTTTCTGTTGTTGTCTGTTTGGGTTGAGTAGGGCATGCCGTGTGGAGTGGTTTATTAATCTTAACCGGGTGGCTATGGTGACAAATAGTATTGCCAGTAATGCGCAGCTTATAGTGGATCTTCTAACGCTGACGGGTGATTTTCCGTTGAGGCAACTCAAGGTGCGCAGCGGTCTTTCCGATGTAGATTTCTATATGTCCGTGGGATGGCTGTTCCGAGAGGGAACGCTGTTCTGCTACTACAAGGAGGGCGTTGGATTGATGGCTGGCCTATAGTTTATTGTATGTAGAGTTAGAAAAGAGATTTTCATTGGCTATGAAATCTCCTTTTGATAGTTGAAAAGAGCATTCCTAAGAAATAATAGAATCAGGATTGTTTAGTTTTTTCTCGTCGTCGGAATTTAACTCCAAATCCGATACTGCTTTTTGAATGGATGGTTTGTTAATAATCATAACAGCTATAATTAAGGCCGATAGCGATAGAAGTATGATATTGGATGTTAAAATGTAGGCAACTATGGCAAACATCGAGCCTCCTTCGAGCATCGCATACGAAATAATTAATGCAGCACGATACTCTGTCATCTTTTCATTTAAAGTGGATCGGGTTTTAATATTCTCTACTCTTTTTCGGAATACAATAGTGCTAGCAATAAAAGTACCTATAATGAAAATTGGTACAGCAATTAGCAATCCCTGCTGAGTTGTTGGGTCGAATCCATTGCTGATAGTTTTTCCTAATGCAAATGCGATGATTCCGAATATAACTTGCCCTGCAATTAGCGCAAAATGCATTATGCTTAGTCCTCTAAAGTACTCTTTTGATGTTAGTGGTTGTGTTTCCATATAATTCTCATTTGAGTTTATAACGAATTTTTATATCAAACATAACGAATAGAATGTCATTGTAAATTTAAGTTAATTGATAAAACTATTTTTGCATTTACAGGAATATTCCAAACATTTTGGTTTTATACATGTTGTATTTAGCAAGACTAAAAATTATTCAGATGGCAGTAGTATTTTACATAATTGGGGGATTAGCCTTTTTCTTTATAGCCTATTCCGTTTACTCGTTTCAAAAAATTAAGCGTCAGCCAGTAGTTCCAGATAGCAGCAAAATTAAAGTGCTGAATAGTGGAAACTTTGATACAATTACCAAAAGGGAAATTGTTGTAGTAGACTTTTGGGCTCCATGGTGTGCTCCTTGCAAAGTGATGGCTCCTGTGCTCAACGATATTGCGGATAGTGAAGTTGATATTACGGTAGGAAAGGTGAATGTTGATAATCAGCCATTGCTGGCAGAAAAGTTTGCCATTCGAGGAATTCCTACGATGGTGATATTTAAGAATGGTAAGGAGGTTAAGCGCTTTACAGGGGTTAAAACCAAGGCGATTATTCTGAACGAGGTTGGAAAGATTAAAAATCAGAATTAGTAATGGCCTTGATGCAAAAAGGGCTTTAGCAATGCCAAAGCCCTTTTGTATGTTAGTTTTGTAGTATTATATCTCAAAACCTATCATTTTACCCTTTTTCATTATAAGTTCATCGTCGAAGTAAACATCGGGTTCTTTTACTAAGCCATCCAAATGGCTACCTACCGATATGCGTCCGCCCATGCTCTTGTTATTGCCGAAGGCAATATGGATTGTACCAAATACCTTTTCGTCCTCAAGGATTTCGCCGGTTAGAATGGCCTTGTAGTTTGTGCCAATACCAAACTCGGCCACGGCGCGAGCATCGCGTCCAACCTTATCGAGCATGGCAGTTAGCTGTTCGGCCTGCTTTCCTCCGGTGATACTCTCGGCGTAGCCGTTAACAATATCAATAACAATTGGGGTTTCAATCATCCCAATTCCAGCCATTGAGCCATCAATTATCAGCTTGCCGTTGGTTTGATCCTCCCAGGGTGCAAGGTAAACTTCGCCCGAAGGTAGATTTCCGCTTTCGCCCTTATTGCGCATAACACCCTTGCTTGGCAGAATTTTACGATCCTTAACAGGCATTACCACGTTGGTACCTTTTTCGGTGATAACCTTAATGGTGCTAACACCAACCATTTTGGCGGCAATAAAATCGGTAAGGGCGATAATCTTCTCGTAATCGGCGTTAAGGCAGCGAACCATTGTGTCGAGATTAATGCCGGGCATTGTGCCAAACCGAACACCCTGCGCAGCAGCCTCGCGGCGTGCATCGGTGTGGGTAAGCGACATCTCGGTAGGGCAAACCACCACATCAACTATTTTCATTAATGCGGCAACGGGAGCGGGCGGTTCCTGTCCGTCAATCTCTCTCGATTTAATTTCGATTAGCATCGATTCCTTGCAAAGCTCCTTGCCGGCTTGGTGCAGTGCAAGGCCAATGTCGCGTTTTATCTCATCGGTAACAATTAGCAGTGTTTCCGATTTTTGAAGCCCCATGCAATCGCGCAGGGCAATTATCGATGCATCTCGTAGGTCTTTATCGGTGTAATTCATAGTTCTTATTATTTTTTACAAAGTAAACAATTTTTGGGAAACCCTGCGAGAATGGTTGTTTGTTAATTGTTGTATGGTTAGTTGATAAAACCAAAACCACTGACATGGCTATAATGCTGTCAGTAGTTTTGGTAATGCTAGATTCCTATGAAATAATGAGCGTATTTATCTACTCTTTTTTCTGCTCAAAAAGCCAATCGCGTACATTTTTGGGATGCATATGTAGATCAATTTTTTCATGGTATTATTTTTCGATAATTGTGCGCTGTAGCGATAGTCGTAAATTAACGAAACAAATTACTGCTTCAATTACAAAGATATTTCGTCGGAACATCTTTGTTTTTGGTTTATACATCCAGAAAGATGATATTGCCAGGAATAGCAATGCTACACCATAAATTAAGGTAAACCAGTGAATAACATTTCTACTGGATGATTTGTGTATGTTGTTCAGCTTGTTTAGGAACGAAGGTAGCTCTTTGGATTTATAGCTGATGTGTCCAGTTGCTGTATCATAGGTTCCATCCTGAAAGTAAACAATTCCATCCTGCTCTTTTAAAACTTTAAAATCGTGTAAGTGCAATGCACCTGCCAGCTTCGAACTTTCCATGTTTGGCGAAATTGTTTTCTCAACAATTTGTTCCTGTTTCAGGAAATCGGTTTCTCTAAATATTAGCAAAATACCACTTATGCAAAAAATGAGCGTAAATCCTATAACAAGGAAACCTATATCGCGATGTAATGCTCGCATATAGTAGTTCAACGATTTCTTTTCTTTTGTTGTCATAATTATCCTCCTCAAGTTTATTGATATCGAAATTTACAGGATTAAAGGTAGGCCAAAAAATCATTAGTAGGTATGTAATTCGACCAAGTTGTTTATGTCGTCTGCAAAGCAGGGTTTTGTATCGTTGGGCTAATGAACGCGATTCTTTTAGATAACATGTATCTTATAAATCTTATTTTGTGTAAATGAATAATATAATTTTTATAATGTACCAGAATATATATTACCTTTGTCCCCTCTTTAAAACATACAGATTCATTTGATCGAGTAGCGAGAAACGCATAAGTCCAGATCAGGGGCTTATGCGTTTTTTTATTTATTAATAATTGAGTTTTATATGAAAGAAAAACTTTGGACAAGAAACTTTGTCGTAATCATTGTGATTAACTTTTTAATTTTTGCCAATCATTTTATGCTGTTGGCTTGCTTTCCATTCTTTGTGGAGTTTATGGGGGGAACCGAGGCAACAGCAGGAGCTCTGGCAGCGCTGTTTTCGATAGTAGCGGTTGTTTTCCGACCTATTTTTGGATGGCTTTTGGACCGTGGAAAGCGAAAAAGAATTCTCCTATTTGGTATTATTATTTTATGCATATCAACTGTAAGCTATATGGTTGCAGGAGCATTGTTAGTGGTATTTGCTTTTCGTATGCTTAATGGTATTGGGTTAAGTAGTGCAAGCACAAGCAGTAGTACCATAACTTCCGATATTATTCCCAAAAAACGTTTCTCCGAGGGCATGGGGATGTTTGGATTGGCCATTACGCTGGCCACTGCATTGGCTCCATCTGTTGGAATCGTATTAATGCATAAGAGCGGATTTTCATCGTTATTTTTGGTTGCCGAGGCCTTTGTTATTGCTGCTATTGCGCTTTTCCTATTCTTAAATACCAACGAAACACCCCATCCAAAGAAACCGCTTAACATTCGCACTATGTTTGAATCGAATGCAATTCCAGCGTCTGCTGTCATTCTTTTGTTTATGATGACCTTTGGAGCCATCGAAAATTTCATCGCTAAATTCGCCGTTAGTTCCAATTTACCCGGAGGCATGTATTTTATTTTTATGTCGGTGGCAATTCTACTAACAAGGTTTCTTTTAGGTAAGGTTGCCGATCGTAGAGGGGAAGCTCCATTTGTTTATCTTGGAAATATTGCGATGCTAGCCGCGCTAGTTATTTTGGCCTTTAATGTAAGCACTTTCACATTTATTGTATCGGCGCTGCTGGCTGGTTTTGGCTTTGGTGGTATTGAGCCTGCGCTGCAGGCTATGGCTATTGGTAATGTTTCGCCTAAACGTAGAGGTGCTGCTAATTCCACATTCCTTTGTGCTTACGATATTGGAATTGGGTTTGGTGGAGGAATAGCCGGTTTTTTAATTACCAATTTAGGGTATAGCAGTATGTTTATGGTTATAGCTTTGGCTAACTTAGTGTCTATCCTTATTTATCTATTCTGGGCAAGAAATCATTCCTCGGCATTTCGCTAAAGTGGTAGGATGCTTTGGGAATAGAAATGTTGTTTTCTTATGCTTTTTGCTTTATTGATAGTGCGGCAGCGGAGCTGGTCTTTATTGCTTGGCTGATTTTTTGGTGAATGTTGCACCCAGTATCATTCGCGAGTAGTACGAAAAGTAGCGATACGATGCCAGCACAAAAAGTATTACCAGTATGACGGTAGGTATTATCCAAATGCATAGCTCGCTGTTGCATTTGACTACTAACGCAACTAGCACTACGAATAGGCATAGCGAAATATTCCGGCAGAAAACGTAGAGTGTAAAAAACGACTCTAGATGATCTTTTTGGTACTCGCTACACTCCCTTAACGCTTTGTTTTTGGCTGTTTGGAATATTAGGTTACAATAATTTACATCATTCAGTTTTTTGGGTTGAAATTTTTTTGCAAGAGTCTCCAGATCGCTCTTTATTTTATTGTAGTGGGCAAGCCTGATACCATAGGCCGATCCTTTTTTTAGCAAGTGGTAGGATGGGGGATGTATCCAATGCCATTTAATGGCTGCGGTTTCAACAATATCGGATAAGAAATCGATTAATACGCCCAGCACGTACGAAACACATAGGAAGAGTGCGTATATTATAGAGCTGTTTTCTTCGGTAATGAATTTGATATTGTAAACCTCTAAGCCGAAAACAAAGTAAAGCGCTGTAATTAGTATAATACCGCCCTGTATTATTTGCAAAACGATATTCTTAAAGCTAAATCCAATCATACCGTATGGTTTTTATGGTTTCTAGAACTAGTTGCAGCAATCCATGCTCAACCGAAATTCAGCTTCGCTAAACTTCGCCAATGGATGGCGATGGATTATTGAATTTATCCAAAATTTCTTCAAAATATGATTTCCAAAATTCAATTACAGATTCAATTTCCGTTTCAAAATATTTTTCAACATCAGAATCCAATTTTATTATCAAACAAGAAACATCAAAATCAAAACTAAAATCACGACTAAATCCACCTTTATGCAAATTTGTATTACTTATATTTGATTTTGGTCTGTTTATTTCGAAATGTTTACTTCCATTTGCAATATCATGCATTAATAATAATGAATCACAGTTTAAACTCTTCCTAAAAACACCTATATTATTAAAACCTAATCTATCTTTATACTCTTCATAAATCCAGTCAGTCAAATGCCATGCAGTCAATGCACAATTAATAGCTAACCTCGATGATAGAATATCTTTTTGAAAGTCCAAATAATCCAATTTAAGTTTTTCAAAAAAATCCTTTGAATTTTTAATATCAAATGCATATTTACTCATTGCTGCGTTTTTATATTGCTATCATATTGTATTTATCCATCATAAAATATATTCCTATTCACAATACTCTATGCTTCTATCAAATTTACCCATTACTATCCAATATCCAAATAGCTAGCTGTTTATTTTTAGGTGTAAAGTGTATATGCATATGTATAGTTACTATGCGTGGCATTGCCTCTTTGTTCAGCTATATATCATCTGCTGCCAAAAGAATTTTATCCTGCATTGGTTTTGTTTTTTTATTCAAATTTTTTTAATTTAGTATGCCTTCAGTATTCATATAAAATTTTTCCCGCCTTTACGTATTTCAGTTTTCGGTTTTTGGTCTTTTTATGTGGTTTTAACCTTAACGGCACTCATGTATAAGATTCAAAAATGTTGCTGCACCATTACGGCAGATCGTTGTAACCGCACGAACTTGTCTCGTAGCTCTACGACAAATGTTCGTGCAGCTACAATGCCTTGCCGTAGCTCTACGGCGCATCTTCGTGCGGTTACAATGCCTTCCTGCAGCACTACAGCAGATAGTATACCCCAAAACTTCGGTTGTTGGGGAAAATTTGCCTTTAAAAAGTATTAATCAAAAATCAAAAAAACATGAAAATTTTAAGAATTAATTTTGGCCGCTTGCGCAACGAGGAGCACTTCCAGTTCCATACCGAGTTTAAATCCGAGATGGAGCGGGTAGGAGCGGAGCCCCTAAATGTGGTCGAAGCCTTTAACACCTACCAGCCCCTGTACAGCAAAGAGGAGGAGGCTCTACTGCTAATTCGCAAGAGCGCCACCACCGAGCAGCTAACCGATGCCGATGCCGAGCGCGATGGCATTTTCCGTGGCATTGCCGATTCGGTGAAGTCGTGGCAGAACCATTTCAGCCCCGAGATGCGTGCAGCCGCTGAGCGGCTGAAGGTGCTGCTCGACAGCTACGGCAACGTGGCGCGTAAGCCCTACAACGAAGAGACCGCGGCTATTGCTAAGCTAATGTTGGAGACCCAGAACGAGTATGCCTCCGATGTTAATGCATTGGGACTGAAGGAGTGGTTTACGGAGCTGCAAACCAAGAATACCGCCTTCGATACCCTGATGAAAACCCGTTACTCCGAGGAGGCCCGTCAAACTGAGTTTCGCATGAAATCGGCACGCATCGAGCTGGATACCGTTTACCGTACCATTGTGGAGCGCATAGAGGCGCTTATACTGATAAATGGCACTGCTGGGTACGAGGAGTTTGTGCGCGAGCTCAATGTTCGAATCGAAAAGTTCAATAGCCTGTTGGCTATGCGACGGGGGCGCAACGCCAAGGATACCGATAAAACCGAAACACCAACCTCCACAGCATCATAGGCGGTTGTAGATAGTTGGTAATTAACCCTGACGGAGCACAAAGCATTGTCAGGGTTTCCTTTGTTACTTCACCGTTGATGCACATTTTTAACGTTGGTGCGCGTTTCTAACGCTATCACGCGTCAGAAGACGCGCGATAACTAATGTAATTAATGGAGTAGTACCCACCGTTGGTGCGCGTTTCTAACGCGTACCTCTTTGTTGGTTGAGCGGTTAAGGTTTTTCGATTGTGTGGATGTAACCCATCACGCGTCGGGAGACGCGCGATAACTAAGTTTAATGAAGTTGTACTCCCATTCTCCAACACTCCAATAACACCGTTGGTGCGCGTTTCTAACGCGTACTTCTTTGTTAGTTCATAGACTAAGGTTTTTCGATTATGTGGATGTAACTATCACGCGTCGGGAGACGCGCGATAACTAATGTGATTAATGGAGTAGTACTCCCGTTGTTGGTGCGCGTTTCTAACGCG
>JBFXDX010000018.1:0-75802 GCA_050180705.1 Bacteroidales bacterium | reverse complement strand
TCTTTGTTAGTTCATAGACTAAGGTTTTTCGATTATGTGGATGTAACTATCACGCGTCGGGAGACGCGCGATAACTAATGTGATTAATGGAGTAGTACTCCCGTTGTTGGTGCGCGTTTCTAACGCGTACTTCTTTGTTAGTTGAGAGGTTAAGGCTTTTCGATTGCGTGGATGTAACCATCACGCGTCGGGAGACGCGCGATAACTAATGTGATTAATGGAGTAGTACTCTCGTTGTTGGTGCGCGTTTCTAACGCGTACCTCTTTGTTAGTTGAGAGGTTAAGGCTTTTCGATTGTGTGGATGTAACCATCACGAGTCAGGAGACGCGCGATAACTAATGTAATTAATGGAGTAGTACTCCCATTCTCCAACACTCCAATAACACTGTTGGTGCGCGTTTCTAACGCGTACCTCTTTGTTAGTTGAGAGGTTAAGGTTTTTCGATTGTGTGGATGTAACTATCACGCGTCAGGAGACGCGCGATAACAGATTGAGTTCGATAACGAAGGTGATTAATGGAGTAGTACCCACTGTTGGTGCGCGTTTCTAACGCGTACCTCTTTGTTGGTTGAGAGGTTAAGGCTTTCTGATTGTGTGGATGTAACCCATCACGCGTCGGGAGACGCGCTATAACTAAGTTTAATGAAGTTGTACTCCCATTCTCCAACACTCCAATAACACCGTTGGTGCGCGTTTCTAACGCGTACCTCTTTGTTGGTTGAGAGGTTAAGGTTTTTCGATTGTGTGGATGTAACCATCACGCGTCGGGAGATACGTGATGGCAGATGGAGTGTTCTTATTTCTTATATTTTCCTATTAGTTCTCCGTATGCAATAATGTTACCTTTCATTTTTTCCATTAGTTCTTTTTTCGTGGGTTTATCCAGGTCGAGACTCTGAATAGACAAAGCATAAATCCTAAAGTAGTAATTATGTGTTCCCAGTGGAGGGTTTGGTCCCACATAATTTATTCCCCCAGTAATGTTTATTCCCAGCTTCATCCCTTTTTTAATAAGTTCTTCGCTAGGGGTTGCTTCATCAATATGGTTTATATCGGGATGTATATTGAAAATAATCCAGTGGTTTATGGTGGCAATCTTTATGGCTGGGGATGGAGCATCATAATCAACAACAATTACAGCTAACGATTTGGTATCCGAAGGCAAGTTGACCCAATTCAAGGATGGGGATACATTATCGCCTAAGCCTGTAAATTTTATTGGTATGGTATCATTCTGGTTAAAATCATTGGACCATAGCTTTATCGTTTTCGGAAAGTTTCTATGGTAGTTGAACTCCTTTTTTTGTTCAACAGATACCGATACAAGCCTGATCGCAATAGCAACAATTATCAGGATTGAAATAGAAATTAATATCTTCTTTTTCATGATCGTTTAAAATTAATGTACGGTACGCTTCCGTGCGGATAAATATATGCAATTTTAAGCAGATCACTGTTGGTGCGCGTTTCTAACGCGTACCTCTTTGTTAGTTCATAGACTAAGGCTTTCCGATTGTGTGGATGTAACCATCACGCGTCAGGAGACGCGCGATAACAGATTGAGTTCGATAACGAAGGTGATTAATGGAGTAGTACCCACTGTTGGTGCGCGTTTCTAACGCGTACCTCTTTGTTGGTTGAGAGGTTAAGGCTTTCTGATTGTGTGGATGTAACCCATCACGCGTCGGGAGACGCGCTATAACTAAGTTTAATGAAGTTGTACTCTCATTCTCCAACACTCCAATAACACCGTTGGTGCGCGTTTTTAACGCGTACCTCTTTGTTGGTTGAGAGGTTAAGGCTTTTCGATTGTGTGGATGTAACCATCACGCATCAGAAGATGCGCGATAACTAATGTAATTAATGGAGTAGTACCCACCGTTGGTGCGCGTTTCTAACGCGTACCTCTTTGTTAGTTGAGCGGTTAAGGTTTTTCGATTGTGTGGATGTAACCATCACGCGTCGGGAGCGCGATAACAGAGGTGGAAATGGAGCCGCTGTCCAATCATCCAACACTCCAATAATCCATATAGATCACCTGTCTCTTTTATCATACCAGACAATGCCAAGAAGATGCTTTGGCAAGCTCAGCATGACAATGGCCGATTCATGATTTACATTGCGGTTTTTAATACCTCAAAATTCAGGTGATGCAATATTTCGCGTAATACTAGGATAGCTGCGAAATCATTTCGGGTTATTGCAGCTGGTAGCTCAGAGGCAGGTGCGCCTACAATCACCCGTGCATATCGGCTGAAAAGGTCTTCGATACTTTGGCGGGAGTTTATGGTAGTGGTAATGCTATTTTTGCGCAGTACTCCAATGATTGTGCTATCGGAGGTGTAAAGTTCTTTATTGTTTTGTTGGAGTGTTTTGTTGCTCATCAGTTCATCCTCAATATAATTGATTGCATAATCGGTTTCGGATTCGGTCGGGATTTCGTGCTCGAAGAACTTATTGGCAATAAACCTATAACCAGCATTTAGTGCAACTTCTTGTATTACCTTGTTATCCTGCTGCATTTTAAAAATCAGCAGATCATCTTCTATTGTAAGATGAAATGTGGGTATTCTGCCCGAATTAGTTTCGCCTTGGTTTTTCATAACTCAATTACATTTAAGTAAAAAAATTCTGCCCCTTAGGTTAAGGGCAGAATTATAATAATTGAACCCATTTGTATTATAGCACCGCTTTTACCGCTTTGGCCAGAGATGTTGTTGGCTTTCCGGTTAGTTTCGATATTTGCTTGGTGTTGTCGAACAAATCGTTTCTCGATGCGCTGGTATCCCAGCCTGCAATAGCATCAGCCAATGGTTCGGGTAGTCCAACTTTTTTTAGAATTGCGGCATACTCACTTTCTGGCAGGTTGTTGTATGGAATATTCTTCCCGGTTTGTTTCGAAACCTCTGCGGCCAGATCGCTAAGCGTGTATGACTCATCGCCAGCTAGCTCGTACACTTTACCTTTGTGTATTTCGTTTGCAATTACCACGGCTGCTGCTTCGGCAAAATCGGCTCTGGATGCCGACGAAATTTTACCATTGCCTGCGCTACCAATAAAGGCTCCTGCGCTAACTGCGCCAGGAATTGATCCGGTATAGTTTTCGGTGTACCAGCCATTGCGCAATAAGGTGTAGGTTAAGCCCGATTCCTTTAACGCTTTTTCGGTTGCCAAGTGTTCCCCAGCAAGGCTTAACGATGAGGTGTCGGCGTGCAGTAAGCTGGTGTAAACTATCCATGCTACCCCTGCTTTTTTTGCGGCACCAATCACATTGGCATGCTGCCGGGCTCGTTGGCCAATTTCGTTGCTCGAAATTAGTAACAGCCTATCTATCCCTTTCAGGGTGGTAACCAGTTCGTCGGGCTTGTCATAGTCAAAGGCCCGCGATTCTACACCAAGTTTTTCCGCTTTTTGGGGTGTTCGCACAAGGGCTACAATGTTCTCAGCGCCCACTTTTGCTTTTAATTGTTCAACAACCAGGCTGCCTAGCTGACCTGTTGCTCCTGTTATTCCAATTTTCATTGTTTTCTGTATTTATGTTATTTTGTGTTTTGTTTATATGCTTACCCAATTTTTACTGAGGTCATAGTTAATGAACCACCCACTGGTTCGTCGTTAAAAATGCTGATCTCATCTTTTTTGTCTTGCAGAGCAAGTGCATACAGTAAGGGTAAGAAATGATCAGGCGTTGGGATTGCCAGATCAAACGCTTTACCTTGCTTCGAGAAGTTGATCAGCTCCCGATGGTTCCCCTCTATAACAAATTTCTTTATCTTATTGTTTGCTTCAATTGCCCAATCGTAACCATAATTTTCGTTAAGTTTCTGCCAGTGAACCATTCTAAGATTATGTACAATGTTGCCGCTACCAACTATTAACACTCCTTTATCTCTTAGCTTTGCCAGTTCTTTTGCCAGCTCATAGTGTTGCTGTGGGCTTTTGTAATAATCGAGGCTCATTTGGATAACTGGAATATCGGCTTTGGGGTACATGTGCCTGATTACCGACCATGCGCCATGGTCGAGTCCCCATTTATCGTCGAGGCGAACCTCGGTGGTTTTGGTCATGCCTTGCACCTCCTTTGCCAGCTTGGGCGATCCAGGTGCTGGGTACTGCACTTGGTACAGTTCTTCGGGAAATCCACCGAAATCGTGAATTGTTGTAGGTTGCTCCATGGCTGTTACACGTGTTCCTTGCGTTTCCCAATGAGCCGAAACAACCAGAATTGTCTGAGGTGTTTCAATTTTCGATGAAACATTTCTGAAGCCTTGTACAAACTCATTCTCTTCAATGGCATTCATTGGGCTGCCATGTCCCAGGAAAAGCACCGGCATTTTAGAAGTATTCTTCAACGAGTCGGTTAAACTATTTAATTCATTTAATTTCATGGCTGTAAATGTTATTGGCACAAAGGCCAGAATGTTTTTCGTTTTGTTTGCTATTGGGTTAAACCATGGCCACTTTTATGTGGCCACGGATATCTGCTTGTATTAGTTTGCCAATCCCAGCTGTTTCATGTAGGTTAAATTGTCCCAGAAAAGATATTCTTCATACATAACACCTTTATCGTTCCAAAGGCCAATGGTTACCATGTTAATTTTAAAAGATTTTCCGGTTGGCTGTATAAACTTACCATCGCCAATTGGCATGGGTTCGGTAAATGTTCCTTCCATTACACCCATAACTGCGGTTATGTTTCCCGAGCCAACTTTAATAGGATGTTCTTTTATTCGTGTGTCGGGTGCGTAAACAAACATCTTCTTCAAATCTTCGATGTGTCGTTCAATCCCTTTTGTGGTGCTACCGTCGGGCCAGTGAACAAGAATATCGTCGGAATGACTTTCGTGTAGTCGAGTCCATTGTTCGTTGGTAAATACATTGAAATCGAGTTCATCGAAGGTTGCCAGATTTTTTGCAACTGTTTCGTTTGTTTTTGCAATTTCGGCAAGAGCACTCTTTAGCTCTTTAATCTCGTCGTTGTTTACTTTGTTTTTGCCTTGAGCAAAGGTAAAGTTAACCGCACCTAATATGATTAGCATTGTAATCATAGATTGTAGTAAAGTAGTTCTTGTTTTCATATCTAATTATGTTTTAATTGTACGATACAAAATTAGAATGACAGGAGGCCTTATACACTTGACCTATGTTAAGAAATGACATTGATGTATGGTAAGCAAACGGGAACAATTCCGTGCTCCAACGTTATTTATTCTTGCGTATCCGGCTAAGACTTTCAGGGGTTATTCCTAGGTAGGATGCAATGTAAACTAGCGGAACTCTCTGGAAAATATCCTTATGCTCTTTGATTAGGTCGTTGTACCTTTCCACAGCCGATTCCCACATGGTGGCATTGAGGCGTTCCAATGCATTGATATATGCTTTTTGAAACAGTATCCTGAAATATCGTTCAAGTCCCGGAATTTCGTTGTAAAGTTCTTCGAGTCTATCGAACGAAATTCGAAGTAGCTGGGAGTCCTCCAGTGCCTCTATGTAGTACTTCGATGATCGTTGGGAAAAGAAACTCTCAAGATCGCTAATCCAATTATTATCCAATCTGATTTGATAAATATGCTCAACACCTTTTGTATCCACAAAATAGGACCGTAAGCAACCCTGGGTGATAAAGTAGATGAATTTGCATGTTTCGCCAGGTTCCAATAAATCTTTTTTCTTTTTTACAGAGATAGGTTCAAATGCCGAAAGAATAGTTTTTTCCTCATCTTCGTTAATATTTACCCACTTTCGGATATAGTATATCAGCTTATTATCTATTAGCATACCTAATCTATACCTAGTTCGATGTTGATTGGACTAAGTTAGCAATTTTATTTGAGTTTTACGGTTGCATAAATGCATTCAAATCTTACAAGTTCAGTACTATGTGCTAGAAGATGAGTGATAGAGATTTGTATAGTGGCCTTAACTCCCAAAGCATGTTTGTAACCTCAAGATTGATTGTACTAATAGAAGAACCAAGGCTTTTACGACCCAATCTTTCCGTAGCGCTGATACTTTGAGAAAAGTAGCAGCATTTTCTTGCCGTTCTTCTCGAATGGGTAGTAGTACTTATAGTTATTCTTTTCTGTCCAGAAGTAACTGTCGGTTTTGCCCTTTTCAAAAATATTCATCAGGTAATCGCAATCCTTCATATTGCATTTGTAGAATGAATTACCGAAGTAGGGTTTCTTAAGTGATTCTTTAGTTGTCCAGCCTGATATTTCGAGAAATACAGTTTCGTTTTTGTATTTAGCCGACGTAAGTATGGTGACAGTTGAGAATGCCTCCTTTTGATTCGATAAAACATTTAGGAATTCGGGGATTTTATCAATTTGTGAGGTATCCTGAATAAATAGAGATAGTTCCTCAATGGACTTCTCGTAGCGGGTAATTAAATCTTCTGCCTCGTTAACAAGCTTTATTTTCTCGTTTTGGCGCGATAGAAAATCGCCAGCGAATAGGAATGCAATAAGCAATATAACGATTAAGCCGCTTGTATAGATAAACTTTTTGGTGATTACTGTTTTTGAATCGTCTAGTCTCATTTCCTGTATTTTGCTATCGGCAATTAGGCTGATGTTTAGGCTAATATTTAGGATTGCAGCACAGGTTACCAGTACAAAGGCAAAGCCTATAAATGAGAAGAAAAACTCCGATGTACGACTAGTAAACACGTTTAGATTGAATGTTTCCGAAACTATAAAACCAATAAACCACAGAATAATAAGTGCTATGGTTCCTGTCATTACCCAGGTAGTTAGGTTCGATATTTTTACTTTTAGAGACTGTTTCATATTAGTTTATTTTTATTGATGGCTATCTATAGTTGGATGTTGTTAATCATACAAATTTGAAAAAAATTAACCACAAAGACGCTCAAAGTAAATCACAAAGGCACTCAAAGAGAGAATTATAAAATCACCCTTTTTATTCCATCTTTTAAATGCTTTACATTGAAGTTCACTAATAAGCCCAATTTACAGTTCGATAATTTTAAGTAGGTTAAAATCTGTGCTAAATGAATATCTGATAATGAATCAACTGCTTTTATCTCAATGATTATGCTATTCTCAACAATTAAATCAATTCGGTATCCCGTTTCTAATCTTACATCTTTGTACACTAATGGTAATGCTTTTTGTTTTTCAACTTTTAAGCCGATTTGAATTAATTCATAATACAGGCATTCTTCATAAGCACTTTCAAGTAATCCGGGGCCAAGCGCGGTATGAACCTGAAAAGAACAGTCCAAGATCTTTTTAAATATTTCCTCTATATTCATTTTTGACATTTACTTTGGGCTACTTTGTGGAGACCTTTGTTGCCTTCGTGGTAAAAAAACTAATATGAATTACCATATCGGATTCACAAACCCCTTCTTCCTTATTAGGTTATATACCGTTAGTCCAATATATGTTACCACAAAGTTTAGCCCCGATATTATTGAGGCGAACACAAACAGAGCCCCAAATGTACCAACCCACTTGTTTATGCCAGTGGCGTAGCTTTCCAGCTTAAAGTAGCTCCACCAACTTCCAAAATGTGCGCTTACACCTGTGGCTTCGAGGGCTAGAATAATGAGGTTGAATATCAGAAAGAATATCACAAGGGATAGTAATCCGCGCCATGCACCCTTAATATCGGGAGGGCTCAGCTCCATATGCGACGATATACACATCGATAGGTACAGGAATATCCAGAACTTGTAATCGGTAAAGTTGCTCTTGCTGAATAGCGTATTTAGAGTGCTTAGCGTGGTATTCCAGAGCGATCCCAGCACACCGCTCCATTCGCCATGTACACCTTTTACAAGGGTTTTGCTCTGCTGCTCGATATGCGAGAAAACATCGGAGTTGTTGGGTACTAAAAAGTATAGGAGCGCATACAGCACCATTGCTCCAAAAATGATTGGTCCAACACCAATAAAGAAATTGCCAACTTTCTGGTAGGTGCTGTTGGTGTTATAGGAGTGATTAACGTAACCCAGCGTTCCATCGTCGGAGTTGGGGCTGTATAGCTTTATTTCGGTTATACTATGCCGGAATAGTAGGCAGAAAATGGCATGTCCCAGTTCATGAATTGGTGTGCCAATCCATCCGGTAATAATAATATCGAGCGTTGTGCCTGCCGTTTTAACGTACGTAATGCGCGTAAAACGTGCAAAAATGTAGAGTATTAGTCCAAAAATGAACAGTAATCCTAAAAGCCATGTTAGTTGGCTAACTGTGGTAATAACAACAAGCTTTAGGAAATCGAGGAATGAGTTAACATCGCCCATGGGTTAGTAGTTAGAGTTTCACGACTCTAAGATATATATTTTTGGTTTGACAATGAGGAGAATTTAGGATGAATAGTTGGGGATGCGGAGTAATGGAGTCGCACATCGTTGGTGCGCGTTTCTAACGCGTACTTCTTTGTTTGTTCAGAGACTAAGGTATTTCAATTCTGTGGATGTAACCATCACGCGTCATGAGACGCGCGATAACAGCGGTGGAAATGGAGTCGCAGTCCAATCATCCAGCACTCCAATAATCCATATAGATTGCTCGTCACTTTTATCATTCCGAGCAATACCAAGACGATGCTTCGACAAGCACAACATGACAAGTGGCGGATGTCTGATTTTTCATCCCGAGTGTAGGTGAGGGATTTTGTGTTGTGAGTAAATGGATAGTTGGAGTAATGGAGTCGCACATCGTTGGTGCGCGTTTCTAACGCGTACTTCTTTGTTTGTTCAGAGACTAAGGTTTTTCAATGCTGTAGATGTAATAATCACGCGTCAGGAGACGCGCGATAACAGCGGTGAGAATGGAGTCGCAGTCCAATCATCCAGCACTCCAATAATCCATATAGATTGCTCGTCACTTTTATCATTCCGAGCAATGTCAAGACGATGCTTCGACAAGCTCAGCATGACAAGTGGCGAATGCCTGATTCGTCATCGTTGGTGCGTGTTTCTAACGCGTACTTCTTTGTTTGTTCAGAGACTAAGGTTTTCCAATGCTGTAGATGTAATAATCACGCGTCATGAGACGCGCGATAACAGCGGTGGAAATGGAGTCGCAGTCCAATCATCCAGCACTCCAATAATCCATATAGATTGCTCGTCACTTTTATCATTCCGAGCAATACCAAGACGATGCTTCGACAAGCTCAGCATGACAAGTGGCGAATGCCTGATTCGTCATCGTTGGTGCGCGTTTCTAACGCGTACTTCTTTGTTTGTTCAGAGACTAAGGCTTTTCAATGCTGTAGATGTAATAATCACGCGTCAGGTGACGCACGATAACAGTGTATCGCTATTCTTACGAACAACCATCAACGAACAACAAATATTACAATCCCAAAAACACATCCTGATAAACATAGAAGAATGCGCTGGCATCTTCTGTTGCTTTTGGAGCGTTAACACCATCCTGCATAATGTACTTATGGCTTACATGATCGTATGCAATAGTATCGGTTGGCGATACAAAGCCATAGCCGTTATTGAATGCGTAGTACGCAAATGGCTGGGTGTATGGGTTAAGTATATTCTTGGAGAAAACAAAGCTGGAGTCGTTCAGGTTTAGCTGATTTAGCAATGTGGAGGCTAAATCGATCTGCGAGCATGTTTTATTTACTTTTTGTGGCTCACAGTTCAGCGCGCCACCAAGCCAAAGCATCGGGATTGAAAACCGATCGGTGGCATAAATAACCGTTTTGCCCATATGCCTATGTCCATGGTCGGCAATCAGAATAAATAGAGTGTTGTTGTACCAATCGTGCTTACGGGCTTGGGCTATAAAGTTGCCCAAGCAGCTATCGGTGTAGTAGGCCGAACTTAAGTACTGATTTACTTCCTCCTTGCCCGGGAATTTTGGTGTTGCCGGAATCTCAAATGGTTCGTGACTGCTCAGCGTAAAGTACATCTTAAAGAACGGTCCTTTGGCGGTATCAATATCGTTCAGTAAATAGTCGAAAACATACTCATCATGAACGCCCCATTTCGAGTTGCGGTACTTACGGGGAAAATTATCTTGGGTCACAATTCTGCCAAACTTAGCCGAGTAAAGGAACGAGCGGATATTGGCAAAATCGGGATCGCCACCGTAGTAGAATGTAGCGTTGTAACCGGCATCAACAAGCGTGTTGCTTATGGTTGGCAGGTTGCGCGATTTTGTAGGATACTTAATCACCGATTGGGTCGATTGTGCAGGAAAACCTGCAAGAATGGCAATTATCCCTTTATCGCTACGATCGCCGCTGGCAAACATTTGGGTGAAGAATAGCCCTTCGTTCGAAAGTTTATTGAGGTTTGGAGTAACGCCTTCCTTTCCACCAAGCACTTCAATAAGCTTAGAGCTGAAGCTCTCGAGCATGATTAGCACAATGTTTGGGCGGTCGGTTTTAAGTACTTTAGAAGAATCGGGGTGATTCTGCATAAGTTCAGAAAAAACTTTGTGCGCTTTTTCCTTTTCAATTGTATCGGGGTAACGCTTGTTCATTGTTCCCGATTTCGATACGGAGTACATCATGTTCCATTCTGCATTCAGCGCAGCATGGTTGCAGTACACATTTTGGCTGAAGTAAACCTTGCCGGGGTTCATGGGGGCAATTCCAAAACCACCACGAATTGGAAGTATCATGGTTGCTGCTATCACAATAAAAATAGGAGCGTACCACCACTTGCCATTTTCTACTTTTTGCAAAGTGTTGGCAACCCATTTTTTGTACATCCAGTAGAAGCCAATTATTGCTAAGATTGTTACAGCGATAAAAATAATAATCATGAAAGTTTCAACCGAAGCCATGGCTTCCTTGGGCGTTTTAAGGTAAAGCAGCGGAGTTGCATCTATCCTAAAGCCCCAGTTGCGGTATAGCTCAAAATCGGAAATCGATATAATCGATATAATTGTAAGCAGGATAAGCGTTTGAACGGTGAAGTACCCCGATAGCCATTTTTTATTGGCAAAGAACAGCAGTGCAACGAATACGCTGGACAGAAGAATTATATACCCGGTTAGTGAAAGATCCATCCATGCACCACGGATCATAATGTTGATGAAATCCGAGAAACCAATCTGTACGGTTTGCTTTAGCTGGTAAACTAGGAATAGTAAGCGATATATTGCAAAGGTCAGTATCCAAAAGATGGCATATTTTAGGATGAAAAGTAGTCTGTTCTTCATTTCTAATTACTTAAATTGATTTCTGGTTGCAAACCTAGTTAATTTTAGAATATTTTTTAGGTTATCAGTCTATGTTTGTGTGCGAATAACTGTTAAGATGCTTCGAAGGGAGTCTCGAATGAGTTTGTCATTCCGAGCGAAGCCGAGGGATCTAAAGAAGATGGATGATTGGAGAACTGGATTATTGGAGTATAGACTCCATTGCTCCATCACTCCACTGCTCTAATTACTCTGTTACTTGTTTCATACAAAGCGATCCCAAATCATTTGAGTTGAAAAGTTATAGTTAAAATCGCCGTAACTCGTACAACTTATCGACTTCGTTGCTATTTTTGAGGATACTAAAACCAAGACCATGAAATCGCTACGATTGACCATACTTCTTACTACTTTTTTCCTCAGTAGTTCGTTATTTGCCCAAAAGTGGAGTATTGCCATACATGGTGGAGCAGGGAACATGAGTAAGGACAAGTTTACTCAGGAGCAAATTGATACCTACGAGAAAGAACTGGCAAATGCACTTGAGATTGGAAAAAACATCCTGTCTAAAGGAGGAACTAGTCTCGATGCGGTTGAGCGGGTTATTCGCTACTTGGAGGATTGTCCGTTGTTTAATGCTGGCAAAGGTGCTGTGTTTACTCACGATGGAAAAAACGAGATGGATGCTTCAATCATGGATGGAAGTAATCTTGCAGCAGGTGCAGTTGCTGGTGTTGGCGATATTAAAAACCCAATAAGTACAGCACGTTTAGTGATGGAGAAATCGGTGCATGTGATGATGGTTGGAAAAGGGGCTTCGGACTTTGCGCGTAGTCTGGGTGCAGAGATGGTCGATAGCAGCTACTTTTTTACGCAGAAGCGTTGGGACGATTTACAAACGGTACTCAGCAAGGAGAAAATGGGAACCGTGGGTTGTGTTGCTTTGGATATGCATGGGAATTTAGCGGCAGGTACCTCTACTGGCGGGATGACCAATAAACGCTACAACCGTGTTGGCGATTCGCCAATTATTGGTGCAGGAACCTATGCTAATAATGCAACGTGTGCAGTATCGGCAACCGGTCATGGCGAGTACTTCATTCGTTATACTGTTGCTCACGATATATCGGCGTTGATGGAGTATAAAGGGTTAAGCCTGAGCGATGCAGCCAACCTTGTGGTAAAAGGTAAATTAGTGAAGGCTGGTGGCGATGGAGGTATAATTGCGGTTGACAAAAATGGTGAGGTTTGCCTAACCATGAATACTACCGGAATGTTTAGAGCCTTTGCAAAATCGACAGGCGAGAATGGTGTTGCAATTTTTTAATGATTATACAATGGAACGAAACGAATTCTTAACAATTAATCAGGAAACAGTTCGCAGTTGGAAATTCATCAAGGTATTTCTCATATTGTTATTTACCTACATATTGGTTTTTATCCCGATTACTTGGATTGTAGAATTCTCGAAGCAGATACCCATTAGAGAGTTTTTAACCTTCGAACGGTTAGACTGGGTACTTGCCTATATCTTTGTTTTTGCATTGGTTGGAGCTTGGGGATATCGGCGGGTTGTTCTGGAGATATCACCTTCAGACATTATTGATGTTGATAAGGTAGTAGCATATTTCGAAGGAAAAAAGATGGTTGTTAAACATCGCGACGAAAATATGGTTACTATGGTAAATCGTCGTAAATTTGACTTAATATTTAGCGCAGGGATGGATTTTGTAGAGATAATTCACGATAGTAAATCATTTAGAATAATTTTGGCAAGCCGAAAGGCTTATGATGTTAGCCATACTTTCCGGTGGTCAAAAGATTTCTTTATTGATAATAGTAATTTAACTAAATTATAAAACCATGGCACTAACCGTTCATTCCAAAGATGCAGTAAGCAAAGGGCAAATTGAAATTTTTGTACTTCATTTCATATTTGCTTTAATGGCGTTGGCTCTATTCTTGGCAATTATTCAGTGGTTTGGAGGAAGCCTTACATGGCGCAACTACTCAAAGTATTATGTTACACTTTTACCTATTACCGTTTTTTTACCGTTAGTAATTGCAATTACTACGGCATTCTCCTATAAGAAGGTTTTGCTAACAATAACACCTGCTTCGGGGGTAAACAAGGATAGGCTGAAGGATTTTTTCTTTAAGGAGGCTTACAAGGCAATTCACGAGAGCGAAGGCAAAATTACCTTTGAGCGTTCGCGTGTTATACCACGTTTCCTTTGCCTGAATTTCGATAAACCGTATATTGAGTTCACTCCAACCGAGATTAGAGTTTATATGCTTAAGCGATTGTCGTTGGTATTATTACCTCAAATTAAATTTGGAAAGCGTTTCGAAATCAATCCCGATTCGCACCATGAGTAGATTACCCTATTTGCTTCTCGATAAAGACATTTGCCAGAGCAATATTCGTAGAATGGCCGAAAAGGCCAAAAGCAACGGACTTATTTTTCGACCTCATTTTAAAACTCATCAGAGTTTAGCAATTGGGGAGTGGTTCCGCTCCGAGGGTGTTAGTTGCATTACAGTTTCGTCGGTTCAAATGGCGGAGTATTTTGCCGATGGCGGATGGACTGATATTACAGTTGCGTTTCCTGTAAACCCGTTCGAGGTTGATGCTATTAACGATTTATCCAAAAGAGTATCGTTGAACATTATTTTTTCCTCGGCAAAAAATCTTCTAAAGTCAGTAAAAGAACTAAAGGGCAGTATTGGTGTTTTTATTGAGGTTGATGTTGGTTACAACCGTTCGGGTGTGAGCACCGAGGATACCCGCGAAATTGCACTAATGGTGAATCAGATAGAGGAGAATGCTAATCTGAAATTCAAGGGTTTTCTGACTCATGCTGGTCAAACATATAAGGCTCAATCTGCCAATGATGTTTTAAAAATCCATCGCGAATCGTTGAGCAAGTTAACCAAGCTAAAGGCATTCTGGAAGGAATCGCATCCCGATATTATTGTTTCCTATGGCGATACACCATCGTGTTCCATTGCCGATGAGTTTTGGGGAATCGATGAGATTCGTCCCGGTAATTTTGTTTTTTACGATGTAATGCAGACCTATATCGGTTCCTGTGCAACTTCCGATATTGCGGTTGCCGCAGTTTGTCCTGTTGTTGATGTCATTTCTAGCAGGCGCGAGGTTATTATTCATTGCGGGGCTGTTCATCTTTCGAAGGAAAGCGTTGCCTTGCCTAGTGGGGAGATTTCGTACGGAGCCATCTGTAAATTCGATGGACAGAAGTGGAGCGAGCCGATAGATGGACTTTACGTTAAATCGTTAAGTCAGGAGCATGGAATTATTGCCAGTTCGAATTCTGATAGTCAGTTTTCGTTCAATGTTGGCGATCTGTTGGCAATTCTGCCTATGCACAGCTGCTTAACCGTTGACCTAATGGGCGAAATTAAACTAAAGGATGGTTCGGCTATCCAAACAATGAGACAACACCTAAAATAATTTGGATTTTTAACGTTGTACGTTTAATCTCAATAATAATGAAGAGAATATCGTTGTTAATTCTATCAGTTGGATTGATTGTTTTAATTAATCCTTGTTTTGCACAAACCGACAGCAAGGTTGATTTTGAATCTTATTTTGTCGACAAAACCATGCGCGTGGATTACATCCATACCGGTGATGTAAAGAATGAAAAGTTCGAACTGGCAAAAACTTTCCCCGAAGGTGCTTGGGCTGGCAAAACTTACCATTTAACCGATCCGTATCAATTGGGATTGTATTTTTACGAAGTTTATGACGCTGCAACCAACAAGTTAATCTTTTCGCAGGGCTTTTGCAGTGTTTTTGGCGAATGGCAAACTACCGCAGAAGCCAAGGAGAAAACACTACCATTCAACGAAACCATTCGTATTCCTTGGCCAAAGGCAAAGGTGAATATTGTAATGAAAAAGCGTGATGCAAAGAACATTCTTCAACCGATCTGGAAATTTGAGATAGATCCAGCTGGACTTAAGGCTGAATCGAAATCGTCGAACGTTAAGGTTAACTCGCTTTTAAATAATGGTGATGTAAAGGAAAAGCTCGATATTGTTATTCTTGGCGATGGTTATACTGCCGATGAGATGAATATTTTCCGAGAGGATGCCATTAAGTTTGTGGAGTATTTCTTTGCAGTTGATCCCTACAAGGCTCGAAAAAACGATTTCAATGTGTGGGCTGTTGAGGTAGTTTCGGAGAAAAGCGGAATAACGCTTCCACAAAAGGATTATTTTCCCAAGAATCCGCTCGAAACAACATATAACACTTTTGGTGTGGATAGATATGTGCTATCCAATAACGATTGGTCTGTAAGAAATTATGCAGGTGCGGCTCCTTACGATTTTATAGTAATTCTGCTTAACTCGACCAAGTATGGTGGCGGTGGTATCTACAATCTATATATCACGGCTGCCGCTCGTTCCGATTATAACGATTACGTTTTTGTTCACGAAATGGGACACCATATTGCTGGTTTAGCCGATGAATACTACCAAAGCCATGTGGCTTACGATCCTGCAAATACCAGTGTTGAGCCTTGGGAGTTCAACGTTACAGCACTACTCGATCCTCAAAATCTGAAGTGGAAGGATTTGGTTGCAGAAGGCACCCCAATTCCGACACCTTGGAGCAAGGCTGAGTATGAGAAAAAGGATTCGGACAAATCAAAAGTACTTGAGAATGATCCTGCGGTTGGAAAAGTTGGAGCATTTGAAGGAGCAAACTACTTAAGCAATGGAATGTATCGTCCGCAGGTCGATTGTACCATGTTCTCCAAATCTCTAAAGTTCTGTAAGGTTTGTGAACGCAGCTTGAATAAGGTGATAGATCTTTACTGTAAGTAATATTAGATGATATGCATTTACTATAAACCCTGGCAGTAATCTGTCAGGGTTTTTTCTATGAGATTTTTATGCCTAAGAAAGTTACATCATCAACCTGAATGTTATTTCCTTTCCATTGTATAAACGATTCGGTTAGTTGATCTTTTTGTTTGTTCATAGGAAGCTCTGCAATATTGCAGAGTAGGTTTCTCAGTTCTGTGTATCGGAATTTCTTCCCGTTGGGGCCTCCAAACTGATCGGTGTAGCCATCGGTGAATATGTAAAGGCTATCGCCTTCGAGCAGTTGAACGCTGTGGGTTGCAAAAGGAGTGCGGTCTAGCACATATCCAATCGATTGCTTATCGCATTTAACTTGATAGAGCGTATAGTCCGATGAGTTAAGCAGTATGATTGATGATGGTGCTGGAGCCGACGATTTGCGCAGTATATGCAGGTAGATATTTGCTCCAGCAAATTTTAGTTCTCGCGTTTTAGGATTGTAGTTGCAGAATGCAATATCCATTCCATCAAATATCTCGGCACCCTCGCGTTGTTCGAATGAACTGTCGAATAAATCGTTGAGTTGGTTAAGTACATCTCCGGGGTTAGTTTCGCCCATTTCGCTAATGATCTGGTTTAATCCGAAAGTTCCAATGATACTCATAAATGCACCTGGAGCACCATGCCCAGTACAATCCGCGACAGCAAATAGAATCTGATTGTCAACAGCCTTTAGCCAGTAAAAATCGCCACTTACGAGTTCTTTAGGGAGGAATAGTAGGAACGATTCCTTAAAGAACTCCTCGGGTTGTTGTGCCGAGCGTAAAATTGCTTTTTGTATTCTTCGGGCGTAGTTTAAGCTATCGGTAATATCGCGGGTACGATTCTCGAGCATGTTCTTTTGCTTTTCGATCTTCGATTTTTGCTCGGTGAGCAATGCGTTTGCTTTCTTCTTTATTTTGTACTCTCTATACGCAAAACCAATTACTCCGAACGAAAGCAGGAGAATTACAAAAAGCAATCGTTGCTTTAGTTTTTCCTGATTTAACTTTTCGTTATTTCGAATTAGCAGTTCCTTCTGTGTTGAAATCTCTTTCTCTTTAATTCGTATCATTGCTTGGTTTTCCAAGCGGTTTGCTTCTCCGATTTTTTGCAGATTAAACAAGCTATCGGTTATTGTAACATATCGATTTAAATTACTATAGGCCTGATTTTGTAAACCATTTGCACCATAAATTTTGGATAATCCTTTATATGCCTGGCGTGTAAAGTTGTTCAAATTTCCTTCGTGGGCAACCTTTAAGCATTTATTGTACGATTCTATCGCTTTTTGGTCGTCTCCCGAGTTATGATACGCAATACCCAGTAAGTATAAAGTTGAGGCAAATCCATTTTTATCACCTATAGATTTTTGTCTTTCGGCAGTGGACGATAGTTCCTCTATTGCGGCGAGGTATTTATTGTTGCTGATTAGTAGAGAGCCGTTAGTTGTTCTACAATGGTAGTAGTATTTTGGATTTATGGGCTTGAGCATACAGCTTGCCCGTTTAAGGTGATTCTGAGCCTCGGCAAGTTTTTCGTTTTGTAACTCAAGATTGGCTAGGCTTAAGTAAGCAATACCAATGTTCAGCGAATCGTTATAAGTGCTAAGTATTGCAATTGATTTTTCGATATACGATTGCGCTGTTGTGAAATTTCCGAGTTCGGTATGTACAACTCCTTGGGCTCGGTATATTTTTGCAAGATTAAGAGAGTCGCCAGTTGCCTTGAAAAACTCAATTGCATTGAGGTTGATTTCCATTGCGTTCGATAAACGACCAAGGTACTCTTCGGCCATGCTGATTGAAAGTAGATACCAGGCAATTTTGGATGAGTCGCGGATGGCTTCGCTTAGTTTGTACCCATTATATAAGTATTCTGTTGACTCCCATATTAAATCTTTGGCAATGTGAATTTCACTAAGTAAGCGGGATACAACCTCCAATTGCTGTTCGCGTCCTACCTCATTAGCTATAATAAGTGCCTGGTTTGCGTTAATCAATGCTTCCTCGTAGTTTCCAGCACCAATAAAAAGCTTAGTCTTTACGGTAAGAGCATCGACCAAAGCCGATCGATTTCCAGACTTCTCGAACTCATAAATCTTTGAGTTAATCGCGTTAAGCGTGTCGCTGTTAATGGAATTTCTTGAAGCGATCGTATAATTACTATATAGAATACTGTTTGCTACTATATTGGATGGTTTAATGAGAATTGTAGCTAGAACTATCAAAAATATTTTCTTGAAACTCATTTTCAGCAGTGAATTTAAATGGGTGTATACTATAATGCTTGCTGCAATAATACTAAATTAACTATTACCAAATACTTGGTTTATTAAATATAATAAAGTATTGGCCGAAATGGGCTTTGTGAGGTAATGATCGCAGCCGGCGTTTATTGCTCTATTTTTTTCATCGGCTAAAGCGTATGCCGTTTGAACAATAATAGGAACCTTGGGGTTGATTTGCTTTATTCTTTTAGTTGCCTCAAAACCGTCGAGTTCGGGAAGTTGAAGATCCATTAGAATAACATCGATATCGAAATTGTTTGCTGCGAAATTGATTGCATCGAGACCATTGCTGGCTCTTATGATTTTTATGCCTGTAGGACGGAGAAGTTCGTCGAGGTAGAGGTAGTTTGCCTCATTGTCCTCGACAATGAGAGCGATTTTGCCTTTAAAAATGGGATCGGGGAGTATTTTTGTTAGCGATTCATTCAGCCTATTGTTGTTTAGGTCTGGAATTATAAGC
This sequence comes from Bacteroidales bacterium, assembly GCA_050180705.1. Taxonomy (GTDB): domain Bacteria; phylum Bacteroidota; class Bacteroidia; order Bacteroidales; family Tenuifilaceae; genus SB25. Next base: position 57,028 of record JBFXDX010000018.1, on the reverse strand, counting down.
GGTAATGTAAAATGAAAGTTCGACCCTTCATTCGATTTGGAGTTTACCCATATTCGTCCGCCCATTAGTTCAACCAGTTTTTTTGATATGGTTAGTCCAAGGCCAGTTCCTCCAAATTGGCGCGTTGCGGAATCGTCGGCTTGGCGGAATCTGTCGAATATGATTGTTTGCTGATCGGGGCGAATGCCAATTCCCGAGTCCTTTACGTAAAATTGTATTGTTGCATTGTTGGGTATATCGTAGCCAAAAACTACACTTCCCGAGAACGTAAATTTTAGAGCATTGCTAAGCAAATTCAGGAGAACTTGCTTTAAGCGGAAACTATCGCAAAGTAACCACATAGGATGTCCGCCTTTATTGCCTTCGCAAACAATATCTAGTTCATCCTTTTTAAGCCGTTTCTTCTCGCTGATGCAGAAATGCATCAGTTCAATCAGCAATTCCTCGACGTTGGTGGTATTTCGTTTAAACTTTAGCTGACCCGCTTCAATCTTTGCGAGGTCAATAATATCGTCTACTAGGTGTAAAAGGAGTTTGCCATTATTAACAATATGCTGGGTGTATATTTCTCGTTTTTCGGGTTGTATATTCTTGCGCGAAACAAGTTCGGAGAATCCAAGAATGGCATTCATCGGCGTACGAATTTCGTGGCTCATGTTTGCCAGAAATGCCGATTTTAGTTTATCCGATTCAATTGCTTTTTCTTTTGCAAGTAAAAGTTCCCGTTCGTTTTCCTTATGTAGAATGCTGGCCGCTATTTGTGTTGATATGAATTTTAGTACATCTAGATCTTCGAGAGTGAAAGCATCCATTCTTTCATAATTTTGAACAGCAATTACCCCTATAATGTCATGTTTAACTTTAAGCGGAACACCCATCCAGCATAGTGCCTGAGGCCCAAAGAATATTAGGTTGTATTTTTTTTGCAGTCTATTTATTTGCTTTTGATCTAGGACAACGGCTCTACCTGTTTGGGCTACCCAGAGTGCAATCGTATTACCTCTGGGGTAGGTTTGTAATGTATTCTGAGAATCGGAAATATAGGCAAGGTTGAGACTTATTCGAAACTTGTCGAATAGCACGATATAGAGGTTGTTTGCATCGAAAAGGGTATTTAGTTCATCCTGTATGGTTCTGTAAAATTGCCCAAGATCCTTTGATATTGATTCGAACTGCGATATGCTAAGTAGGATTCGGTTTATTTTTTCTTGTCGATGCTCATTTGTAATGTCTTTTAGCCATACAATGTACTCTTCGCTTTTGCTTGTTTCAATTTGCTTTACAGTAATTCTAAAATGGATTGATTGCTTGTTATGGCTAAAATCGAACTCCAAGTCATGTAATCGCGATAAACTTTTGTTTTTAATGGCCGGGATTAATGCCTGAATTTTTAAGCCATTGAGTTTTTGGTTGTCACCTATAATGCTTTGTGCAAGCTGAGTGTAGCGTTGAATTACGCCTCTTGAATCGAGGGTAAAGCCGCACTCCGGAATATTTTCGAAAATGCCAGAGTTGCTTTCATCGACATTCATACTGGTGTTTTTATGGTCTAATGTTTAAATATAGGGACTTTTTTCGATATTTTTAGTTTTACGCAGCCGCGATTACTAAAATTCTGGCTTTTGCAGCGGTTCCTTGTTGGCTGTGCTTGCGCTATCTATTGCACTTTTGTATTGCTTTTGCATTTTTCCGACCCGCTCTTGCATTTTTCTGGGCTGCTTATGCACTATTTTGGTCTACTTGTGCATTGCTTCGGCTTACTTTTTCGTTTAGCTTCTGTTTTTTTCAAATTCTGGGGCTTTTAGGGGTTATAGGATTTTAAAATTATCGGAGTCGAGATGTACAGGGAATTTCTCGCGGGCATTTATTAGATATTCGAGCGATAGGGTTGAGGTAAGAACCTCTTCGTTGTTGGGCGATGCAATTGCCAAAACGTGCCCCAAAGGATCAATAATTTGGGAATCTCCACTATGGTTAATGCTGTTTCCGTCGGCGCCAATTCTGTTGCATGCCGCAACGTAGCACTGATTCTCCATTGCCCGGGCAAGCAGCAGCGTGTTCCAGGCAAATCGGCGACTTTCGGGGAAATTAGCTACGAGTACAATAAGATCGTAGTTGTTTTGGTTGCGGCTCCAAACGGGGAATCTTAAATCGTAGCAAACTAATAGCAGGATTCGCCAGCCCAGGTAGCTTACAATTACTCGTTTTGAGCCGGGCGTGTAGTGTTTATCCTCTTCGCCCATCCTAAAGAGGTGCCGTTTATCGTAGTGTTCTACATTCCCGTTGGGGAATGCAAATAGCATACGATTGTAGTATTTTCCGTTTTCTTTAGCAATGTAGCTTCCGGTTATTGCAACCTTATTATTGGCAGCCATGCAGGTTATCCATTGAACCGTTTTGCCCGGGTGCTCCTCGGCCATTTTCTCCGGGTTCATACAAAATCCGGTGGTAAACATCTCGGGGAGAACTATTAGGTCGGAGTTTGGCGCTACTTCAACGATTTTATCCTCGAAATACTTAATATTTGCAGCGGGATTTTCCCACTGGAGCGATGATTGTACGATGGATACTCTCATTTTTGCCAGTTTTTAATTTCGGTATCAATTAGCGCGTTATAGTCGTTGCTTATTTGTGCTTGGAGCTTATGGTGGACATCTAGTGTAATGCTGTTGATGCTATTAATGGCAAGAACTCCCGGAGATGTTCCTGTGATGAATGCCCCCTGAATTTTGCTCAGATCGTTGGCATGCAAACATTCCATATGGACATTAACTCCGCGATTGATACAAATATTCAACACCTTTTCGCGAGTAATACCGCCTAAAACTATTTGGTTTGGAGCGGTAATCAGATCTCCATCTTTGATAAAGAAAACATTGGATCGGCTTCCTTCGGTTATTAGCTCGGAACTATCTATCATTAGTACTTCGTAGCAGTTCTCCTTTGCGATAACCTCATCGGCATAGCTTCTCAGAGTGTTGTTTTCGGCTTTAACCTCGGGGTTTAACCTGGTTGCATGTATTGTTTTAACTTTAATACCATCCGCTTTTTCGTTGATTGTTGGATATTTGGATGGTATAAAGAATGCTGTAAATTCGGGGGAGCTATGGAGTGTTTTGTAGCTTGCAATGAGCTTGATATTTTGCGCTGCTACAGGGTTGCTTGTAAGTAATTTTTTCAGAGAATCTATTACAAATTCCGAGTTTAATGGCTCTAGGTTCGAAAGTTGAATGGAGTTTTCGATTCGTTGTATGTGCTCTGCAAGAAAAATGGGGGTTGAGTTAACCACGCGAATAACTTCGTATATCACCTTTTCGGCAGAGGTAATGTGTTTGTTGAGCTGGCTTTGAGGTATTAGCTCGCCATTATGAACGAAGCTAAGGTTGCTATTTGAATTACTGATAGACATGGTAAATGCATAAATAGTTACCTGCAAATTTAGTAATCAATTTGCAACAATGTTTTACTAAAAAAAGAGAGAGTGGCAAATTACTTTTGGGTCTTCAGGTTTTTGTAGTAATCTTCGAATATACTCTCGATTAGAGGTGTGTAGAATGTGTTAAAGAATACTGCTTTTTCTGTTTTCTTGAGAAAAAGTCGATTCAGGAATTTTCCTCCAGCCATTTTTGAGGTTGCCGATATTACTGGATTTTCAGCAAAATCGCCAGCGAAGTAGAATGTTGGCTCATTCTCGTGAGCCTGAATAATTGCCGGAAACTGACTTGATAGCCCTATTTTATTTAGCCTATCAATGCCAGCATTGGTTAAATCGAGCTTGAAGCTAGCATGAACTGTGGCTGTAGAATTGGGCTTAATAAAATCGAACCAGCAAGGATAGGCCACTTGCGATGGCAACCCGAATTTCTTTTGGGCTTCCTGGTTGGCATAAATTTGCGGCATAAGCGATTTTAGCGACTCGGTTAACTCAAGAACATCGATTAACCCATCGTTACTAACCAGAACAATGCCTTTACTTTCTTTTGGCCACGGTTTAAGATGCTGCGACTCGTATAGTTTGGGCATCCACTCAGCAGGACCGTTTGGACGTGTTGGATCGAGAGTTGTGAATACTTTTCCCGACCATCCGGTCCATTCAAGGTTGAATAGATCTTCGGTTTTGCTGCGAACCAGAGCATTGGTTGGTGTGCTAAACATGTTGTACTCTCCAATAATTAGCTTTCCTTCGTCTTTCATCTTTTTAAGGAGGAAATAATCGTTTTGGTTAAGTCCTCCATAAACCTTTGACGAATGTATTGGTTGAGTAATATTTTTATACCATTCGAAAGAGTATACACCGTAGCAGTCGGTATAATAAACGGCATCGTAAATAGAGGAGTAAACATCTACCTCATTAATACGGATTGCCTTAAAATCGAATATTTGATTGGCAAGATCAATAGGAAAAAATCCCCAGTAGTCGCGTTTTGCTGAGTATGGTTTATTATCGGGGCCAACAAATCGATTCTGGTTCAATAACCAAACAAATGCTTTATGCTCGGGCCTGTCCTTATGGACGACAGTTTTGTCGAGTATATAAATATTTAGTTTTTGTTTTGGCTTGAACGACCAAATAAGAAACAGGGTAATGATTAAGGCTAAAATAAGTGCTAGAATAATTGAAACACTTTTAATCAGTTTTTTCATCTCAAAAGGGATTTAATTGATGGAATTCACTGAATATATAATATTCGACCCGTGAAAAGTACGAAAAAATATCAATTTAACCTTATTAACGCCAAATTATTGCATTAAAAAGGGTTGGCTGTGCGAAATTTGTTAAACAGCAATTTATTCAATTTTGATTTGGTTTATTTGATTCACAATCGGTTCTATGTTGTTTTGCGCTTGTTGGCATGACGTTCCAATGCAAACCTGTATTTTATCCGTTACATTACTGTTGAGGCTTAATCGCGTATTGGAATAGACTATTTGGCTTTGGATTTTTTGTATGTCGTTGGCCAACTCTTTACTAAAGCCCAAGTGAACCATTGGTAACGATTGACTCAGAAATAGGTTTACCCATGCATACACGAATGTTCCATTATTTTTGATATTGTAGGAGATATTTGCAAGCATTTGATTGGCTATTTTCCTATACTTCTGGATTTCGAGCAGTTCCGAGAGATGAATAAGATTACCCGCCATTACTGCATTGGCCGAGGGCATTACACCATCTATTAACTCCATTTTTCGGGCAATTAGTTTGTTACTATTTGATGTGTAGAAGAACATTCCGGAGCTGCTATCCCAAAAATTATCGATGGTTTTAGTTGCAAGCGAATTGGCTTTATTTAACCACTCATGGTTGAGTGTTGCGTTGTAAAGATTGATGAGCGATTTTATGTAATTGGCGTAATCGTCGAGGAGTGGCTCGGTGTACACTTTCCCCTTACATTGTATTCGCTGGAGGTTCCCATTAGTGAAATGAGTTTTTTCGATATTCTCGTTTGCCGAAAGAGCCAATTCGAGGTAGCGTTTATTCCCAAAGCTAATGTATGCTTGCGATAATGCCGATACCATAAGTCCGTTCCACGAGGTTATAATTTTATCATCGATAAGTGGCGGAACTCTTTTGCCCCGTTCGTTTCTCATTTTTAGGAGACTCCTGCTTAATCGATACTCAATTTCCTTTGAAGGAATATTGAATATGCTTTCGAGTTGACTGTCGGTAATGCATCTTCGCAGAACATTTGTGTTGTTCCAATTTCCTTTTAGTGCAATTCCGTAGGCCGAGCAGAAGAGTTCTGAGTCGTATTCGAGAATCGATTCCAAGTCGTTCTTTTTCCACGTGTAGTATTCGCCTTCGAGACCGTTGCAATCGGCATCGAGCGCACTGTAAAATCCACCGTTTGGGGCAAGAAGTTCGCGTGCTGTAAATTCAATGGTTTCGTCAACTATTTTTTTAAAGAGAGGATTGGGATCTCTACGAAATGCTAGCGAGTATACCTCGATAAGCTGCGCGTTGTCGTAGAGCATTTTCTCGAAATGGGGGATATGCCATTTTTCGTCAACCGAATATCTATAAAATCCGCCGCCAACATGGTCGTAAATTCCACCATTTGCAATTTTGAGTAGGGTTGTGTTGACATACTCTTTTATCTCCGAATCGTGAGAGTGGTTGCCATACTCCAGCAAAAGTTTAATAAATCCGGGCATCGGGAATTTGGGTGCGCCAATGGTTCCTCCTTTGGTGTAATCGAGCCGCGATTTTATTGAGTGAATACTTTCGGTGAGAGATTGCTTAAGGTCTTCCGACTCTATGGGAGTTTTATCATGAATTATCTCGGAACTTACGATTCCGTGCTCAAGTTCTTCGGCTACTTCAATTACCTTCTGGGGTTCATGTATCCATGTTTCGTTCATGCTTTCAATAATACTTTTCCATTGATCCTTTGGAAAATATGTACCACCATAAACAGGGCGTCCATCCGGAAGAGCAAAGCAGTTTAGCGGCCAGCCTCCCTTTCGGGTTATTATTTGTACCGCGTTCATGTATATTTGGTCTATATCCGGACGTTCTTCTCTGTCAACCTTAACACAAATGTAGTTCTGGCTCATAATCTGGGCTATATCGTTGTCCATAAACGATTCTTTCTCCATTACATGGCACCAGTGGTAGCTGCTGTATCCAATGCTTATGAGCAAAAGTTTATTCTCCCTTTTTGCTTTTTCGAGTGTTTCGTTGTTCCATGTGTGCCATTTTACAGGATTATAGGAGTGTTGAAGTAAGTAAGGGCTTACTTCGTTTATTAGTTTATTGGGTTCATTTAACATAGTTTATATGTTTTTTTAGGCAAATTGCTTGTCCTTTCTTTTAACAAGAAATAAGTTTGTTTGTTGAAACGTATTGTAAGGATTATTGGAATAGATGGTTTTAAATCTTCTTTTTTAGTTATTTTTGAATAATTTCTCTCTTTTAAAACGAATAGCATGAGACGTTCAGTAATTTTATTTTTACTTGTATTTACTGTTGCATTGGTTTTTGCACAGAAGCCAGCATATAGGATTGAGGTTCAAATTGAAGGGTTGAAGGATACTTCATTATTGCTTGGCTATCATTATGGCGATAAGAAATTTGTTACCGATACTGCCAAGGTGGATTCTAAGGGAGTTGCAGTTTTTACAGGCGATTCTTTGCTAAAAGGTGGAATTTACCTGGTGATACTACCCGAAAAAACTTTTTTCGAAATACTGGTTAGCGATAATCAGCATTTCAGCGTTAAAACAACCAAGGAGAATTTTCATGAGAATATAAAGTTCAAGAATTCCAGCGAAAACGAAGCTTTTTTAGATTATCAGAATTTCATGATCGATATGCAGAAGCGAAATAAGGAGCTATCTGATCAAATGAAGGAAGCACTGAAGGATACTGTAAAATCGCAGGAGCTAAAAGGTAAGTTGAACGATCTTAATGCCGAAGTTATTAAGTACTGGGATTCCGTTATCGATAAGCATAAGGGAGAGTTCCTTGGTTCTTTAGTAAAAGCTATGAAAAATGTGGATATACCAGAGTATACGGTTCCTGAGAATGCCACGAATCCCGATTCACTACGGTGGGCTCATGGTTACCAGTTTAACAAGGTACATTATTTCGATAACATTGATTTTTCTGACAGCCGATTGTTACGTACGCCCATTCTAGAAGGAAAAATTAATACCTATTTCGATAGGGTTTTAATTCCTAATCCCGATAGCATTATTCCTCAAGCTATTGATTTGATTGAGAAATCGAAGGCAAACAAGGAGATGTTTCAGTATGTTCTATCGTTTTTATCGAACAAGTTTATCACATCGGAACGAATGGGAATGGATGGCGTTTTTGTGGTTATTGCCGAAAAATACTATTTAAGCGGAGAAGCTTGGTGGGCCGATCAGAAAATGATTGATAAGTTTAAGGAGAGGGTTTCTGCATTGAAGCCAAACCTAATAGGAAATATTGCCCCAGATCTTTGGTTGCCCAATGAGCACGGAAAATATTTTAGGCTTAGCGATGTTAAGGCTAAGATTACTGTGGTATATTTCTGGGATCCAGAATGTGGACATTGCAAAAAAATTACTCCTGAACTTAAGAAAACTTACGATAAGTATAAGTCGAAAGGTTTATCGGTTTATGGTGTTTACACCCAAGGCGATCAGCCCAAATGGATGGAATATATCGAAAAGAATGGACTTACATGGTTAAACGTTTGGGATCCTACGTTTAGCTCGAATTTCCGTAATCTTTATGATATTTACTCTACTCCGGTAATGTTTGTGTTAGATTCCAATAAGAAAATCATTATAAAACGCATAAGTGTCGAAACACTTAATCAATACTTAGAGGCAGAATTAAAGTAGCTTTATTGGTCGCATATTTATAAGGATACCTTAGGGTATCCTTTTTTATTGAGTAGTTTTTCCGATTCATCCCTTGACAATTAAATACATCTGCCGTAATTTTATTATTCACTAAATTTTATGGCAATGGAAAATGCTACTAAAACAAAACCGGTAATTGGGATTCTTACTGGAGGAGGCGATGTGCCTGGTTTAAATCCAGCAATTAGAGCTATAACAATACGAGCACTCCGCGAGGGGTTTAGTGTAATTGGTTTACGACGAGGTTGGGCTGGGCTAATTGAGGTTATTCGGGATAAAGATGCTGATAATAGTAATTGTTTCGAAGTACTAACCGAGGAACGGGTTAATAAAGCGTTTCGTACGGGAGGAACTTTCTTGCATACATCGCGAACAAATCCCGGCAAAGTTGCCAAGTGTAGTGTTCCGGAGCACTTAAAATCGAAGTTCAATAAGTCCATGAATGATTTAACACCCGAGGTAATAAAAAATCTAGCCTTTCTGGGAATCGATTACTTGATTCCTATTGGTGGTGATGATACTTTGAGTTATGGTGTAAGGCTTTATCAGGAAGGGTTTAAGGTGATTGCAATTCCCAAAACAATGGATAACGATGTGCCAGGAACCGATTATTGCATTGGGTTTAGTACCTGTGTTACCAGAACTATTGCATTAACCGATATGCTTCGAACTTCGGCTGGTTCGCACGAGCGCATACTGGTTATGGAAGTTTTTGGTCGGTATGCAGGTTTTACGGCAATGCTTCCAACAATGGCTGGTGTGGCTAACCGTTGTGCTATTCCAGAATTCAAGTTTAGCGTTGATAGATTAACAGAGCTGTTAATTGATGACCGAAACCATAATCCAAGTAAATATGCTACGGTTTTAATATCCGAAGGAGCTACATTCGAAGGAATGGAGCAAATGTCGATTCAGGGGACAGAGCGAGATGCTTTTGGCCATGCTAAACTTGGTGGAATCGGTGATATTGTTTCTAAGCAAATTAAGGAACTCTCAGCGAAGTACAATAAAGGCAAAACGGTTAATATAATAAGTCAAAATCTGGGATATTTAGTAAGAGGAGGGGAGCCCGATGCTATAGATTCTATTGTGCCAATGGCATTTGGAAACCTTGCGTTGGATTTGATATTGAAGGGGGTTCATGGTCGTTTAGTTGTGCTTAAAAATGGACGTTACGACAATATGCCTATTGATGTGGTTGTTAGTCAAAAGAAAATTGTTAATGTTTCGCGGTACTACAATACCGATAGGCTTCGCCCATTCTATAAAAGTTTCGAAATGCAGCCGTTGTTTATAATGACAAGTGAGTAGTATTGTAGGTGCTATTTTTGAGATATAAAAAAACGAGAGATTTAATCCTCTCGTTTTTTGTTAGACTCTTTTTACTTAAACATTAAAATAGGCAACCATTTCTTTTAATTGCTGGGATTGGCTTAGTAACTCTTCCGAGTTAGAGGCTATCTCCTCGGCCAACGATGCATTATGCTGTGTTACCTGATTTAGCTGTTGAATTGCATTGTTAACCTGATCGGCTCCTCCATTTTGCTCAATACTTGCCGCCGATATTTCCTGAACGAGTTGGGCTGTTTTCTCAATCTGAGGAACTATTGACTGAAGTTCTTTTCCTGCTGTTTCTGCAGTGGAAACGCTATACGATGAGAAGTTACTTATTTCATCAGCAGCGGTGCGACTACGTTCGGCAAGTTTTCGAACTTCAGCAGCAACTACAGCAAACCCTTTACCGTGCTCGCCAGCTCTGGCAGCCTCTACAGCGGCATTTAGCGCAAGAATATTGGTTTGGAATGCAATGTCGGTTATTACGCTAATTTTCTGTGCAATTTGCATCATTGAGTTGATGGCTGTATCGACCGATTCTTTTCCTTTTTTACCACCAATTGCTGCTAGGTTCGATATTTTTTCGGTTTCTTTTGAATTATCGGCATTTTGTTGAATGCTCGAAACCATTTCTTCCATTGAACTACTAACCTCTTCTATTGATGAGGCTTGTTGATTAGTTCTTTCCGATAATTGCTGACTGCCAGAACTCATTTGGGCAGCTGCTAGCGAGAAACTTTCGGCAGCATCGCGAATACTAGCAATGATATCTTTTAGCTTTTTAGCCATATCGTGAACTGAGTTATAGACGAGCCCAATCTCATCGTTCCTGATATCTGTTTTGCTGTTGATGTTTAAGTTTCCTTCGGCTATTTGGTTGGTAATCTCTACTAACGAGTAAATAGGCTTAATCGATTGCCTCAATGCAAAAATAAGAATCATCAAACTTATCACAAAAAGGACAACTCCAATGATAATTTGATACATCATTTCTTTTACTGCCTTTTGGGTGATTATACTCATAGGAACCGAAAGTCGTACTTGCCATGGTAGTTTACTTTTTCCTACATATATAGGAACAAAAACCTGAAGTTGACCATTCAATTCTAGTACCTTTTCGTGACCCACTTTCAGTTCATTAAGCTGGCTGTCGAAATCAGATGCGTTATCTTCCTTAATACTTTTGCCTATTAGATCGGGTTTCGAAGAATTTGCAGCATAGGTACCTTCGTTGCTCACAATGGATATGTTGGCTTTTCCATCATAAAATTTGGAGGAAGAAACCAATTCTTGTAAAAAGTCGATAGAGTAGTCGATTCCCGTAACTCCCATAAACGCTGAGTTTCCAATTATTGGGGACATAAAGGAAACCATAAATACCATTTTTCCTTGAATTGGATAATGTATTGGTTCTGTAACAAAATCGGACAAGTACTGTTTTGGTTTCCAGTACCAGGGCGATAAATCCTCTTTATCGTAATCAATTAGGGGCTCAACAACATATCCACCAGTTCCATTTTTAGTTAAGTAGGAGATAAGTCGGCCTGTGTTGTCATGACCTGCAGTATTTACAAATCGAGCATCTTTTCCATCGAAGGCATTAGGTTCGAAACAAATTGTGAAACCAAGGTTTTCTGCATCGCTTAAGAGTATTTGAGCACTCATCATTTGTGCTTGTTCTCGGCTAATTGCTTGGTCTTTATTTGACGAAACATAGCTTAGCGCGTTGGCCATTGCATGTGCCGATAACATAGCTTTATCCATTCTCGATTTAACTATTCCGGCATAGTTCTTTGAGATAAGGACTGTTTGTTGTTTAGCATCATCTATTGCATTGCGCATTGCGTTACGTGTACTAAGGAATACAAGCACCGCAACAGTCAGAAAAACACCAATTCCAACAAGTAAGGCTAGTCGGAGCTGTATTGATACAAATCGATTCTTCATGGTTTATTAATTATAGGGTTATACCAACTACGAAAAATACATCATCCTTAGCAGGATTTACTACAAAAGAAGCACTAACTGGGAGTTTAAACTTGTCGGTAATTTCAATTTCCTTAGTGGTTTTAAAGCCAACGTTTACAATATTTGCCTCATCGTTATAAAATCCTTCGTTTAAAGTACCTCCAACGAATAAATCGAAATTAAAATCTCCAATTTTAACAGGGTAGCCAAGTTCGAGATAGGTAGAGTAGTTTTGATCTCCATTATTATCGGTATCATATCCATAGAAAAACGCCGCAAGGGTAACGCTTAAGGGAAAATTCTCTGTTCCTGCCCAGGCAATTGTTCCTTCTAGTAAATGACCTGTTGTATTTTTATCCCAGTTAAAGTAATCTACTGAATCAAGATTTGATTCATATTCATTGTAATAGTCGTAAAGGGTGACGGATAAGTTTCCAACAGAATATGTTGCAAAGAGGTCTATTTCTGCGTATTCTTGCGATGCTGCAAATGAACCCCAGCTACCGATTGAAAAATTACCAGCAGTTAATGAGATTGTTGGTTGAATATTAGGATTTCCATTGAAAAGTAAACCTCTCCATAGGTAACGGCTTACAAAATCGACACTATAATCGACACTTAAATTGCTTTCTGTTTTCTTTTCCTGAGCTATAGTAAGCGAACTGTTAACGATGAGCAAGATAACAGTGCCCAATAGAGTTTTCTTTATCATAGTCGTTGGATTTATATGTTTGCCCATCAATTTAAGGCAATTTTATAAATCCAAAATAGACCTTCTATTATTTTTTTGCTAGGGATGATTGATTTATATCAATCTTTTTTGTCGGATATCTTCTCGAGTAATGCACTTGATAGCGAATGCAAGAGTTTTAAATCGTCAGCATCAAGGTCTGTTATTCGTTCAATTATGCGACCATTTATTAGTTTATCGGGGCCAAGTTCTACTTCACTTAAGATTGATTGAACTTTTGATATTAGTGCTTTTAGACTATCTGGATTTTGTAGCTTTGGAGCACTTTGAATGTGGTCGATTGTTAAGAACGATAGTGTATAGGCATAAATCATTACTGATTGAGCAAGGTTTAGTGAAGGATATTGGGTTTTTAAAGGAATGGTTGATGCCCTGTGGCATAGAGCCATTTCTTCGTTAGTTAATCCCGACTCTTCTCTGCCAAATACAATGGCGATGTTATTTATTGTATTGCCTTTCTTTTCAATGAAATCAGTTAGTTCATTACAAGGAATAATATCTAGCTTCACCCAGCGTTGTTTTGCCGATGTGGCAAAAACAAAATCTACATCCTTAATAGCCTCTTCAAGCGATTGGTAAACCTTGGCATTCTCAAGTATATCGTTAGATGCATGGGCAAGCATTCGGGCTTTCATATCCAAATGGTCGCAAGGGTTAACAAGGCGTAAATCGCCAAAGCCCATTGTTTTTATGGCGCGCGCAGCGGCGCCAACATTCTCGGGAACTGCAGGTTCAACTAGAATAAAGCTAACTTCCATTTACTGTTGAGGAGTTAATAGTTTTTCAATGTTTTCGTTTTGCAAAATTATTAATCCTAAGCGTTCGTCCGATTTTCCTTCACGAATTTTATAGCTAAATGTGGGTTTGCCATTTTCTACCGATGAATCAAAATATCTAAAGAATACATTTGGAATTGCAGCAATTTCCCTGGATATCTCGGTTAAATGCGATGCAAGTATAAACATGCTCGATTCCCATTTTAAAAGACCATTTATAACGAGCATCGATCCATCAAAGGCATCCTTTATATTGGTTCCCTTGAAAAGTTCGTCGAATATCATAAACACTTTTTTGTCCTTTTGGAGCGTTTCTGCGGCTTTGCGAACACGCATTACTTCGCTGTAAAAGTAGCTATATCCAATACTAAGGTTATCGGTAGTGTTGAGACTGCTGAATAGGGCATTGAAGGGAGTTATCTTCATCGATTTTGCAGGAACACCCATTCCAAGTTGTGCCATGTAAATTGCAATTCCACACGATTTCAGGAATGTTGTTTTACCTGCCATGTTTGGTCCTGTAAGGAACAGAAATTGTTTAGCATCGTCGTATTTAATGCTATTGGCAATGGGATTCTTGATAAATAGATGGAATAGATCTTCGATTTCGAGTACCGAGTTTTCTGAATTGATAATCTCTGGGAAGCATAAATTATACTTCTTTATTGCCGTTGCCATCGATGTGTAAGCATCAAATGCATAGGCAGTTTCCAGTAGAGTTAAAATCTTAAGTTTATGTGTTGACCGGAACCATTGATCGATTGTGATTAAATCGACAAAGTCCAACGATTGAATATTCTTTATTCCGCAAACAGTTATGATGTCCTTTTCGTTTAGAATCTCGTTTACTTTAATGTAAGTTTCCTTTAGCAACTTGGGTAATCTGTTGGAATCTAAACCATCGAAGTACTTCTTTATTAGCTGTACGAAAAGCAGCGTATTTTTGGAACCTTTAAGTGCTGTTTCCTTAAAATCTTTGTACTTAATTCTGTATATGAGCCCCTCGAAAAAGCGTGCTATTGGATTGCCGCTTATTAATACCTCGCTTTTGGAAAAGTAGTAAACCTCGATGCTGTCCATCAACTCCTTGGTGAATGGAATTGTGAATTTTGCAGGTTCGGCTACAATTGCTTTAAGAGCCTCCTGCATATCGATTATGTCCTCGGCGTTGTTATAAGGGTTCTGAAAATGATTTTTAAGGAAATCGCTACCTCCTGATGTTGCTGTTTTATCAACTAAGTCGAATATGTTTAGGCTGGACTTGTCGTCGCGGAAGATTTCCAGTTCTGTAAGTGTTTGCCTGTCGGCATTTAGTTTTTTCGATATAATCATTGAATCAATTTTTTGTAGTTCCTTACAATGTAAAGTAAAGCAATATCATCTAAAAAACACTTATTTCAGAATTTGTTGGGTTAATTTATGTTGAAATGAAGAAATTCTACTCCAATGTTTTTTCGCCTTTTACTGTCTTTGCTTCAGTTAAGTGTGAGTCGAATACAATTATTTCGTTTTCACCTTTTTTTAGCCAAACAGATGGACAGTAAAGTCTGAATTGAGGACCAATATTCCAGTATCGACCTAAATTATGGCCGTTAACCCAAACCACCCCTTTGGTGTAATTTGACATATCGATGTAAGTGTCCGCAACCTTATCGATGTTGAATTTGCCTTTGAAAAAGATGCCTTCCTTATCAAAATTTGTAGATGATTTTAGGTTTAGGACAAACTTATCGTCCATTGGGAGTTTAAAAACTTCCCAGTTCATCAGTGTCATTCCATTTAAAGTTACTCTGTCTGTAATGCCCTTTCTGTCAATTATATGCTGAGCGAAGTTGATGTGTCCCATTCCTTCAACTAGAATTTCGAGTACTGGGAATTTCTCCTCGGTTTTAGGAATTTCGATAGTGTTGATTCCTTCGCGCCTATCCATTTTGCCAATGTACTTTCCATTTAGGAAAACAGTTGCATAATCGTGGAGTTCTGTAACGGTTAGCTTGCCACTTTTATGACCAATTAGTGTAGTCCTATAAACCATATAACCCTGATTTTGGTCTAACGCTTCAAAAGGTTTTGGTTGCACTAATTGTATGGGAACTGGCAAGTTGTCCCAAACAGATGCAAAGGCTTCCATTCCGATTTCAGGTATTTCGATAGTTGCAATTGGTTCGGGAATTTTGGGTAGTTTCTTGTTTTTAGGTAGATATGAGCCAATAATTTTACGAAGCGCAAAGTATTTATCTGTAGGCTGACCTTGTTCGTTTATTGGTGAATCGTAATCGTAACTGGTTAAATCTGGTTCATATCCTTTTCCTCCACTATTTGCTCCGGCAGTAAAACCAAAATTGGTCCCACCGTGAATAACGTACAGGTTGAATGATTTTTTATTATCCATAAGGAACCGAACTTCCTTGTATAACGAAGCAGTATCGGGTTTTGCCCATTTCTCACCCCAATGTGTTAGCCAACCAGGATAGGTCTCGGAGCTAAAAACAGGAACATTTGGGTTTATTTTGCTGGCTAAATCAAAATCGACTTGACTTGAACCAGAGTCTAAACCGCTGGCACAACCTTCAAGGCTGCCTGCTTCGAGCATATATGGTGTAGGCCCATCGCCAGTGAAGAACGGTACAGTAATTCCATTCTCTCGCCATATATTTGCCAGTGTTTTAATGTATTCCTTATCATTTCCATAACTGCCATATTCATTCTCAACTTGGAGCATTAGCACAGGGCCTCCATTGGTGATTTGGAATGGTTTTATCACTTTGGAAAGTTGCTTCAGGTAGTTTTCTACAGCATTCATATAGAGTGGATCCATACAACGAACCTTAATGTCTGGAGTTTTTAGGAGATAAGGAGGTATTCCTCCAAAATCCCACTCCGCACAAACGTAAGGGCCCGGACGGAGGATAACCCACATACCTTCCTCCTCGGCAATTTTTATGAATTTTCCCAGTTCTCGGTTCCAAGTTGTAAAATTGTAAACACCCTCATCGACTTCGTGATAATTCCAAAAAATGTAAGCAGAAACTGTATTACAGCCCATTGCCTTTGTCGTTTGAATTCTATGACGCCAGTATTCCGCAGGAATACGTGCTGGATGCATTTCTCCACTAATTATTTGGAAAGGTTTTCCATCGAGCATAAATTCCGTTCCCTGAAAGGCGAATGAATGTTTTGCTTCTTGAGCATTGGAGTAGCAGAATATTATCGTGAAAAGTAGGAGAGTGGCAATTTTTTTCATTGACTACTTCGTTGTATGGTTTATACAAAAATAAGAAAAGCCGACTCTGAAGCCGGCTTTCCCTTTAATTTATTTCGTATTATTTCGAAGAAAATTGTTCGATAGCTTTGTCCGATGCTTCAAGGATTGGTTTTACCGATAGAGGTTCGCCAACACCATTCTTCAGCCAAAGTTGAGGAATCAATCTGCCCTGAGAGTATATTCTTTCAACCTCGTTAGCAAACGATTTTCCCACGAACTGTTTTTCCAATTGAAAATCGATTAGGTGACCAACTGGGTAGGCCGATAGGTAAAGTGGATTATCAATCATATGTGAATAAACAGCGAGAATAGTCTCGTCTTTCGATCCAAATACATCGGCATAGTACTTATTCCATATATCCTTTGCAATGGTTAAAGTTGCTTCTTTTACCTGTTCGGCAGTTGCATTTGGATTGTTATATAACCATTTCCAAAGGTTGATATCAACCAGCGAAACGCCCATAATTTCGTAGCACGACCATAGGTTATCAAGAGTTTCCAATGCAACCTTATCGGGATTGGTTTCCTTGAATCCAAGAACGGCCAAATCGCGTTTTTGGAATACAAATGCTAAAGCCTCTGTAAACGCAGTATTGGGTACGCCGTGCATTTCGTAGTAATCAACATCGTGAAGAGTGATTGTTTGCTCCACGTTGTGGCCAAATTCGTGCATAGCAATGTTGAAGCCTTTGTAGTTCATTCCGCTTGCAGGAACTCTTGTACGGAGAAGTGCATTATCCTTGTGCATTTCAGCACCCCAAGCGTGACCCGATCCGCGAGCAGCCTCTACTTTAACTCTTTCGCCTATAAACTGGGCTTTCTCTTTTGTCCATCCCAACGATGTTAAAATATTTGGAAGTTCTTTCTCGAATGCGGCAGCGTTGGCAAAACGTTTAGTGGTGATTGATTCAAGTTTTTCGGCAGGAATTCCGCTACGTGCTTTAAACCCATCGTACCAAATATCGAATGGACGCAAATCGCGGCCTAAACGTTGGCTGATTATCTTGCCTAGGTTTCTTACCTCTTTCGAAGATACTAATTCAGTGAATAGTTGCTCAACTTCATCAACAGGTATTTCGAATTCGCCTTCGAATTTGCGCTGGATGTAGGTTGGCATACTTGGAGTGTAATCATCAATTGCTTTTAAAGCCTTGAATTGATTGATTATATGTTGATAACGAGTGTTTGGCTCAGATTCGAAAGCAACATCCGTACCATTTTCCGAAATGGTGTTCTTGTATGGATTCCAATTGTACTTATTGCTATTGATTACATCCTTTGGAATGCTTTGATCGATGATACGTTTCATTACCTGGTAAATCATTTCTTGACGAGTTAAACCGTTTTCTCTATCAGCATACTGAGATTTTAACTCATCGCGTAACCCCCAGTGGGTGATAAGTTTAAGATCCTTATCGGCGAATAACACTTCGTTGTTATCGTTAACTAAATATCCAAGGTAAATATTGTACTCGCTGATATAGGTGTCGGCATTGGTATTTACTGTGGAGAAATTCTGAATTAAGTTTGCAGGAACTCTGCTTGTGAAGATATCGCCCATACGAGCGTAAGCCCATTCTTTGCGGTTCCATTTTTCACCCAATTCACTCTTTTCCTT
Organism: Bacteroidales bacterium; assembly: GCA_050180705.1. Classification (GTDB taxonomy): domain Bacteria; phylum Bacteroidota; class Bacteroidia; order Bacteroidales; family Tenuifilaceae; genus SB25. Next base: position 38,957 of record JBFXDX010000018.1, on the reverse strand, counting down.
TAATGAGTATGAGGGGAAATTAAGTGCAGTGATAAACGCAATTTTGTTAGCGTATAGGTCCTCCGACATATGTGCAGCAGCATTGTACGATCCAAATAGTTCATCGATTGGAGTAACTGATCCCCAATCGAGATGAAGAGGACGCATTAACTCCTTGCTTAGGAGTATGAAATATCCATTAAGCATTTCGTATCCGTAAGATAACTTACTGAAAAGTTGATCGAGAGCAGCCTCATCGGCAACGAATTGCGAGTTGCAGAATTCTTCAAACTCGGAGGTGTTTCCATCGGTACTTCTCCAAAGTAAAGCAACTTGGTTTACACCACGCTCAATGCGGATCTTTTGAGAGTCGCCATACTTATTGAGCAACTCTTTGGTTACTTTGTTGATAGATTCTTGCGCAATAGGAGAAACGTCCGCTTTTTTATCTCCATTTTCGCTTGGCTTACAGTTAGTCATAGTTAGCAAAATGGGTAATGATAATAGTAGTAAAATTCTCTTCATGTTAAATTTAGTTTAGGGTTTTAAAGTCATGGTTTATTTACAAAAATGCAAAGTTAAAGTTTGATTTCAAAGAGTCTTTTGGGTTTAATTTAATTGGAGTAAAGGATTGATGGAGCACATGGAGTATTGCGCTACAAATCTTTAATAATCCATTTTCCTCTTTTGTGGCGAAGAATAATTGGAAAGAATGCACATCAAGTCCATTGCTCCATCACTCCAGTCATCCCATTTTAAGAATGAAAGATTAAAGGCTTTGGAATGACAAGCAACAATTCTAATAGCAAAGAACCCGACTTTATTAAGTCGGGTTCTTTTGTTACTACCATATTTTAGCTCGTTTTTCAACAGGAATGTAGAGTGGATCGGTTGGGTTAATTTGGAAAGCCTCGTAGAATTCAGGAATATTGAATAATGCTCCATTAACTCTGAACTTACCAGGAGAATGAACGTCCTCTTTAACTCTACGCATTAACTCTTTATCGCGGATAATTTGACGCCATACGTTGGCATAAGATAGGAAGAAACGTTGATTTGCTGTGAAACCATCGATATTCTTAGGAGTTTCTTTTCCTTCCAACGACTTTTGGAATGCAAGGTAAGAGATTGTTAGTCCGCCATAATCGGCAATGTTTTCGCCAAGGGTTAGCTTACCATCAACATGTAAAGAGTCGATAGCCACGAAACCGCTATACTCGTCAACTAAAGCCTGAGTTAGCTCATTGAATTTCTCTGAATCTTCCTTGGTCCACCAATCGGTAAGAATACCATTCTTATCGAAGTTACGTCCTTGATCGTCGAAGCCGTGGGTCATCTCGTGACCAATAACAACACCAATTGCACCATAGTTTACAGCATCGTCGGCGTTAAGGTTAAAGAATGGAGGTTGAAGAATTCCAGCAGGAAATACAATTTCGTTCATCAATGGGTTGTAGTAGGCGTTAACAGTTTGAGGAGTCATACCCCATTCTGTTCTGTCAACAGGCTTTCCTAGTTTATCCATATTGTATCTGAAACCAAACTCCCTTGAACGTTTAATGTTTTCGGCATAGCTGTCGCGGGTAATATCTAGGCTAGTGTAATCGGTCCATTTGTCGGGGTAACCAACCTTTACAACTATAGAAGCCAATTTGTCAAGAGCTTTAGCTTTAGTTGAATCGCTCATCCAGGTTAGATTACTGATTCTATCCTTGAAAGCAAGCTTTAAATTGCCAATTAAAGCAACCATTTTTTCCTTTGCAACTGGAGGAAAGTTTTCTTCCACAAATATTTCTCCTATTAATTCACCTACAGCACCATTTGCAGAGCCTGCAATTCTTTGCCAACGAGGACGGTTGGTTTGGTTGCCAGAAAGTTTACGGCTATAGAAATCGAAGTTTTGATTTTCGAAAGCACTTGACAGGTACGAAGCATAGTTTTTTACAACATTCCATACCAAGTAGTTTTTCCACTCGTCAAGTGTGATGTCTTTCTGCATCTTACTGATTTCGGTGAAGAACTTAGGATTATCGATAACAAGATCTTTGGGAACCTCAATGCCAATACCCTCAAAGTAACCTTTCCAGTCGAAAGCTGGAGATAACTTCTGCATTTCATCCAATGTAACCTTGTTGTATGTTAAGTAAGGATTGCGTTGCTCGAGACGAGTTTGAGTAACCTTTGCAAGGCGGGTTTCGAGGCTCATAATTTGATCGGCAATTGTTGCAGCCTGTTCGGGGGTGTACTCCAGTAGGGTAAACATTGCCTTTAGATGATCGATATAGTCCTTACGAATTTCAGCCGAGCGACTATCATCATTTAGGTAGTAATCGCGGTCAGGAAGGCCAAGCCCTGCACTTCCAAGGTTAACAACAATAACCTCGGTATTTTTCTGATCCTGACCAGCATAAGGAATGAACAATGGGGCAATATACTGCTGGTGTAAAGCAATAATTTCCTTCTGAAGATCTTCTACAGACTTAATGTCGGCAATACGTTGCAGTTCGCCCTTAATAGGCTCGTAACCTTGTTTCTCGATATTTACGGTATCCATACCCGATGCGTAAAAATCGCCAACCTTTTGCCAGTTACTTCCTTTTGGAGCATCCTTTTTCTCCGATGCTCTCTGAAGAATATCATTTACAATATGATCATTCTCTTCGGCAAGAATATTGAATGCACCATATCTCGATTTATCGTCGGGCATTTTGGCATTTTTAATCCAGCCACCATTTGCGTAGGCATTAAAATCCTCGCCGGGTTTAACTGATAGATCCATGTTGGCTGTATCGAAAGCAGGCTTTATTTTTTCCTGATTATTACAACCCACAAAAGACACTGCTGCAAAGCAGCAGATGTATACGTAAGTTTTTTTCATAAATTGTATTATAATGTTAGTTCTTGTAAAGAATAGATACTACAAAGGTTAAATGGTTTAATGAAAAAAAAGCTGCCCATGGGCAGCTTTTAATGTTTGTTAACAAATCTATTCGAATTGTTTGAATGCTTCTTTAATTCTTGCAATAGCATCGCGAAGCTCTGCTTCGGTAATTACTAAAGGAGGAGCAAAACGAATAATGTTCCCGTGGGTTGGTTTTGCCAAAACACCTTTCTCGGCCATAGCCAAGCAAACATCCCAAGCTGTTTTACCTGGTTTATTGCGAATAACCACAGCATTTAGTAAACCTTTACCACGAACGAGTTCAATCATTTCACTCTTGATGCTTCTAATTTCTTCGCGGAATATTTTACCCATCTTCTCGGCGTTGTCGGCCAAGTTCTCTTCCTTAATAACAGTTAGAGCAGCAATGGCTACTTTAGCTGCGAGAGGATTTCCACCGAAAGTAGAACCATGTTCGCCAGGTTTAATGGTAAGCATAATCTCATCATCGGCAAGAACGCAAGAAATAGGTAACACACCACCCGAAATGGCTTTGCCAAGAATAAGAATATCGGGACGAATACCCTCGTGATCGCAAGCTAACATTTTACCGGTACGGGCAATACCTGTTTGAACCTCGTCGGCAATGAACAGAACGTTGTGTTTCTTGCAAAGATCATATGCCTTTTTTAGGTATCCTTCATCTGGAACAAAAACGCCAGCCTCGCCTTGAATTGGCTCAAGGATGAAACCAGCAACATTCGAATCTTTTAGTTCTCTTTCGAGAGCTGCAATATCATTGTAAGGTATTTTTACGAAACCAGGAGTAAATGGACCAAAGCCGCCAAAAGAATCAGGATCGTTCGACATTGATACTATTGTAATGGTGCGGCCGTGGAAGTTGTTTTCGCAAACAATAATTTTAGCTTCGTTCTCTTTAATCTTCTTTACATCATAAGCCCAACGACGGCATAGCTTAAGAGCTGTTTCGTCGGCTTCGGCACCCGAGTTCATGGGAAGAACCTTATCGTAGCCAAAGTACTTGGTTACAAATTCTTCGTACTCGCCTAAAACATTATTGTAGAAAGCGCGAGAGGTAAGGGTTAATACCTGTGCCTGATCGGTTAAGGCTTTTACAATTTTAGGGTGGCAGTGTCCTTGGTTAACAGCAGAGTAAGCCGAAAGGAAATCGTAGTACTCTTTTCCTTCAACATCCCATACTTTAACGCCTTTTCCTTTTTCTAATACCACAGGAAGTGGATGGTAGTTATGGGCGCCAAATTTACTTTCGCGCTCCATGTAGTCTTTTGGAGTCATTTTACTCATAACTTTATAATTTGCTAGTTGTTAGATTTATATAATTTGTTATTCTTTTTCGCAATTTGATATGCAAGATTAATGCTACTTATTGAATTTTCAAAGTGTGAAGTGCTTTTAATCAGTATGTTAAGAAACATGAGGAGATGAATAAATATACATTTAATGGATGTATATTTATTAAGTGGTTTTAGGAGGAACTAAAAGTATTGAGTTGCCTTAATTGTTTTTTGTCCTTCACTTATTTTGATACTGAGAAGATTGTTTTTGTATGGACAAGTTGGACACTTTGGTTACGAGGCTTTTTTCTGTATGAATATTTATTCGGTTTGTTGTGATTCGATTGTTCGGTTGTGGTTTTCGGAAGTATTTTGGATGGAAATATCCTGAACGCATTGGAGTTGGAATAAATTAAAACTTAGCAATCTTGTTACAGGTACTTTAAATGGTTAAGTATTTCTTTTTGATGGAATAAATGCGAGAGAACTATATAATAACTGTCTTTTTTATTGAACTAATCGAAACATTTAGCATATAATTTAAATATAACTTCCCCGAAGAGTCTGTAATGACAATTATAATAGGTTCTCCGATGTAAATTCAATAATTAATGTTGAATGGGAGAACTTGAAATAAGTTTGGAATAATCTGATAGTTTTTTGTATGAGGTAGTTATTGCTCTATCGGTAAGCTAAATGTGAAAACGGAGCCTTTGCCTAGTGTGCTTGAAACATGAATAGTTCCACTATGCTGCTCAATAATCTTTTTTACTATAGTAAGGCCTAGTCCATGGCTACTTTCTCCCTCGGTTGGGCTGATGCTAGTTCTGCTGAATGGTTTGAAGATGTGTTTGATTTCATTATTGGGGATACCAACACCCTGATCTATAATTTGAGTTACAATATGGTTGGCATCCTTAAATACTTTAATGGTTATGGTTGAATTACGATTCGAGTATTTTACTGCATTGCCAATTAGATTGTTTAGCACCTGTGTTATTGTCTTATCATCGAGAGTTATAGTTTGTTTTTCTATTTGAATATCAGTTGCAATTGCTATTTCTTTATTATTGGCTAGCATTCTATTCATCACTATATTATCATTGATAAATTGAATATAATCTATTTCTGTCTTATGAAGTTCAAGTTTGCCTGCTTCTATTTTTGATATATCCAAAAAGTCATTAATCATGCTAAGCATGTCGGCGGTAACATGTGAGATAATTTGGGTGTACTCTTTGTTTTCGTTATCAACTTTATTTTCGAGCAGTTCGGAAAAGCCTTGGATTATTCCAATTGGATTCCGAAGATCATGAACAACCATTCCTAGAAACTGATTTTTTTGCTCAATTAATTGTTTAAGTTGTTTGTTTTGCTCCTCAAGTTCTTGAGTGGTAGAACTTATAAATGATACCAATTTGGAAATAATCTGAGAGTGTTGATGCTGATACAAACTTGCCTTGTATTGGTTGTAATGGGGCAATGCTGTTTCTATATTTAGTGCATTATCCTTACTTGTATTTTCGCGTAGACCAACCGCAACCATCGATGAGTTTAGCAGCGATCTATTGCAGTCCTTGGAGTAAAATTCACCAAAGGTGTAAAAGCCCGACGTTGGGGCAATTTTATTAAAAGGAATGGTTTCTAGTTCTACATCGTGTTGCATTAAATAGCGTCGACAAATGCAACTATAGAGGAATATGGCTTCGGGTTGGAATTCCTGTATTCTATCCTGAATATGGGCTGATTCGTCTAAAATTGTAGCAGGACTTCCATAACCTATTCGGAATGTTTCGCCCTCTTTTATATCGGCATGAAACTCAATGCTTCCATCTTTTTTGCTAACATTAAAAGGCACCCGGGCAATTGTTTGGCCATTTCTGTTTAGCAGGAATGGAAATGCCTGGGCATTACGGAAGAAATCGTCATCGATTTTTAGCCCTAAGTATCTTTCGTAAACCCAGAATGCAGGTTGATTATCGATAGTCTTAACCACCATGCCTTCGGTTTTGGTAATTGTCATTTCTTTGCTTAGGGGAATCCAACCTAAATAAGTATAGGGTTCTATTTGTATATCGCCGCAAAAAGCCACAGCAATTACGCCTTGATCATAACAGATTGAACCGTCAAATATTATGGCTCTAGGCTTATAAGACGAGTCGGCGGCTATTCCTCCAAAGATTGGATAGCCTGTAGATTGCTCCGATATTCGGTTAAATAGTATGGTAGAATCTATTTTTGAGGGAGTGGTAAGCATTAGTAAGCCCTTTACCGCTGTTGGTAATGAATTAACATTAGTTACAATGGTTTGGCTAAGTTCATCTTCTTCCCCGTTTATACATTCGTATGTTAGCTGTTTTAATGAAGTAGTTTTAAAGAAAGTAAATGATATAACTGTGGAACTCGTAAACATTCTTCCATTGCTTATTTCGCCTACTGATGAAGCTCCTATTATTATAGCCTTAGGAAATGCCTTTTTAATAGAATTGCCTAATAGTTGATACCATTGTGTGGTATTTTGAGCTGAGTATATTTGTACCAGTAACGATTTATATACCTTTACTTTTCTCAGATCTTTCGATTTAAGTATATCGGTTAGATTATCGATGCTGGTAATTTTATAGTTGAACTGTATCATTATAACTTGCTAATATACTATGGTGCATTGTTGCATTTAGACTACAAAAACTGGGAAAATATAGTTTTAGACTAAAACAATTTAACTTTATTTAGGACTAAATTATGTAGCGAGCACAGTCCTTACTTAATTGCTATGCTAATTTGGAAAGGTTAAAAAGTACACAAATTTATCTTATTTTCATTAATTGATGTTATGATAAAAATCAATGATGACATTAATTAATATTAAATTAAAATTGGTAATTGGCCTAATTACGATCTTTCTTCATATTCCGGAATAATGGCGGACGATTAAACCTTGGTTCGCGAATAAGATTATTTTCTTTCATATACTGTATTAGTGGAATTGGGCTATTTTCTTGAGCCCATCTATAGGTTAGCTCATATTGTTGGGCGAGAGTACTAAAGTCGAACATCAAGAATTGCTCATCGAGGTTGGGGAAGTAAACAAATGTTTTTTCCGATAGCCTTGGGCATTCCTTATTCAAATCTTTTAATCGCTTTTGGAATCCTCTATACGAGAATGTTTCGGGCGATATTTCCATTTTCTTCAAGGCTTTAAGTTGAATTCCCTCAAAGGGTACTATTTCATTGGAGATTGGTAGTGTATCTCTGGTTCGGCTAACAATTATCATTCGGCTAACGTTAATTCCCCTATACTTTTCGAATTGAACAACAGCCTCGAATGGGACTCTATCCTCGGCAATACCACCATCGTAGTATGGGACGTTTGGTATTGTGGAGGTATTGCTTATTAGTGCTGGCGGAAATGCAATGGGGTAGGAGGTGGAGGCCATTAAAACATCTACAATGCTTAACGAAGAGTCACTTTCTGGGTTTATTTTCCGGTTGCATAGCCGAAGTGTTCGCTCCTTTAGTGGAATAGCCTTCAGGTTTACCACCGATAGTGATGTGGGGATTGGTAAATCCGACAGGGTTTTATATCCCAATCGCTCCGATATAAAGCGGATAATTAAACTGCGTAAAGGATCGGTATCGACTGGAAATTTATTCCCGGTAACTTTAAAAATATCATCGTTACTGAGTTTGGAAAGAAACTCGCGGTACTCTTTCCAAGTTATTTTGCCCGAAAGTATTCCGTTAAGCACAACTGCATTTAATCCGCCGGAGCTGGCTCCCGAAATAAATACCACATTGTTTAGCATGCCTTGGTTGTAAAGACGCTCGAGGAGAGCTGCCTCCTGCGAAATTTTTGCGGCTGCACCTGTAATTACAATGGCGGTTCCCTGCTCTTTAGTTTGTGGAGGTTCAACATCTTTTTTCTTGGCCATACTACTAAAGCTTAGGCATATTGCTGCTATTGTTAAAAGCAGAATAGGGTAAAGTATATAATGTTTATTTGGCATATGTACAATTAAATAAATGATACCTGCTAAAGGTACTTAAATTTATTACCGGGCTATATTTAATGTTCTGGTTGTTAGTTTAAATTAAGCTAAATGAGAGAATACTTCGGTATAAGAGCCGGAGAATGGAGAACGGATAATTGGGGTTGGTGAGCAATCTCCATTACTCCGTCAACTCTATTGCTCGACTCTTGCGTTAGTTTTATTAACAGATAAGTAAGCTTTAATTAATTGCTATCATTTTTTTCAATGTGTTAAGATCACTATAATCTAATTTTATTGTAATCATATCGGGTCCGGCATAGTATCTTAGCATTACATTTTTTGCGGATTTGATTTTATTGATAATAGCATTATCTATGCTATATACAATTCGGTAGTTCCATGTTTGATTTTCTTCATATCCTATTACTACCGAAACTTTTGTTGAGTCTGATGTAAGAATTTCCTTTCGTTTCTCCTCTATTTTAGGAATCATTTTGGATTCAATGTATTCAACCTCGATAGGGAAAGGCTGATTGTCTACAATTATGTATATATTGTTATCGAGTTTAAAACTATTTGACTTTAGTTTGATAAAATCGTAAACTCTATAGTGCTCGGTTGAATCTTGCTTTACCTCTTTTACAATTTTCTGGTTCAATAGTATTAATGGAGAATCCCATTCCTTCGAAAATCGGTAGTAAAATTCGGCTTTAACTCTTTTTGACGAGTTTACAATATCATCTTCAACTTTGATATCCTGAAGTATTGAGCAACTTTGTGATAAAAGCCCAATTAGTAAAAGACTAATAGGTAGTGTTTTATGGTTCATCTGTCAAATTATTTTAAACGGTTACCAAATAATACGCCGGAAATGCCTTTTTTGCTCAATATTTGATGTAAATTTCTGCTATTATAGGGATGATATGAGCATAATTTTTGCCTGTATGTTTTATTGCGAATAATTATACTATTTAAATCTTTAAATCTTAGCATATTACCTGTTTGGATTAGCGTATAAAGCAGTATGTCATGGTATTTACTACATGTTAGTATTCTCAAAAAGGTTGGTTTAATTAAAAACTTCTTTTCTCAAATACTCTGCAATGTATAGTGTAACTTGTATGCAAGTTTTGTACCAATATATAGTTATTACGAGACAATTGATGGAGTTCAGTTATATTTTAGTTGGTTTGCTTGCTTCTGCTTTTTACAATTCTTATAAGACAGAATATTACTTGAAAATAGACTTGCTAGAGAATACACCTTGGTAAAATAGATTATTAAAAAGGGTAATTTGCTGAATAATGTATTAAAATGTGCGATTAAATATAAGAAAGTGATGACAAATAAGTTGATGTTTAATTTGTTAATAGAAAAGAAAAAGGAGAAACATGGAACCTGATATTCTGGCTAAAGATAAGACTGAAATTTTGTATAAACTATAAAACTTAATGAAAGGAAAATGTAAGGAAAAATACTATTCAAATTAAAAGTAATAAAAAATATATAATATTAATTTTTATTACTTTTAATCTTTAGATATTGTACTTTTGTAATTTAAATTGCATGAAGATTATGATCTAAATATCAAAAGTTTTTTTATTAATAAAAATGAAAAGTTAATATATTTATGTATTATGAGAAAAAGGATATTATTAGCATTATTTATGATTTCATGTTTCGAATCATATGCTCAAGTTAATTTTGAAAAAGGATACTTCATTGATGAATCAGACCATAGAATTGAATGTTTAATTAAAAATATTGATTTAAGAGATAATCCAACAGAATTTAAATATAAAATTAATGATGAAGATCCTGTTAGGATGCTAAATATATTGACTATTAAAGAGTTTGGAGTTTATGATGTGTCAAAATTTGTAAGGAGTACTGTAAAGATTGATCGATCAAGTGATGAAATAGCAAATTTGAGTTATATAAGAAATCCAATTTTTAAAGAAGAATCATTATTCCTAAATGTTCTTATTGAAGGAAAGGCCTCTTTATATATGTATGTAGATGGAAATTTTAAGCGTTTTTTCTATAAAATTGAGGATTCTGACATAAAACAATTAATTTATAAGCAATATTTTGTTGGAAAGAGTATCGCTATAAATAATTTTTATATGCAACAACTTTTTAATGATTTGAAATGTCAGTCAATTACATCAAATTATATAAGAAATGTTGGTTATAACAAAAAACAATTACAGCAATTGTTTGTAAAATATAATGAATGTTTAAATGTCGATTTTGTAAATTACGAACCAAAACAAAAAAAAATCTTAATTAATTTATCGTTTCGTCCTGGTTTTAATTTTAGTAAATTGAAAATTGAAAACCCACGTGCAAATGTAAACTCAGTTAATCTCGATAATGAACTAAGTTTCAGATTAGGACTTGAAGCAGAGTTTATTTTGCCTTTTAATAAAAATAAATGGGGTATAATAATTGAGCCTACTTATCAATATTATAAAACAAAAAAGACTGAAGAAGCGATTGATATAACTGGAGGTGTTGTTGTTTACGATATTGATTATAAATCAATTGAATTGCCGTTGGGCTTTAGACATTATTTTTATTTTAATGAGGATTCTAAATTATTTGCTAATATTTCATTTGTATTTGATTTTAGTAAGAATTCTTCAGTTGAATATAAAAGAAGAGATGGTTTAGTCTTTAATTCTTTAAAAGTAAAGTCAAATCCTAATTTTGCTTTTGGTATTGGTTATAAATATCTGGATAAATATAGCATGGAAGTGCGTTATCAAACAAGCCGTGAGATATTGGGCGATGATTCTTTTAAATCAGATTTTAGAACACTAGTTGTAATATTTGGCTATTCCTTTAAAGTGCCATCGGTTCATTCTAAACTTTAATCGGGTAAAATCGATATTGTGCTTAGGTTTTGCCTAGTCCATTTTATTTATGCGAATGCTAATAGGCAAATAAAAAAATAATAATAGGTTAAGATTGAATACCAGTAAGAGAAAAGTCCACAGAAATGTGGACTTTTTTTATGCATTACATTCAAGCACATTTATGATTTAAACCTGGAGGCAGCTAACTGCAATAATCTTTAGGCCATTGTCGAACCTCTTCCATACACGATTGTACCTAAATGTTCCTTCGATAGGTGTTCCAAGCATTTTTCCTTTTGTATTATAGGTTACAAGCGCTATTGCATTATCGCCAATAATTTGAATCTCGTCTATGCTGGGAATTAGCGATTCAACAACCATGCTGCCCGATTTGTGAGAGGCTAAATCCATCTCTTTAGTGATTCTTTGCCCATTGGACGCCATTGCAATTAAATTACTATGCATAACATTCTCCAGAAAATCTATATCGCTGCTTTTAATTGCTTCAATAAGGCGATACTCCATTTCCTCAATATCCGATTTGTTAATTTCCATATGCTATATGTTACTTAAGCTCGAATCGACAAAGAATGGAGTACTCTATTTTGATTTTTTCGAAATCGACATCCAGCTCAGCCTTTGATCCGTATATGCTCGATGCACCTCTAATCATTATACTGTTCGATGCTTTTGCGAATCCGTTGTAGTTGTCGAGCTCTTGAATATATAGCGCTTTACCTATATTTTGATCAACTGCATTTGCAAGGAATTCGGCCTTTTGTTTTGCCGACTTAATGGCGTTTATTTTAGTCTCTTTTCTGAATTCCTCCATCTTGCTATGATCGAGTTTTTCGATTGATACGTTTGAGATACCAATCTTTTCGAGTTCAACGAATACTCGACTAGCAGTTTTCCCATCGTTTACAAGAATTTGGTACTCTTTCGAAAGGAATATCTCTTTCTTGGCGAGTAGGTAAAACTTGAAGTTGCTCGACATATCTTTAATGAATAGATTCTTGTCGATATCAATTCCAATCTCCTTAAGTTTATCAACCATTTGGTTTTCGAGCTCCGATACCGATACTTTGTTCTTTGTATCCTTTTCGTTGAGTATAACCTTAAGGTAAATCATATTGGGAGTTATTTCCATTTCCGATTTGCCAGTTACCTCAATGTAATTCTGATCAATAAAGTTCTTCTCCCCAATTTGCCCTAGCGTAATAGAGGGGATTAGAATGGCCAATGCCCAAAGAATGTTTTTCATATGTTTAATAGTTAAGAAAGATGAATAAGTTTATATGCTATTTTCGAAAGCATAAACCCCGCAAACATAGTGCCGCTATTTATTGGTGTTACTGCTAATAGTTATACCCCATTGTGCCATATCGAGGATGATTGGTAAAACCGATAATCCCAGCGGAGTAAGCTTGTACTCAACTTTAGGGGGAACTACAGGGTATATAATTCGTTCTATAATTCCATGATTCTCGAGCTCCCGGGCCGTTTGTGTAAACATCTTATTGGAGATATCGTTTAACGTACGCTGTAGCTCGCCCGATCGCATTGCACCATCCTTTAGATGAAAAATCATCATGGTTTTCCATTTGCCACCGATTAAATCCATGGCAAGCTCCAACGAGCAGTTGTATTTTTTTTCTTTGAAAAAATAAGTTGTCTTATTGCATTGATAATCCATAAAATACCCATTTAAGTTACTATATAACATTACGGTATGTACTTGCAAATATATGGGCAAGTAACTATCCTTGCAAAAAATTTAATTAAATGAAGTATCCAAAGTTTAAACAGATTATTAGTCTTATTACTTGCTTTTTGTTGGTTTTGGCAGTGGCTGTTAATAAGGAGAACAAGGTATTGGGATGGTCCTTGAAACAGGACAAGGAACAGACGCAGAGCTCCGAAGGTAAAGATTCGGTAATGCGTACAGCCGACGATGGTTCTACTATTATTTCGACTCAAGTATTGGCAAAGGATATTTTAGGCTATGCCGGAAATGTTCCGTTGGAAATTTATATGAGCGACGGGCGCATTACCAAGATTGTTGCTTTACCAAACTCGGAGACTCCTGGCTTTTTTAAAAGGGTTGTAAAGAGTGGAATGCTTACACGGTGGGATGGATTAACGGCCAAAGAGGCGTTAAACACAAAGGTTGATGCTTTATCGGGAGCAACATTCACCTCGAATGCCATTATACAGTCGGTGCAGCGGGCCATGGGTTATGTAAATGCATCGGCAGGGGAGTGTAATACGTCTAGTGCATCGGTATTTAGCGTTAAGTTCATTTTAACGCTGATTGTTGTTTTGCTGGGTGCCATTTTGCCCTATTTCATAAAGTCGAAACGATACCGAATTGTGCAGCTTGTTCTGAATGTTGCAATTCTTGGCTTTTGGAGCGGTTGCTTTTTGTCCTACTCGCTATTCGTTAATTACTTGGCTAATGGTGTAAACGTATGGATATCATTAATTCCATTACTGCTTATAGTGGTTGCGTTTATTATGCCGCTTTTTGGGAAGAGCAGCCACTACTGCACTTGGCTTTGTCCGTTGGGATCAATTCAGGAGTTGGCCGGTAAAGCAATGCCCTATAAGTACTCAATTCCCGAAAAGGCATTGAAGTATTTGAACTACTTTAGGGAGGGATTATGGGCTGTGCTAATGCTGCTTATGTGGACTGGCGTTATGTTTAAGTGGATGGATTACGAGTTGTTTACAGCCTTTATGTTTCAACAGGCGGCTTGGTATATTATTGCAGCGGCAATTGCTTTTGTAGCATTATCGTTGGTAGTACCTCGTCCATACTGCCGCTTTGTTTGCCCAACAGGAACTCTTTTACGTTTATCTCAACAATCTAAATAAAAACACGATGAATACATCTAAAATTCTGAATTTGATACTTGCCATTGCGCTGGTTGTGCTATCGGTTAAAATGGCTTTCTATGGCAATGGTAAATCGTTGGTGGATGATTCCGCAAAGGTAACTCTGGATAACATATACACCCGTACAAGTATCCGTGCATACGAATCGAAGGAGGTTGAGGACGAAAAAATACAGCAAATCCTGAAAGCAGGTATGGCAGCACCAACTGCGGTGAATAAACAACCCTGGCAGTTTGTTGTGGTTAAAAAGAAGGAGGTGCTTCAGGCATTGGCTGCTGAGCTGCCTCATGCAAAAATGACTGCCAATGCTCCATTTGCCATTGTTGCATGTGGCGATTTAAGCAAAGCGTTGGAGGGCAACGCTGCGGCATTCTGGATTCAGGATGTTTCTGCGGCAACCGAGAATATCCTTTTAGCGGCTCATGCTTTAGGCCTAGGCGCTGTTTGGACTGGTGTTTACCCAAGCGATGAGCGTGTAAAAAGCGTACAGGGAGTTTTGCATCTCCCGGAGCATGTAATTCCGCTCTGTGTTATTCCTATAGGTTATCCGGCCGAGAATCCAATGCCTAAGGATAAATGGAAAACCGAGAACATTCATTACGATTACTGGACCGAGAGCGAGCCGGTAGTTAAGAGCGAAACCGTTACCAGTAGCGAATGGGTTAAGGTTGACCCTATGAAGGGGTTAAATGTTAATCCGTTTACATTATTCAGCCACGATTGGATGGCTCTTGCGGTTGGTAAAAAGGGCGATATGAATGCAATGACCATTGGTTGGGGTGGCCTTGGTGTTCTGTGGGGACACGAGCGCCCCGTGATTACTGTTTATGTGGAGAAGAGCCGCTATACCCATTCGTTCATGGAGCGTAACGAGTATTTTACCGTTACTGCATTCCCCGAGGCAAACCGTGAGGCATTGATGTATTTGGGAACCCACTCGGGACGCGATGGCGATAAAATTAAAGCATCGGGATTAACCCTTGAGTATACCGATTTGGGCAACCCTATATTTAAGGAGGGTAAATTGGTGCTTGAGTGTAAAAAGATTTACGGTGCACCATTCAATCCCGAAGGTTTTGGCGAGTTGGCCAAAAAGGAGTACAGCAAGCGCCAGCTCCACTCAGTTTACATTGGCGAGATTGTAAATGCGTGGGTAAAGAAATAGTATAAAACATTATAGCAAAAGGAGCGGGGAGAGGGTCTTCCCGCTTTTTTTATGATTACTTGGGGACGAGTGATGCTGAAAGTTTAAAGGATGGATTTAGTGAAAGTTAAAAGGAGTTAGAGGAAGATAGATAGAGGAGTACAGAATTTAGAGTACAGAATTTAGAATTCAGAATACAGAATTTAGAAGAATGAATATATCTTTTCGTGAACAACGAATGATGTTAAACGTGAAATGTTAAAGGTTAAAAGGAAGAATGCTTTTTACGATCAACGAGGTTGTAGAAAGAACTATGTCGATTTCTTATGCTATAATTTTGACCCGTTTAGCATTGGCAATCTAAATTTTATATTTGTAGCCACTTCAATAATCAAGTAAAATCCTGTTAAGCTAGGAAAAGTCAGTGCAAAATACTTTTCTTCTGGTGCAAAATGGTTTTCTACTAGTGCAAAATGCTTTTCTGCTGGTGCAATATGATTTTATGCTAGTGCAAGATGATTTTATACTGGTGCAGAATAGTTTTATGCTGGTGCAGGATAGTTTTATACTTGTGCAAAGCTAACTTATATTGGTGCAAGGCTATTTTAGAACTATGCAATGGCACTTTAGCTTGGTGCAATGCCCGATTGATGTAATGCAGAAGTAGTTTGCTAGTATACCGCTGCTTTTTAAGAGTGAAAATACCGATGTTAGCTTTATGCAATAAATATTTATAGTGTATGTAGAATGGCTAGATCGAAAAAAATGGTTAAATATTTTGATAATCAAATTATTATTCCATAATTTTATATAAGAGTTGATTTTATTTAAAATACGCATTTAAGACAGTTTTTTAGTACTAACTTTTAAAATTTCTGGTAATGAACATTCTACAAAAAACAAAATTGAGCATGTTTATGGTTTCGAGGGATTTTTTAAGGATCCATAAACCTAAAGTTGAAAATCTCCCGGGTTTTAGTGAGAACAACTCCGTATTTGAAGAGGGTATTTCGCAAATTAAGGCAACGGCCGAGCTGCAACAGTTTAAGAAGACAGGTATAACCGAAAGTAAGAGGTTGCTGCGAGCCTCGCTGGTTATACAGGGCGAGGATATTTCGCATAAAATGGTGGCCTTTGCTACCAATACGAACAATAGCGTGCTGCAAAAGGAGGTATGGTACACTAAAAGTGAGCTAAACCGAGCTACCGATACCGATTTGAGAAACATGGCGCAGTGCATTTACGACAGGGCGTACGAGAATGTAGCTCAGCTGGAGGCATATGGTATTACTGAGGCTGTACTTAGCTCATTTAAGGCAGCCATAAACCTGTTTGACGAGTCGATTCCGGCGGTGCGCGAGGGGACGAATACAAAGCGGGTGTACACGGTGCAGCTAGAGAACCTGTTTAAGGATACCGAGGCAGCGCTGGGTAGGATTGATAGGATTGTGGAGATTATACGGCTTACAGAGCCCGAGTTTTATTTGGGTTACCGGGGTGCCCGAGCCATTGTAAATACATTTGGGCGCTCGGTGGCGCTTAAGGGATTGGTTGTAGATGCCGATAGCCTAGAGCCGCTTAAGGGAGTAACCCTAACCATTACCCCCGATACCGATAGTACTACCGTTGATTTTGGCAATAACGGGGAACATGTAGTGAAGCGCACTGCCAGCAAGGGAGGCTTTATGGTAAAAAGGCTACAGGAGGGCATATATAGCGTAACCGTGGCAAAGGTTGGCTATAGGAATCAGGTTGTTTCGGTGGTGGTTAGTAGTGGTGAGCTTAGCCGCTTGAGTGTAAAGCTATCGAAGAATTAGCTGTTTCCAACGGGAATACTTAACCCTGTCGGAATTTATGCTCCGGCAGGGTTTGCCATTTAATTATCACTCATTGGCTTGTGCGTGTTTCTAACGCGTAATATTTACTTTTTTTCACTCATGCTCTCTTTGCTATGATTAAGTTAATTGTGAAATGTTAAAGGTTAAAAGGAAGAAGTTAGAGGAGAACGGAGAACGGAGAATGGAGAACGGAAAATGGAGAACGGAAAACGGAGAACGGAAAATGGAGAACGGAGAACGGAAAATGGAGAACGGAAAATGGAAAATGGAAAATGGAGAACGGAAAACGGAAAATGGAAAACGAACAACTCATCGTTCTTCATGATCAACTAACAAGTTAAACGTGAGACGTGAAAAGTTAAAAGGAAGAGTGCTTTTTACTGCTTTCTTTACGATCAACCTCAACTGCCAACCATCAACGAACAGCGTTAAATGTGAGACGTTAAACGTTAAAAGGAAGAAGTTAGAGGAGAAAGAGGATCGGAAAACGGAGAACGGAAAACGGAGAACGGAAAATGGAAAACGAACAACTCATCGTTCTTCATGATCAACTAACAAGTTAAACGTGAGACGTGAAAAGTTAAAAGGAAGAGTGCTTTTTACTGCATTCTTTACGATCAACCATCAACGAACAGCGTTAAATGTGAGACGTTAAACGTTAAAGGGAAGATGTTCAGGGAGAACGGAAAACGAAGGACGAACAACGTTAATTGTTAAATGTTAAACATTAAAGGGAAAAAGTATTTTTAGCATAGAAATATTTTGCTAGTTTTATTGAAAAATAAAAGTAACAAAAGCTACATATTACACATTGAAAAAGGAGGGATAAATGTAGCTTTACTACATATATAAGTGAGTTGTATGCAATTTTCACGATGGACACAATTGAATATGCCGAAATTATGAGAAAGAAAGAGACGGAGGAATTCTTTAAGAATCTCTACTCTCAAGACTATGAAAGAAAAACTAACACTAATATATACTTAGAAAACCATCTTGAACAACTTATTGAATTTGCAATTAAATATGAACAAAAAGCAATTGATGATGCACTCAAACAGCAACAACTTGTAACTAGAGAAAAGTTAGCGTGGCAAAACAAAAAATGTTTATACTGTTCTTCTCCATTGAAACTAATTCATAATGATTTCGGCAATTTTTGGGGTTGTTCAAACTACAAAGCAAATGAAATGCATTCTAAATTCAACGACAATTCACAGGAAGTTGAAAGAATATTTGAATATAAGTTTGAAAAATCAAAGGTTAGAATTAATGCTCATTGGCTAACTGATTTAAAATATCAACTTGATATGCCAAAATATATTCGACCTATCAATATACTGAATACTCTAAAATCAAACGGTTTTGATGACTTAAGACTTAAATACGGCTACAAACCTACGATAGAAACGATTAGCAGTTATCCAATTGCCAAAAAAATTTCAAGAGAAGAAGAAACGGAAATAAAACAGTTCTTATCGAAATATTATAAGAATATCGTATTTCAACAAGGTATTAAATATAAATTAATTAATGAAAAAGAAAAAAAATGCTTTGTTGACATAATAGTATCTGATGATAGTACTGTTAATATTATTGAAATAAAAAGAGATATAGTTTCGATTAGACCAAAGCAATTAAACCTTTATTTTGAGTTAGTTAAGTATATTATGAATAATAAAAAAGATAAAAGATTCATACAAAGCCTTTTTATTGTTTCTAATCCAATATACTATTCAAGTGAATTCTATGAAATACCAAAGCACATATTATTTACAGAACTAAAGAATAAAATAACTTCCAAAAAAGAGATTGATTATGAATTCAAAAAAAACTGCATACAACAGGTGGTTTAGCCTACAGGGGCTGATGATGCAGATACGAAAGTTTTTACTATTTTAGTATGGTTTTAACGTGGGATGACGCCGCTGGCTATTTACTCCCCAGCAGCCCAAACCACCGACCGTTAGCGTTCATTGTAAAAAGACAAAGCAGACGACAGATTGACAAAGGAATTTTTGCTGCATAAAGACAAAGAAAAATGAAAATGCCAACGCACAAAACAGCACATTTGCAAGCCCCAACACACAAGCCGAAACTTCGGCTTGCAAAAGAGCTGTTTTCCTGCCAACGCTCCGGAAAGAATGATTAAATTTGAGAATTAAAAAAAAACAGAAATGATACAAAACCTTTTTAATGAAATGACAGAACTGCTTCGCAAACAAGCACCTGACTTTTTTGTGAACGACAAATTGAATAAAAATAAAGTAACAGATGCTGCTTACAGTTATGATAAAAACTTACTGAAAGCATTATTGACAAATGAATCTTTGAAAAAGCAGTTTTTTGTTGAAGTTGAAAAGAACTTAGTTTTTAAGCAAAGAGAGTTTTTAATGTTTCTCAATAATAAAAGCTTTCTTCAAGATAGCTACACCCGCTTTAAAAATGAAATTGGGTTACAGGATGAGGAAGGTAGATATTTTAGAGAAAATAATGATGTTGTATTAGTGTGGCCTCATAAAGACTGCATTTTAGAAGGCGGACAAACAAAAGAAGACCAAAGTAGAGAAGAGGTATTTTACAATGAAACTCTAGCACCTGATGAAATTGACAGACTATTAGATACAAAGGCACTGACAAATTTTGCCCTTTTTGATAAAAACGGCAAAAAAGTACTGAAAGCAAATACAGAACTAAATCTAAGAGAACAAAATTTAATCATTAGGGGCAACAATCTATTGGCTCTGCATAGCTTGAAAGCAAGAAAAGAAATTGCTGGCAAAGTTAAGTTAATCTATATTGACCCTCCATACAATCGTGAGGCAGAAGCATTTTACAATGATAAATTCAAAAACTCCTCTTGGTTAACATTTATGAAAAACCGTTTAGAAACAGCTAAAACTTTGTTAAAAGAGGACGGATTTATTTGTATTCAAATTGATGATTACCAATTAAGTAATTTACTTCCATTATGTGATGAAGTGTTTACACGGACCAATCGAGTAAACATAATTACGGTGAAAATGAGTGAAACATCTGGGGTAAAAATGGCGCACGTTGACAAGAAATTACCCAAAATTAAAGAGTTTATATTGGTTTACAAAAAAAGCACTAAGTCGAAACTTAATCCATTAAAAATAAAGAAAGCAGACCAAGGCGAAAAATTGAATGATTATCTGAAATATTACCGAAGCTTTATTACAAATCCTGAAGATGAAGTTGAGAATTGGGAAATTGTCTCAATTGGTAAATATTTAAAAGAAAACAACCTCGATGATAGCGAAGAAGCAGTAAAACAATTTCAATTAGAAAATGCCGAAAATGTCGTTTACAGAACTAATAACAAGTCTTTTGAGAAACTCAAAATTAAAGGTAAACTTGCTAGAGTTACTTCCAAGACCGGTTTAGAATACATTTGGTGGGAAGGCAAACAAATGCTATTTCTATCTGACTATATCGAAGAATACATTTGCGATTTGTGGACAGACATTAGCACAATAAACTTAAACAAAGAGGGTGGAGTAGATTTAGAGAACGGTAAAAAACCTGAAAAATTAATTAAAAGAATTATACAGCTTACTACAAAGGAAAAAGATTTGGTTATTGATTATCACTTGGGTAGCGGCACCACAGCTGCTGTTGCATTAAAACTAAATAGACGTTTTATTGGCATCGAACAACTTGATTATGGTGAGAATGACTCAACGGTTAGGTTAAATAATGTCATTAATGGAGATGATTCTGGTATTTCAACAGATGAAGATGTTAAATGGACTGGTGGTGGTCAATTTTTATATTGTGAATTAAAAGAATTAAATCAGAAATATATTAATGCCATACAATCGGCTAAAAAAACCAATGACCTTTGGAAATTATGGGGTACTATGAAATCCGAAGCATTTTTAAGAATTGAAATTGACAAAGATAAATTTACCGAAGATTCTTTTAAACAATTAGAACTTGATGAGCAGAAAAGGTTATTATTAGAAACATTGGACAAGAATCATTTGTATGTAAACCTTTCGGAAATGGAGGATGAAGAACATAAAATGAACAAAGACGAAATCGAACTAAATAAAAAATTCTATAACATTTCATAACGTATGGCAGAAGTTCAATTACTTGCAGACAAGATTCAGCAGGAGTGGGAAACGCTTCTTCAATACGGCATTGCAAAAAAAGAAGTAAAAGAATACATTAAAAGTAATCTTAACCCAATATTTTTAGATAGAGAATATCAAATTGAAGCAGTTTCAAAATTTGATTTTTACCTTAATGTTTCCAAAAGCAAACCCAGTGGTGTCCCAATACATTTACTGTTTAATATGGCAACTGGCAGTGGAAAGACTGTTATGATGGCAGCAAATATTTTGGAGCTTTATACAAAGGGTTATCGGAATTTCATTTTTATTGTAAACAGTACCAATGTTATCAAAAAAACGATTGCCAATTTTATTGAAAAGGATAATCCAAAATACTTGTTTGCCAATAAAGTAATCTTCGATTTCAACGAAATCAATATTAATGCTGTTGAAAATTTTGAAACTGTACCTACAGACGACATTAATATACTTTTTAGTACCATTCAAGGACTACACAGCCGCTTAGATAAACCCAGAGAAGGACAAATAACTTTTGAAAGTTTGGCAGAAAACAAAATAGTAATTCTTTCAGATGAAGCACACCATTTGAATGTACTAACTAAAAGCAGTAAAAATAAAGGTGAAGAGGAAGAGGAAAAGAACTGGGAAACTACAATCAATAAAGTATTAGCAGGTAATCCCGAAAATATACTTTTGGAATATACCGCAACCGTTGATTTAAAACATCCAAAAATTTTAGAGAAATATACCGATAAGATATTTGTTCGCTACTCATTAAAAGAATTTAGAAATGATGGATATAGCAAAGAAATCAAACTAATAAAATCTGACTTAACACACGAACAAAGAATTTTACAAGCATTAATCCTAAATCTATTCAGACAAAAGGTTGCAAACAAAAGTAACATACAATCCCCCTATTTGCCTTTCAAATCCGTTATCCTATTTAAAAGTTCAAGTATTGAAGAAAGTAAAAATCACTATGCTAATTATTTAATACAACTAAAAAAATTAAATGCCAGAGAAATCAACTCACTTGAAACAGTTGGGGGGCAAACGCTAAAAAAAGCACTTAAATTTTTTGAGGAACAAGGAATCACAAGACAGCAGTTGTGTGATGAAATCAAAGATACATACCGAGAAGAACGCTGTATTGTTATCAACAATGAGCAGGCAAGTGAGGAACATCAAATAGAACTTAATCAGCTTGAGGGAGATAAAAACGAGTACAGGTTGATTTTCACTGTCAAAATGCTGACAGAAGGTTGGGACGTTTTGAATTTATATGATATTGTTCGTTTAGACGAAAGCAAAGGAACAAAAAGCAGCACAACCAGTGAGGTGCAATTAATTGGACGTGGCGCAAGATATTTCCCAATGAGTATAAGTGCTGGTGATGAAATGTATCAACGCAAACTCGACAAAGACCTTGGGAACACCCTGCGTTGCCTTGAAGAACTGTATTATCACAGCATTAATGACAATACTTATATTGAATCTATTACTAAAGAACTTGAGGAGCAGGGTATTTATAATCGTGAGCAAGAAGACCCTATTCGAGTAAAAGTCAAGGAACAATTTAAACAAACTTCTTTATGGGATGATGGTTTGATTTTTACGAACGAAAAAATTAAGAAAGACCCTAAAAAGGTTACCTCTTTAAAACAAATACACGAAAGCGGTTTACAATATAAATTTCATATTGGCAGCTCTGCAACACAGGAGTTAGTGGTCTTTAATGAAGATGACCAAAACCAAAAGGACATACCAAAAGACCCAAAATCAAAAAACTTTCCTTGGACAATAGAAAATATTGGAGTTGATATTTGTCTGAAAGCAATGGACAAAATACCATTTTATCAGTTTTCTCATTTGAATCGAATGCTTCCAAATCTGAAAAGCAAAAAGCAATTCATTACGGATGAAAACTACATTGCTAAAGTCCCACTTACATTAGTTGCCAATGAAGAACGAATAAAAACATTGACACCAAAAGAGAAATTACAAATTGCTGAAAATATGCTTTTGGCTATAAAGAATGATATTTCAGCCAAAATAACTAAATATGAAGGAAGCAAGGAGTTTGAAGGTAAACCACTAAAAAGTTATTTGCAAAACGACATCTTAATGATGGT
This sequence comes from Bacteroidales bacterium, assembly GCA_050180705.1. Lineage (GTDB taxonomy): Bacteria > Bacteroidota > Bacteroidia > Bacteroidales > Tenuifilaceae > SB25. The sequence continues at coordinate 15,810 of JBFXDX010000018.1, read as the reverse complement.
GCAAGAACCTGGCGATGATAGTAAAAAGCAATACGGGTTTGCTATGACAGGCAATAGAGTTGAAGAATTTAGAATGAATGTCGCTGACAAAGATTGGTATATCTATGAAGAAAACTATGGTACTTCTGAAGAAAAGTATTTTGTAAAATATCTGGAAGTTGTTGTTGAAGAACTTAAAAAACAATATACCGACATCTACCTTTTGAGAAACGAGAGACTTTTCCAAATTTATAATTTTTCAGATGGTGCAGCATTTGAACCAGACTTTGTATTATTTCTCAAAGAAAAAGACACTGAAAAGAAACTTACATACCAGCTTTTCATTGAACCAAAAGGTGATGGCTATATTGAAAAGGATAAATGGAAAGAGGAATTTTTAGAACAAATAAATGTAAAGGCAAAAATAAAAAAGTTGGATTTGCTATATGAAGATGATAAATTTAAAGTTATTGGTTTACCATTCTACAATTACCAAACTAGACAGAAATTTGAGGAAAAATTTAAAGAAAAACTGAGAATAAAATAGCCCTCGCTTCGTAGTCAAGCACATTTGCAGGTCGCACCAGCCAGCGCTAAGACCAAATCCTGCAAAAGAGCTTGCCTACCCCAACGCACGGCAGACAGAAAAGATGCAGCAAAAATGAAAGAAAATTACCGAGAAAATGAACAACGAAACGCTAACAAGGGGTGTAACCAATTTGGGCTGAATGGGTTAGGCAAACGAGTTGGCTCGCAGGGAGCTTCTTAACGTGGGATAAATCCCAGCCCCGCTCACCCAAACTGGTCACACCCCCAGCCGTTGGCAACAAGTGTAAAGACAGACAACCAGACAGATACGATATTGACAAAATTAAAATAAGAAAGGATTTAGCTTTTTGACAGGACAGTGCAAATTTGATGGAAATTTATTTTGTTTTTTTTCTTCCCCCCAAAAAAAAGAAGAAGGAAACCCCACCCACATTGCAGCACATTTGCAAGCCCCACGAGCCAACGCTCAAAACCAAAGCTTGCAAAAGAGCTGCAATTTTGCTTACGCACCCGTGCAAATTTGTTACTTTTGAGCATTTAACAATGAATTTGGAAGAATAATATGACAGATAATTTTGAATTAGAAAAAACACTTTGGGCAGCAGCCGACAAACTCCGCAATAATATGGATGCGGCTGAATATAAACACGTAGTTTTAGGATTAATTTTCCTTAAATACATTTCAGATGCATTTGAAGAGCGTTATCAACATTTAAAATCAATTGAAGCCGAGAGTGGTGCTAATCCCGAAGATAAAGACGAATATACAGCCGAAAGAGTTTTTTATGTTCCACCACAAGCACGATGGAACTGGTTACAAGGCAGGGCAAAACTACCTACAATTGGGAAAGACATTGACGATGCAATGGATGCCATTGAAAAAGACAATGTTTCACTTAAAGGAGTTTTACCAAAGGATTATGCACGACCAGCATTAGACAAACAAAGACTTGGAGAACTAATTGACTTGATTGGCTCAATTACGTTGAGCAAAAACGGAAATGGTAAAGGCAAAGATGTTTTAGGATTTGTCTTTGAATATTTCTTAGGACAGTTTGCAGATGCCGAAGGCAAAAAAGGCGGACAGTTTTACACGCCTGCAAGTATTGTGAAATTATTGGTTGCTGTTCTTGCTCCTGAACCTGAAAAGAGGGTTTATGACGGTTGTTGCGGTAGTGGTGGAATGTTTGTGCAAAGTGAAAAATTTATTGAATTGCACGAACACCGAAAAGGCAAAATCTCTATTTACGGACAAGAAAGCAATCCAACTACGCAAAAATTAGCCCGAATGAATTTGGCTATTCGTGGTATTGATGCTAAAATTGAACTGGGCGACACATTAATGAACGATAAATTCCCAGAACTAAAAGTTGATTATATTCTTGCAAATCCACCTTTTAATGTAAGCGACTACAACATTAACAAAGCCGAAACCCACAAATGGAAATACGGCATTCCGCCAACGGGCAATGCAAACTACGCTTGGTTGCAGCACTTTGTAAGTAAACTTGCACCATTCGGAACGGCAGGGATTGTATTGGCAAATGGCAGTATGAGTTCTGAAATTGCAACCGAGGGAGAAATCAGAAAAGCAATGATTGAAGCCGATTTAGTTGATTGTATGGTTGCACTTCCTTCTCAGTTATTTTACAATACGCAAATTCCAGCTTGTTTATGGTTTTTGGCACGTAACAAAACCGAAACAACAAAATTCAGAAACCGCACAAATGAAGTCCTGTTTATTGATGCCCGAGAATTAGGTACAATGATAAGTAGGAAACAAAGGGAATTAACCGATGCTGACATTGAACACATTTCGGAAATATACCACAAATGGAGAAGCAAAGAATATAAGACTGAATACAATGATGTTGCAGGCTTATGCAAATCGGCAACCATCGAAGATATTCGTAAAAATAACTACATATTAACACCGGGGCGTTACATTGATTTTAAAGAGGTAGAACAAGACCACGAAGCATTTGACGATAAAATGAAACACCTTACGTCAACCTTAAAGGAACAAATGCAAAAGGCTGTATCTTTGGATAATGAAATAAAAAAGAACCTCGAAAAAATAGGATATAAACTATGAGTACAGATACACGCTGGCGTCAACGATACGCCAATTTTCAGAAAGCTTTGTTGCAGCTCGACAAAGCGGTGGATATGGACGAATATACCGACCTTGAACGGGAAGGGTTGATACAACGTTTTGAATACACCATTGAACTGGCTTGGAAAACCTTGCAGGATTTATTGGGTGCTAAAGGCTACGAAGATGTAAAAGGTCCAAAACCCGTAATAAGACAAGCGTTTAAAGACGGATATATTTTTGATGGCGATGCGTGGCTGGCAATGTGGGACAACCGCACTCTGGCAAACCATACCTACGACGAAGAAACCGCCATTGAGGTAGCCGACAAAATTAAAAATGAATATTATTATCTGCTCGACGAGTTAGACAAGCGTCTAGCTAAAGAAAAAGAAGAATAGATGCCATTTGGACTAAAAGATACCGACTATAAACTAATTAAAAATGTATTTCAGCAATTCCCTAAAATACATGAAGTAATAGTTTTTGGCAGCCGTGCTATGGGAACCGAAAAGCCCGGTTCTGATGTTGATTTGGCATTAAAAGGAAGCGACATAAAACTCGACGATATTTTAAAGCTGAAACACAAGCTCGAAGAACTGCCCATTATTTACGACTTCGATATAATTAACTACGCAACCATAAATACCCCTGCGCTGGTTGAGCATATCGACAGGCACGGAATACAGTTTTATAAAAAGCAAGAAACACCAAACGAGTGGAAAACTTATAAATTGGGAGATGTATTAGAAATTAAATATGGGAAAGACCATAAACATTTGGCTGATGGTAATATTCCTTTGTATGGTTCAGGAGGAATTATGCGTTATGTTGAAACTGCCTTGTATGATAAAGAAAGTATCCTTATACCACGAAAAGGCACATTAAGCAATTTGTTCTATTTGGACAAACCTTTCTGGTCAGTAGATACAATGTTTTACACAAAAATCAAAGACGGAAACAACGGAAAATATTTGTACTATCTTTTAAAGTCAATGGATTTGGCTTCTATGAATGTTGGTTCAGCAGTTCCAAGCTTAACAACGGAAGTTTTAAATAAAGTTGGAATAAATGTACCTGATGAATCAACACAAAAAGAAATCGCCCAAATCCTAACTTCCCTCGACGACAAAATAGAACTCAACCTGCAAATGAACCAAACCCTTGAAGCAATGGCACAGGCTATTTTTAAAGAGTGGTTTGTTGATTTCAACTTCCCGGGCTTTGATGGGCAGTTGGTAAATGGATTGCCGAAGGGATGGAAGAAAGAAGCGTTAGATGAGAAAATAAGTTTTCTAAATGGATTAGCGTTACAGAAATTTCCACCTAAAAGCGAAGTAGAGTATTTGCCAGTTATTAAAATCAGAGAACTAAAGCAAGGTGTTTCAGAAAGTTCTGATAAAGCAAGTACTGAAATTGATATTAAATATATTATTGAAGATGGTGATATTTTATTTTCGTGGAGTGGAAGTTTAGAAGTAGTAATGTGGTGCAATGGTAAAGGTGCATTGAATCAACATTTATTTAAAGTTAGTTCCGATAATTACCCAAAGTGGTTTTATTATTATTGGGTAAAAGAATATTTAGCTATTTTTCAGGCTACAGCTGCTGACAAAGCAACTACAATGGGACATATCCAAAGAAGGCATTTAACAGAATCATTGATAAATATTCCTGATAAAGATACTTTGAAAAATGCAAATGCTATTTTAGAGCCTATATTAGAAAGAATTAAATTAAATGCAGTTCAAATCCAAATTCTAACTCAAACCAGAGACGCTCTATTACCTAAACTAATGAGTGGTCAAATAGCAGTAGTATGAGAAATAGCATCACCGAAAACGAAATAGAAGAAATTGCCCTTTCCTACCTGCAAAGTTTGGGTTATTCCAATGTTTTGGGAACCGATATTTCGCCCGATGGCGAACACCCCGAACGCCAATACAACGAGGTTGTTATGGCTACCCGTTTGCGTGATGCTATTGATAAATTAAATCCAACCATTACACAGGATGCCAAAGAAGACGCTTTAAAAAAAGTATTGCGTACCGATAGCCCAAACTTGTTAATCAATAATGAAACGTTTCACAGATATTTAACTGATGGCGTTGATGTAGAAGTAAGAACAGAAAACGGAATCCGTGGCGAGAAAGTTTACATTGTTGATTTTGAAACGCCCGAAAATAATGAGTTTTTGGCAATCAACCAGTTTACAATTATTGAAGGCAACCAAAACAAACGCCCCGATATTATTTTATTTATCAATGGTTTGCCTTTGGTTGTTATTGAGCTTAAAAACGCAGTTGATGAAAACGCCAATGTTAAGTCGGCATATAACCAATTACAAACCTACAAACACGCCATTCCTTCGCTTTATACTTATAACGAATTATTGATTGTAAGCGATGGTTGGGATGCTCTTTGCGGAACGCTTACAAGCGATTTTGGCAGGTTTATGAGTTGGAAAACCAAAGACGGAAAAACAACAGCCGACCACCTGCAACCGCAAATGGAAGTAATGTTTTTGGGAATGTTAAACAAAAACACAATACTTGACCTTATCCGACAGTTTGTTGTTTTTGAAAAAAGCGATAGTAAAACATTAAAAAAAGTTGCCGCCTACCATCAATATTATGCAGTAAATAAAGCTGTTGAAAGCACAATCTTAGCCAGTTCAAAAAATGGCGATGGTCGTGGCGGAGTTATTTGGCATACACAGGGTAGCGGTAAAAGTTTGAGTATGGTTTTCTTTTCGGGCAAACTCATCATTGAGCCGAAAATGGAAAATCCGACTTTGGTAATCCTTACTGACCGAAACGACTTAGACGAACAATTGCACGATACATTTACCAATTGTCAACAACTACTAAGACAAGAACCACAAAAAGCTGAAAACCGTAGGGATTTAAGACAATTGTTGAAGGTCGCGTCGGGCGGAATTGTATTTACAACAATTCAGAAATTTATGCCAATGCCCGATGATATTTCCGATAAATCAAATGGAAATGCAGTTAATGAACCAAGTGTTGAATACATCGGAGCAGATATTCAGGCATTAAGCGAGCGAAAAAATATTGTGGTTGTGGCTGACGAAGCACACCGCAGTCAATACGATTTTATTGATGGTTTTGCAAAACATCTTCGTGATGCTTTACCAAATGCAACTTTTATTGGTTTTACTGGCACACCGATTGAAAGCGGAGACCGAAACACACAAGCAGTTTTCGGCAATTATGTTGACATTTACGATATTCAACAAGCAGTAAACGACAAAGCCACTGTTCCAATTTTTTATGAAAGCCGCTTGGCAAAAGTTCACTTTGAAGAAGACGAAAAAGTTTCAATTGACGAACAATTCGAAGAACTTACCGAAGGCGAAGAATTAAGCAACCGCCAACAAATGCGGGCTAAATGGACACGGTTGGAAGCCATTGTTGGAAATCCAAACCGTATTCGGAAAATTGCCGAAGATTTAGTTTATCACTTTGAACAACGCAATGCAGTTTTAGACGGTAAAGCAATGATAGTTTGTATGAGCCGCCGCATTTGTGTTGAATTGTACGATGCAATAACCAAAATTCGTCCTTTATGGCATTCCGACGATGATGACAAAGGTACCATAAAAGTGATAATGACAGGCAGTAGCAGTGATACCTTGAATATGCAACCGCATATCCGAAATAAACAAAGACGGAAAGTAATTGGCGACCGTCTTAAAAATCCAGTTGACTCATTAAAATTGGTTATCGTCCGTGATATGTGGCTTACTGGTTTTGATGCTCCTTGTTTGCATACTTTGTATGTTGATAAACCAATGCGAGGTCATAATTTAATGCAAGCCATTGCAAGGGTAAACCGAGTATTTACCGAAGGAAAAGAAGGTGGTTTGGTAGTTGATTATTTAGGAATAGCACAAGAACTGAAATCTGCTTTAGCCGATTACACCGCAAGCGGTGGAGAAGGCAAACCAACTCTTGACCAAGAGTTAGCCGTTGCCAAAATGTTGGAATTACACGAGGCAATTGATTATCAATTAAGGCATTTTGATTGGCGTAAATTCTTCACTCTTTCACCAATTGAGAAATTGAAATTTATTCCAGTAATAGTTGATTACATTTTCAGTCAGGAAAACGGAGAGCAAAGTTTTATTGAAAACACAAAAAACTTATTGAAAGCATTCGCAATATCAGTTCCTCACGAAAAAGCAATGGCAATCCGTGATGATGTTGCCTTGTTTCAAGCTATAAAATCAAGACTTGTAAAAATATCAGACAAAAACGAAGGTGGTAAAACAAACGAAGAAATGGAAACTGCTATCAAGCAAATCATTTCCGAAGCCATTACAGCCGATAATGTGATTGACATTTTCGATGCAGCAGGTTTGAAAAAACCAAACATTGAAATATTAGATGAAAAGTTTTTACAAGAACTGAAAGACTTACCGCATAAGAATTTAGCAGTTGAATTGCTCAAAAAACTTTTAAAAGACGAAATCAAAAAACGGACTAAAATAAATCTGGTTGAAAGTAAGAAATTTTCTGAAATGCTTGAAGATGCAATCAAACGCTATCACAATGGAATGATTGATACGGTTGAGTTTTTGGAAAAAGTGCTAATACCATTTGCCGAGCAAATGAAAGAAGCCGACAAACGAGGTGAAAATTTAGGTTTAGATTATAGGGAATATGCTTTTTATACAGCATTAGAAGTAAATAACAGTGCTGTTTCAATATTGGGTGACGAGATTTTAAAACATATAGCACAAGAACTTTTAAAAACCGTTCGTAGTGGAACAACAATAGATTGGACAATAAAAGAAAGTGTTCAAGCGAATTTGCGTAGGAACATCAGAAGGATTTTAAGAAAATTTGGTTATCCGCCAGACTTACAGGAAAAAGCGGTTGAAACAGTAATTACACAAGCTAAGTTGTTAGCAGAAGATTTGGTAAATGGAAATGAAAATGAATAAATATTGCCAACCCACAGTCGTAAGCACATTTGCAAGCCCACACGAGCCAACGCTCAAACCAAAGGCTTGCAAAAGAGCTTCCGCCTCTCCAGCCCGAGCAACCGCCTTTCAGGACGGTTTAAGGATTGCCCACGCTCAAAAAAACAAAATAAATTTGTGCTTCGTGGATAGGTTGGTGCAGATTGATAATGATTTGAAAATAAAAGCTAAATGATTGACAAGCAGACAGAAATAAATGAACACCAGTTGCCAACAAGCGGTATAGTTAATTGCCGGTGCAGTACGTATTCGAGCGGTACAGCTCGTATCAAAAGTAGTTGTAACTTGATACGGAAGTGCTTCGAAATCGGCAACTAACCATACCGCCAAACGTTAGCAGCAAGGTTGAAAACATTTCGATGATACTTCATATTCATTCGTAATTTAATTCACAGAAGATTAAGACGAAGAAGAAAACAAACCCTTTTGCAAAGGGTTTTAATTTTTTTGCCCACCCGCCTTGCGCCCTTCGGGCGCATTAGAGATTAAGAAACCCACCACACATTGCAGAACTTTTGCAAACACGCACAAGCCCACCCCAAAACCCTTTGTTTGCAAAAGAACTGCAATTTTCCCACGCTCCAATAAAATTTATATAAATTTGTATAAGACAAACAAATACAATTATGAAAAGAGTTATTAGCTTTTTTTCGGGAGTTATAACATTCATTGGTTGTTTTCATTTATATTTAAATTTCACAAACGACAAAGAAGTTTCTCTTGAAAGAACTATTAATATTTTAAAAGCGCACTTCACTGATGCCCCCGTAAAAACAGTCTCTATAATCATACTGATTATTTTAATAAGTATAATCGTTTCATTTGCAATTGACAAATTCATTCAGTTTATAAAATCCTTATTCATAGGTAAAACAAAGCCAATAGATTTAGAACAGGTTCAGAATATTAAAACACAAGTATTCGAAAAATTGCTAAATCAAAAAGTTCCGCTTAAAGATGCTTTAGAAGAGCCTTGGAAAAGAATAAACTATGAATTTAAAAGAATTATAGTAAGAGATATTAATGATAAAAAATTTCCTGATTTAGGTAAGTGGGACCGATATGAGATTTACAATTTAACCAAGGAGGGTATAGAATTCTTTGACCCCTCAAACACAATTGGCTTTAAACTACTTTTTGATAAAAAATTCTATTGGGATGTTTTCCATAATCAAATGAGACCAAAAAAGAAAAACTATTTCAGCCCCCAAACTGCATACTGCGTTGGCTTTTTATCATTTAAAGATATTATAAGGATTGATTGGGAATATGATGATTATTTTAGTTGTATTACTATTTATTGCGAATTCAAATACAGCAAAAATTATGTAAAGCATCCATTCAAGGAATTTAGATACTATGTCCTTGAAACAGGAATACTAACATTGCTAGAAAACAAATACAGAAGAAACTTTAAACCTTTAATATGGAGAATAATATATAGTATTTATGAACCATACAAAAGATTTAGGAATCACTACAAAACGAAAAAAATTATCAAGAAACAAATCCCTAGAATAATCAAGGCAGATTTGCACATAAATAAGTAATTGATAACTTAGCAATGCTTTATTGTTAAAACATAGTCGTCATTATGATAGCAAAATACATTACTAGCATCAACTCCCGTTACAAACTTGGAAATGCAACAGAACATACTTTCCGTGGCGATTTGCAGCAACTTATTGAGAGTTTAGTTCCCGAAATTAAAGCAACCAACGAACCCAAACGCCAATCGTGCGGTGCGCCCGATTACATCTTAACCAAGCGAAATATTCCCGTTGGCTTTATTGAAGCAAAGGACATTGGCGATAGCGACCTAGACGGCGTAAAGAAAACAGGACACAAAGAGCAGTTCGACCGCTACAAAGCATCGTTGAACAACCTCATATTTACCGATTACATTGATTTCCACCTTTACCGTGATGGACAATTTGTAACAAAAATTGCCATTGGCGAGTTAACTGACAAGGGAATAAAACCTCTCCCCGAAAACTTCGAAACATTCGAGAAGCTAATTAAGGATTTTTGCACCCACATTGGGCAAACCATAAAGAGCAGTAAGAAACTTGCCGAGATGATGGCTGGCAAAGCTCGCCTACTCTCCGATGTTATTGAGAAAGCCCTTACCAGCGACGAAACCCACAACGAGGACAGCACGCTTAAAGACCAGATGAACGCCTTTAAGCAAATACTCATTCACGATATCACCCCAAAGGGTTTTGCCGATGTATACGCCCAAACCATTGCCTACGGTATGTTTGCGGCTCGTTTGCACGACCCTACGCTGGACTCTTTTAGCCGACAGGAAGCCTACGAGCTTATTCCCAAGTCAAACCCATTTCTAAAGAAGCTGTTTGGCTACATTGCGGGTTTAGATGTAGACGACCGTATTATGTGGATTGTCGACGATTTGGTTAACATTTTCCTTGCCTGCAACGTGGAGGAAATGCTAAAGAACTACGGCAAGAGTACAAAAATGGAAGACCCAATAATCCATTTCTACGAGGATTTCCTAAGAGAATATGATTCAAGCCTTCGCAAAACTCGTGGCGTATGGTACACCCCTGCACCTGTGGTAAACTTTATTGTTCGTGCCGTTGACGATATTCTAAAAACCGAATTTGACCTACCTCTCGGATTAGCCGACACCTCAAAAACTAAGATTAAAACCACCGTGCAGGGCAACAACAAGCCCATTGAGCAGGAAGTGCATAGAGTTCAAATCTTAGACCCCGCCACAGGTACAGGCACATTCCTTGCCGAGGTTATAAAGCAAATCCACAAAAGGTTTGAGGGGCAGCAGGGCATTTGGAGCAACTACGTGGAAACGCACCTTTTGCCTCGCCTAAATGGCTTTGAGCTGCTAATGGCCAGCTACGCAATGGCGCACCTAAAGTTGGATTTACTGCTTACCGAAACAGGGTATAAACCAACCACCAACCAACGCTTTAGGGTTTACCTTACCAACAGCTTGGAGGAAAGCCACCCCGATACAGGAACCCTTTGGGCTAGTTGGCTTAGTGCCGAAGCCTCCGAGGCCAACAGGATAAAGCGCGATACTCCCGTTATGGTAATAATTGGAAACCCACCTTACAGCGGCGAAAGTGCCAACAAGGGCGATTGGATTATGAACCTAATGGAGGATTACAAGAAAGAGCCAGGCGGAAAAGAAAAGTTGAACGAGAGAAACCCAAAGTGGATTAACGATGACTATGTAAAGTTTATCCGTTACGGACAGCATTTTATTGAAAAGAATGGAACTGGTATTTTGGCATTTATCAACCCTCACGGATTTTTAGATAATCCTACATTTAGGGGAATGCGCTGGAATTTGCTAAAAACTTACGATAAGATTTATACAATAGACCTACACGGAAACTCTAAGAAAAAGGAAACCGCCCCCGACGGTAGCGAGGATGTTAATGTTTTCGATATTCAGCAAGGCGTTTCAATTAATCTATTTATAAAAACGGGCAAGAAGAAACCTAGCGAGTTAGGGTGTATTCTTAATTACGATTTATATGGTGAGCGAGATTTGAAATACAATTTTTTACTTAATAGTTCACTAAAAGATATTGCTTTTAATGAAGTATCTAATATAGCACCCGATTTCTTTTTTATAAAAAAAGATTATAATAACTATGAAAATTACGAGCAAGGTTTTAAAATTAATACTCTAATTTTAGAGCAAAGTATGGGTATTACAAGTGGTAACGATAATAAATATATTGGATTCGAAAAAAAAGACATTTTAAACACCTATCCTGAAAAAACAATAAGGAGCATCGATTATCGCCCATTTGATAAACGTTACATAAATTATGACATTTCAATATTGGCCAGAAGTAGGTCTCAATTTATGAGAAACTTCTTTAAGCCAAACATTGCTATAAGTTTGGTAAAAAGGTCTCGAAACAATAGTTTTAATCTTCCATTTGTAACAACCAATATTGTTGATAAATGTATATTGTCAACGCTTGACAATGCAAACATTTTTCCTCTTTACTTGTATACTGAAAACACATCCCAACAAACCATAAACCAAGAAAACGAGAGAACGCCTAACTTAAATTTAGAAATAGTTAAGAAAATTGAAGAATCCTTCGAAGATATAACCTATAACCCCGAAGCTAAAGCCAAATTGGAAAACTACCTAGAGGGTTATCCCCACCAATTTGGCCCTATGGATTTGTTGGATTATATATACGCCGTTTTACACTCTCCAAAGTACCGCACAAAGTACAAGGAGTTTCTTAAAATAGATTTTCCAAGAATTCCCTACCCCAAAGACCCTTGGAGTTTTTGGCAATTGGTATCTCGTGGTGGAAAATTGCGAGAGTTACACCTTATGGAAAGCCCTATCCTAAATGAACTAATTACCACATTCCCCAACGGGGGCACTAACGTAGTGGAGAAGATTAGTTACGAGGGCGAAAAAGTTTGGATTAACAGCGAGCAGTATTTCGATAAAGTGCCACAGGTTGCTTGGGATTTCTACATTGGAGGATATCAACCTGCTCAAAAATGGTTAAAAGACCGCAAGGGGCGTGCATTATCTTTTGAGGACATTATGCACTACCAAAAAATAATTGTGGCTTTACATCAAACCAATATCCAAATGGATTACATAGATATAATTGAAATTTAGATAGACCTTATTTAAGAATAATATGGCAAAATTTTTAACCACAGTTGGCAACTCACATTATATTGAACAAATAATTTTAGGTTCAACCGAAAAACTCACTCTCATAACACCTTTCTTGAAATTCAGTAAAACAGTTACTCAAAGACTTGCAGATGCTGAACGTAAGTCTATTAAAATAACTCTCATATACGGCAAGAATGAACTTCCAAAAAAAGAAAAAGAAATTTTATATTCATTTAAAAACATAAGAATTTTCTTTTGTGAGAATTTACACGCTAAATGTTATTTTAACGATAGCGCAATGATAATAACCTCTATGAATCTTTATGAATTTTCTGAAAGAAACAATAGAGAAATGGGTATCTATATTGAAAAAGAAAGCGATGAGGAAATATTTAAGCACGCTTTGGAAGAAGTAGAATCCATACAAAATGCTTCTGTTTTAGAGAAAGATTTTGAAATAAAAGAGGAAAAGGAGATTCAATCAACACTTGAATTAGACCCAAATTACGACGACCGTTGGAATTTTCATTTACCTAAACTCTCTAAGTTGTTAAAAGAAAAATATCCTGATTATGAGGTTAACCTAAACTCAAAAATAGAAGTCAAAAACTTTCCTTACAAAGGTATTGATTTGGAAATTGGCAGTACGCTAAATTTTACATTTGAAAAATCCTTAAACTATAATTCAATAAAGTACAAAAAGAAGGAGATTCTTAATTCAAAAATGCCCGAAATAAGATTTTATTGGAATTATTTTAAACTGAATATTTACCCCGAGAAAAATTTTGTGCCTGAACTTAGCAGCGAAGGTTTAAATCAAATGGCAGATAAATACTTTAAGATTATCGAATTAGTTTATCTCAATTTAATACAATAAATAGATTATGTCTGATAAAATTGATATAAATGAATCCTTTAAAAAGTCAATACAAAACAAAATTGAAAATATAAATATTGACCTATCTGAAGTTGTATTAGACTCTTTCTTTGACGAGAATATTTTAAAAGAAATTCCAGTAATAAAGTCAATCATCTCAATATCTAAAATAGGTTTAGATATCAAAAATTATTTTCTGGTAAATAAATTATTTAAGTTTCTTTTAGAGTTGAATTCTATCTCTGTCGAGGATAAAAAAAAGTTTATAGCAAAATTGGAGAATGAAAAATACAGAAAAAAAATTTTTAACTATTTATTAATCCTTATTGACAAAATAGAAACTGAAGAGAAAGTTATCATAATGGGAAAAATCCTCAAATCAATGATTCTTGAAGACATAAATATTGATGAAGGATTTAGGCTGTTTAACATAATTGAAAAAGCATATTATGATGACTTATTGGCATTGGCTAATAGATATGGGAATAATAGAATAAAATTTCGTTCGGATGTTTATTGGTCTGATGAAATTAAAGTTAACCTAAATAGTCTTGGTTTACTTTCTCCAATTTATAACATTGATACAAGCGATGTTAAAAGACTTCCATTTGGTAACGTCAAAATTGAAATAAGAGATTATGAAATAACAAAGTTTGGCAGGTTATTAGTCAAATTTGGTTTTTAGTTTAGTTAAGTTCTTAACGTGATTTTCAAGATTGATTTAATGAAATATAGTTATGTGTTATATAAATTATGTTCACAGATAAACAAATAGGAATTCTATACAACCGACTTGAGAATACGCTTCGCATTATTGGCAGTAATATAATCAAAGGCGAGGATGTTCCTACTTCAAATCAATTTTTAGAAATATTCCAAAGGCAAATGCCATTTGAAGTAGTCTCGGTAAAGCCCTGTGAAATTTCAACAAGGGACTGGGATTCTATTTGGATTTTCGAATTTAAAGTCTTTCTCGAATACGACTTTACCTTTTTTTGCTCATTATGGATAAGTCCTCAATTCGATTATCGAATAATCAGCAGCACAACCGTTGTTCGTTTACTCGAAGAAGACGAAGAAGATTTGGATGAGAATTTCGGCAGTGAAAAATGATAATTCATAGAAAGGTTAATCTTTTATTAAGGGAAAATGAAAGTAGGCTTTGACTATATCGGCAAACCTTCCGAGGGTTTAATCAGGGTAAAAAAAGGAATCTATCCAAACTATAAATGTGGGTTTATAAATTCCAGTAACGAAATTGTTATACCTCTCATTTACGCCAATGTTAGGAACTTTAGCGAGGGTTTGGCTGCTGTACGTTGCGGTAACTGGACATCGGAGAAGTGGGGGTTTATTAATAATGCTGGAGAACTTGTTATTCCGTGTATCTATAACAATCCTTGTCCTTTTTATGGAGGTATGGCTAAAGTGCAGTACAATAATGAATGGTTTTTTATAGATAAAACGGGTAATAGGATTATATCGCTAAAAGAGTATGACGGCAGTTCAAGGTTTTGCAACGGTTTTGCTAAAGTTTGGAAGGTAAATCCAAATAATAGTTCCGATACAGTTATCTTCACTATTGACACTTTGGGTAAAATAATTCAACCACAAACTGCACCAAATGAACCAAGCCATAACAAGGCAATTGAGCAATTCTTCGATTTTTTAGACAACAAACTTTCCAGTTCTAATGGCTAAATACATCAAAAGCTAACAACCTGTTAATATTTAACACTATAGCCCTTTTTTGTTTATTGGTTTTTTTATTAACTTCAACTAAACATTGCCTTTTAGTATAAACCTCTAAACAAAAAGTTATGGCAAGTACTTCAGAAACAGGACATCAAAAGAATGTAGCTAACTTTGATGAGTTAATTTCTTTCGCTACGGGGTATGGGGCTTCCTACAATCCCTCAAAGGCTTCCATCAAACTCGATGCATTAAAAACCCTTTCCGCACAAGCTAAAGCAGCAATCAATGCGGTTAGCACAGCAGAACCCGCATTTAAAAGCGCTGTGGCTGCAAGGGAGGTGGCGTTTGTTCCGTTGAGCAAGCTAACCACCCGAATTATGAACTCCATCAAGGCGACAGACACCACCGAGCAGGTGGACGAGAACGCCCGAACGCTAGTGCGGAAGATTCAGGGTGTAAGGGCAACCGCCAAGAAAACGGAGGAGGAGATAAAAGCCCTAGCCGAGCAGGGCAAGGAGGTTGTTGAAATATCCACCTCACAGATGAGCCTCGACAGCCGTCTGGATAACTTCTTTAAATTGATTCAGCTGCTCTCGTCAGTACCAGAATATAGCCCCAACGAAACAGAGCTAAAAATAGAGCATTTAAACACCATTCTGGACGATTTAAAGGCAAAGAACACTGCTGTGGTAGAATCGACCATTCCAGTAAGCAATGCCCGCATTTCCCGCAATGATATTCTTTACAAGAATGATGTAGGGCTTTGCGATATAGCTATGGACGTAAAAACCTATATCAAGTCGGTTTTCGGTGCAACTAGCCCCCAGTACAAGCAGATAAGCAAGTTGGAATTTAAAAAGGTTAAAGTATAGTTACAAGTAACCTACCTCTTTTTACGAATAATGAACTGCGGTTTTCGAAATGTCAACTGCGGTTCATTTTCTTTTCACTGC
>JBFXDX010000017.1:0-95371 GCA_050180705.1 Bacteroidales bacterium | reverse complement strand
ATTATCTCATCAACTTCTTTTATATAATCTAGTTTATGAGATATTATCATTTGAGTTTCAAGTTCTGCCAGTGAACCAAGCGAGATATATAAAAAATGTATAGTCTCCTTCGAACTACTTCTGGCACATCCCTCGGCTATGTTTGATGGAACCGAAACAGCCGCTCTTCTAATCTGTTGAACTAAGCCAAACATTTCTTCTTTAGGAAAAGATTTTGTGATAGAGTACACTTCCACAGATAAATCAACGGAAACCTTCCACGCATCTAATTCCTTATGGTCCATACAGTCTCTTTCGTTTAACGATTAACGCTTAACGTCTCACTGTGTTATTTATTTACCTGAAATGTTTTATCGCCATTCTTAATGAATCCAACAATCTGACTAGCAGACGCTAAACCAGCGTTAATGTTTGCCTCGGCAGTTTCTGCACCCATTTTCTTTGGGGTAGAGAATACACGGCCAGGGAATTTCTCAACCAACTCGGCATGAGTTTCGCCCATAATATCGGTTGCATATTTCAAATCGGCACGCTCTGTAAATGCTTTCTTTAGGCCTTCCTCATCGATAACCTCTTTGCGGGCAGTGTTGATTAATGCAGCACCCTTAGGCATTTTCGATAATAACTCGTATCCTATTGATTTTTTGGTTTTGTCGTTAGCAGGAATATGTAGCGATACATAATCGCAAGTGCTATAAAGTTCCTCGATGCTACCAACAACCTTTACACCATCCTTTTCCATAGCCTCTTTAGCCACGAATGGGTCGAAAGCGTAAACTTCCATTCCAAAACCTTTACCATACTTAGCCACCAACTTACCAACATTGCCGTAAGCATGAATACCAAGTTTTTTACCGTGAATCTCGGTTCCGGTTCCTGGTTGGAAAAGACCACGAGCCATAAAAATCATCATACCAATTGCTAACTCAGCAACAGCGTTTGAGTTTTGGCCAGGTGTGTTCATTGCAACAACACCTTTTGCTGTACAAGCAGCAAGGTCGAGGTTATCGTAACCAGCACCAGCGCGAACAACAATCTTGAGATTCTTTCCAGCCTCAACAACTTCCTTGGTAACCTTATCGCTACGAACAATTAGCGCATCGGCATCGGCAACTGCTTTTACCAAGTCGTTAGGATCGGTATATTTCTCAAGAAGAGCCAATGTGAAACCAGCCTCCTCAACAATCTTTCTAATTCCGTCAACCGCAGCCTTTGCAAAAGGTTTTTCGGTTGCTACTAATACTTTGGTCATAATTTGATAGTTTTAGTTGATACTTTTTGAAACGTTAGAAGTTAGAATACAGAAGTTAGGAGTTAGAATTAACAGAACCACTATTATTTTGCATAGAGTTCATATACGACTCTAGCATTTTGCCAATTTCATCGACATCAGCTCTTAAACCATAAGTAGAAGCATAATTTAAATCCTGAGAAAGAATTAGGTAATACTTACATTCCTCCAGAGAGCCCTGCGAAATATTGTAAAATCTAAGTTTGTCCTTTACTCCCTTTTTCTTATATCCTTCGGCAATATTTGCAGCAATTGATACTGCTGCTCTACGAAACTGACTGGTTAATCCAAATAGTTCCTCCTTAGGAAATGATGCGGTTACCTTGTAAACACATAGAACAAAACTATGAGCCTTTTGCCACATCAATAAATCCTCGAAACTACCCTTGTTTCCCATAAGTTCAAATGTGCATTACCAAATCTTTTCGTTTGCTAAATTCTATCTTCTAAATTCTAAATTCTTTTATAAAACATGGGCTGGATAGAGAACCATCCAACCCAAGTATAGTACTAATTATGCATTCAATTTCTCGAATTCCTTCATGCAGTCAACAAGAGCCTGTACGCTTTCCATAGGACAAGCATTGTAGATAGATGCACGGAAACCACCAACAGAACGGTGACCTTTAATACCAACCATTCCAGCTTTCTTAGCGAAATCCATGAACTCAGCCTCTTTTTCCTTGTACTGCTCAGCCATTACGAAGCATACGTTCATAATTGAACGGTCTTCCTTAGCAGCGGTTCCTACGAACATTTTGTTGCGGTCAATCTCGTTGTAAAGAAGATCAGCTTTTTGATTATTGATTTTATGCATTGCAGCAACACCACCCATATCTTTAACCCATTTCAAGGTTTCGTGCATTACATAGATAGCAAGTACAGGAGGGGTATTGAACATTGAATTATCTTTTGCTTCAGCACCTATGTGGGTTCTGAAATCCACCATGGTTTGAAGTTTACGCTCAACCTTGCCTAATACATCCTTACGAACAATTACGAAGGTAACGCCAGCTGGGCCAACGTTTTTCTGAGCACCACCGTAAATAAGAGCATACTTTTTAACATCAACAGGACGACTCATGATATCAGAACTCATATCGGCCACTAGGTTAATAGGGCAGTCCATGTCGGTTTTAATCTCGGTTCCGTAAATGGTGTTGTTGGTTGTGATGTGGAAATAATCGGCATCGGTAGGAATTTTATACCCTTTAGGAATGTAGGTATAGTTTTTATCCTCCGACGAAGCAACTACCTCAACATCGCCATAGAATTTAGCCTCTTTAACGGCTTTCTTTGCCCAAACACCAGTTTGTAGGTAGGCAGCTTTCTTGTTTAACAAGTTGGCAGCCACTGTGAAGAATTGGGTTGAAGCACCACCACCCAAAAACATTACTGCATAATTATCAGGAATGTTAAGTAGATCTCGCCAAAGTTGCTCAGTTTCGGCCATGATTCTTTCCCAACCTGGAGTACGGTGAGAAATTTCTAAAAGACCAATACCTGTACCATCGAAATTACGGATAGCATCAATAGTTGCTTCAATTGCTGGTTTTGGAAGAACGCAGGGACCTGCATTAAAATTATGTTTCATCTGTTAAAGTTTTAAGTTATTGAAAATATGCCCATTTTTCCAAATCAATTTAGTTTATCACAGATAGAATGCCCATAAAACATTTATTCCAACTAAGAACATCGTAAACTTTAAGTTTAAAATTTCCTGTAGAATAATACGTCAAATTTCTTTGTTTTTTTTGAATTTTCCTAAAGAGATGTTATCAAACAACAATATCCGGAATAAATCTATAACTTACTGAGCAACTAAACGATTTCCCTCTAAAATTGGAACCTTATCGGTTTGATCGAAGGAAAAACAATAACCAATCACATTGTCGAGTCCCAGTTTCCGCAAACGATGACGCTGGGCAACCTTTTCGAGGTAGTTAGGCATGTCTTTTTTGGCCACATTCCAAAGATCCATGGCAGCATGCGTTGAGTCGCATATAGTCTCGTACGAGGTCGATTTTATAAGTTCTGATGCTAGTGCACCTGCAAAAAGGGCATCCTCCATGCTGAATCGTCCCTTCCATCCGGCGCATAGAATTAAAATATCTTTCTGCTTTGATAATAGAAACTTCAGTATTGCATTAAAATTCAGGAACGAACCTATGGCAACATTACTTGCATTCTTCCCCACAGTGATTGCATTTGTACCGTTGGTTGTACTATACACAATAGTTTTACCAGCAACAGTTTCGGGGGTAAAATAGAAAGGCGAATTGCCAAAATCGGCAAAATCCAACTTAGCACCATTGCGCTCGGCCACCACCAAGTATCCCTTTTGCTTATAGGCCTTAGCCTCCTCAATATCCCTAACAGGAATAATTTCCTTAGCGCCATTCTCGAGCATCGTGCAAATCACCGATGTAGCACGGAGAATATCAACCACAACCACAATTTTATCGGCCGAATTGAAATGGTCAAAAACCGATGGCGAAAAGCAAACCTCAATACTGTTCATGTTCCATTTATTTGCGTTCAAAAGTAGCAAATAAATGAAGTACGAGAACACAACCAGCTATACAACATAAATTGTTTCTAGGTCTAGACCTAGAAACAATTTATGTTGGTTATTTTTTACTGTTTTTGCCTTAGGTTTAGGAGTATTAGTAACCACTTTTCCAGCCTCTTCTTTACTGTTCTATATTGGTATAGTGTCGTCACCTGTATTATTCGCCTTGTTATCAGAATCTGGTTTTATCTTGGGTTTGCAGATTTTATAATCATTCTCGTCAATTACCAAGTCGGCATATTCATAGGGTATTTCATCAAGTTTGGGGTTGTAAATCATAAAATCGTTACCAAAACCCTTAATGGTATCCCTATCCTTAGAGCTAAGGGCAAAGAAGAAACGTTTCTTTATCTCCTCATCGTCCTTAAAACGGGCAAATGCCCAACCCTCAACATCCTCTACTCTTGGATGCATTCCATTTAATTCACGCACACCTTGTTTCTCAGTTGTAACTGAAAAAATTAGCGTAGGTTTAACTTTTTTCTCTGTACTAAGCCCATCTATCAGTTCTATTTCTTTCTTAAGCAGGTAAGTTAATTTTGCAACCATAGCATGACCAGCCGAATGAATAAATTTTTCGCCCTGTACATAAGAATTGGTTCCCATAATAACAAAGTGAATAATCTGAGGATGACTTACATCCATTAATGAAGCAGCAGTAGCATCAGGGATTAGGAATATATTGGTAAAGCCATACTCGTGTAGTTTTTTTGCATAGTTTGTACCATCGTGATAAACAACTTTATTACTCCAACCAAGCCGGTTCTTTGGCTGCCCCTCGCACACAAAAATTCGGAATAAGTTGGATGCTGTTTTCTCCAAATCTATCTTATGCCATGCAAACTTTTCGGGGGACTCTTTGCTTAAATTTTCAATTATACTCTTAATCACTGCATCGCGAAAACCGCATAGGGTTTTAATAACCAGCTTGCTATAGCCAAATAGAAGAATATTTACCCGTTGTTCCCTCTTGAACTCCTTTTCGACCCTTTCTTTCTGTTTTTCATTATCGGTCATACAATTTTCGCCTTTATTTTCAGAATCGTTATTTTTACTCCCGATTTCTACCTCTGGTATAAATAAATGAAACAGATTATAAAAGGTGGGTCTAATCCTTATTAAGTAATCTTTTTTATATTTATCATTCTCTTTAATACTATTTTCATCATGGCATATTATATTAGAGAAGAACATATAAGCATTTTTTCTTACGTCATTAGCATCCTCCTTCAATTTACGCTGTTTATGGTATAAAAAAATCTCCAACTCAGTTAATGGTTTGTTTTTACAAAGTTCAAGTTTATACTTTATGTCTTTAATAAGTTTTTCGACAAGTTTATTTATTTGTTCATCAATAAAATTATCTATTAGTTTTTTTTCAAGACCGTCACGAATGGAATTGATAAGTTTTTCTATTTGTTCCTTTGAAAATTTATTCTGGCCATCGACAACCTGCACTATCAATTCATTTGAAAACTCTTTAAGATGACCATCAACAAACTCTTTTACTAAATCATCAATAAGTTTTTTTAGTTGTTCATAAGGAGATCCAACTATATATTTATTAACGAGTTCTTCTTTTAACTTCTCAATAAATTCGTTTATTAACCCATCAACAAAAGTTTTTAGTTTCTTATCATCATAATCACCTTTTTGTTTTTCGACAAGTTCTTTTACTAATTTATCGAAAATATCACTTACGTATTTATCTACAAGGCTTTTTATATATTCAATTGCAAGTTTTTTTGACGGCTCACTGTCTAATTCATCACTATATTTCTTCTCAATATCAATCTTAATTAAACGCTTAACTTCCTTCATCCTTTCTTCTGGAATCTTCTCCTTGTTTATCTTTTCGAGCCCATCATAAAGATTATTTAAACCAATATACGACTTTCGAGGTTTAAGAATATTCTCATATATATCCTTTAAAAAACTAGTAATTCTATCATTTTTTGTTGCTTCGGATTCATTTTGTGCAACCTTGCAGATCTGAATCAACGTATTGACAATAATTTGATGCAGCGACGAACCGCTAGGATTGTTCAGCGATGGATAGTGGTGTAGAATGGTTTTTATGTCGTTCAGAAACTGCTCCTTAATCTCAACCTGACAGATTTCCTTCTTTACATTCAGAAAACAGGAGATATTCCCCCTAATCAGAACCTCCTTTACGCTGTCGAGTTCGCCCTGCAAGTCCAGATAGATCTCGTCATAAATGGCATCCAAAGTCTGCTTAAAAATATTTTCCTTTTTAGGGGAATTATCCCACTCCTTAAACCGATCATCCCTATCCTCCTCGAAATCATTACAATTTGCATCCCGAACACACTTCTTCATCACTTCATCGGTTAGCGCCTTAAAGGTTACAGTAATAGTTTTTGCAACAATATCGGCCGATACTCCCAACACAAAGTTGCTCTTAAGCCAATGCAACTTATTGGCAGTTGGAATATTGTAAGTTAGCAGTATGGCGTACTCCTGCGCGGGAGCCCTTGTAAAATCAACATGCATGGCATCGGCCAACCTTAAATAGGCAGCAAGCAATCTTACCCTTATGGCACCCTCATGCCCTGAAATGGTAAGCTTCTCGGGACACTCATCAATAGAACATCTCTTTCGATGATAATATGCCATAATCCCCAACAACGAAGCCTCTCCACTGGAAAGATGAAACATTGAATAGTTTTCTGCAATATACCGCTCCGATCTGGAATGGTGATTATCACGTATTTGCTCATCAGCTAACTCAGCATCCCCATTATTCGCTTGTCTTATCATTCCCAAATCGTGCAACCATGCCGAAATTATTAAAAAGAATCTTTCCGATTCGGTTAGCTGTTCCTTTTTTACAAACTCGCAGCCATTAAAGTAATAGCTAAATATATCATCCTGAGATTCACTTGGGATTGGCATTAAATTATACAGAGTATTCTCCAACGCCTTACAATGCTCCGGCCCATGAATGGTAAACCATTTTAACTGCACACGATACGTTGAGTCTTTAAAAATACCCTCGACACCTTTACGTATTACCTCGTAACGGTTTCTAAATATTTCGCTATATAGCCATCGGTTTCGTTTCTCTTTTAGTACTTCGTCGTCTATCATAATCTATAATTCTTTAAGTTTTTTTAATTGGTTAATAGGCAAAGAGCAAAAACATCTATGTAAAAGGTTAGGCTACATAGATGTTAATTTTTATTGCTTTGAAATTAAACAATGGCTTTATTTCTAGCAAATAGGGTTTCTCCTTAAAGTTACTGAATTGTAAAATATTGGCACTGAAGCTCAAAAATTCGTGGTTGAATGGCCAAAATTCGTGGTTGGGGGTTTTCGGGAATAATTCGATGCTTCCATGTCGTGAGGACTATGGAAGGTCTTATCGTCGAAATAGTTTAAATACTACATATAGCAAAAAAAAGGAACAGTCCTCTCAGACTGCTCCTCGCTGTACATACCATTATTTAAATCTTAAAACAAAACCTTTTAACTAATCAACATAAGAAACGCCTTACTATTTTGAAGGAATCCACTTATCGTTCCTCGAGAATACTTTTTCAACGGTATAGTCCTTGACCTGCTCGTCGGTTAACTGATGGCTCCACGCTACGCGTTTATCGGTTTTTGCACCGGGGCCATAGTTCTTGTACTCGGCATACCTTGCGGTCTTTTCGTTCTCTGGATTTCTCCAGTTATCCCACCCTTCGGCAAGGATATGCGAACCCAACTCACAATTCATGAATACCGTACACGCATAAGGTCGCCAAGGTCTTCCTAAAAAGACCTTACTTATGCTATCTGCCGCAGTAAACTTGCATTTGTTAAACACATAGCCATACTTGTTCTCCTCTACTGTTGATGCTGCGGTTATGTATGAGTTGCGTTTGCTATGTATATGGCACCCCTCGAACCATGCAGTTGCTGGTCCAAAAATAAAGTCGGTGGTTCCTTCAATGTAGCAGCTCTCATAGTACTGCCGGCTCTCCTGATTGGCCGTTAAAAGGGTATCCTGATTTCCCAATAGTTTGCAATTAATGAACACAGCCTTATCGCCATCAACATGCACCGCCACCGCTTGTCCCAGCTGCGCAGCGTTATTCTCGAATGTGATATTTTCGGCTCTAAAGCCATTTCCCTGTACCCAAATAGTGTACGTTTTGAAGGTGCCCATTTTATCAATATTAGCATGGTCGTCCCATGTTATTATGGTTTTATCGACACTTTCGCCTATAAGGGTAAGATTTGTAAGCCACGAGGGCACTACCACTTTTTCCTTATACACTCCATTTTTGATGAATATTGTGGTTCTATCGGCCATGTATGCCCTAATGGAATTAATGGCATCCTGTAAGTTCCGAAAATTGCCTGTACCATCCCTCGATACCACAATGCTATACTCCTGCGCAGAGGCAACCAGAAACATTGTGGACATTACTAAAAGGGTCAAAAATCTTTTCATCGGTTCAAAAGTTTAATTACGTCGGTTTACTTTTTTGCAGCATCCAAATACTCCATCTCTACTGAGGCCATAATGAACGGGCCAACTCCCTTAAGATCATTATCGACCACAGGCTCGCTGATGTAGTACTCGAATGTTCCATCGCGATACGGATCGCCACCCAAGCCTGCACCCTGACAGCTACCGGTTAGAGTTACCAATCCGTCGGTATCAACCTTGATAAAGGTTTTAATTAATCCATCGTAGCCCTTCTTAACCGATGGATAATAACTTTCACTGATATATCCTTTTCGTATAGCCTTGGCCATGGCATAAACGAACATGCTCGATGCACTGGCCTCAAAGTAGTTTCCTTCGCGGTTCCCTTGATCGATTACCTGATACCACACGCCCGATGTAGAATCCTGAACCTTAAGCAAGGCATCGGTCAGGTTGCCAAAAATAGAAATGATCTGCTCGCGCTTAGGATGATTCTCGGGTAAATAATCGAGCACATCAACAATGGCCATAACATACCATCCCATTGCTCTAGACCAAAAGCAAGGCGAACAACCAGTTTGCTTATCGGCCCAATCCTGCTGCTTGCTTTCGTCCCAGGCATGGTACAAAAGTCCCGACAAGGAATCTTTAGTATGGCTTTCCATAAAAATTATCTGATTAGCCACATCGTCGAAACCTTCGGGTTTATTGAATAGTTGAGAGTACTCGGCATAGAAAGGAGCTCCCATGTACAGTCCATCGAGCCACATCTGCCAAGGATAGCGTTTCTTGTGCCAGAATCCCCCCTCTTTGGTTCGAGGATGATTTTCGAGTTGTTTCATCAACAGCGTGGCTGCTGCTTTAATATTTTCTTCCTTTGTTTCGCGGTATATAGTCAACAGCAATTTGCCGCTACAAACCATATCGAGATTGTAATCCTCCATATTATAGGTTCTTATTTCACCGTCTGGAGTAATAAAGGATCCAATGGTTCTATCTATATAATCGAAATACATAGGATTACCTGTTTTCTTCCATACGGCCTCAATACCTTTCAGATATGTACCCTTATCGTAAATCCAGCGGGACTTTAAGGCTTCGTTATACGATAAGGAATCACCATCCCTACTCATCTGCGATAGTGCCATACGCTCCGACCAAGGTAGTTTTTCTGACACCACTCCTGAATCTGTATGTTTTCCAGTACAAGAGAAACCTATTAATATTAGAAGTAGGCCATATACCATAGAAAGGCCTCGGTTTTTCGACAATGCTGCTTTCATTCTATCATTGATAAATTATATTGCTACTTAAATCTCCTTTTAAATGTCTACAATTTAAAAAGTTCACCATTAATGTAAAACTCGTTACAATGAAGATCTTTTACATGATTAATCATGTTGCCCTTTATCACTCCATTAAATCGGCAATTATCAATATGAATATTAGTAACGGGCGAACGTTCGTAACAATCGAAGAATAGAGCGTAATCACTTTTTTCGCTGGTTACATTTTCTATAAAAATATCACGAACAATAGGTGTAAATAGCCCTGCATCGCCCTCTTGGTACTGAAACGATACTAAAATAACAGCTTCCTTTACCTCTCCTACCTTAATATTCTTGAAATGTACATTTTCAACAACACCACCGCGCACCGAATTGGTTTTAATTCTCAAAGCCCTATCAAGATTCGGGCTATCCATTGTACAGTTTTCGGCAAACACGTTGCGGCACGATCCCGATATTTCGCTACCAATTACCACACCTCCGTGCCCATCTTTCATCTCACAGCCTCTGATAATCAGATTTTCGCTAGCCACATTAACTCTTCGTCCATCGTTATTCCGACCCGATTTTATGGCGATGCAATCGTCGCCAGTATCAAACAAACAGTTCTGAATCAGAACATTTTTGCTCGATTCGGGATCACAGCCATCGCTATTGGGACCATGACTAATGATTTTCAAATTCTGAACAGTGATATTCTCGCTTAAAACTGGATGTATATTCCACATCGGCGACCGAATAATTGTAACGCTATCGAGCAAGATATTTTTGCATTGATAAAACTGAATGAAATTAGGACGAAGGTAATGCCCTGCTCCAAAAACTCTCTCGGCAACTGGTACATTATCCTCTCCCATTTTGTTCAACACGTTCACATCCTCTTTCTGATTAGGATTTTTGTTGTCCTTAGAACCCTTCCACGACCACCAGTTAGAATCGGACGCCTGACCATCGAGAATCCCCTGACCTGTGATAGCCACATTCTGCTCGTTGTAAGAATATATAAATGGGGAGTAATTCATGCATTCAACCCCTTCGAAACGGGTAAAAACTACTGGCATATACCGATTTGGATCGGTATAGAACAATACTCTTGCACCTTTTTGGAGATGAAGATTAACATTGCTTTTTAGGTAGATAGCCCCTGTTGAGTAAACACCTTCTGGAACAACCACCCTTCCACCACCCGATGCACTACATGCTTCAATAGCACTCTTAAAAGCCAAGGTACAATCGGTTGCACTATCGCCTTTGGCACCAAAATCTGTAATAAGGTAATTGTTAGCAGCAAACTGAGGTGCATTAATTTCTGCTAGAATATCATTCAATTCAATATTGGACTTTAAACTATTCTTAGGGTTAGTATTACAGCCTACAACTATAATCAGCAACAGAAGCAAAGTAAAACCTGTAAAACTTCCAGTTAATCGATTTACATATATTTTCATCATTTAACTTTTTTAGTAGTAAAAACATTAACGTAATGTAATTTTTGCTAAATTAGTTCAATATAGAATTAACGTATATTCAAAATTTGCTCATCAGTATTCTGTTTTTGCCTTTTTAAGCACCAAAGATTGATTTTGCCTTTAATAACTACATCGTTTGTTTTAGTGTTTACTTTTTGAATTAAAGCACGTTTATCATTCTTTACGTTCTTGTTTTTTCTTGAAAACACACAGATTGATTGAACACGAAAAAGTCTGTTAACACTTTTTAAGAAAAAGCAAATACTGTATATAAAATGATAAAATTGGAATAGCCCGCAGGCTATGGATGCAATAACTTTGAAACCATCAAATTAATTTGCAATCGTTTGCAACTGTAGATGTTGTAAAATTTGAAATAAAACCTAACAAAAACCTAATACTTATGATGAAATGTTTTTTTAGTACACTTTTCAAACCAAGTGCAATTTTGAAGAAAAAAGGCATTCTGGTTTTGATAATGATGCTTATTAACATTTTGCCTACGTTTGCGCAAAATGTTGAAGTCAAAGGAACTGTTTACGACAGCATGACCAAAGAACCATTGCCTGGAGTAAACGTGATACTCGAAGGTACCACCGTGGGTGCTGCTACCGATGCATATGGTAAATATTCTATTTCGGTTCCCTCTGGAAATGTTACCTTAGTTTTCTCTTTTTTGGGTTATACTACACAAACTGTAAGTAGCCAAGGGCGAGCATTAATCGATGTAGATTTAGTAATGGCAACAACCCAACTAGAAGAAGTTGTCGCTATTGGTTATGGTAGTGCCAAGAAAAAAGACATTACAGGCTCTGTTGCTTCAGTTAAAGGTGAAGCCCTTCAAGCTATACCTGTATCTTCGGCAGTTGAAGCGATCTCTGGTAAAATGGCTGGTGTTCAGGTAACCACAACCGAAGGATCTCCCGATGCTGAAATAACAATTCGCGTTCGTGGTGGTGGATCGATAACACAGGACAACTCACCTTTATATATAGTCGATGGATTTCCTGTTAATAGTATAAATGACATTCCATCCTCGTCGGTTCAATCGATTGATGTATTAAAGGATGCTTCTTCTACTGCAATATATGGAGCACGCGGTGCTAATGGTGTTGTTATTATTACCACAAAAAGTGGAGAAGAAGGAAAAGTATCGGTATCTTACAACGCTTACTTTGGATATAAAAAATACGCCAATAAACTGAACACTATAAGTGCTAGTGACTATGTAAAAT
Organism: Bacteroidales bacterium; assembly: GCA_050180705.1. GTDB lineage: Bacteria > Bacteroidota > Bacteroidia > Bacteroidales > Tenuifilaceae > SB25. The sequence goes on along the minus strand of JBFXDX010000017.1, from coordinate 83,074 downwards.
GGCAATATGAAAGAGCATTGCTTACCGATGAATTGGACGACCGCTTTACTCCTGTTTTTGGTCTTTACCAAGATATCGATTTATACGACAATCAACCTAAGAATGATTGGTTCGAACAGTTATTTGGACGTACTGGACACACTTTTAATCATGATTTAACCATCAATGGAGGCTCCGATAAGTTTAAATACTCCTTTGGTTATGCTAGTCTCCAAACCAAGGAGATAATGCTAGACTCCGACTACAAACGTGATAACTTCTCGTTAAAACTGGATCATAAACCTAATAAAAAAATAACACTATCATTTTCTGGCCGCTATTCAAAAACCAAAATTAATGGTGGTGGTGCAATTGAGCAGAGCACTGCAACCCCTCAAGATGCAAGAATAAAACAAGCCATGCTTTATCCTTCGATTCCAATCAATGGGGCTTCGTCTTTCGATTTTGACGATGAGGAACTATTCGGTTCGTTTGTACATCCAATAAAAGCTGTTAAAGATAACGATCGCGAACAAACGAGAACAATATTTAATATTGGAACAAGTTTAGCATGGAATGTATTCGATTACTTAACCCTAAAGTCTGAAGTAGGTTTGGACAATTACACAAACCTCGATTATCAATTCTATGGGTTGACCACCTATTACGTAAGAAACACCCCAACTGCAACCTTACAAAATATGCCAGCAGCAGTTCTGGCTGATACAAAGCAGGAACGATTCAGAAATACGAATACCATTAATTTTGAGTTGAACAAATTAATTGATCTCCCCGATCATAACCTAAACCTATTGATAGGACAGGAAACATTAACTCAAAACTCAACTACGAATACCGAAACAATACATGGTTATCCTACTTCATTCACCTCTTCGGATGCATTTAAGTTAACCACACAGGGAACTGCCCAATCAATTGATAATTTCTACAACCCTGATGATAATATGCTATCCTTCTTTAGTCGTCTTAACTATAACTTTAAAGAACGATACCTTCTATCCGCAACGTTCCGGGCTGATGGTTCAAGTAAATTCTCCAAAGGAAATAGATGGGGGTATTTTCCTTCGGTTGCTCTTGCATGGAGAATATCAGAAGAAGAGTTTATGAATCAATTCTCATCTGTACTTTCTAGCCTAAAATTACGACTAAGTTATGGTACCGCTGGTAATAATAATATTCTTTCTGGACAATTGAATCAAGCATACACATCAGCGACAACTACATATATCAACGGTGTAACCTCTGTATGGATTCCGTCTACAAGAATGGCAAACCCCGATTTAAAATGGGAAACCACCTATACACGTAACATTGGTTTAGATTTTGGACTATTTAACGGTCGCCTGAATGGCTCTGCCGAATTATACTTAAATACTACAAAAGATCTATTGATGGAATTTCCCGTATCAGGAATTGGTTATAGCACTCAATTCCGAAATATGGGTAAAACCCAAAACAAAGGGCTTGAACTTTCATTTGATTGGGCTGCCATTGACAAGAAAGACTACGGTTTGAGTTTCAACTTTAATATTAGTTTCAATAGAAACAAAATCAAATCATTGGGTATAATGGAAGATTTTGGACAGGCCTCCACATGGGCTTCAACTGAAATAGGAGACGATTACTGGATTGCAGAGGGTCATCCTGTAGGTGAGATGTATGGTTACATAGCTGACGGTAGATATGAAGTATCCGATTTTGAAAGCTATGATGCAGGATCTGATACTTGGATATTAAAAGCAGGAGTAGCAGATAATTCTGCTGTAATTGGAACAAATGCTCTACGCCCAGGTGCTATGAAACTAAAAAATGTGAAAGATCTTGATACTGAAACACCAGGAACAGTAAATAGCAACGACCGCGTAGTGATAGGAAATGCCAATCCAAAGCATACCGGAGGATTTACTATTAATGGCCGTTTTCATGGATTTGACCTATCGGCAAACTTCAACTGGAGCTATGGAAATGATGTATATAATGCTGACAAGATTGAATTTACAACTGCTCGCGATCGATACAGAAACATGATAGACGTTATGGCTGATGGCAAAAGATGGACTAATATTGATGCCGCTGGAAATTTGGTTAACGATCCTGCAACTCTTGAAGCATTAAATGAAAAAACCACCATGTGGTCGCCCTACTCAACCCGAAGAGTATTTAGTTCTTGGGCCGTAGAGGATGGATCATTCCTTCGTTTAAAAACGTTATCGTTAGGCTATACACTTCCAAACAAAATCACAAATAAGGTTAAAATTAAATCATGTAGGATATATGCTACTGTATATAATGTATTCATCCTAACAAATTACTCAGGATTCGACCCAGAGGTTTCTACACGTAGAAAATCAGGATTAACCCCCGGCGTTGATTACTCTGCATACCCTAAGAGCAGGCAAATTCTGTTCGGTATTAACCTTAACTTTTAATTAACTCTATTACAGAATTTAATATGAGAAATATAGCATATATAGCAGTATTTGCATTCACAGTTTTATTCACTTCCTGTGAGGATTACTTAGATACTCCAACAAAATCCACATTGGACGAATCTGTGATATTTGCAGATGTCACCCTTGCCGAAATGGCAGTTGATGGCATTAAAGAACCCATGGGGCAAACTAACTCATACCGAGGACGATTCTTAACCCACTACGGCTCCAACACTGATATTGAATGGATGAACTCCACATCATCAAGTGCTCGTGGCGATTTATCACGCTATGTCAATTCTTCCACAAATACAGATATGAATAGCACAAACAATGTTTGGGCTCAAATGTACGCAGGCATTGAAAGGGCAAATATGTGTATTAGAGGTATTCGTGCATACGGAAACCCTGAACCTGGAAATGAAATGGGGCAATTACTGGGAGAAGCTCTGACTCTTAGGGCTGTTTACTACGCAGACCTACTAAAAGCATGGGGCGATGTTGTTGCCCGCTTTGAACCCGTTTCAAAAGAAACAATGTATCTTGCTAAATCCGACAGAGGTGTTATTTACAAGCAACTTATTGCCGATTTGGAAGAAGCCGCAACCCTAGTTGCATGGCCCAACGAAACTTCAGCAACCACCACCACCGAAAGAATTAACAAAGCATTTGTAAAGGCGTTCCGTGCACGTCTTTGCCTCGCAGCAGCAGGATACTCACAGTATCCCGATGGTATTCGCAGAAGCAACGATCCAGACTTAACCGTTGATAAATTATATCCGATTGCCCTTCAAGAATGCTTAGATGTAATTGGTAAAGGTAAACTTGAAGACTCGTTTGAAGAACTTTGGAGAAAGAACTGTGAGGAAGATATTACTGCTGGAGGTGAATCGTTATGGGAAATACCTTTTGCTGATGGTCGTGGTCGTCACCTATATACGTATGCAGTAAAACACAATTCTGTTGACCAATATACAGGCCAAGCTCAAGGCGGCGTTTTTGGTCCATTACCATTTGTATTCTATGATTTTGATGTAGCCGATACCCGTAGAGATGTTACCTGTGTTCCTTACCGATGGGGAACCGCAACTAATAAAGTTTCACAACAGGAGTTAGTTGGCGTAAACACCTGGTATTTCGGAAAATGGCGTTATGAATGGATGTCTCGTTACGTAACCTCAACTAACGATGACGGAGTAAATAAAATTTACATGCGCTATGCCGAGGTACTGCTGATGCTTGCCGAAGTAGAAAATGAAATTAATGGACCAAGCGCAGCAGCTCCCTACTTAAAAGAAATACGTCAAAGAGCGTTTGATCCTGCCGATTGGTCTACTAAAGTTGATGCTTACGTTGCAGCATTAACCGATAAAGATCTAATGTTTAAGGCAATTGTTAAAGAACAAGGCTTTGAATTCTGTGGCGAAATGGAACGTAAACAAGCTTTAATACGATGGAATTTGCTACAATCCAAAATGGAAGAAGCTAAAACTAAAATGGATAATCTACGCAACAGAACTGGTGAATATGCAGATGTACCCGAAACTGTTTATTCCAGATATGCATCAGATAATGAAACACTAGAATTCTACGGGTTAAATAGAGGTGAAAACGCAGATATGTCTGCAGATTATACATATAGCGTTACCTATGTTGCTCCATCCAAACTTGAAGATGCAAAGATCAACTCGCTCTACACAAACAACCCCGACCAAAATCAGTTCTGGCCTATTTGGCAAGTTTTCATTGATGCAAGCAATGGAATGTTATCTAACGATTATGGTTACTAAAAAAATGACTGCTATGAGAAAATATAGATTAATACTTTTATCAATAATATTAGGGTTTTCTGCACTGATTGGCTTTAATGCTTGCGAGGATGTAGATCCAATTATAGAAGACCTCTCCTACGACAGGGCATTTACACCTGTTGGCTTCAAAGCAAGTATCGCCAATATTACAGAGCTTACTCTCAAATGGAGCGAAGGAACAAATGTCGACCACTATGTTGTTGAAATTTACATCGGTACTGATTTTAGTTCTGCAAATTTGATAAGCACTACCAATTCTACAAGCACATCAGTCACCTATACTTTACCTGCTGGTGATACTGAATATTCTGCAAGAATTAAAAGCATCAGTTCAATAGAAGGTACAACAGAATCGAAATGGGCAAGCGTGTCATTTGAGTCTGGTCACGAGAACTTGTTCAATGGATATAGCATTAGCATGACAGCCCTTGATGCAATATCCATAACTTGGACTCCAGGAAAAGAGGTTAGCCAATTACTTTTGAAAAAAGGAACAGAAGAAACTACTTATGACATTTCTGCAAGTGAGGCAACTGCCGGGAAAAAAGTGGTAACTGGTATAAGCAAAGGTTCTTATGTTATCAGTGTCCTTAACAATGGATTATCCAGAGGTTCTCAGGAATACCTTCTCGAAGGTGATGTTTTTGTTGCTGATGGCGAAAATATTGCAACAGCAATTTCAGGAGCAAGTTCTGGCGCCGTTGTTGTTTTACAAGAAGGAATCAGCTTTGGTATAGATATATCAGGAGGCCCAATCGTTCTTAACAATAATATAAAGATTAAAGGTGCTAGTAGCGCTTCAATGCCTACCATTTATCCTGCAACGGGAGCTAGTTCAACCAATGGAATGTTCTACATTGGCACTGCAGTTCTTGACTCAATTGTATTCCAAAATATTATACTCTCTGGATACATCAACAATGAGACTTCTAGCATGATTACAGGTATTGTTGATCAATCCACATCAAGCGCATGCTCCCTTTCAAAATTAAAATTTAATGGATCTTCGATAGAACACCTTGGCCGACATATAATCAGACTTAGGGGTACTGCAAATCAAACAGTTACCACTGTTGAAGTTAATGATTGTATCGTAAATGATTTTGGCTCAAATAGCAGCAGTTATGGACTTATCAACGCAAATAATGCTGCGGCTTCAATCGTAAATATTGAAATTTCAAACTCTACAATTTACAACTTACAATGTGGGCTTGTAAGCATAGGAAATAGTTTAGGCTGCGAAAGTGTCTTAATTGATAATTGCACCTGCGATCAAACCATGCTATCGAGCACTGCAAGATATTTAATCGATTTTGGAACTTCAACAACTTCATCGGCTGGTACTATAACTCTTAGTGATTGTATCTTTGGAAGCACAGGAATTAATGCAGGTGGTGTTCGTAATAACCTAATGACCCTTTCAATATCTAAATCATACTACACTTCAGATTTTGTAAATTCGGTTGCTTCAATTACATCATCATTAACCGCTTATAGCGGTGCATCTACTGCATTATGGACAGACCCAACTAATGGAGTGTTTACATTTTTAGATGAAGCATTTGCAGGAATGGACTCTGCAGGTGACCCAAGATGGAAGTAATTTGTTGGTTTACTATAGAGAGATGTGTGTATTTTTATGTTTTAAGTTAAGATTAACAAGCCCCGTAGCTACGGGGCTTGTTATCATTCTTATACTAGCTGATTAATAACTGCAAAAACAATAGTCATCAACATCATGGTTTAGAATAGCAACACAATTTTCACCTCTCACGTTTAAGAAATAGATTCTGGTATCAATTCAAATTTTCACTCAATGCTATACTCAATAATAATTATGACGATTATGGATAAACTGAAGGATGTTGGTAAAGCATTGGGATTTGGACTACTCTTCCTACTTATTGTTCCAACCAATTCAAACTCACAAACAATTTACTACATCGATGCAGATTCAGGGAACGACTCATACTCTGGCACCCAAAGCCAACCTTTCAAAACAATCGATAAAGGAGTAAGCACCTTAGGTTCAAATATTGGAACGCTATACCTAAGAGAAGGCACTTACGCCACTGCATCAAAAATTAGCTTAACAAAAAGCGGACAGGCCAATGATTACATCAAAATATGGGCCTACGAAAATGAAAAGGTTATTATCGATTTTTCGAGTAATGCAAGCACTTCCGACGATGGATTCAGCATAAGTGGCAGCTACTACTACCTAAAAGGACTCGATATTCGGTATGCTCCCCATAACGGAATTAAAATCTCAGGAAATAATAACATCATAGAAAACTGCATAACACGAAATTGTAGCAATACTGGGCTGCACATTACTGGAGGTTCGTCCGACAACGCTACTACCCCATCAAACAACCTAATTCTCAATTGTGACTCTTTTTACAATTTTGATTCACCAATAGGCGGAAATGCTGACGGATTTAGCGCAAAATGGTCTGTTGGTTCAGGTAACGAATTTAGAGGCTGTCGTGCTTGGAACAATTCTGACGACGGTTGGGATTTGTGGATGTGTACCGGATCAATACTAATTGATAGTTGCTACGCATTTCGAAATGGCATAGACATTTGGTATACTGGCGAATTTGATGGAAACGGCAATGGAATTAAGCTGGGCGGAAACAACGTGGCAACTCCCCATATAGTTAAAAACTGTATTGCATTCGACAATGCGGGCAATGGAGGTAAAGGATTCGACGAAAACAATAACTTGGCAGGGCAAACCTTGTATAACTGCACTGCATTTCGAAATCAGAGCTACAATTTTGCTCTTTACAACGATCCATTAACCTCAGGAACTCATACCGTAAAGAATTGTATATCATACTTACCTGGATCTACCGATATCCTAAAAAATACTGTACAGGAAGCCAACAGTTGGCTAGGCTTCACGGTTTCCAATTCCGACTTTGAAAGCATTGACACTGCAGGGGTAACTGCAGAACGCAATGCCAATGGTCGAATTCCAACAAGTTCATTCCTTCGACTAGCCTCAAATAGTCAATTTATAAATGCTGGAGTAGATATAGGCACTCCGTATGCTGGCTCGGCTCCCGACCTAGGTGCCTTTGAGTATGGTTACACTCCTACAGCAATTGAAGATAATATTCTCACATCAAATTACATAGTTTACAACTTTCCCAATCCATTTAGCAATGAAACAACCATAAAATGGGATTTCACTACTCAAGATATTATTCGGGTTGATATCTTCAATATTACTGGACAACTAATTGAGTCGGAATATTGCAAAGATACAAACCAACTATCGTTAAACACAACAACGTGGGCTTCTGGAATCTATTCATACCGGATACTTACAGGAAAAACTATACATACAGGAAAAATGGTTAAGCACTAAATCTTATAACATTAATTTATCTGCAATGAAACGAATATCCGTAATTCTCCTTTGTTTTGGTCTTCTGGCATTTACATCACATAAAGACATTACTATATTTTTGGTTGGCGACTCAACCATGGCCGATAAACCAATCGAAGATAACCCCGAAAGAGGTTGGGGGCAAATGTTTCCTCAGTTCTTTAACAAAGATATCAAAATTGAGAACCATGCTAAAAACGGCAGAAGCACTAAGAGTTTTATTGAAGAAGGCCGCTGGGACTCTGTGATGATGAAAGTAAAAAAAGGTGATTACGTTTTCATTGAATTTGGACATAATGACGCTAAGGTTGAAGATCCTAAACGCTACGCAGAAGCCCATACTACCTATAAAGACAATCTTATTCGATTTATTGACGATTGTAAAAAGCGAGGAGCAACACCTATCCTCCTCACCCCTATTGTCCGCCGAAAATTCGATGATAACGGTCAACTAACCGAAACCCATGGCGATTACCCATCAGTAGTTCGAGAAGTAGCAAAATTAAAGCGTATTAAAATGATCGACATGAATGAAAAAAGCCGAAAACTTGTTTCGGAATACGGTGTCGAAAAATCAAAATTGCTCTACCTGCATATTGAACCGGGAGTTTATAAATCGCTCCCCGATGGAAAAAATGACGATACACATTTCTCTGAGTTAGGAGCCACCAAAATGGCAGAACTAGTAATTGAAGGCTTAAATGAGCATAAAATTAAATTAGTTAAATATCTAAACGCAAAGTAATGAACTATCAATTTGTTTTTATAGCATCTCTTGTCCTAGTCTTAAGTTTTAGTTCAAATGCACAGAACAAAAAAACACAAGATGATATAAGCGTTTGGAATCCCGATAATGGAGATGGAACTTATAAGAATCCAATTATTTATGCCGACTACTCCGATCCAGATGCTATTCGCGTTGGAGATGATTTCTACATGACATCATCGAGCTTTAATTGCATTCCAGGGTTGCCAATTCTTCGCTCTAAAGATCTTGTAAATTGGCAGATAATTACCTATGCTCTACCCAAATTCCCTGCTGACGAGTTTTGTAAACCTCAATTGGGAAAAGGAGTGTGGGCTCCTGCCATCCGATACCACAATGGAGAATTTTACATCTACTTTCCCGAGCCCGATTTGGGAATTTACCTTGTTAAGGCAAAAAATCCTGAAGGGCCATGGAGCGAGCCCATACTCGTAAAATCGGTTAAAGGGTGGATTGATCCATGCCCATTCTGGGACGAAGATGGTAATGCTTTCCTCGTTCATGCTTTTGCAGGCAGTCGAAATGGCCTAAAAAGTATAATTGCAATCAATAAAATGAGTGAAGACGGGACTAAACTACTCGACGAAGGCGTTATTGTATTCGATGGACATGAAAATCACCCTACCATGGAAGGTCCAAAGATGTATAAAAGAAATGGCTATTACTACATATTTGCTCCTGCTGGAGGTGTTCCGACTGGCTGGCAAACAGTTTTAAGATCAAAAAGTATTTATGGCCCATACGAGGATAAAATTGTTATGGACCAAGGCAAAACCGAAACAAATGGGCCTCATCAAGGCGCATTACTTGAACTTGAATCGGGCGAGTTTTGGTTTATTCACTTTCAGGATAAAGATGCATATGGCCGTATTGTTCATCTACAGCCAGTTAAATGGGTTGCCGACTGGCCTGTTATTGGAATCGACAAAAAGAACACAGGGAAAGGCGAACCTACCCTAACATACAAAAAGCCTATCAGCATCAAAGATAGTAAACCTACAACTCCGCAAACTTCCGACGAGTTTAACTCCACAACAATGGGCTTGCAATGGCAATGGAATGCGAACTATCTATCGACATGGGCTTTTAATAACGCCAATGAAGGTATTTTAAGGCTGTATTCTGTAACAATTCCTCCGGATTACAAGAATTTCTCAGATATTCCCAACCTTCTTCTTCAAAAGTTTCCAGCACCCGATTTTACAGCTAGCACAAAGTTAACTTTCGCTCCAAAGAATGATGGCGAAGAAACAGGCCTAATAGTCAATGGTATTGATTATTCTCGCTTGGCAATTCAATACATCAATAGTAAGCTGATTTTAAAACAGTTCACCTGTAAAAATGCGCCCAAAGGGAATTCCGAAGTGTGCAACGATAGTACTCTAATAGAAACCTCAACCATTTACCTAAAGGTAAAAATAGTATATCCGGGAATTTGTAAGTTCTTTTACAGTATCACCGGAAAGGATTACATACAAATTGGAGAACCATTCACCGCAAAAGAGGGAACTTGGATTGGCGCGAAAGTTGGTCTCTTCTGTATAAGAAAATCCTTTATAAATGATGGCGGTTATGCCGATTTTGACTGGTTTAGAATAGAAAAAGAGTAGACAATGATTAAGCGATCACTTACTTTAACTGTATTGCTTCTTGCACTTCAAGGAGGCGTAAATCTATTTGCCCAAAATGATTTTAAAGTTCTACCTTGGAAAGCACCATCCTCATTAAACACCTTTTTAATCCAAACAGTTCACGAACAATACAGAGTTAGAGACTCGTTACTCAAAATTGCCACTTCCTCCTATGATAATATGGAAAAGTACCGTATTAACTGCAAGAAAAAGTACATCGACATATTAGGATCGCTACCTCCTCGTACCAATTTGAATACTAAAATAGTTTCGTCATTTTCTGCAGATAATTTTAAGGTCGAAAAGATTGTATTCGAAACATTACCCAATCATCATGTAACCTCTAACCTGTATATTCCCAATGGGAAAGGGCCATTCCCTGGAATCTTATTCTTTTGCGGACACGAGGCAACAGCAAAAGCAACCGAATCATACCAATCAACAGCCCAACTGTTTGCAAAAAATGGCTTTGTTGTTCTGATGATCGATCCAATATCGCAAGGCGAAAGGTATCAACTTGTCGATAGCATTGGACAACCTAGCACTCGCGGCGGAACCACCGAACATACATTGCTAAATGCAGGATCAAATTTGATAGGTACAAGTGTTGCAGCGTATGAATTATGGGACAATGTCCGCTCTCTCGATTATCTTGAATCACGCCCCGAAGTAGATAAAACCAAACTCGGTTGCCTTGGCAACTCTGGAGGAGGAACGCAAACGACCTATTTTATTGCTTTCGATGATAGGATTAAAGTAGCGGCACCTTGCAGCTATGTAGCTGTTCGAGAAAGGAATCTTGAACTTACAGGAGCAAGCGATGGCTGCCAGCATATACCATTCGAAGGAAGAGAAAACCTAGAAATATCAGACTTTTTAATTGCCTTTGCCCCAAAACCGTTACTGATTCTTGCCGGAAAATTCGATTTTGTCGATTACAACGGGGTTAAAATGGTGAATGACGAAATGCAAAGCGTTTATAGCCTATATAATGCTGACGATAAATTCAAAGTATTTACATACGACGATGGACACGGAATATCCAAACCTAAAAGGGAAGTGGCTGTCGCATGGTTCCGAAAATGGCTATACAAGGACGATGGGAGAATTGAAGAAAAAGGCATCACCCCATTTAAACCAGAAGAACTCAACTGCACCCAAGCAGAAAGCGTAAATGCTGAATACAGAAACGAACAGAACATACAAGATTTCAACCTTGCAATGGCGCAAAAACTCTCAAAAGAGCGTAATACATTCGGGCTTCAATCAATAGAAACAAGAAAAACGAAGATCTTAGAATTATTAGGCATTACAACTATAGCATATACACCCGAGATTGAAACAATTGAAAAAACATACACGGCAAGTTACACTCTCGAAAAAACGATTTTAAGGGTTAAAAATCAAATTCCGGTCCCAACTCTAGTCTTTTTACCTAACGGAAATAGCCCCATTCAAGGCATCACTATTTGGCTTAACGAAAGTGGTAAAAGCAAAATAGCAGCAGATTCTACCGTCATTGCCCAACTAATTAGCAATGGCACAGTAGTTATTGCTCCCGATTTAAGTGGCGTTGGTGAAAGTACAGATAATTCTACGCAAAACGAACCCAAATACTGGAATAAGGAATATCGCAATGCAATGATTGCGCTACATACAGGAACAACATTATCAGGAATTAGAGTTAACGAATTGATCGCTATAGTTCAATACATAAATTCAAACCCAGAACTCAAAAGTAAACCGATATCGGTTAAAGCCAACGGGCTTTATGCTCCGGTTGCTCTATTTGCAGCATTCTTAAACGAATCCATTGAATCCATAGAAATTTCTGACGCAATAAATTCTTACATCGATTTAGTTAAGAATCCATTAACTAAAGATGCCTACACATACGTAATTCCATCGATACTAAAATATTGCGACATTCCAGATCTTATTCGATGGATTGAACCTCGAAAAGTCATTATTACAAATAATAAACTACAACCATGTACAAAAGAATAATTCAAGCAGCGGCTATAATATTGCCTTTAAATCTATTCTCGCAACCAATTGCATTTCCAGGAGCCGATGGCTTTGGTAAGTATGCCTCTGGCGGTCGAGGTGGCAAAGTAATTGAAGTTACCAACCTAAACGATAAGGGCAAAGGAAGCTTTAGAGCGGCACTTGCCGAAAAAGGTAAACGAACCATTATTTTCAAGGTTTCGGGTACAATTTTCCTCGATAGTAGATTAGATATTAAAAATGGAGATTTAACCATTGCTGGGCAAACGGCTCCCGGTGATGGAATTACAATTGCCAACTATCCTATCGATATTAACTCCGAGAATGTCATTGTAAGGTTCATTCGATGCCGCTTGGGCGATCTGAAAAAAACTCAAGATGATGCTTTTACTGTCACTAGATCAAAGAATATAATTGTAGACCACTGCTCATTCAGCTGGTCCGAAGATGAGACTGCTTCATGCTACAGAAATAAAGACTTCACAATGCAATGGTGCATTATATCCGAAAGTCTAAATAAATCGGCACATGTAAAAGGCGATCATGGATACGGGGGCATTTGGGGTGGCGATAAAGCAAGTTTCCACCATAATCTGCTCGCACACCACACCAGCCGGAATCCACGTTTCAACGGAGCTCGGTTCGAGGCCAATTGGAATGAAATGGTCGATTTCAGAAATAATGTGATATACAACTGGGGATTCAACAGTTCTTATGGCGGCGATCCAAGTGATAAGGACGGTGCTAAAGCAAAAATCAACATGGTGAATAACTACTATAAACCAGGACCTGGTACAAAAAATAACAAAATAAAATACCGAATACTAGAGCCTTTCTCAATGAAAGATGATGGCTACAGTTTCTGGTACATCGATGGGAACTATATGGACGGAAAACCTGAAGTTACCAAAGATAACTGGGATCTTGGCGTACAAGGAGTTGATAATAGCGAAAAAGTAAAAATGAAAGTTGATGTTCCTTTTGACTTTATAATGGAAAAAACAGATTCTGCAACAACCGCTTATCTTCAAGTTTTGCAGAATGTGGGCTGTACAAAACCAACAATGGATGTTGTTGATTTAAGAATCATCAACGAAGTAAAAACAGGGACTGCAACGTATGGCGATACTTGGGGCGAAAAATCAGGAATAATCGATTCGCAGAACGATGTAGGAGGATGGCCAACTCTAAAGTCCGGAATTGCTCCTACAGATACCGACCACGATGGCATGCCCGACGATTGGGAAATTCGAAACAACCTAAATCCAAAAGATCCTTCAGATAATTCGAACTATACGTTAAGCAAAGAGTATACAAACCTTGAGGTTTACATTAACAGTCTAGTAGAATAGACTAAAACACAATGTCTATGAGAAAAATCACAATAATTATAAATATTGTAATGATGTGTTTATACGCATCGGCTCAGGATATGACAATTAAACTATGGGAAAATGGTGTACCCGGCTCAAAGCAAGATACATCCTATAAGGAAACCACAATACTCAACAAACAAAGGCCAAGAATTCTAAAAGTAACCGATCCTGAGATTCAAATATTTATCCCCGATACAAATATCTCCACCGGAACAGCCATTCTTATTTGTCCCGGTGGCGGATATGAACGTCTAGCCATCGACCATGAGGGCTGGGATGTCGCAAAATGGCTGAACAGCATGGGTATTACAGGAATTGTACTTAAATATAGATTACCTTCGGATGCAATAATGATCGATAAAACCATTGGTCCATTGCAGGATGTTCAGGAGGCAATTCGTACAATTAGGAGAAATGCCGCGAAATGGAATATCGATCCAAACAAAATAGGCGTTATAGGCTTTTCGGCCGGAGGACATGTGGCAGGAATTGCCTCAACAATGTATAACGAAAAAGTTTACAACACTGATACAATCTCTGCTCGTCCCGATTTTTCAATACTTATATACAGCGTTCTTTCAATGCAAAGTTTCACGCATAGCGGCTCAAAGAAGAATCTACTGGGCGATGCACCATCGCAAGAACTAACGGATAAATTCTCGAACGAGTTGCACGTCAATAAACAAACGCCTCCTGCATTTCTAGTCCATTCTCAAGACGACAAATCGGTGCCTGTTGAAAACAGCATACGATATTTCCAAGCCTTGATTAAAAATAGCATTCCTGCCGAATTGCATATTTATGAAAAAGGAGGACATGGCTATGGCCTAGCAACCGATAGAGAAACAACAGAATCGTCGTGGCCCGATGCGTGTAAAAAGTGGCTTAACCAAATGGGGCTCCGCTAAATGTAAGGTCTAATTATTACCATTCATATATTCGGTAGGACTAACGCCAAACTGCTTTCTGAAAGCCCTACTCAGCGAGTTGGGATGCTCAAATCCCACCATGTAGGATATTTCGGCAATGGTTATTTTATTCTCCTTTATAAGCTGCGATGCACGTTTTAGCCTATACGAGTTGAGCAACTCCTTTGGTGAGTATGTCGTTATCTGTTTTACTTTCCGGCTAAAATGCGAACGACTTAAGTGAAAATTGCTGCATAAACCTTCAATATTGAAATTCGGCTCCGAGATATTCTTCTCTATGAGATCCATTACACCCTTAAGTAACTTCTCATCGGTAGATGTAACTGTAACCTTCGATGGTTCAACAATAACCTCTTTTCGAATTAATTCCCGTAACTTCTTCCTCGACTCAATTAAATTTCGAATTCTTGCATGTAAAACCTGCATATTGAAAGGTTTTTCTACATAATCATCGGCACCCGATTCAAACCCTTCTATTTTATGCTCAACAAGAGCGCGTGCTGTTAAGAGTATTACAGGAATATGGCTAATAGTTATGGTAGATTTAACCAATTTACAAAGTTCTATGCCGTCCATCTCGGGCATCATTACATCGCTAACAATCAAATCGGGCTGAAATTTAATTGCCTTTTCGAGCCCAACCTTTCCGTTTTGAGCAACTATACAACGATACTCAATTAGGTTACTTTTTAGATAGGCCAACAGTTCCAAATCATCCTCAACAATAAGCACCTTGGTTGATTCATCATTAGAGTCAAAAAATTCATCACTCGAAAGTGTTTCCACCTGATTAAAACCGTCATCTTGGCTAACATCTTCGGCTATAACTGGCTGCTCGGCCAATCGAATCTCTGGAGTGCTATCATTTATGTCCAATTGCGTTATGATTGGAATTGTTAACGTAAAGCAACTTCCTTTACGTAATTCACTTTTAACGGAAATTCTCCCCCGATGCACTTCAACCAAATCCTTAATATATGCCAAACCTATTCCGGTACCCGAAGGCTGAACCTCTTTTACCTGGTAAAACCGCTCAAATATATGAGGTAAATGTTCGGGTGATATCCCCTTCCCCGAATCTGAAACATCGATCTGAATAAATTTATCAACCTGCTCTTTTTTTATCTCTAGGGTTATAGCACCATTCTCTGGGGTAAATTTAAAAGCATTGGATAGTAAATTGAATATTATTTTCTCCAGTTTATCATGGTCAAATGCTGTTATTATCTCGTTTTCCTGTGCTTTAAAGGTCAGTTTAATTTTTCGCTGATTTGCCAAACCATTGAACATGTTGAGCAAATCTTTCAAGAATGAAACAATATCATCGGTTTTTGGGGAAAAATCGACTGCTCCAATCTCCAACTTCCTGAATTCTAAGATTTGATTAATCAATCTTAAAAGCCTATTGGCATTTCTATTAACTGCACCGTAAAGGTTAAATCGCTCAAACTCATCGGTAATTTTTAAAGAAAGTAGCCGCTCAATCGATCCTAGAATAAGCGTTAATGGGGTTCGAAACTCGTGCGAAATATTCGTAAAAAAAACCAACTTGGCCTGCGACAAATCCTCGATTTGCTGAACCATATCTTTAAGATTATCACGCTGGGTTTTAATCTCCTCGTTCTGTTGTTCTAACAACTTATTGGAATATTCAAGCTGATCTTTCTGTTCCAAAATTTTCTCCTGATGCTCAATAATCTCATTGCTTTTGGCTACAACAGCCTCTTTTTGCAAATAAAGTTCACGATTAATCTCGCTTAACGAATGATTAAGCCTATTAAGCTTCCGATTTCTCCTATAACTTTGGATTTCATAAAAAGCAATGGAACTAATAAAGGCCAATACCAATAAAATAAACCATGTTTGCTTCCAAACTGCAGGTGATACGGTGAATTTCACCATTGCAGGCGTTGAATCAATATTAAAATCGATATCACGAGCGCGTACCTCAAAGGTATACTCTCCATCTGCAAGACTTGTAAATGTGCGGTAAGTTTGCATCTCGAATGGCGACCATTCCCCATTATTTAACCTGTAAGAAAATGCCAATTGGCTCGATGGAGTGTCCTCCCAAAAATCTTTTCCAGCCCAACTTATTACTGTATTACCGTTATGGTCAACCTCTTTTGTGTAGACCTGAATTGTGGTTTTGGGCGGAAATTTATCGGGTCTACACCTTACTGTTCTAAAATTCTCGTAAGCAACTTTAGGAGCCGAATTGAAGGTAAATGCTCTGCGTTTCCATTCGCGCAACGATTTATTAATCCAGATTGATCCATCGTTAGATTCAATCAACTCACCACCTTCTCGGGTCAGTAGTAATTGAGGATGAAATATCTCCCGAGTCCACGTTTTTCCATCAAATCTACAAATATCATTATCGGTGGCAACCCAAACACAAGAGTCATTCCGGGCATATATGCTGATTATTGAATTGCTTGACAAACCATTGTCGGTGTTATACTGCTTCCAAGTTTTACCATCGTAAGCAAATAAACCGTAAAACCGTGAACCTACCCAAAGATTTTGCTCTGGACTACTATAAATACAATTAATAAATTGCTTAAGATATTCGGGCTGATCTATAGTATTCCATCGTGCACCATCGAACCTAAGTAGCTGTGAACCGCCCATCCAAATTGCACCATCTAAGGATTGTCCAATGCCATATGCATTCGATTGCCTGATGCCATGAGGAGAACTGTAGTGAACCACATTTATATTTCCGTTTGCCTGAGGCTTTAAACATACCACTCCGGCAAGTTGCCCCTTCGATGCAAGACCATCAACGCTTGCGCCAAGCCATAAACTACCATCGATTGATTCAAATACAGCCCTATAGTCAATACCCCACGATAAATTTGGGAAAACCTGTCGATGCCATCGTGTACCATCAAAATATGCGGCAGCGGCTATACTTTGATGACTCCCGGTGACCCATATTTGACCCGACTTAGTGGTTATTATTCTTACAGGAGCATCGATTAAACCATCCGACTCATTATAGTAGTACCACTTGCTTGAGTCGTTTACCACGACTTTATTATCAACCGAAAGGAACCATTTTTTTTGATCCTTCGACTCGCACTCAAAATTTAGATTATTGTAGGTTAACCATTTTGAATCGCCATAATCAAACCGATACACATCGTTTTGCATTCCGGCAATCCACAAACTTCCATCGGTTGATTCGTGAAAAATTACTCTTGAATAGGGTATCGGAAATTGCGGTGCTTCGTACAAATTCCATTTGCGATGCTTGTAAACATACAGTTTATTAATGCCTCCAATAAAAATACTACCATCCCTGCTCTCCATTATACCTGTATGAAGTTCATCGCCTCCAAACAAATCGCTAAGTCGAATAACATCCCATTTTTGCTTATCTCGAACAAAAACCCACGAACGGTAAAAGGCACTAATAATCCATACTTTACCATCCTGCGCTTGTATCGCCCTTAATCCTCGCGATAAAGAATTACCAGCAATTTCAGTCTGAACATCAGAATCCAAAATCTTTTTTTCTTCTAACGATCTATAAATATTGAATTTAAAAATCTTTCCTCGAACCGATTGAGAAGTTAAAATCCATAAATCCTCCAACGAATTTTCGAAAATATCGTCGACCTTAACTGTTGAACTACCACTAAACAAGTAGTTATCTGGTAAAATTATGAACTCGTTCTTGGGAAAAGAACTTTTCAGCAAGGAGATATTTGATGATGTAGTAAAAAAAACGGTTCTGTCATTCGATATATAAATAAGACCTCTATTCATACCCGCTAAAACGGCACCATTTGCAAGTAGTTTCAAACAATTTACATTGAGAAGTTCGTTCTTCTCCTTGGGAAAAATAAATTTCCACTTGCCCTTTTCGAATACAGATAGCCCCCTTTCAGAACCAGCATATATCTTTCCTTCCGATGTACTTACAATCGCATTAACCGGAAAACATATTTTAGCATTTGAAGTATCATAAAACTGCCAATCCATTCCATTGTAATAGCAAACACCCTTGTCTGTTCCAAACCACAATGAACTATCAGCACCGCTCTCGATACACCTTACACCTTTCCCCCGAAGTTCTGGCATAAACTTCCAACGCCATGGCTCCAACAACGGATCTACCACTTCGGGCTTATAAGGATGTTGCGCAAAAACGGTATAACTATCTAAAAAAACGGAAAGGAGGACTATTGCTAAGTACATCAGCTTAACAACTCCTCCTTTCTTATCTTTTAAGCAACTACTCATTGGGGTAAAAGGTTTATTGCCAAAAGTAAAAGTCAATAAATCTGAATGAATGGGAATCTAACGTTCTCTAATCTATTTCTACCACTAGTGGATTATTAACCCTATAGGCAAACTCCTCAATATAAGAATTCCATCTTTCTTCGGTATCGAATCCCCACTTATTCCAACCTGCTCCAGTATAGTACTCCAATTCTGTATTTTCAGCATAATTGGTGGTCATATATAGATGATCAGTACTTTCACCAATGCTCATAGCCTTCGACTTTAATACAACTCCAAGATAGGTTATACCATCCTCCCCTACATCAAGTTTATATGTCATAAAACCTTTATTCTGATCTTTAAGCATTGCAACGCCCTCTTTACGTTTAGCAATGCCTGCTGCAACCTGCATGTCGCTTCCATAGCCTTCAAATTTCTCCACTACTGAAGTAAGTTGGCTTCCTGCATCGAGAGAAATAATTCTCGTTTCAACTATTCTTTTATCGTTAATGCAAAGTGTGGGATACTGTAGTTTGAAAGATGTACGGATAGGTCCATTGTCCAGCGTTTGATACGATTGGAAGTTTATTCCCAGCCAAATTGAATCATTAATAAAAGGAGCCATTCCTCCTGCTCCCAATGTCCGTCCAACCTTAAAACAATCGCAACCCTCGCCGTGATCCTTATGGTAACTGAGTTTCTTTACTAAGTAATCGCTATACCACTTATCAATAACCATACTGTCGGTACGTTTGTTCCAAATGTCAATTCCATTACTTGGCCCATCCTTTGGAATAAGAGCTAAACCGTAAATCCGAAAGGCAATTCTATCATTCTCCCAGGCATAGTCATCGTACCTCTCAGGCACAAATCGGCCATAAGCCTTTACCTGATATTTAGCTGGCTGTCCTATTTTGATGGTATAAACCAATTCGCTATTCGCATTAACAGTTACCTGAAATATCAACTTCTTAGGATTTGTTTCTCCCATATAAATTAGCTGAGATGGAATTTCGTTGCCTTCGGCATCAAAAACAACCAAGTTTTGGTAGTTTACATTACCTAATCGGTTCGAAACATCAGCAAGATCAATCTCAACAGTTTCATTAACCCGTTGAAGTTCTAAACTATTCTTAACTGTTACCTTGAATTCCTTTGTTGATGAACATCCAAAAATTACAAATAGCAAGAAAACTGCGAGTACTATTCTTCTCATGGTTTACTGGGTTTAATTGTTTTACTTTGGTTGCTTTCCAATATAGGCAAGAATTCCGCCATCGACATAAAGAATATGACCATTAACAAAGTCAGATGAAGCAGATGCTAGGAAAACTACAGGTCCTTGTAAATCGTCGGTAGTACCCCAACGTGCCGCTGGCGTACGTCCAATAATAAAACTATTGAAAGGATGTCCCTCCTCCCTCAACGGTGCTGTTTGAGGTGTTGCAATATAGCCCGGACCAATTCCGTTTACCTGTATATTGTGTTCGGCCCACTCGCAGGCTAGGTTTTTTGTCAACATTTTCAATCCACCTTTTGCAGCAGCATAAGCCGATACTGTTTCCCGACCTAACTCGCTCATCATTGAGCAAATGTTAATGATTTTACCAGCACCTTTTTTTATCATTCCAGGAGCAACTGCTTTCGACATGATAAATGGTCCATTTAAATCAATATCGATAACTTGACGAAAATCGCTGGCCGACATTTCTAATGCAGGAATTCGCTTAATAATACCAGCATTATTTACCAAAATGTCAATTGCACCGACTTCTTCGGTTATGATCTGAATTTGTTTTTCAACCATTTTCTCGTCGGTAACATCAAATACATACCCCTTGGCATCAATGCCACAGGCTTTGTACTCTTCGATACCAGCTTTTACCATGTCCTCCTTAATATCGTTAAATACGATTTTAGCTCCAGCCTCAGCAAGTGCTTTAGCCATTGCCATTCCTATACCGTACGAGGCACCAGTTACTAGGGCAATTTTCCCATCAAGTCGAAACATATTAGCATTCATCGTATAAATATTTAGTTAGATTATCGCAATTCGTTAATTTTATAGAAATCCTGATCGGAATAATCGAGGTTCTCGCCTCCCATTCCCCATATAAAAATGTAATTTGATGTTGCTGCCGCAGAGTGAATCGACCATTCTGGCGATATTACGGCCTCATTATTTTGCATCCAAATATGCCTTGTTTCCTCAGGTTCTCCCATAAAATGACAAACCGATTGACTTTCGGGCACTTCAAAGTAGAAGTATGCTTCCATTCTACGACTATGAGTATGTGGTGGCATTGTGTTCCATACACTACCCGGCTTTAATTCGGTCATTCCCATTTGTAGTTGGCAGGTTTCCACAACCTCACGAACCAACATCTTGTTGATTACCCGATGATTTGAAGATTCAAGTGCACCCATTTCTACCACCACCGCATCGGCTTTAGTAACCTTACGATCGGGATATGTTTTATGGGCAGGGGTTGAGCAGAAATAAAATTTTGCAGGCTTTGCTTTATCAACGCTGCTGAAAGAAACCTCTCTATCGCCTGCACCTATGTATAATGACTCCTTGTAACCTAACTCGAATGTTTTATCGCCAACAGTAATTTTCCCTTCGCCACCAACGTTAAAAATGCCCAACTCACGTCGATGAAGAAAAGAAGGAGCCTTAATAGGATCTATCGCCTCTAACTTCAAAGTTTCTCCAACAGACATTGCTCCTCCAACAATCATTCGATCGTAAAGAGAGTAAACCATCTTTACCGTATTTTCTGCAAATAAATTTTGAATAAGATGCTCCTCCCTCAATCTTTGGGTATCCCATCCTTTTACATCTTTTGGATGTGCCGAATACCTCACTTCAAACAATGTCTTCATATGTCAAATAATTATAAATGAGTACTATAAATGATTTTTAAAATAAATTTCACTTGTAAATATACAAAAAATCGTGTACGTACACGGAAGTTTGAAAAAAATATTTTACATTTGTCGTTATCGTACACGGAAATTTAAATCGTTTTTACATTGAAAGACAATTCACGACGAATTCGGATTAAGGATATTGCTTCTATGGCCAATGTTTCCATAGGAACAGTTGATAGAGTATTGCATAACCGCGGAGAGGTTAATGAAGAAACCCGAAAAAAAATTCAGCAAATAATCGAGGAATTAGGGTACATGCCCAATCTTTTGGCTAAATCTTTAGCCTCGAAAAAGCAACTAAGCATAGCCGTTATCATTCCAGAGTTCAGCAACGAACACCCATACTGGGAAAACCCGTTGAACGGAGTAACGAAAGCAAATGCTGATTTAAGCGACTTCAATGTCTCCATTAGCTCATACAAGTTTAACATTAGTGACGAAGCCACTTTTATCCAAAAATGCCAAAAGGTTCTGGATGCAAAGCCAAACGGAGTTGTTTTAACTCCAGTATTTCAGGAGTCCTCAATCTTGTTCATCGACAAGCTTAATGAGTCCGGTATACCATATATATTAATAGACTCAAATATAGAAGAAGCTCAAGCCCTTGCATACTTCGGCCAAGATGCTGAACAAAGCGGATATATTGCCGCAAAGATTATGTGCATGAGCCTACCCAAAAATGCCCATATTCTAATAACAAAATTGGCCAACAAAAAAGCATCGACACGACATTTACAAAGAAGAGAACGCGGTTTTTTGAACTTCATCCAGAGTGAATACAATACAAAGAATATCAACTGTAAGTCAATAGAAATTGACCTTAACGATATAAAAAACTTGGATGAAATACTCGACTCAAACCTAAACAAAGATCTTCCTGATGGAATTTTTGTAACTAACTCAAAAGTTTACCTCGTTGCCGAATACTTAACAAAACGTCAAATAAAGAATATTCCATTAATAGGATATGACCTTCTGAAAAGGAATGTCGAACTCCTAAAAAATGAATCTATCAGTTTCTTAATCTGTCAGAAACCCGAAAAGCAAGGATACCATGGGGTTGTATCACTTTTCAACTACCTAAACACCCGCAAACCACTCAATCGGATAAACTACAGCCCAATAGACATTTTGATGAAAGAAAATCTTGATTACTACATAAACAACAAAAATACTAACAATGAATAACTTAAACTTCGATGACCTAAAAGGTCAAGTATGCGTTCTTACTGGCGGAGCTGGCGTTATTGGTGCATCGCTGGCAAGAGGCCTTGCAAAATCTGGAGTAAAAACTGCGATTCTCGACTTGAATGAAGAAAATGCCAAAGAGTTGGCTTCTGTCATCGAGAAGGAAACTGGAACCACTACAAGAGCCTATCAGGCTAATGTTTTGGATAAAAACTCGCTGATTGCTGCAAAACAAAAAATTAATGCAGAACTAGGAAAAATCACTCTTCTTATTAACGGAGCAGGAGGAAATTCGCCCAAGGCAACCACTCAAGTTGAGCAAATGGGGAAGGAAAACCTCAACGAACTCGAAAAAACCTTTTACGGACTAAACATTGAAGGATTCGATTTCGTGTTCGACCTAAATTTTAAGGGAACATTGCTGCCCACCATGGTATTCACCACCGATATGCTAGAACTCGGGAAAGGTGCAGTACTAAACGTTTCATCAATGAACTCGTACAAGCCTCTTACAAAAATTCCCGCTTACTCGGCAGCAAAATCGGCAGTAAACAATTTCACAATGTGGCTAGCAGTTCACATGGCTAAAACTGGAATAAGAGTTAATGCTATTGCTCCAGGATTTTTCCTTACAAACCAAAATCGCTTCCTTCTGGTTGATGAAAAAACTGGCGAGGCAACCGCACGTGGACAGAAAATTATTTCGAGCACCCCTATGGGGCGTTACGGCGAGGTAGAAGAACTTAATGGAACTATGCTTTACCTACTTTCCGATGTATCAAAATTTGTTACAGGGATATGTATTCCTGTAGATGGAGGATACAGCGCTTATGGTGGAGTATAGAGTAATAATCAAAATAACAACGAATTTATGCTAATGGAACAAACATGGAGATGGTATGGTCCCAACGATCCGGTAACTCTTTCGGATATCAGACAGGCAGGGGCTACGGGAATTGTTACAGCATTACACAACATTCCGATTGGAGAAATATGGCCTACCGAGGCTATCGATGAGCGTAAGCGAATAATAGAATGGGACGACTCCGTTACTCCTCCTGTAAAACGTGGGCTTACATGGTCAGTGATAGAAAGTATTCCTATTCACGAGGATATTAAGCAAGGAAAGCCCAATAGAGACATATGGATTGAAAAATACAAGGAAAGTGTTCGAAACGTGGGCGCGGCAGGCATTCCTGTGGTTACATACAACTGGATGCCTGTTGTTGACTGGACTAGAACCAACCTTGCACTTAAACTTGAAGACGGAGCACTTGCCCTATCATTCGATATGGCCGAATTTGTAGCATTCGACCTATTTATGCTTAAGCGTGAAGGTGCTGAGAAAGAGTATTCTCCCGAAATCATTAAGGCTGCAAAAGAAAAATTTGAATCGATGTCGGACGAGCAAAAGGCTATGCTTCAGAAAAACATCATTGCAGGATTGCCAGGTGGACAAGAAGGATACTCCATTGAAGATTTCCGCAAAAGATTGAAAGAATACGACACAATTGACAGCGCCAAATACCGCGAAAACCTTAGATACTTTCTGGAACAGATAGTTCCTGTAGCCATTGAATCTGGTGTTCGTTTGGCAATTCATCCCGACGATCCCCCAATTTCTCTGTTTGGATTACCTCGAGTAGTTAGTACCGAATCTGACCTACAGTACATCATAAACGTTTACGATTCAATATATAATGGATTGTGCGTATGTACGGGTTCGCTTGGAGTTAGACCCGACAACGATTTGCCTGGAATGATTGAGCGCCTTGGCTCCCGAATCAATTTTCTACACCTACGCAGCACGCAACGCGATCCTTTTGGCAGCTTCCATGAAGCAAGTCATTTAAGGGGTGATGTTGATATGTTCAACGTAATTGTAGCTGTACTTAAGGAACAAAAGCGTCGTCATGCTGAAAACAGACGCGATGAACGAATACCAATGCGTGCCGATCATGGTCATACAATTCTTGACGATTTGAAGAAGAAGACCAATCCGGGGTATTCTGCCATTGGATTATTAAGGGGAATGGCAGAGTTGCGCGGTCTGGAAATGGGAATTGAAAAAAGTGGAATTATCTACAAGTAATATGTAGCGATAATCTTAATATCAAACCATTATTAAACAATATTAAACATGAGTGATATCCCTTTGAAAACTGAGTTTGCCTACTCGCTTCTTGTTCCCACGAGTATGGGCGTACGCATTACACCTATGAACGGGCAGCCCGTACATAGCAGCGATATGTTTACGATGCAGGTTACAAGTGCAGAAACCAATGTTGCAAGCATTCCTGCATACCTTGGATTACCAGTTAAAGTGCTAACCACATTTGTTAAAGGAAGTCCAGTTGCTCAATTAATTAAGAACAACTTGGCAAGTCGGCACATGGACTACGAGGGAAAAGAGATAGAACAGGGAGGCCCATGGGGATATCGCCATCAGTTTAATATTGCCGATAGTGGCTATGGATCAAGAGGTCCACGCGTTCATAACGATCGTGCTGGTGAGGTTGGACGAACCTTAAACGTAAAAGATTTTGACCTTCATCGAATTTTTGAGGTTGAAGGAGTTCAGATTGTTCATCTATCGGGATTGATAGCAGCACTGTCGCCCGAAACGAGTAATTTCTGCTTAGAACTTGCTCGGGCAGCAAAAAAAAGTGGAACAAGAATCTCCTTCGACTTAAATTATAGAGCGTCATTCTGGAAAGGACGAGAAAACGAACTCCACGATATCTTCACCGAAATTGCGTCAGTGTCAGACATACTGGTTGGCAACGAGGAGGATTTTCAGCTCTGCTTAGGCATTAAAGGACCCGAAGCTGGAGGAAAAAGCCTTGAGGCTCAAATCGGCAATTTCAAAGAGATGATTAGCCTTGTTAAGAAAACATTTCCGAATGCCTCTGTATTTGCAACAACACTTCGTCAAGTAATTAGCGTGAACAGACATTTGTGGGGAGCAATTATGCTTGAGGGCGAAAACTGGCATGTTATTGAACCCCGCGAAATCAATGTGCTCGACAGAATTGGAGGAGGCGATGGCTTTGTTGGAGGTTTACTTTATGGGGTTTTAAAAGGATGGGATTCTGAAAAGTGCATGCAGTTTGGCTGGGCAAGTGGTGCTTTAGCAACAACATTCCTAACCGACTATGCACAACCTGCCGATGAAGATATGGTTTGGAGTATTTGGGAAGGAAATGCAAGGGTTAAACGTTAAGTCAATCATTTATCTTATACAATAACCAATTCAAATCAAACCTCAAATAATATGATTTACTACGAAAGGGGTTCTGAAACCGACATCCTAACTTCAGAAGATCTTCAAAAAGGTTTGAATATTGCCCTCGATAGAATTGGGCAACGGAACAAAGTTCTCATTATTCCTCCCGATTTCACCCGTTTCCATTCGCGTGCTGGTGAATTAACCTCGTATGTATACGCCTATTTCAAGGATAAAGTGAAGGATATTCTTCCTGCACTTGGCACTCATACTGCCATGAAGAATCACGAACTGGAAACCATGTTCAATGGAGTTCCTAAAGATCTTTTCAGAGTTCATGATTGGCGAAATGATGTAGTAACCGTTGGAAAAGTACCCGGAAGCTATATCTCCGAACTAACTAATGGACAACTATCCTACGACTGGCCTGCCCAGCTCAATAAACTAGTTTGGAATGGAGGCCACGACTTAATTTTATCCATAGGCCAAGTTGTACCCCACGAAGTAATCGGTATGGCCAACTACAACAAGAATTTATTTGTTGGAACAGGCGGTTCCGAGGGTATCAACAAAAGCCATTTTTTAGGAGCAGTTTATGGCATGGAAAAGGTGATGGGGCGTGCGGATAATCCTGTTCGCAAACTACTTAACTACGCATCGGAGAACTTTACAAACCACATGCCTATTGTGTACATTCACACAGTTGTGGGACGCGACAAGGAAACCAATAAATTGGTTACCCGTGGACTATTTATAGGCGACGACTACTCGGTTTTTACAAAAGCTGCTGAACTATCGCTAAAAGTGAACTTCACAATGCTCAATTCTCCCCTAAAAAAAGTAGTAGTTTATCTCGATCCTTCGGAGTTTAAGAGCACTTGGCTTGGCAATAAGAGCATTTATCGAACTCGCATGGCTCTTGACAATAATGGAGAATTAATTGTAATGGCTCCTGCTCTTCAAGAGTTTGGCGAAGATAAAGAGATTGACAGGCTAATCCGCAAGTATGGCTATAGAGGCACGCCCAAAACGCTTCAATCGTTGAAAGAGAATAAAGAACTTGAAAACAATTTAAGCGCAGCAGCCCATCTAATACATGGAAGTTCCGAGGAACGATTCTCGATTACTTATTGCCCGGGACATCTATCGAAAGAAGAAATAGAATCGGTCAACTTTAAATATGCACCATTAAACCAGATGCTTAAGAAATACGATCCCGCAAAACTCATTGATGGCTTTAATATGGTTGATGGTGAAGAGATTTTCTACATATCAAACCCAGCTATAGGTTTATGGGCATATAGCGAAAGATTTAAAGATCAAAAATAGTTTTATGTGAACGTAGTAACTAACTAAAAGCATTTCAAAATGAAACCACTATCTGATATTGGATTAATAGGATTAGCCGTAATGGGCGAAAACCTAATCTTGAATATGGAAAGTAAAGGGTTTACCGTAACAGCATTTAACCGTTCGATTGATAAGGTCGAAAATTTTCTTAACGGTCGCGCAAAAGGCAAGAATATACGGGGAGCCCATTCAATCGATGAATTTATCGCATCATTGGAGCGTCCTCGCAAAGTGATGTTAATGGTGAAAGCGGGCAAAGCCGTAGATGATTTTATCGAAATACTTATTCCCCTCCTAGAACCCGGCGATATTATTATTGATGGAGGAAACACCCATTTTCCCGATACCGACCGAAGAACAAAGTATGTCGAAAGCAAAGGGCTTCTTTATATTGGCACAGGCGTTTCCGGTGGAGAGGAAGGCGCACTTCGAGGACCTTCTATTATGCCTGGAGGCTCCAAAGCTGCATGGGATGTAGTAAAACCAATCTTTCAGAAAATTGCTGCTAAAGTTAACGGTGATATTCCCTGTTGCGATTGGGTCGGCGAAAATGGCGCTGGACACTTTGTGAAAATGGTGCACAACGGAATTGAGTATGGCGATATGCAACTTATTTGCGAGGCATATCAAATTATGAAAGATTATGCAGGCTTATCGACCGACGAAATGCACCATGTATTTGCCGAATGGAATAAAGGCGACCTAGATAGCTATCTTATTGAGATAACCCGCGATATTTTGGGATATAAGGAAAATGGCGAACCTTTGGTTGAAAAAATTCTCGACACTGCTGGTCAGAAAGGAACCGGAAAGTGGACTGGCGTTGCAGCACTCGACTTAGGTGTTCCGCTAACCCTTATCGGTGAAGCAGTTTTTGCCCGTTGCCTTTCTGCTCAGAAAGATGAAAGAGTTATAGCATCGAAGGTTCTAAGTGGCCCAAAACCCACTTTTGCAGGTGACAAACAGGCATTTGTTGAGGATGTTCGACAAGCACTATTTGCCTCAAAAATTGTTTCATATGCCCAGGGCTATGTGTTGATGCGCGAAGCAGCCAAAGAATATGGCTGGAACCTAAACTACGGCGGTATAGCTTTAATGTGGCGCGGAGGATGCATTATTCGTTCGGTATTTCTAGGAAAAATAAAAGAGGCATTCGACGCAAACTCCAATTTAACAAACCTATTACTTGATCCTTACTTTAAAGAAAAAGTTGAAGCCGCACAGGCTGGCTGGCGAAGAGTTATTGGAGCAGCCATTGCAAATGGTATCCCTGTTCCAGCATTAACCACAGCACTTGCCTACTTTGATGGTTATCGCACCGAAAGGCTTCCGGCAAATCTTTTACAGGCTCAGCGCGATTACTTTGGCGCACACACCTACGAAAAAATTGACAAACCAAGAGGAGAGTTTTTCCACACCAATTGGACTGGACGCGGTGGCGATACTGCTTCATCAACCTACTCTGTATAACACTAAAATAACCTAAAGATTATATCATGACCAAAACAACCATAACAGAAAAAATGACAAACTACAGATGGGCCATTTGTGCGCTTCTGTTTTTCGCTACAACTATTAACTATATGGACCGACAGGTTCTCTCTTTAACATGGAAAGATTTTATTTCTCCAGAATTTCACTGGACAAATAATGATTACGGTAACATTACTGCTCTTTTCTCAATATTCTATGCCTTTAGTATGCTATTTGCCGGTCGGTTTGTTGACTGGATGGATACTAAAAAAGGGTTTCTTTGGTCTATTGGAATTTGGTCTATTGGTGCATGTCTTCATGCTTTCTGTGGAATAGCCACCTCTGGTATTATGACTGGAAACTGGATGGTTGGCTTCGAAGGAGCAAAACAAGCCATTAGTACTGTCGATAATGTTGGAATGACCATAACTGTTAGCGTTACGCTATTCATATTTGCTCGTTTTGTTTTAGCAATTGGCGAAGCAGGAAACTTCCCTGCCGCCATAAAAACTACCGCCGAATTCTTTCCTAAGAAGGATCGCGCTTTTGCTACCAGTATTTTTAATGCAGGTGCAACTGTAGGTGCGCTTGTTGCTCCTATTTCCATACCTGTTCTTGCTGTTCACTATGGATGGGAAATGGCATTTATAGTTATTGGAGCACTAGGTTTCCTTTGGATGGGATTCTGGGTGTTTATGTACAAAAAACCTCACAATCATCCAATGGTAAATAAAGCAGAGCTAGAGTACATTCATCAGGATACAGCAGCCGATACTGCGGCCAATAACAACACTCCCAAGGTTGATAAGAAAATATCATTCTGGGAAAGTTTTCAGTACAAACAAACCTGGGCCTTTGCATTTGGTAAATTTATGACCGACGGTGTTTGGTGGTTCTACCTATTCTGGACACCAGCATATCTAAGTGATGTGTATGGTCTTACCTCCGATACTACAATGGCACAAGTACTACTATTTGTTCTTTATGCAATTACTCTACTATCCATTATTGGAGGTTGGCTTCCCACCTACTTTGTCGATAAAAAAGGCATGAATCCTTACGCTGGACGTATGCGCTCAATGTTGATCTTTGCCTTCCTTCCGCTATTAGCCTTACTTGCACAACCGCTAGGCCATATATCATACTGGTTTCCAATCATTATTATCGGTATTGCAGGTGCTGCGCATCAAGCTTGGTCGGCAAACATCTTCTCTACAGTTGGCGATATGTTCCCAAAATCAGCAATTGCAACAATTACTGGCATTGGCGGTATGGCCGGAGGTATTGGTTCATTCCTAATAAACAAAGGATCGGGACTTCTATTCGATTTCAGCAAGAATACCAATATGAAATTCTTTGGATTTGAGGGCATATCATCGGGATACTTTATAATCTTCTCCATCTGTGCTGTAGCATATCTAATTGGATGGATAGTAATGAAGACGTTAGTGCCCAAATACAGCCCAATTGTTAACTAGTAATTTAAGAATCAACTTATAACAACATTACTATGAAACCATTTATGGACGATAATTTTCTGCTTCAGAGCAAAACCGCAGAAAAACTTTACCACGAACATGCTAAGAAAATGCCTATTATTGACTATCACTGCCACCTAATTCCGGAGCAAATAGCCAACAACAGGCAGTTCGAAAACATTACGCAACCATGGCTCTACGGCGACCACTACAAATGGCGTGCTATGCGCACCAATGGGGTTGATGAGCGATTCTGCACTGGAGAGGCATCTGATTTGGAAAAATTCGAGAAGTGGGCTGAGACGGTTCCTTATACCATGCGCAACCCATTGTATCACTGGACTCATCTCGAACTAAAGGGATACTTTGGAGTCGATCAGATTCTAAACAAGAACTCGGCCAAATCAATCTACGAGAAAACATCCACCATGCTGCAATCCAACGATTACAGGGTTCAAGGTCTTCTGAAAATGATGAATGTAGAGGTAGTTTGCACAACCGACGATCCTATCGATAACTTAGAGTATCACCAGAAAATTGCCGCTAGCAAAATAACACTTAAGGTAATTCCAGCCTGGCGTCCCGATAAGGCAATGGCAGTTGACAATCTCGATAGTTTCAATGTATACATTGATAAACTTGCCGAGGTATCGAATACCGATATCAACTCCTACCAATCATTAATAAGTGCACTAAGAAAACGTCACGATTACTTTGCCGCCAACGGCTGCAAATTATCCGATCATGGACTAGAGAACTTCTACGCAGAGGAATACACCGATAGTGAAATTGAGGCAATATTCAGCAAGGCGCGCAAGAGAAACGAACTTTCAGCAACCGAGATCCTCCAGTTTAAGTCGGCAATGCTCCACGATTTTGCCATTCTCGATCACGAGAAAGGCTGGACTCAGCAATTCCATATTGGCGCAATGCGAAACAATAATTCCAGACTCTTTACCAAGTTAGGTCCCGATACTGGCTTCGATTCTATTGGTGACCTTCAGATTGCGCAACCCATGTCGAAATTCCTCGACCGACTCGACAAGAATAATCAACTAACCAAAACCATAATCTACAACCTAAATCCTGGCGATAATGAGGTGATTGCTACCATGCTAGGAAATTTTCAGGATGGTTCGGTACCCGGTAAAATTCAATTCGGTTCTGGTTGGTGGTTCCTCG
Source organism: Bacteroidales bacterium (assembly GCA_050180705.1). Taxonomy (GTDB): domain Bacteria; phylum Bacteroidota; class Bacteroidia; order Bacteroidales; family Tenuifilaceae; genus SB25. The sequence goes on along the minus strand of JBFXDX010000017.1, from coordinate 51,655 downwards.
ATCAAAAGGATGGTATGGAAAAACAGATGAACGCACTATCAACACTTGGCCTTCTTAGCCGTTTTGTGGGAATGCTAACCGATTCGAGAAGCTTCCTCTCCTACCCTCGCCACGAGTATTTCCGTAGAATTCTGTGCAACCTACTTGGTCGTGATGTCGAAAACGGAGAACTTCCCAATGATATTCCATTTATTGGAAGCATGGTGGAGGATATCTGCTACAATAATGCTAAAAACTATTTCAGGTTTTACGAATAGATAAACAATCAACAAATATGGAAAAAGTTGTAACCTTTGGAGAGATTATGTTACGCCTTGCCACCCCAGGCTTCGAAAGATTTGGGCAGTCGAATACACTGAATGCAACCTTTGGTGGAGGCGAGGCTAACGTGGCCGTTTCGTTGGCCAATTATGGAGTAGATGTGAAATTCGTAACCCGTCTGCCTAAAAACGATATCGCGGAATCGTGTATTCGCGAACTCCGTGGATTCGGAGTAAATGTTGCCGATATTGTTCGTGGCGGCGATCGCGTAGGTATTTATTTCCTCGAAACTGGTGCTGTTAACCGTGCAAGCAAAGTGATATATGACAGAGCGCACTCCGCCATTGCCGAAATTAAACCCGGAATGGTTGACTGGCACAAGGTACTAGAGGGTGCAACATGGTTCCACTGGACTGGCATCACCCCTGCTATCTCCGAAAGTGCTGCACAGGTTTGTGCCGAGGCTATTAAAGTGGCCAACGAAAAAGGCATAACGGTATCTACCGATCTTAACTTCCGCAAAAACCTCTGGAAATACGGAAAAACAGCCCGCGAAATTATGCCCGAATTGGTTAAGGGATGCGATGTTATTCTTGGAAACGAAGAGGATGCCGAAATGGCTCTTGGCATAAAACCCGAAGGGGTTGATGTTGCTGGAGGCCATGTTGATTCTAAAGCGTACCTTTCCGTTTCGCAGCAAATTATGAAACAATTTCCTCGCTGCAAAAAGGTAATTACCACCCTACGCAGCTCGGTAAACGCAAACCATAACTACTGGTCTGGGGTTCTATACGATGGACAAAAGCTTTACGAAGCACCCAACTATTCTATCACACATATTGTTGATAGAGTTGGCGGTGGCGACTCGTTTATGGGCGGCCTTATTTATGGCCTGTTAACATTTAAGGATGATCCTCAAAAGGCACTCAACTATGCAGTTGCTGCATCATGTCTAAAACACACCATCTACGGCGACTATAACCGCGCTACTGTGGATGAGGTGTTAAAGTTGATGGGGGGCGATACATCGGGACGAGTAAGCCGATAGAAAATCATGAATACAGAGTTAAATCTATTAATTCTGTATTCTTAGTTCTATCAACGTACAACAAACAACGAATAATAAATAACATGGCACGTTTTAAAAGATTACAGGTACTAAATACCTTCACAGCAACAGGAATTGTCCCTCTATTCTACCATAAGGACATTGAAATTGTTAAGCAAGTTGTTAAGGCTTGCTACAATGGTGGTGCTAGGGTTTTTGAATTTACCAACCGTGGCGATTTTGCCCACGAACTTTTTTCCGAAATCAACAAATGGGCTGCCAAGGAGTGTCCCGAAATGATTATGGGCGTTGGCTCCGTAGTTGATCCAGGAACAGCATCGCTATACATCCAACTTGGAGCAAACTTCATTGTGTCTCCATCGTTAAATCCCGATATTGCAAAGGTATGTAATAGAAGGAAAATTGCCTGGATGCCTGGTTGCGGCACTTTATCGGAGATTAATCTAGCCGAAGAGTTAGGCTGCGAGATAGTAAAAATATTCCCTGGCAAAGAGGTAGGTGGCCCATCGTTCGTTAAGGCGATTCTGGCTCCATGCCCATGGACAAGCATTATGCCATCAGGCGGAGTATCGCCCGACAAGGAAAACCTTAAGGCTTGGTTCGAAGCAGGTGTTGCCTGTGTTGGTCTAGGCTCACAATTAACACCCAAGGATGTAATTGAGAAAGGCGATTACAAATTCATCGAGAACAAGATGAAAGAGGTTATCCAACTTGCAAAAGAATTAAAGGGATAATTTGAGTTACTTAATCTAAAGATCAATATTATGCTAATAGAAAAATATTCATTCGGGATGGGCGACCGATTCGGGAAAGAGGGTCGTGCTCAACTTGCCGCCATTCAGGAGATAAATAAGTTGGGGTACAACGTGGTTCCAGTTTGGAACAAATCGTACCGCGAGCACACCATCGTAAAAACCGACCATAGCGCCGTGGCGCACGAAGCAGCCGAAGCTGTAAAGGCTAACGGATGGACAGGCAACTTCTACGTTGATGCCGACCATATTGGACTTGCCATTGTGGATCAGTTTATCGACCATAGCAACTTCTTCACCATCGATGTGGCTCACTTTATTGGAAAACCATCGAGCAGTGAGGAAAAACAGGAGTTTATAACCCGCTACAGCAAATACATAGGCAAACTATCAATTCCTGGTATTCAGGAAGATTTTGAGGTAACTCAGGATTTACTAGCAAGCATTGCCGATAAATTCTTGATGGCCATAAAGGAGGTTAAAACCATTTATAACCACATAGCCTCCAAGAAGGGTGCCGATAAGTTTATTCCAGAAGTATCGATGGACGAGTGCGATATAGCACAAACCCCCATAGAGCTGTTCTTCATTTTGGCTGAACTTAAGCATCGCGGGGTGGAGGTTCAAACCATTGCACCCAAATTTACCGGACTATTCGCCAAGGGAGTTGATTACGAAGGAAATATCGACCTTTTTGCCAAGGAGTTTGAGCAGGATGTTGCCGTTATTCAATTTGTGATAAAAGAACTAGGACTTCCCAAAAGCCTTAAGTTAAGTGTACACAGCGGCAGCGATAAATTTGCCATCTACCCAATTATGCGTAAAGCATTAGAGAAATTCGATGCTGGAATCCACGTAAAAACAGCTGGAACAACTTGGCTCGAAGAGGTTATTGGCTTAGCCCAAGCCGATGGCGAAGGATTGGAAATTGCTAAAACTATCTACGAACAATCCATGACCCGATACGATGAACTGGCAGGCCCTTATGCCACAGTACTTCATATCGACAAATCGAAACTACCTTCGGTTGACACTGTTAATGCATGGAATAGCAAACAGTTCTCCGATGCGCTCACCCACAACCAAGCGTGTAAGGATTTTAACCCCCATTTTAGGCAACTAATACATGTGGGCTATAAGATTGCGGCTGAACTAGGAGATCGTTACATGAATGCGCTAGAAGCAAACCGTTCGGTTATCGAGAAAAATGTTAAGTACAATTTACTCGACCGCCATCTTAAACTTCTTTTTAACGTACAATAATTCAATAAACCAGACCTGACAGCCTTGCCTGTCAGGTCTAAACCTTAGCCAGTATGAAAGCAGAATCCATAACTCTAAGAACAGTAGTTCCATCAATTCTTCTCGATACTATTGCGGTGCTTTTCATCCTACTATTACCATCAATCTCGCACTTGGCAGGATTTCCGCTTTACGTAATCGATCCAATGCGGTTAGTGCTATTCTCTGCAATTATTTTTACCAACAAGAGGAATAGCTACTTAATAGCGCTACTACTCCCCTTCGTATCCTTTATCATATCGGCTCACCCATACTTTTATAAGGTTTTTCTTATCTCAACGGAATTACTTCTAAACGTATGGCTATTCTACACCATTTCGGGCAGATTCAAAAACCTATTTATATCCACCCTTGCATCAATACTGATTAGCAAGGTAGTGTACTACCTACTTAAATTTGCGTTTATTAGTTTTTTACTGATAAATGACACCCTCGTAAGCACATCAATTCTTATACAAATTGGTGTTGCCATTTTCATAAGCACCCTCATTTTTTTCGTTCCAACGAAAAAGAGCAAAACCAAGCGATAAGCCTTTTCACTCTGGCAATATCTATGTAATGGGAGCGTAACAAATAATGCTCCCCGTTAGAACTGTATATACAAGATTCGAGATTACCGAAAATAAAAATGCCGGAGAAAATCACTATCGCTAATGGTATCCCCGGCATTTACTAGTTTAAAAAGATTATGACATCGCACAAGAAGCATTACCAAGTTAACTTAATCAAAATGAAAAAGCAAGTTTTCAGGATAAATTTTTACTAATTTAAATTGATAGACAAATAATATACGCAAATATCTGTAGTACCCGCTACCGATTATCGGTAGTACTAACTACCAGGTATCGGTAGTGGTAACTACCGGGTGTCGGTAGTAATCGCTACCAGATGTCGGTAGTAGTAACTACCAAAATTTGATGATATTCATGTAACGGAAAAATAACCAGTAACGCCTCCGCTAGAACTGTATAAACGAGATTCGAGATTACCGAAAATAAAAATGCCGGAGAAAACCATTTCTTCCTTAATGGTATCCCCGGCATTTACTAGTTTAAAAAGATTATGACATTATACAAGAAGCATTACCAAGTTAACTTAATCTAAATGAAAAAGCAAGTTTTCAGGATAAATTTTTACTAATTTAAATTGAATTTGATGATATCCATGTAACGAAAATTAACCAGTAAAGCCCCCGCTAGAACAGTATAAACGAAATTCGAGATTACCGAAAATAAAAATGCCGGAGAAAACCATTTCTTCCTTAATGGTATCCCCGGCATTTAAACCGAGCCGTATTACCCTTAAAAACTATGACAAATACAAAAAAGGAGCCTTTAAAATATACTAAAAGTGATTACAACAACAAGTTAGCTTAACTAAAACGAAAATGCAAGTTTTTAGGATAAATTTTTAGAATTTAAATTGATAGACATATGGATATAGATGATTCAATATTCTAATAAATGATAAAAAGTAGACCGAATCGACAATGATTTTGGGTAGGATGTCTTGCTTGCATTCGTAGAATCTAGCAGCGTTACGATTGATTTAACCTAATAATATAGGAACTTATCTATTGTTATTAAAACCTAAAATCAGAAAGATCATTACGCAAAAAGGCGAAGCCTTTATGGCTTCGCCTTACAACCTTACATACATGTTTCACCTAGTTATTCCGAGGATATCGGATTTTAATCATCTGGCTATGGCCACATTTAGCGCACGTTACAGTTGCTACCTCAATAACTCCACGGGTTAGCGAAATGGTACGCTTTTCGGAATCGACATTACCGCATTTAGCACATTTCACCACGTAGGTAATGGATGGATGGTTATACTCCACACTATCGCCCCCCTGTATTGCCACAACTTCCAAATCCTGAACTTGTCCCATTTTCTTCAATTTATTTATTCGTTTAACTATTAGTAGCGCCCCGAATAAGATTTGAAATAATTTATTAAGGCAAAGTTAAAGGCTACGGCTGTCGAAAACAAGACACCCTTCATTCAGAAGTTACTGAATCTGCAAAAAGAGGGATTGAATTACAAAAAAACGTAACTGAATGACCAAAATTCGTGGTTGAGCAAAACGATTCTTAAATCAAACTAAAGCGTTCCTGCAATTGCCCAATGAAACTACTGCTGGCGATTAAACCCGATGCCTTATCGAACGGCGGGTAAAGAATGCACTCCCGCCCTTTGACCATGGATAGATGGAATATATTGATTATTTGATCGCGGTTAATCTGCATAAACGAATCGGAATACTTTAAAATATCGCGGGCTATCGTATTTTTCTTTAGGTGCACCTCGGTTAAATCAGAAAGCAAGACAATCCAGCGTTTCTTATCGTTTGAATACCGGAAATATCCCACCTGATTAACGTGTAGCATTCTGAAACCATCGATGGTTGTAACCATTATAACAGATGTGGTTGGTAACAACCTATTTACTTCATCGTGAAAACTTGGTCTTTTTCGCGACATGCTCGCAAAGAAACGTTCCATGACCTGATTTAGCTCTTCCTGATTAAATGGCTTTAGCATAAAATCGAATGCCGACTCACGAAGCGCATCGAGCAGATACTTGTCGTACGCAGTATAAAATACCACCTGCATGGGCCAGTTTACTATATCATTCAACTCTCGCAACAGCTCTAACCCAGTCATATCGAGCAACTCAACATCTAAAAACACAAGCGATGGCTTACATTTAAGAATTAAGTCTTTACCGGCCGCAGCCGTTCGTGCAGTTCCTGCTACATTTACATTGCTGTAGGTAGAAAGGGAATCTAAAAGGCAGCTAATGCACAATGCATCGTCATCAACAATAACAGTATCTATTCTTTGATCCATGCTTTACTAAATTACATCTCGTACGAATAATTTTCGGGTATATATATAGAAACCCTAGTTCCTCCATTAGAATTGTCAACCGAAGAAATAGTGAATTCTATTTTTGCCTCATTTTTAGCATTTAAAAGTTCTATAGTTTGATATATCACCTTCAGCCCAGTACCAGTGCCTTTTCTCTCGGCTGGAGTTCGATTGAAGCCAACACCGTTATCGGAGATTGTTATTGATACTCCATCATTTTTCGTAATTGCTTCAACACATAACTCCTTTTTGCCATTTTTTCCGCGTAATGCATGCTTAATGGCGTTCTCAACGGGAATCTGAATTATCATTGATGGCAGCATAATTACATTGCCATCAATTGCCTCATCGATATTCCATTGTAGCGAAAAATCATCACCTAAACTTTTTTGCTCAATGTCGATGTAGGTTCTTACAAAATCCAGCTCCTTGCTTAACGAAACACAAAGGTTTTCTGTCACTTCCAAGCTATGGCGTAAAAGTTTAACCAAAGCTCTTAGTTCAAATCTTTCGGTATCATCCTTCTCCGAAATTATTTCGTGATTTAGTACATTAAATACGAAGTGTGGCGATATACGATTTCTTACGCTCTCCATCCTTAATTTCGAAATCTGGTTCAGATGTTTTAGTTGAAGCAGATCGTTCTTTTTCCTTGCATACAAAATAATGAAGAAGGATACTAATAGTAAGATTACAAATATAGAAATCCAAAAATGCTTAGTCACCCTAAGATACTCCAAATCGCTTTGCTGCTCATGAATAACAATATTCTTACGTAACAAAGTAGTATCCTGCCTGTAACGCATGTCTAACTCTGCAATTCGACTCTTCACCCTATCAGATCGGATTGAATCATCTATTTGTACATTGCGCAGCAAGTAATCGTAAGCTTGCCTATAATTGGCTACCTTATAGTAATACTGCTGTATAAGTTTATTTCTGAGAGCAATAATCTGCGGATCGACACCTTCTGTTTTATAGTATTGGAGAATCCATTGTTTGGCGAGGACTGTATTCTTCTGCTTTAAAGCCAACTCAGCATTTACAGTGGCTATATAATATAAAAATACATAATGGTTTATGGACTTGAAATAAGTATAACTATTATCGAGATAATAATGCGCTGAGTCGAACTGGTTTAACTTGCAGTATATATCTCCAAGATTCCCATCACACAAACTTATATGAAATTTATACCCTCGCGGCAAAACTAAGGCTCTGGCCTTCTGAAACCATGGTAAAGCATTAGCATATTCGCCTTTGTAGAAGTAATAGTTTCCCCGATTGTTGCAAAACGTAAATTTCTCGCTCAATGTACGATTATCCAATTCAACTTCTGCTTCTCTAAAGTATTTGTCGGATAAGTCGTATTCTCCAATGCCAAAATAGGCCTGTCCTAACCCAAAATAAATTGGAAATCGGAATTGATCTGTGACCTGTAACGAATCGCTTACGCCAAGAGCTTTTCTGAAGTAGTAAACACTATTCACATAATCGCTTTTTTGGGTATATACATCGGCCACATTAATGTAGATATTAACAATTTGAGCCGGTTTGGAAGAATATCCAACATACTCAATCGCTTTTTTATAGCAAGCAACCGCCGAGTCGATATTACGCTTATTACTATAGTATATACCCAAGCAGTTATAGGTATCGCCTAAAATTGAATTTGTAGCAGAATCGGTTGGCCGGTTTTGGCAGAATTGGATCAATCGTTGAGCCATACTTTTAGCAGTATCGAACTCACTTAACCGCATATAGCCAGACATTATTGCAGAGTATATTTGGTAATATCTAAGGCTATCTGGAGTAAGTTTAATAGCCTTGCTCCACTGATCTATTGAATATCCTATATTTGTATTAATAGAATCGGAAGCAAGACTCTCGAGCGAATCCAATGCTGACTGGTTTGAAGCTCTCTTTAAATCAATATTCTGGCAAGAAAAAAGCACTAAAAGGGATAAAAGATATTCTATAAAGAAACTTTTTCTTATATAGCAATGTACACTTTTGACATTCATAGAACTATTAAAACAAGCCTATTATTTTTTTTGATTTATATTTTATTACTTAAAATTAAATATTTTTAAAATATAATGTCACTTTATCGAGAAATTATTTAAAATTATTACCACTATCCTAAAATTAACTCAAGAATAAAATTGCTCACGTTTAATACTACAAAAAAGGCTAGTCGTTTTCGACTAGCCCTCAATCTATTTGATCAACATTTATTTTGCTAAATGAAATGGTGGTTTTACGATTTTTGCTTTTACCTTCTTGTCACGGATACCAATGTATATCTCGGCACCATCGTTCCAAAAACCTTTTTTAACGTATCCCATTCCAATACCTTGCTTGCTCATAGGAGACATTGTACCCGAAGTAACCTCTCCAATTTCGTTTCCTTGAGCATCGTAAATTAGGTAATGCTGACGAGGAATACCTCTGTCAATCATTATGAATCCTTTAAGTCTACGCTCAGTTCCTTCACTTTTATGCTTTTCCCAAAGAGGGCGATCGATAAAGTTTTTGCCATCAACAAACTTGGTTATCCAACCCAAGCCAGCCTCAATAGCCGAAGTTTCGTCGTTAATGTCGTTACCGTATAGGCAGAAACCAACCTCAAGACGAAGCGTATCGCGAGCACCTAAACCAATAGGCTTAATTCCAAACTCAGCACCAGCCTCAAAAACAGCCTTCCAAAGTTTATCAGCATCCTCGTTAGCGCAGTAAATTTCGCAACCACCTGCACCGGTATAACCCGTTGTTGAGAAAATAACCTCCTTGATACCAGCAAAAGGAATTTTCTTGAATGTGTAGTACTCCATATCAACAACATTGTCCGATGTTAACTTCTGCATAGCTTTTAATGCAAGAGGACCTTGAATAGCCAACTGTGCAAACTCTTCGGAAGCATTATAAATTTCCTTGCCAGGAGTAAATCCAAACTTTTTACCTTGCTCGCAAATCCAATTCCAGTCCTTATCAATATTAGCAGCATTAATAACCAAGAAGTAGGTTTCGGCATTCACACGGTAAACCAAAAGGTCATCAACAATACCGCCTTTTCCATTAGGAAAACAGCTGTACTGAACTTTACCATCGTGTAGTGCAGATACATCGTTGCTAGTAATAGTTTGAAGAAAATCCAATGCTTTTGGACCTTTTACCCAAACCTCGCCCATATGTGATACATCGAAAACACCAACTTTCTCTCTGACTGCAATATGTTCATCGTTAATACCAGTGTATTCGATAGGCATATTATAGCCAGCAAATGGAGCCATACGAGCCCCAAGTTCAATGTGATACTTTGTAAATGCTGTATTTTTCATTGTAGAATAGTATAAGTTTACTAATAAAGATTTATGCAAAACTAGTGTTTTTATTTGTAGGTTATTCGTTGTGAATCTATTTGTTGAAAACGATTGATGTGTTTTTTAACATTATATTATAGGCATCAAACATGAAACAACATATTATAATGCTTAAGAAAAACAATGCGATACGGTATCAATTTCTGATCAATTTCTAATTTCCTTTAGTTTATCAAAATACAAACTTAGAGAAAAGAATTCCATCTTGATTTTAGTATCTCCAAGTAATTTTTTCTATATTTGGTTATATTTAATTTTATTGATATATCTTACATGACCGAACTGCAAAATATAGCCATGAGTGGGTACAAACATGTAAATCTTGATGTACTTAAAGAGATTTCGGAAGGAAGTAGTGATCTGATGCGCGACCTAATATTTCTTTTTATTAGCCAAATCCCTGTTTTCTCCGAACAATTAGATTTCTACTACAAGAACGAGGATTTTACTTCGCTCGGTAAATTGGCACATAAAATAAAAAGTTCTGTGGCAATGATGGGAATTAGTGAGTTATCCTCGGACATGAAGAAACTAGAACTACTCGCTCAGGATAAAAAAGACACCCAGAAATACCCTGAATTTATCGAACGTTTTAAAAGAATATCGACCGAAGCTGTTAGTGAATTAAATGACATACTTCAAAGTATTTAACCATAAAAAATTAACCATATGATAAACTTTGAAAAAATAGGCGATGTAATGGTAATATCATTTACAAACGATAATAAGTTAAATGTTACCGTTACTCAGAAAATTAAAGCCGAAATCATTAAGCTTATTACTCCTAATTCAAAGGTGACTCTCAATTTAAATGGTATCAACTATATTGACAGTACAGGCTTTGGCATGTTGCTTTCGGTTTTAAGGCATTGCAAGAACAACTATTCGGGATTAAAGTTATGCAATATTACCCCCGAAGTAATGGAACTGATTAAATTACTTCAACTCCAAAGCGTATTCGACATTCGAGAGAGTGTTGAAGACTGCGTTAAAAGTTTTTAGTCTCTGAGAACATACGAAACGAGGATCTTCAGCAATGAAAATCCTCGTTTTATTTAGAAGTCTTTTTATAATGATTTCTGGAAAATTCGGTAACGTTTATAAATCTCACCACCCATTTTTTCCATTTCTGCCCGCATTTTAAGATTAGTTTCAAGTTCCAAATGGCTATCAATACTTGTTAAACCTGCTTTTTGCGCTTCGTATAGCATTTCGGCTCCCATCCAAGTATCGAACCCTAAATTTCTGTAACTAGGATGAATTGCACCTAAAAGTAGACTAAGCATCCTCGATTTTCGTGCTGAAAATAAAATATGTAAAAAGCCAAACGGAAAAACATGGCCCTTACTCTTTTGAATCCCTTGGCTAATGTCTGGTATTCCTAAAATAAATGCAATTACATTATTTTCAGAGTTCACAATAATCTTGATAAAACGAGGGTCGAGAATTGCCAAGTACCTTTTTGCAAACTCATCCATTTCGTCGGGTTCCATCTGATTAAACCCATAGATATCTATAAAAGTTTCGTTTACTAAAGTTAGAACAGGTCGAATCCAAGGCTTTATTTCTCTCCTATTTTTAATATTAATCATTCTATATCCTTTGGCATTTCGTTTAACCCGATCGAGAATTCGCCTATAGAAATCGGGCAATTCCTTTGGCACAGGAACTTTATAGACCACCAAATCGACATCCTTACAATATGACATCTGTTCCATTAAATCAACCTGATACGCAAAATTACAATTCGAGGAAATTACCATAGGTTCATCAAAACCTTCAATTAGCAATCCTTGTGGATCTTTGTCTGAAAACCCCATGGGACCAATGATCCTTTTCATGCCATGCTCTTTGGCCCAAACCTCAACTGCATTAAGCAATTTACTCGCTACACTAATATCGTTGATTGACTCCCAATGGCAAAAGCGAGCAGTCTCCTCTCCGTGATCCTCATTGTACTTTTTGTTGATAATTCCCATAATTCGACCAACGGGCTCACCATCTTGAACTGCCAAAAACTGGACAGTATCGCAATACCTATACGACTTATTCTTCTTTGAATTATAGTAAAGCCATTCTTCGAAATATAAAGGAGGAACCCAATTTTTATGTTCCTTGTGAAGTTTAGATGGCAAATAAATAAATTGCTTTAAATCCTTTTGTGTCTCAACTTTTACAATCTCTATACTCATAGCATAAAAAAAGCAACGTTAGATATTTTTTAACAACTTGCAAAACAAAGCCCCTAGGAAAATTTTCCTAAGGGCCTGTGTTTTTAATGTCAAAATAGTTAAGCCATCAAAAAATACGTAAGTACACCTGCAAAATATCCTAAAAGTGCCAATAAACTTACCTTCTTCATATACCACATAAACTCTATCTTCTCCAATCCCATTACAGCAACACCTGCTGCTGAACCAATTATTAGAATACTTCCTCCTGTACCTGCACAGTATGCTAATAATTCCCAAAAAGTACCATCAACAACATAATTACCTAACAAACCAGAATTTGTGGCAGTTGCTAACATTTCGGGAGATACAGTTGCATGCATTCCCATTGCACCTGCAACTAATGGTACATTATCGACAATTGCCGACAGCATACCTATTAAGATATTTGGAACATAAACATTCGAGAATGACTCATCGAGCCATTGTGACACAAGAGCCAAATGTCCTGCAGACTGTAGCGCATCAACGGCAATTAATATTCCTAGGAAAAATAGAATAGTAGGAACATCTACATTCTTAAGCACTCTTGCAACAGTCTTCTTTTCCTTTTCATCGATATTCTGTTTGCGATGATACATTATCTCTGTAAAAATCCAAAGAACTGACAAACCTAAAAGCATTCCTAAAAATGGAGGTAAATGAGTTAGAACTTTGAAAACTGGAGTAAACAATAAAGCTCCTATTCCAAAAATAAAAATTAGATGTCGTTCTCTTCGGGTTGTAACTGATGCAGAATGGATATTTGAAGTTTCATCGTGCATAGGAACAGAAAACTCTCCTTTGAGTGTGAATGATAATACAATTAAGGGAACTACTATACTTACCAAACTTGGAACAAACAGTTTTGTTATGATACTTGCAGCAGTTATATTTCCATTTATCCATAGCATTATGGTAGTAACATCGCCAATAGGCGACCAAGCACCGCCCGAATTTGCAGCAAGAATTACTACCCCAGCATACAACCATCGATCATGTCGTTTCTCGATTAGCTTACGTAATAATGCTACCATTACGATAGAAGTCGTTAAATTGTCGAGTGCCGCTGATAAAAAGAAAGTAATGATTGAAATAATCCAAAGAAGTTTTACCTTATTCCTAGTCTTTATTCTATTAGTTATAATCTTAAATCCACCGTGCTGATCAACAATTTCGACAATTGTCATGGCTCCCATCAAAAAGAAAAGTATCTCCGATATTTCTCCCAGAAAGGTTATAATCTGATTCTCGGAAATGTAATTAACGTATTGCTCCCATTGCGGAAGTTTTGCAACTTCGGGATTTGCCTGTAAGAAACTGCTAAATCGCCCGCCAATATCTGCACTAAGAATATTTCCAGCATCGAGCATAAACATCACCCAAAGGATTACACCCAAGAACAATGCCGATGCTGTTTTATTCACATTAATGTTATGCTCAAGTGCAATTGCTGCATAACCAATAATAAAAACAACTACCATTAACGAAAACATAATATCTACACTTTTTTAAGTTTTGCACAAAGAAACTCATTAATTACACATATCGAAAAATTGCCATATCTATATTTTTATGTTATAAAAACAGTATTTATTTGTAAAATCTAAAAATCAGTGAAATAAACGACAATCGCAGATACTTCACTCCTGATTTAAACGGTATAATTTCCTCATTCAAAAAGCAACAAATTTTATATTTTATCGAATAACTATATAGACCCATTAAACTAAGGAGGAACGTCATGAAAACCGATTTCTTATGTCCAAAGTGCTTAGGGTATCTGAGCGTGGGCGAATCAATCATTTTTAATATTCGGAATAAGAAACATGTAGGTGGTCTGCTTCTTCTAAGCCCAACTCTAGGTGATTACACCTACGAAATGCACCCATCCTACAAAATTCAACCCGGAGAAGAGTTTGAGTTCTATTGTCCTATCTGCCATGCATCACTTTCGGTTGTAGGAACAGAGAATTTAGCATCTGTTATTATGCAAGAAGAAGGAGATGAAAAACACAATGTTATATTCTCAAGCAAAGAGGGTGAGAAATGCACCTACAAAATTTCCGACAGAAAAATTGAAAAATATGGTGCTCATTCAAACGCTTACCTCGATTTCATAACTGCAAGCATGATGAAGTAATACGGAGCCAATAGATCCTTAAATATATGAAATGGGTTGAGCTTAACTAAATAGAAACCAACCCATTTTTAATTGCATAAACTACCAGCGATATCGAGTTTTTCGATTCAGTTTTTAGTAATAATTCGGCTCTGTGCTTTTCAACGGTTCTTGCACTAATAAAAAGTTTATCGGCAATCTCTGCATTCGAAAGGCCTTTTGCAATTAAGGCTAATACCTCGTTTTCCCGTTGAGTTAGCTCTATTTGCTTCGTGTCCTTACGTTTCTTTAGCATGTTAAGCAATAAATCCTGTGAAAAATATAGGTTTCCATCAAGAATCTCGTCAATTGCCTTTTTCACCTCCGAAGAATCAGACTCTTTAAGTATAAATCCTTTTACGCCAAGGTCAATCATTGAACTATAGAATTCCTCATCATTATGCATCGATAAAATGAGTATTTTTATATCTGGATGTATCTGTATTGCCTGTCGTGTAGCCTCAACCCCATCCATAACTGGCATTTCAATATCCAAAAGAACAATATCGGGCTTACTAACTTTAAGCAAATCGATGAACTCTTTGCCATTATTTGCCTGAGCCATTACTTCAACATTCGCTTGGCTGCTAAGCATAAATGCTAAGCTTTCCCTAAAGATCTTATGATCATCAACAATAATTGCCTTTTTAACGTCCATAGCTACCGTTGGTTAATTGGAGTCTCTAATTTAAACAAAAAACCTTTCCCTTCCGATGTTTTTATAGAGTAATTCCCATTAATACTACGTACTCTATTATCAATATTGGTTAAGCCATGCCCAGAGTTTGTTTCAATTGTTAAGGAGTTGTTGTCGAAACCTATTCCATTATCGGAGTATTCGATATATAGTTTTGAATTTTTGAAGTTTATGGTAAGATTAATCTGAGTTGCATTGGCATACTTAAGCGTATTATTCAGCAACTCCTTAATAATTCTATAAATAATGATCTCGACTTGTTTGTCAAACTTCAATCCGACTGAGTTTGTGTCAAAAATAATTGGAACCAACATTTTCAGGTTCTCTATTTCGGCATAAATAGCTGAAATTAGGCCAAATCGCTCGATAAGATGAGGGCTAATGTTGTTAGATATTGTTCGAACATTCTCTATAGAATTCTTTATAAGATTCTGAATTACCTCAATAACATTAGAATATGACGTATTCTCCAATCGTTGCTGAAGAACTGATACGTACATCTTTAAACTTGCTAAAAGAGGCCCAATATCATCATGTAAATCGGCAGCCAATCGACTTCGCTCTCGTTCCTCGGTTTCAATAGTAGTGCGCAAAATAAGCTTCTCCATTTCGCGCCGTTCTCTTATATCTCGGGCAATCGTAAGTATTGCCCTCTCGTCCTCATATTCAATAATGTTAGCACTTAACTCTACAGGAATATGCTCTCCTTTCGAATTAATAAGTTCTATCTCGATATTGTTAAAATTTCCGCCCTGAAACAGTGTGGACATTAATTTATTCACGATAGAATGGAATGCTTCTGGAATACTTTCAAAAATATCGCCTTTGTATAATTCCTCATCATCCATAGCCATCATTTCCTGCAATGCAGGATTTGCCTCTAAAAGAATATAATCCTTCGAAACTATGGCAATTCCATCGGATGTATTGTTAAAAATCTCAATATACCGACCTGATAATTTACTGATTTCACGAGTTTTCTCGTTAACAATTCTCTCAAGATTCTCCTGATATTCCCTCAATTCCGTTTCTGTATTCTTTAATCGAGTGATATCTCTTGTAATACGCCCTATTAGATAGGACTTTGATAAACGAATTGGAAACAAGGATGTGGAAATATACTTAATAACACCGCTAGCAGTATAAATCTCGCCCTCCATGCTAATAACATTATTCTTATCAATGTTATTAATAAACTCCTCGGTTTTTAGTTTTATCTTTTGATACTTTAAGTCCGTTTTTTTGCTAGGCGCCAAACATTGATAATCTAAATCATATATCTTTCTATTGATTGCATCGGATGCAACTATTTCGGTTATTTGTGTAAGCGATTTATTCCATTCAACAATATTTGAGTTTGTATCTATAATAGAAATACCCTCGGAAGACTGATCGATAAAACTCTTAAACTTTTCCTGATTAGAAATTAAAAGTTCATGTAGCTCCTTTCTTATGTTAACCTCGCGATGAAGATCGTTTAGCGTTTTATTCAACTCGTTATTGGCCAGAGTTAATTCGGCATTGGTGGCATTTAACTCCTCTACCGTTAATGATAATTTCTGATTTAAATCCACCAGGGTTGTATTTCGCTCTCCCACCAAACTCTCCAAATCGCTTTTATAAATATTTAATTCTGCAATAGTCTTTTTATAGTCCGAAATATCGTTGAGAAAAAGGATGATGAACCTTTCTTCGAACATGTAAAATGAATTAATACTTATGCTGGCAATAAATTGGGTTCCGTTGGAACGTCTGTACACCCACTCAAAAACAAAAGGCTCGCCAAATGGCTTTGCCTGGTCTAGTATATATTTGGATTTAACAGATGAAAGAATGCCATTGGGCTGATATTCGGGCGAAAAATCCAGAAGGGAATGATTTGTTAGCATATCCCAGCTATAACCAAGCAACTCTTCGGCCTTAGTATTACAATCAATAATTTTATTATCCTTCAAAATTAGAATAGCAATGGCCGCATGCTGAAATATGATTTTTTGAGCTTCAACCTCTTTCTGCAAATCATTATTGAAATAATAATTCGGCCGAGCAGAACTATTTGTGCTATTCTCATCCATCTTCATTTCAATATTTACTGCTCAATTTAAGAATTTTTATAGAAGTTCTACTAAAATAAGAGAATAAATTACTTAATCAATTAATCCGTAGTTGTAATCAAATGCGATTTCAGATGGGTATAAATACCCAATTCTTACCTAGTATTTTTCGGTAGATGAAAATGGGTATAAACTATTTAATTAATAGTATTTAAACCCTAAAACAGGCATACATCTCGAGGTACTTTTGTAAATAGTAAAAAGTACAACCTATGACACCCATAAGAATTGCAATAGTTGATGATAGTGAAGATTTTAGAAAAGCTATTCGGTTCTTTCTAGAGCAAATCACAGACTTTATAATAGTTGGTGAAGCTCAAAGCGGAAAGGAATTTGTTGAGCTTTCACAGAATACTTCAATTGATGTTGCCCTAGTTGATATAAAAATGCCCGATATGGATGGCATTACAGCAACACACCAAATTGCCAAGAACTACTATCCTTACCTAAAAATCATTGCCGTATCGATGCATAACGATATGGAAAATCTTAAAGCAATGATTGAGGCTGGAGCCATGGGATACATAAAAAAGGAGGATGTTTTTATGCATCTCGAAAAGGCAATTCGCGCTGTCGCAAGCAATAAACATTATTATGGTAAACTATAACTTAAACTTACGGCTATGAAATGGAAAGATTTAAAAATTGCCAAGAAACTCTTCATCGGGTTTGGTGCAGTACTAATTCTCACAATCTTTGTAGGATTATCGGGCTATACTAGCTTTAAACAATTAAAAGATAGAGCCCAAAAACGAAACGAAATCGGAACTATTCTATCCGATCTGGTTTATGTTCGACTCAATGTTCGTGTATATATCGATAAATACACAGAATCGAGCGTTCAGGAAGGGTACAAATTCCTTGATAAGATAATTAAGGATGCCGAGGATTTAAAGAGCCGATTTAAACAGGAAAAGAATATCAACCTTATCAATAAGGTCATTGAAAATATTAATGGCTACAAATCGGGGGTTGATAATGTTGTTGTTATTACCAATAAAAAGATTGATGCCATAAAAAAATTGGACGAGGCTGGTGCAGGAGCCATGAAAGCAGCACAAAGCGCTGGAATTAACACTCAAAGTAAATCGTTTATAAGCTTTTTAGAAAGCCGGATATCTGCAAATATCGCAATACGCTCGTCTAAAAATGAGGATTTCGAGAAATGGCGCGAAAAGTTCTCTGCCGCTAAGAGCTCGTTGATAAAGGACTATCCCGGTGTATTAAATAGCAGCCTAAATAACTACGAAGGTGCAATGGATGAATATGTGGCAGAACTATTAGAGATGAAAAGGGTTGAAGACCAACAGGTAGTTGTTGGACAAAATGCCAAGGCTGCAGCCGAAGAATTAGTTACTGCAATGGAAACTCTACAGAATGAAGAATTTCAAAGAGCTATAATGTATAGTATTGTGCTTATAGTTTTGGCAATAGCTATAGGTATTATACTTTCGGCATTGACCGCCAAATCGATTACAAAGGTTGTAGACAATTCGGCAGTTGTACTAGAAAGAGTTGCCAATGGAGATCTTACAATTTCGATTGAGAGTGATCTGCTCGACAGAAAAGATGAACTTGGAACACTCTCTACATTACTAAATAAAATGGTTCTCCAGCTTAGAGAGATAACCTCATCTGTAATAATTGGCACAGATAACATTGCCAAAGCAGCAGAACAGCTAAGCGCAACATCACAGCAACTATCGCAGGGCTCCAACGAACAGGCTTCTTCGGCCGAGGAAGTTTCCAGCTCAATGGAAGAAATGGTTTCTAATATACAGCAGAACTCCGATAACTCTCAGCAAACCGAGAAAATATCGTTGCAGGCACAAAAAGGAATGACAGAAGTTTCCGAAAAAGCGAAAAGATCTGTAGATGCCAATAGAATTATTGCCGATAAGATTAAAATTATCAACGATATTGCTTTCCAAACAAACATACTTGCCCTGAATGCTGCGGTAGAAGCAGCAAGAGCCGGCGAACACGGAAGAGGCTTTGCTGTTGTTGCCGCTGAGGTTAGAAAATTAGCAGAAAGAAGTAAAATTGCAGCCGACGAAATTGTTACTCTAGCTCAAAGTAGCCACGAATTGGCAGAAAGTGCAGGAGCCCAAATGCTAGAAATTGTTCCGGACATAGAAAAAACCACAAAGCTGGTTCAGGAAATTGCCGCAGCAAGTCTGGAACAGAATGGCGGTGCAGAGCAAATTAACAATGCAATTCAGCAACTATCGCAGGTAATTCAGCAGAACGCTGCTGCAAGTGAGGAGATGGCCTCTAGCTCTGAAGAATTGAGCAGTCAATCGGAACAATTACGACAAGTTATCGGGTTCTTTAAAGTAGATCATAAATCAGCATCTACATGGAACGCATCAGAAACGTCGAAAGCAAAGAAATCGACTGTGGCAAAACCATTGACCACCAAATCAAAAACGCACGAAGATAAAAGTGGAGTTAACCTAAAAATGGATAGAGACGATTCTGCTTTCGAGAGTTTCTAGAAATATCGTAAACCTTATAAGAAACAGGATTGTTGCAAATGTAACAGTTCTGTTTTTTTTGCTAACAACACAATTGACTTGCTATAAAAAATAGGTATAAATACCCATACACAGATAGTATTTACAAGTATATAAAATTGGGGGATTTATACAGCATTTTATAGTATTAAACCCCTAAAACAACAGCAGGCCTACCCTTAAATTTGTAACATGAGATTCTGAATTAGCGAAGTTACATTACACATACAACCATATACTATAAATAAACACAAAAACAGATTGCACTATGAAATGGATAAATAATATTAAAATTGGAATCCGCCTAAATGCAATAATGGGAGGATTTGTGGTGCTTGCATTTGCAATCTTTGGAGTTATTGCAAATAATATGATTCAGAAGCAAGTTAAGCAAACCACGGATGACCGAATGGTAGAGCAAGTCTCTGATTTAACAGAGATAATTGCTGTAGAGCTTCAGGGTAATCGGGATAAAATAAACCTCTCGATGAATCTGGCTAGAAATTATTTCTTGCGACAAGGTGAATTGAAAGAATCGGGCAACGAGCTGATTGATTTCAATGCCAAGGATCAAAATAGCGGATCGATGGCAACCGTATCGGTAAAGAAATGGTTCCTTGATGGTAAGATGCTGCAAAATAGCACTGAAATTGTTGATGCGATACATGGAATGAACGTTGAAACAACAACTATTTTTCAGAAAATTCCACAGGGGTACCTTCGGATTTCGACTAATGTTAAAAACACCGATGGTAGCCGTGCTGTTGGCACCTATATTCCATCGGACAGTCCAGTTGCACAGGCAATAGATAAAGGACAACCTTACACTGGCCGGGCATGGGTTGTGAACGATTGGTATTTAACATCCTACGAGCCTATCAAAATTAATGGAGAGGTGAAAGGTATGCTGTATGTTGGTATGCCCGAGAAGAATCTCAAGAATATCAATGATCTGTTCAATACGAAAAAATTCTTTAATACTGGCTACCCCTATATTGCAAGCTCTGATGGTATTCTTATAGTTCACCCCACAAGTATAGGAACTAGCGTTGCCAATAATGATTTTTTTAAGGAAATGCTAAAAAACAAAACGGGAAAGGTTGAAACGATTCAATACCTATGGAATGGCGAAGAAAAACTCCAATACTACAAATACTATGAACCAATTGACGCTTTTGTTACGGCAGGATTTTACACCTCGGAAATGAACAAAATTATTGGTCAAATTAGATTAACTCTTCTTATTGCAACACTTATTTCGGTGGCTTTAGTTATACTGGTACTAAGAACAATTGTTCAGTCGCTAGTAAAGGCGTTAAAGAAAGGAGTTGACTTTGCGGCAATGGTATCGAAGGGAGATTTAACGGCCACCGTAGATATCTACCAAAAGGATGAAATTGGAGATTTGGCTGAATCGCTGCGGGAGATGATTGCCAAGGTAAAGGATATTGTAGAGAATATTCAGCTTGGTGCAGATAGCATATCGACCGCCAGCTACGAGGTAAGCTCGGCCTCCATGCAGCTATCGGAGGGGGCTAGCGAACAAGCATCGAGCGCCGAAGAGGTAAGTAGCTCGATGGAACAGATGGCCGCGAATATTCAGCAAAATAGCGAGAACTCGCAGCAAGCCGAGAAGATATCGGTAAATGTATCGCAAGGCGTTGTGAAGGTTGGAGCCGCTGCCAAGGAGAGCTTAATATCGATTCGCAATATTGCCGATAAGATTAACATCATAAATGATATTGCATTCCAGACCAACATTTTGGCCCTTAACGCTGCGGTAGAAGCAGCCAGGGCGGGAGAACACGGCCGAGGATTTGCAGTGGTTGCCGCAGAGGTTCGCAAACTGGCAGAGCGTAGTAAAATAGCTGCCGACGAGATTGTAGCCTTAGCATCGAAGAGCGTGCATGTAACAGAAAGTTCCTCGGAGCTTATGAGTAGCCTTATCCCTGAAATAGAGAAAACGGCAAAGCTGGTGCAAGAGATATCGGCAGCAAGCAACGAGCAAAACTCCGGAGCCGACCAAATAAATGTTGCCATTCAGCAGCTTAATAGCGTAACACAGCAGAATGCCGCCGCAAGTGAGGAGCTGGCCACCAACTCGGAGGAGCTAAGCAGCCAGGCTCAGCAGCTAAAAGACCTAATATCGTTCTTCAAGGTTGATGCAAAGAGTGCTACTATAAAGCAAGTATCGCAAAATGCAAAGCCAATTTCAGGTCAACTGGGAACAATAAAGAAAAAGGCAAGCCCTACAATTACCAAAGCAAAACCTGAAACCCCAGGGACAAAAGGAATCAACCTGAAAATGAAAGATAACGAGAGTGATTTTGAGCATTTCTAGCCAAATACCGCTTAGATAGCTTAAAGGCTGTTGCACAAAAGGTGTAACAGCCTTTTTGGTTTAAAGAAATGTGCGGTAAACTACAGGAAAAGTGGGGTTTCCTACAATAAAATTGACCTTGGAATAAAGAAACTCATTGTTGGCGAAGAGAAATTCAATGTTAGGGCGAAGAAATTCAATGTTGGAGTGGAGAAATTCAATGTTGGGGCGAAGAAACTCAATGTTGGAGCGAAGAAATTCAATGTTGGGGTGGAGAAATTCAATGTTGGGGCGAAGAAATTCAATGTTGGGGCGAAGAAACTCAATGTTGGAGCGAAGAAATTCAATGTTGGAGTGGAGAAATTCAATGTTGGAGCGGAGAAATTCAATGTTGGAGCGAAGAAATTCAATGTTGGGGTGGAGAAATTCAATGTTGGAGTGGAGAAATTCAATGTTGGGGGAGTCTATCCAATAAACTGTGTCAGGAGGGGAAATTACAGAACATTTAATCTGATTCAACAATTGGAGCCAAGCGGGAAAATCACCCTCGCTGGCGGTTAGGCAATGGGTATTAATACCTACCATATATTGCTCGAAATATGTACCTCAGATTGGGTAAACATGGAGGTTATAAATAGTATTTAGACCCTAAAAGAAGCGATGCTCGAAGTATAATTTTGTACAAAAGAAAACATACAATTATGATACCTCCAATAAGAGTAGCGATAGTGAATGACAATAGAGAAACTCGCAAATCTATCAGAGTTTTTCTGGAGCAAAAGAACGACTTTGTAATAGTGGCAGAGGCCCAAAGCGGAATAGAGTTTTTAGAACTGGCGAAAAGGGTTCCCATTGATGTTGTACTTGTTGATAGTAGCTTACCCCTTATTAACGGAGTTACAGGCTCGTATCACATAGATAAAAGTCGTCTTCCGTTCCTTCAAATCGTTCTAGTATCAATGCAGAATAACATGGATTACTTAATGGCAATGATAGAAACAGGAACAATGAGCGAAAGCAGCAATCAAACTGTTTTTATGTATCTTGAAAGGGCTATTCGGTCGGTTGCCAGCAACAAGATATACTACGGTAATCCATACAGCAATTACAATTACGCATTGAACTAATTCTGAGGGCAAGTTGAGTTATACACGCTAAAAAAGGTTGCCACTTACAGTAGCAACCTTTTCGCTTAACCAACCTAAACAAATACCTGAAAGAACAGGCATTATGCTGAAAAGACTAGTCTTCGTATTCTTTAATGATGTCTTTAACGCCATCGGGAGAAACACGTCCGTAAACTTTCTCGCCAATTAGCACCACAGGAGCCAATCCACAAGCGCCAACGCAGCGTAGGCAGCTTAAAGAGAATTTACCATCGGGAGTTGTTTCGCCAACCTTAACGCTAAGGACACGCTTGAACTCATCGAGAACTTTTTCGGCACCACGAACGTAGCAGGCAGTACCAGTACAAACGCTGATAGGATGTTTACCCTTAGGAAGCATGGTGAAGAACGAGTAGAATGTAACAACACCGTAAACTTTAGCTACAGGAATACTCAAATTTGCAGCCACTACCTCCTGAACTTCGGCAGGGAGGTACCCAAAAGTTTCCTGGGTTTTGTGTAGAACGTTAATTAGCTCGCCTGGGTCGTTGTTAAACGATTTGCAGATTTCCTGAATCTTTTTGATCTGCTCTGGCTTAAGCTCAACTTTTATATGTGACATTTATTTATCCTCCCTCAATTAAATGAAAATATCCTTGTTACCCTTCTTGAAGTAATGTGTATGGAGCAGGTGGTGTGCCTTTTCGCTCATTGGTTTACCCAAGAACTCTTCATACAATTGCTTGATGTATGGATTCTCATGCGATTTGCGGATAGTTTTACCGGCATCCTCGCGGTAAATGGCTTCCATACGGGCTTTAATTATTGATGAATCGCCATGGTGTAGAGGTTGACCACCACCACCAATACATCCACCAGGGCAAGCCATGATTTCGATTGCATGGTAGTTAGTTTTACCTGCACGAACGTCATCAAGAAGTTTACGGGCATTTCCTAGGCCGTGTGCAATTCCTATATTGATAGGTAATCCGTTGAAATCGATAGTTGCAGAACGGATACCTTCCATACCACGCAGCTCGGTGAAATCGACTTTAGGTAAAGTTTTGCCGGTTTGCACCTCGTATGCGGTACGAACAGCAGCCTCGATAACACCACCAGTAGCACCAAAGATAACCGCAGCACCTGTAGACTCACCTAGAGGACGATCGAAGTCTTCATCGGCTAAATCAACGAAGTTGATGTTAAACTGCTTAATCATGTGTGCAAGCTCACGTGTAGATATGGAGTAGTCTACATCGGGGTTGTTGTCGTGCTTGAACTCATCGCGCTGGCACTCGTACTTTTTGGCCAAGCAAGGCATTATTGATACAACAACTAGGTCCTCGCGTTTTTTACCAAGTTTTTCGGCAAAGTATGATTTTGCAATTGCACCAAACATTTGCTGAGGAGACTTAGCGCTGGAAGGAACATCTAGCATGTCGTTGTAGTTATTCTCAAAGAAGTTCACCCATCCTGGGCAGCAACTGGTAAGAATAGGCAATTTAACGCTCTTATCGCCATTTAAATGACGGGTTAAGCGGTCGAGTAGCTCGGTACCTTCTTCCATAATGGTAAGGTCGGCAGCAAAATCGGTATCGAAAACAAAATCGAATCCAATTTGACGTAAAGCAGCGGCCATTTTACCGGTAACCAAAGTTCCTGGCTCTAAGCCAAACTCTTCGCCCAGGGCAGCACGAACTGCAGGCGCGGTTTGAACAAGGACCGTTTTGGTAGGATCGGATAAAGCACGGATAACTTTACCGGTATGATCAACCTCGGTTAATGCTCCTGTAGGACAAACAGCAACGCACTGTCCGCAGAAGGTACAAGGAGATTTTTCCAAATCTTGCTCAAAAGCAGGAGCAACAACCGCCATAAAGCCACGGTTAACACCACTTAAGGCGCCAACAGTTTGAACGTCGTTACACATGGTTTCGCAACGACGGCACATGATACATTTGTCGACATCGCGAATAATTGAAGGCGAAAAGTCTTTCTTGTAGGTAGACATTTCGGCATATTCCTGACCAGGAATCTCGCGAATTCCCAAGCGAACTGCCATGTCCTGAAGGTCGCAACGACCGCTCTTTGGACATGTTAAGCAATCTTTAGGGTGATCCGAAAGAATTAACTCTAACACTGTACGACGAGCATTAATAACACGGGTTGTATGAGTTTTAACAACCATGCCATTCATACAGTCGGTAGAGCAACTTGGAGCAAGATTTCTACGGCCTTCCACTTCAACAACACAAATTCTACATCCAGCAGGTTTATTTTCAACCTTAAGATCGTGCAAATCCATGTAGCAAAGAACAGGAATATCAATTCCTAGACTTTTAGCCGCTTTGTAAATAGTAGTCCCCTTAGGTACTTCTATCTCTCTATTATCTATTGTAAGTTTTACTGTTTCCATTGTTAACCCCTAATTATTTAATGCTGATAGCACTGAATTTACATTTCTCAATACATGCACCACACTTGATACAGATAGCAGTGTCGATTTCGTGAGGTTTCTTACGCTCACCGCTGATAGCATTTACAGGGCAATTTCGTGCACAAGCAGTACATCCCACACAAGCCTCAGGATCGATTACATACTGCATTAAAGATTTACACTGACCAGCAGGACATTTCCTGTCGTTTACGTGAGCTAAATACTCATCGTAGAAATTATCGAGCGTAGAAAGAACTGGGTTTGGAGAGGTTTGTCCTAAACCGCAAAGAGCAGTATCTTTAATTACGTGAGATAGATTGCGTAATCGGTCCAAATCGTCCATAGTTCCTTCACCCTTGGTAATCTTATCGAGCAACTCGTAAAGGCGTTTATTTCCAATACGGCAAGGAGAACATTTTCCGCAACTTTCCTCAACAGTAAAATCGAGGTAGAATTTAGCAACAGCCACCATACAGTCGTCCTCGTCCATTACAATCATACCGCCAGATCCCATCATAGAGCCTGCAGCAATTAGATTGTCGAAATCGATAGGAGTGTCAAGGTGCTTTTCTGTTAAGCAACCACCCGAAGGACCACCAGTTTGAACAGCCTTGAATTTTTTACCATTCTTAATACCACCACCAATTTCGAAGATTACCTCGCGAAGAGTGATACCCATTGGCACCTCAATTAAACCAACGTTGTTGATTTTACCGGCCAACGCAAATACTTTTGTACCCTTCGATTTTTCGGTTCCAATGGATGAGTACCAATCGGCACCTTTTAGGATGATAGGGCAAACATTTGCAAAGGTTTCAACATTGTTAACATTGGTAGGTTTACCCATATAACCGCTTTCGGCTGGGAATGGAGGCTTAACGGTAGGCTCACCACGTAATCCTTCCATTGAGTGAATTAATGCAGTTTCCTCACCGCAAACAAAAGCACCAGCTCCGTAGCGAAGTTCTACATCAAAATCAAATCCTGAACCTAATATATCTTTTCCAAGTAGGCCATACTCACGAGCTTGCGAAATGGCAACTTTTAAACGTTGAATTGCAAGTGGATACTCAGCACGGATGTATATTAAACCTTTTGTAGCGCCAATACAGTATCCGCAAATAGCCATAGCCTCAAGCACTGAATGAGGATCTCCCTCAAGAACTGAACGATCCATGAATGCACCTGGGTCACCCTCATCGGCATTACATACAACGTATTTCTGAT
Source organism: Bacteroidales bacterium (assembly GCA_050180705.1). Classification (GTDB taxonomy): domain Bacteria; phylum Bacteroidota; class Bacteroidia; order Bacteroidales; family Tenuifilaceae; genus SB25. Next base: position 25,224 of record JBFXDX010000017.1, on the reverse strand, counting down.
CGGCCTTGTTTTTGCTAGCAATTTCCCACTTTAAACCTGTAGGGAAACCACCACCTCCACGACCACGTAGCCCAGATTTCTTAATTATATCGATAGTTTGTTGTGGATCTAACTCCGAAAGAGCCTTTCCTATTGCCTGATAACCATCACGTGCAATATACTCATCAATACTTTCGGGATTGATAAAACCGCAGTTACGTAAAGCAATACGAATTTGCTTACGGTAAAATCCCATGTGCTTTGAGTCAGAGATATGCTCATTCTTTGTGGGATCGGTATAAAGTAAACGTGCTACTTTACGACCTTTAACTACATGCTCTTTTACAATTTCAGCAGCATCTTCGGGTTTAACCTGAGTGTAGAAAGTGTTATCGGGAAGAACCTTTACAATAGGGCCCTTTTCGCAAAAACCAAAACAGCCAGTCATAATAACCTGAACTTCGTTCTCTAGGTTGTTCGCAGCAATTTCCGATTTAAGATTTTCTACAATCGCATCGCTTGAGGAAGCTCTACAACCAGTACCTCCACAAACTAGTAAATGCATTTTATACTTTGCCATTACAAGTACCTCCTAATGGGATTATTTGTTATCAATTGTCTCGAAGTTTGTTGGGATAATACCGTCTACCAATTCGCCATTCTTGATATATTTTTCAATAATATCATCGGCTTTTTTGGTATCCACGTACCCAAAAATAACTGGTTCTTTACCAGGTAACTTAACCTCAATAGTTGGTTCTGCATAGCAGTATCCCATACATCCTGTTTGAGTAACTACGGCCTGAATACCTCTTTTATCGAGTTCCTCCATCATGAATTCCATCACAGTTTTGGCACCGGATGCAATTCCACAGGTAGCCATAGCTACCTTAATTTGCACTAGGCTTTCTGATGAATCACCTTTTTCTCTAAGATCAATCTTAGATTGTAAGGTTTCTTTCATTTTCTTCAGATCAGCCAACGATTTAACCTTTGTCATAGTTAATTCTATTTGTGTGTATTTTGGTTGGTTTGAATAACAATTTACCTATTTCGAGTGCAAAAATACTCTTAGTTGTTAATTCACTAACAATAGAGTTTATGTTTTTTAACCTAATTCACTTATTTGTAATTCTTCTAAATTTGATGATAGTAAATCCTTGATTAACGGGTAAACACTAGGATTATTCAACGGTAAACCTTCAAGCGCATCTGCCAATTCTTGGGTGGTTATTGAGAACCCATCTGAGCCATTTTTGCCTGTAAAATAAAAATTTATTTGAGGGTAAGAACAAATAAGCATGGCAACCACTCCAGAGATATCGCCCAATGGAAGACAATCTATATTGTTTGTTTTTAGAACCGCTTTAAGCATTGTTCCCTGTCCTTCCACCGATTCTATAATCATACTGCCACCAGTCCTTTCAGCATTTTGCTTTAACAAAGGTAAGCCAAGCCCAACTTTTCGAGTGGTACGAGTGGTAGTGTAAGGATCCATAACATGTTGAAGAAAATCGGGGCTCATACCCTTGCCATTATCAATTACGACTAAAGCAAGATAGTCGTTTTTTTTATCAACTTCAATTTTTATTTCAATATTTGACGCCTTGGCAACCACAGAGTTCTGAGCAATATCCAGAATATGAAGAGACAAATCTTTCATACATTAAATCATTTATACGTACTTAAAATTAAGGGAAATATCTTACCACTTTTACTAATCACACCCAAGAATTGCCTTTTTTAGATCAAAAAAACTTAAATTATCCATCTCAAATTTTGTGGATACAGTTCCAATCTGATCGATAAAATGCGCATCAGAACTTCTTATAAATCGTTTCTTTGATAAAAAAGGATTAACCGAAATGAACTTTTCTTCAGTTATATGTCTCGATAATTCAATTGCATCGTAATTTAAATCGGGTGGAACAAATCCTAACTGGCTGGTTAAACTATACTTTGGCCTATCGGCATGGGCTGGAATAAAAATTCCTCCAATACTATGTATGAAAGCTTCAACCTCATTTATACCTTTAGTAAGAGCTGCATGCAACAAATAATCAAGCTCTTCAAGAATTTCTTCCTGCTCGTTAACTACAACCTGATACCCAAATATATCAGGGTTATTGGGGACTCTTTGTATATTTTGTTCGATGTACTCCTGCAATTGCTTTCTACCCTCTTCATTCTCAAGCAAGCAAACACAATGAACCTCCTCTCTAGTAGTTATTTCGGCGCCGTAAACGGCTAATAATCCCACTCTCGCAGCTAACTGCTGAGTTAAAGGACCATGCAACGTAGAATTGTGATCAGTAACAGCAATTATATCAAGCCCAGCGGCTTTTGCTTTATTAACAATATTTACAGGGCTCATCTCCAAATCGGCACAAGGAGATAATACGCTATGAATGTGCAAATCGGCCCTGTACTGAGTCATTACTTATTTAGCAATTGATATAGTTTACCTGTAATCTCAAAAGTTTGTAAACTAGTACCAAGAATAGGAATTCCTTCATTATTGCTCTGCTGTAGAGTATTCGGCTCTGGTTCCAGACCCTTTACTAAAATTATAGCAGATAACTCTTTTAACGAGGCAATTGCCATAACATTGATATGGGTTTGCAGTGTAATCCAAACCATCCCAGCATCGGCATTCCCCATTACATCACTCAATAAATCGGAGGTATAACCGCCATTAATTACGCCATTCAATCCCTCGTTTCCCGAGAATACCTTTAAATCTAACGCTTTAACAATATCTTCAACTGTCATAATTTATGCTATTTATTATGATTAGGTTTATCACAATCTTTATAAAACCGATTTGTACCCCATATCTTCTTCATTATCTTAAATGAATGCTCTGGGTCAAGTTTGCTTTGTTCCATCATTTTTTGTAGAAAAACACAATGCGAAATTGCACCCTCTCCCTGTACTATGTCCTCGGCAAGAGCTAAACACGAAGGTGCTCCACACACACCACAGTCTATTCCTGGCAAATAGCACATCAAGCGATTTACCCGTTCCATTTTCTTCATTGCCTTTGCCATATCCTCGTCGAGTTTTACCATGGAACGAGGCTCAACCCTGCTCAAATCCAATTTTCCAACAAGAAATTGCTGATATTGAAGTAATTTATGCTGACTAAATGCATTTTGATTCTTATCGGAAAATTCTTTTGCTCGCTTTCGAAGCAACTCTGCTGTTAAAAAGCGATTACTAGCCGCAAGGATTCCTCCCGCACAGCTCTCATCACAAGCTCTGAGTTCCAAAAAATCTACGCCAGACACTTCATCGTTCTCTATTTTCTCAAGGAATTCAATTACATTATGAATGCCATCAATAGCCATACAACGGCCGTTAATATTAACAGCCTCTCCATTGGTTAAAGCCCACGTAACACTTCGATCCGATATTTTTGATTCAAATACTCCGCCGTTTTTGTCTACACTTTTCTTTTTTATTTCATGGAGCGTTCTATTATAGATTAAATCCATATTAATAACTCCATTTAATTCAGATCGATCCTCACCTACAGGACTCTTAATTGCTGCTATTTTTGCAGCACAGGGGGTAACGTAAAAAATGCCAATCTCACTATCGTCTGCACCGTCCTCTCTAAGTTTTCCACGAATATAACTTGTTGTCAAATCAAGGGGCGGACGCAAAAGCAAAATGTTCCCTACTAACCAAGGAAATATCACCTGAATAAGCCGAACAATTGCAGGACAAAACGACGATATTATTGGTTTTTTATTCTGATTCCTCGCTATATAGTTATTAATTTGAGGAATTAGGTATTCAACTGAATCTTCAACCTCAAAAACCTCTGTGAATCCAATATTCTGCAAAGCTTGAATCACCATATCTGGTGAAACATCTTCGGGATATTGCCCCAATAAGACTGATGGAATTAAAGCTATTCTATGTTTGAAGTTAAAGATATTCTCAAAATCATCCTGCTCTACAATTATTGCACCAGTTGGACAAACCCTGTAGCACTCGCCACAATCGATACACCTATTGCTATGCAAATGAGCTTTACCATCTTTTACCCTTAAAGCCTCAGTAGGACAAGCCCTCATACAATGTGCACAACCAATGCATACATCGGTTCTAATTTTGAGTGCATGATGAAAACTAGCCTTTTCCAAAACCTACTCTCCTTCCTGTTTTGCTTGTAATTTTACAAGAATTTCCAAGTGAGTACCCTTCCCTACTTCACTTGATATTTTAAAATCATCTGAGTTGTCCTTAATATTCGGCAATCCCATTCCCGCGCCAAAACCCATCTCTCGAACTATTGGCGATGCTGTTGAGTAGCCTGGTTTCATGGCCAAATTAATATCGGGAATTCCGGGGCCGTTATCATCAAGTTTAATTAGAATCCTCTCGGTATCTATATCAACGGCAATTAGTCCATTAAACGCATGGGCTGCAATATTCACTTCGGCCTCGTATAACGCCACAACAACTCGCTTAATAATGGCCGAATCAACGTTAAGCTGCTTTAAAATCTTCTTAACCTGGCTCGAAGCATTACCTGCTCTTACAAAATCGCCCCCTTGAACTTTAAACTCAAAAAACATGGCTTATATCTAATAAACAGCCTTAACTCCTTGGCTATACAGTAATCCAGCAGCCTTAAACATAGTTCCAGGATACTCGATCAAAACTATACAATTTTCTTCAGCCAACCTAATCATATCCTCGCTTACCCGCTTGTTTCTGACAAAAATAATTGCCTGCAAATCGGACATCTCGGCTGTTCGTACCGCCTGAATGTTGGCTAATCCTGTTAACAATATGAGCTTCTCACAATTTACCGTTAGTACATCGCTCATTAAATCGGAAGCAAATGCATGCTCTATTTCCTTATCCAAGCACTCCTCACAGCAAACCACCGTTCCATTTATGCACTCTACAAGTTCCTTTAATTTCATAGCCAACTTTTTACTTCAACTTAATGAATCAATTAAAATATTCGCACAAAGATACTTATTGTTATTTGAATAACATTGAAAATTTCATCAAATTTATTACACGTTATGCAAATAACATTTAGTCTTTTATGGGGTATTAAACAATTTATATTAACTGGCATATCTAGGATTTCAATTATAATTGAAAAACAAAAAAAGAAACCAATTAGATTTGATGCTTTATATCGAGAAAATAACTTTAAAATAGCATAATATACTATATTTTCTTGAATTAATCCACACGTTTGGGTTAAACTAAACAGAATTAATGCCGTGAATTTATTTTTCTAATATATCCTTGATAGTCTTCCTTTGAATTAAGATTTTGGTACCAATCATTACTGTCGAAATTAACAAAATGTACACTAACGTGATTAAGCAAATCGACAATACGCCTGCCATTATTCTCAACTACTTCTTTTGCTTTATTTATCACAGTCTTTTTATACACCGCAAAAAGAGGTTCGTAATTATTTCCATTTACAGGCATAACAATATCAAAATCTGAAGCAAAGTGCATCAATTCATTAATCAGTAAAAAATTCATTTCAGGAATGTCACATGCTGTAATAAAATTAATTTCGTTGTTTGATGCTTGAAGACAAGATATTATACCCATTAGCGGGCCTTTATCCTTTTCTAAATCAGGCACAATTTGAAGATTTAGAAAAGAGTATTTTTCTAGGCTGTTGGATCCTATTATTATTTGATCAAAATACTTATTTAACTGATTTACTATATGCTGTATCAGAGGCACATTATTAATAGGAAGTAAACCTTTATCCTCACCTTCCATTCTTGAACTTTTCCCTCCTGCCAAAATTATTGCCGTTGCCTTTTTGCGAATTGCCCAAGTATTATTCTCCACCAGAATTTCCTCTGGTGAAAAATCCCAGTTCATTCTATCGAATTGGATAATCCTATCTGCAAATTGAATAACCTCTTTACAGCTTCTTTTAATATGATTATCCTCCTTATTCTGGATGACAATAAAAACTGCAGGCAGCAAAACTTTCCTAATGGAATTAGACTCAACTACTACCAATACATTTTCAGGAATTACTCTTTGAAGTGCAGCAAGTCCAACCTCCAACCTATCCTTATCTACTTTAAGCAAATACACCTTCGATGCCCCAGCAATAAGCATTCTAGAAGTGTCTTTACCAGTATCAAACGCCAACTCCTCAACTATATCATAATCATCCTTCAATGTTGTACAAATTCCACAGCCCTTTCCACCATGAGGACAATTTCCCTCTTTACGATTTATCGCTAAGACCTTAACCCCGTATATTATATGCTTATGCGAATACTGCTTAATTAATCTACACGCAAATTCAGTTTTACCAGTATTCCTACCTGTAGAACCAATAATAATGTAATTTGGATTAATTGTCATTACTAGCAAATTTTACTATTAAAAATAAAGTTGATAATAAACATTTATCCTTCAATCCAAACAAATATCAAAGTAATATTATACCTCATTGATAAATATATATCTTTTTTGAAAAAAAAACATTAACTTTTGTGAATAAATAGTTTAAGTATGAATACGCAAAAAATTCTAAACACCTTTAAACCCGTAAAAGAAAATCTTTTGCCAATTCTACACAGTTTACAGAATAGCCACCCACAAAACTACTTGTCCAACGCAACACTTAAAGCCATAGCAAAATATTTAAACATTTCGCTTTCATCGGTTTATGGAGTAGTTGGATACTACTCTATGTTTAGCCTAAAACCCAGAGGAAGGTATATCATCAGAGTTTGTACATCGCCAATTTGTGCAATGATTGGCTCACAAGATATTTTGACATATTTAAGTCAAAGGCTAGATGTCAACTTGGGAGAAACAACTCTAGACGGGGTATTTACACTTGAAGCAAGTGAATGCCTTGGACAATGTGCCAATGCTCCTTCAATGATGATTAATAAGCAGCATTATGGAAACTTAACACCCGAATTGATTGAATCAATTCTTCAACAACTCCAAAACTCTTAATTTCACAATTATGATAGAGGAAAGGCGCATTGCCCTGAAAAACTCAGGAATAATTAATCCGGAAAGTATTGATGAATATATCAACACAGGTGGATATAATGCTTTAAGAAAAGCCTTATCTCGCAATCGCACAATGGTTGTTAATGAACTTGCAACCGCAGGCCTTCGAGGACGAGGTGGGGCTGGATTTTCAACAAGTACAAAGAACACTACAACTGCTGAGACTTGCGATAACTGTGAAAAATATGTTGTTTGTAATGCCGACGAAGGAGAGCCTGGAACATTCAAGGATAGAATAATCATGGAAACCGACCCTCATATGCTAGTGGAGGGAATCATAATTGCTGCATATGGGATTGGTGCGGGAAAAGGATATATCTACATTCGTGGGGAATACTATATTTCAATTAACAGGGTTCAAAAAGCCATAGAACAAGCATATGAAAGAGGCTTTCTGGGTAAAAACATACTGGAAAGTGAATTCAATTTTGACCTTGAAGTAAAACTTGGTGCAGGCTCATACCTCTGCGGAGAGGAGTTAACCTTGCTTGAATCGCTTGAGGGAAAACGTGGATATCCCAGAATTAAACCACCATATCCTGCTGAAAAGGGTCTTTGGGGCAAACCCACTCTAATTAATAATGTTGAAACACTTGCCAATTTCCCTGCAATAATATTAAATGGAGGAGAATGGTACAGAAGCATGGGAACAGAAAGAACGCCCGGAACAAAAATATTTACCATTAGCGGAAACGTTAATTCACCCGGATATTGCGAAGTTGTTCTTGGTGTAAGACTTAATGAGTTGATTAATGACATTGCAGGTGGAACTGTTGATGGAAAACCATGGAAGGCTGTTCTCCTTGGAGGTGCGGCAGGCACATTTGTTCCATTTTCCTTTTCTGATGTTGAGATGGGATACGACAAATTAAAGGAAAAGGGTGCAACGCTTGGATCTGGAGCCATTATTGTTATTGGCGATGGCCAACCTTTAATCCCTATACTTCAAAATATACTTAAATTTTTCAAACACGAAAGTTGTGGTAAATGTGTTCCTTGCAGGTTGGGTACTAATTATCTTCATGCACAGTCGTTACGTTTGGGCAATGCTAATCCTGAAAACCGAAGGTTAATTCTCTACGACATGGTTAAGCATGCTCAACTAATGGCAAAAAGTTCTCTTTGTCCATTAGGGCAATCCCCAGTGCTTCCTATTGAGAGTTTAATCAAACACTTTAGCGAACAACTGCTAAACGAATAAAAATATCAAATTGTAATTCATTAATTACACACTTAGATCATGGTAACTATTACAATTGATAACAAAACCATAAGTATCCCAGAAAATTCAAACCTTTTAAAGGTTGCACGTGATAATGGAATTAATATACCAGGCCTTTGCTATCATCAAAAATTGACTCCAACTGGAGCGTGTCGGCTTTGTCTTGTAAAAATTGATGGCACAAGAGGACTTGTAGCGTCTTGCTCTGTTAAAGTTACCGAAGGGATGAAAATCACGGCTTTTGACGAGGAATTAGAAGAAACTCGTAAATTCTTAGTTGATTATCTACTTAGCGAACATAACGATTTCTATGATGATACATATCCTGATGAACTTAGAGAATTAATGTTTAGATATGGGTTGGATAAGCATGAAAATAGATTTTTTAAACCCATCTGGAAAGATCTCAACTTGATTCCAGATAACTCTTCACCAGTGCTTACATATGATCCAACCAAGTGTATAAAGTGCTTTAGGTGCATAAAAGCGTGCGATGAAGTTCAAGGAAAAAATGTGCTTTCTTTTATGGATAGAGGATTAAATTCATACATAATTGCAGGTGCTGGTGTATGGGGCGAAAGTGAATGCGATGGCTGTGGTGAATGTATTCAACTTTGTCCTACAGGAGCAATAGTTGAAAAGCCAAATCGCGATCAAATTAATCTATCAAAAATCGATAGAAAAGTAATTACCACGTGTCCATACTGCGGTGTTGGCTGCCAGATTGAACTTTTAGTACAGAATGGAAAAATTGTTCGTAGCAATGGTGTTGAAGGAGTTTCGCCAAACGATGGACGACTATGTATTAAGGGTCGTTTCGGATACGAATTTGTGCATAGCCCCGATAGACTAACCAAACCGTTAATAAAACGAAATGGTAAGTTTGAGGAAACCAGCTGGGATGAGGCTTTAAATCTTATAGCCACAAAATTTAATGAAATAAAATCGAAGTATGGCTCAGATGCATTGGCAGGATATGCCTCGGCAAAATGCACCAACGAGGATAACTATTTATTTCAAAAATTTATACGAACAGTATTCGGAACCAATAATATTGATTATTGTACCCGATTATGCCATGCATCTACGGTTACTGCCATGCTTAAATCAATTGGCGATGGTGCCGGAAGTAATCCTATTGAAGATTTTGAGAAGGTTGATTGCCTATTTGTAACAGGGAATAATATTATCGATACACATCCAATTACCGCAACATACGTTAAACGAGGAGCTGCAAAAGGACAAAAAATAATTGTTGTTGATCCGAGATGGACTCCACTTGTGCGTTATGCTACAGTTTGGCTTCAACCAAAATTAGGAACCGATGTGGCACTTTTAAATGGGTTAGTTCATATCATAATTAAAAACAAATGGGTAAACACCGAATTTATTAAGAATAGAGTTGAAAATGGATTAGATGCATATGAAGACTTAAAGAAACTCACAGAAAAATACACTCCAGAATTTGTCCAAGAAATTACCAGCGTATCCAAAGAAAAACTAGAATATGCTGCTATGCTATATGCAACATCTCCTACATCAATGATTGCAACAGGGATGGGAATGAGCCAACAAGTTACCGGAACACACAATGTTTTCAGTCTAATCAACATGATGTTGATTACAGGACAGGTTGGATATGAACGTTGTGGAATTAATCCTCCTCGCGGACAAAACAACGTTCAGGGTGCCACGGATGTTGGTTGCTCTCCATCAAATTATCCAGGTTACATTCCTGTTGTTAATGAGGAAAATCGAAAAAAAGTAGCAAAGATTTGGAATATACCATTTAATGAACTTTCATCAAAACCAGGACTCACCACTGTCGAAATCATGCATGCCGCTTACGATGGAAAAGTAAAGGGAATCTATATTATGGGTGAAAATCCCATGATTAGCGATCCTAACCTCAACCACACCGAGGAAGCATTAAAAAGAATGGAATTTGTAGTTGTACAAGATATTTTCCTAACAGAAACATGCCTATTGGCAGATGTAGTACTACCAGCATCAACTTGGGCCGAAAAGAACGGAACTTTTGTAAACAGCGACCGACGCGTTCTCCGTGTTCGAAAAGCAGTGGAATGCCCCGGTGATGCCAGAGAAGATTGGCATATTATTCATGAACTAGCAAAACGCATGGGAAAACCAATGCCAGAGTATAACAGTGAATCAGATATTTTCGATGAAATGGCAAGAGTTACACCAATTATGGCTGGAATTTCATACGCACGGCTCGAAGATAGAAGCATTCAGTGGCCTTGCCCCAACTCCACTCATCCTGGAACGCCTACGCTATATCTCGATAAATTTAATACGCCAAGCAATAAAGGAAAATTATTCCCAGTCGAATATGTTCCTCAATCAGAGAAAGTGAATAGCGAATATCCATTCTTACTCAACAGCGGCAGATTACTTTTTCATTATCACACGGCAACAATGTCGAGACGCTCAAAAGTTTTACGAGATTTTACAAACAAATCCTTTGTTTTTATGCATCCCAACGATTCAATGAAATATGGCTTCGAGGATGGAGATAAGGTTAAGGTAGAATCTATCCGTGGTGAACTTAAAACTATTCTAAGAATTAGCGAGAATGTACTTGAAGGGGAACTATTCATGCCTTGGCACTTCACGGAATCCCAGGTTAATAGGGTTACTCGGGATGAACTAGATCCTTATAGCCGCATCGCTCCATTTAAACTATCTGCTGTTAAAATTGTAAAACTATGAAAGGGGGCTGAGCCCCCTTTTCATAGTACAAAAGAAACGATTAATAGCGCTGTCTTTCCTTATAATGAGTATGTAACAACTCATGTGATTTATGACCATTCGGTTCGTGTAAAAACTCCTTATAAATTGCTACAACTTCAGGGTTTTCATGCGATTTACGAATCTTCATACCTGCATCCTCACGATAAATAGCCTCAGCACGTTTTTGACGAATCTCAGCATTGGTTGGAATTGGCTGTCCGCCACCACCAATACATCCACCAGGACAAGCCATTATTTCAATAAAGTGCCAATCACCTTTACCTGATTTAACGGCATCCATTACTTTCTTAGCATTGGTTAGTCCATGTGCAACAACTGTTTTTAGAACAGCACCTTCCAAGAATTTCCAATCGGGAGTAGTATTTTCAATTTTAACTGATGCTTCACGAACTCCGTCCATACCGCGGACTGGGGTAATATTTAGTCCATCGAAAGGAACCTCACGGCCAGTAACAACTTCGTATGCAGTACGTAATGCAGCTTCCATAACACCTCCGGTTGCTCCAAAAATTACAGCAGCACCAGTAGATTCACCCATTACGCTATCGCAATGCGATTCTGCTAGAGCGTTAAATTCTATACCTGCCTGCTTAATCATTATTGCCAACTCTCGAGTAGTAAGAACAAAATCTACGTCTTTATAACCACTCGAGCGCATCTCAGGTCTATCTGCTTCGAACTTCTTTGCTGTACAAGGCATTATAGATACAGAAACAACCTTAGATGGATCTATATTACGCTTTTGCGCATAGTAAGTCTTAGCTAATGCTCCAAACATCTGCTGAGGAGACTTACATGTTGACAAATTATCAAGATACTCGGGATAAGTATGTTCTATAAATTTAATCCAACCAGGAGAGCAACTTGTAGCCATAGGTAACTTAACACTAGCATCTTTATCAACAAGAGCCTTCTTAAGCCTACCTAAAAGTTCAAAACCTTCCTCCATAATAGTAAGGTCGGCAGTAAAGTCGGTATCAAGAACAGAATCGAAACCTAAACGACGAAGAGCCGATACCATTTTACCAGTAACAATTTCACCAGGCTCTAAGCCTAAGTCTTCACCCAAGGCAACTCTTACTGCAGGAGCAGTTTGAACAACAACATGCTTATCGGGGTTATAGATAGCTTCCCATACTTCATCCAAATAGTTACGTTCAACCAATGCTCCAGTAGGACAGCGATTTACACACTGACCACAATTCGTACAAACAACCTCAAACATCGGATTTTCGAAGAAGGTTGATATTTTCATCTTTTCGCCTTTGTAGGCCACTCCAAGTGCACTTACATGCTGGAGTTCTTCACAAGTACGAACGCAACGCTGACAACGAATGCATTTACTATCGTCCTTAATAATTGAAGGAGAGTAAGCATCCATTTGATAGTTCTTATGAGGAACTAAATCGATAAACATAGGCTCAGATATTTTATACTCTGAAGCCAAATTCTGAAGTTCGCAGTTACCATTCTTATAACAAGTTGTACACTTAGCATTGTGCTCCGATAAAAGTAAATCGATAATATGCTTTCGTGCAGTACGAACTTTAATTGTATTGGTCATTACTTCCATACCTTCAGCAACTGGCATAGCACATGATGCAGGAAGAGTACGTGCTCCTTTCATCTCAACAACGCAAACTCGGCAGTTACCTGCAATGCATAAGTCGTCGTGATAGCAAAGGGTGGGGATATGAATATTAAGCTGTTTGGCAGCTTGTAAAATGGTTGTACCCTCGTCAACTGTTACGGGAATACCATCTATAATGAGGTTAATTTTTTTTGCCATTTTTCAATAATTTAAGCGAATTAGTAAATCATCTCTTCCTTAAAATTCTCAACAATAGAGAAGAAAGAGTTTGCAACGCTCTGTCCCAGACCGCATTTTGCAGTAATTTTCATTGTTTGAGCCAATTTCTGCAACTGTTCGAGATATACAGCATGACGTTCCCCTTTCTTTACGGCTTCAATTCCTAGTTTCAACTGTTGACAGCCAACTCGGCAAGGAGTACATTGCCCACACGACTCTTCCTCAAAAAACTCAAGGTAATTTTTCAAAACATTATACATAGAGCGTGAACTATTGAAAAGCATCATAGAACCACCAGTTGGAACACCCTCAAATCCAATAATCGTATCTTTGAATTTCTTGCGGGGCACACAAAATCCAGATGCACCTCCTACCTGAACCGCTTTGGTATCACCATCACCAAATTCATCGACAAATTGTTCAACGGTCATTCCCAACTCCAATTCATAAATTCCAGGTTTTGGAGTATCCCCAGAAATTGAGAATACTTTTGACCCACGAGAATCTGCAGTTCCTAATTCTTTAAATTTACGGGCGCCATAACGGAAAATCATGAAGGAATAAACCAAGGTTTCCACGTTATTAATAACGGTTGGTTTCTTTCTAAAACCAGAAACCGTTGGATATGGAGGCTTATTGCGAGGTTCTCCACGATCGCCTTCCATCGATTCGAATAATGCACTTTCTTCACCACAGATATAAGCACCACTACCCATTATAATCTTAATCTTAAAGTCAATCCCAAGATCTTTTAAGATATTGTGAAACATTGCGAGTTGATTCTCAAGTTCTGGAAGCAAAAAGCGATACTCGCCCCTTAAGTAAAGGAAGCCCTCTTTTGCATTAATTGCCTTGGCACAGATAGCCATTCCTCCGAAAACCTTAAGAGGAACCTTAAAAAGGATTTCTCTATCCTTAAATGTACCAGGTTCGCCCTCATCGGCATTACATACAACATATTTATCAGGATCGGTTTGTTCACCTGTAAATTTCCACTTAAGAGCGGTTGGAAAACCAGCACCACCACGCCCCTTTAATCCTGATTCTAATAATTCATTAATGATCTCATCGTTTTTGCGTTGATAGGCATCTTTAAGAACATCCTTAAAGTTACAATCCTGATCAAAAATAAGGTCAACGCGGCGTAAAAAGTTATTTGACATGGTATAATCTCCTATGCTTTACTTTTGCATGTATTCGTTAATAATTTCCCTAACCTTTTCGGGTGTTAATTCAGTATATGCCTCATCATTGATAAGCATTGCAGGACCTTTGTGGCACCAACCCAAGCAGTTTGTCTCAAGCAAAGAAAATTTCCTGTTTTGAGTGGTTTCTCCTACTTTTACTTTAAGCATATCTTCCAACTCCTGAATAATTAGGTTTTTACCTTTCATTGCACAGGAAATTGTTCTACAAACCCTAATAACATATTTTCCACGAGGTTGAGTGTCTAGGAAACTGTAAAAAGTTGCAGTTCCATAAACCTTTGCAGCCGAAATGTCAAGTTCACGGGCAATCTCAGTCATTGCCTCGCTAGAAATGTAGCGTTCCTCCTGCACAACACCTTGTAGAATGGGAATTAGACTTTCTCTAACTCGTCCATGCTTGTCAGCAAGTTTTCTAACTAATTCTTTTGTTTCCGTCATAATTTGATTTTTTAAAAACAAACTTTTGTTATTTCATTAACACTGTTATTTTAATAACATGAAATAATTTTGTAACAAATTGATTCACTTGCATAAATATAATAACAAGTTTGAATTAACAAAGTGATTTTTGTCAGTTTTTATAAGTAGTCTCGGCTAAAAGAAATAATTTAGAAACATTCAATTCAAATTATATGGATAAATGTAAGTTAATAATAAGAAATAGTAAAATACTATAAATCTATGCTTTATGCATTGTTAGCAGGACTTACAAAAAAGCCCGATTCGATTCGAATCGGGCCTATAATTAATTGACAATTGCTATCACTGAACAATCTCCATTTCACTCAATAAATGAGAGGCACCGGCAAACTTATCAATAATAAATAAAGCATATCTTATATCAAGAGCAATATTCCTACAGTAATTAGGATCGAACATTACATCACTCATAGTACTTTCCCAGCATCTATCGAAATTTACACCAATAAGGTTCCCATTTGCATCAATAACTGGGCTACCAGAGTTGCCTCCCGTTGTGTGATTCGTTGCAATAAATGCAACTGGAACCGTGCCATTAACAGCATAGGGGCCATAATCCTTACTATTATACAAATCAACTAATTTTTGAGGTGGTATATAGTCGGGAACATCAACCTGTGTAGACTTCTCAATTATACCGTCAATAGTGGTATAGTAATTATATACAACGCCATCCTTCGGTTCAAATCCACTAACTTTTCCGTAGGTAAATCGCAATGTTGAGTTTGCATCAGGAAAGAATCGTTTATCAGTTTCCATCTTCATTAAACCATCAACATAACTTTTGTACAAAACATTTAAACTATCGGAGATTTCAAGATATCTATCCTGAACCTTATCGCGATAAAAGTTCTCGAACTGAGCATATATTCCATAAATGTTGTCGGATTGAAAATAACGAGCCCCCGTGCTGTCCAAATCACTTAATAGTGTAAATACTCGAATACTATCGGAAAAGACAGTTTGACTGTATAAATCACCTGCCATCTGCATCCAATTCCCCTGATAGTTTTGATATAATTTAGACAAAAACTCTGGCTGATGGTTTGCTGGAATCTGCTCGTAATACGATTTCATCATTGCCGCAAATACCTCCATATCGACCCGAACGTCGAAATTCTTATAAAATCCAGAGGCATAATTAACAAGACTCTGCTTTGCCATTTCAAACTTTGCAGTATCTCGTTGAGAACGGACAGCTTCTGCTATTGCTTTATCGAAACGCGAGGCAAAATTAATCAACTCTACTGAGTAAATAGCCTCGTTTTTATAATCGTTAACTAACGATAAAGGTGCATATTCATCATAAAGTCTCTTAAAAGTTGGAAGTAAGTTCCCATACTGTTTCTGCAATTCAGGCGACTTGCTAGTCCACGCTGTAAACATGTTTTCTAATTCCTGTTTTTTTGCAACAGCATCTAAACGGCGTAAACCAATGGTTTCTCCAATCCATTTTTTCCATGCGTTAGCCACACTAGCATGTTTACTTGCATATTTAATACGAATTGTATCGCTTGCATCCATATAGCTATTAAAAATAGCAAGACGAATATTCCGAAGGTTAATTCTATGAGGGTTACTCTGATTTACTATCAACTCCACAGCTTGAGACGTAATGAATTGCTGAGTTCTACCTGGGAAACCATAAACAAGCGTAAAGTCTCCCTCTTTAACGCCTTTCATTGAAATTGGAAAATATTTTTTTGGTGTATATGGTACATTATCGGGAGAATAACTTGCTGGCTTATTGTCCTTACTGGCATAAATACGGAAAATTGAAAAATCGCCAGTATGGCGTGGCCATACCCAGTTATCGGTATCTCCACCAAATTTACCAATAGATACTGGCGGCGCACCAACAAGACGAACATCGCTGAATTCCTCATAGAGGAAAAGATAATACTCATTTCCATAATACATTGGACGCACCACCGCCTTATACCCCACTCCTTCAGTTTCAACCTTATCGGCAATCTCCTTAATGTTCTTAGCAATAATTCTTTGTCCGTCAGCATCGCTCATCTCATTACTAACTCCAGCAAGAACCTGATCCGTAACGTCTTCCATTCGAACAAGGAAACGAACAGTTAATCCAGGGTTAGGTAATTCCTCTTGCCTATTCATAGCCCAAAAGCCATTGGATAAATAATCGTGCTCGACTGATGAATGACTTTGAATCGATGAAAACCCACAGTGATGATTTGTTATTAACAAACCCTCGGAAGAAATTAATTCGGCAGTACAGCCTCCTCCAAACTGAACAATTGCATCTTTAAGGCTCGATTTATTAACGCTATACACATCCTCAGCGCTAAGTTTAAAACCCATTTTATGCATTTGATCAATATTCTTACCAATTAAAATTGGCAACCACATTCCCTCATCGGCAAAACTATTAAGAGATATAAAAGCCGTTAGCAAGAACATAGAAACAATTCGTCTCATAATTGTGATATTATTAGTTTATTTTGTTCAAAAAGTAAATTAACTCACCATGTAATCGCTGAACAGGAAGCCCCATCACATTGAAGTATGAACCATCGATACGGTCAATGCCAACATAGCCTATCCATTCCTGAATTCCATAGGCACCCGCTTTATCGTATGGTTTATATTTATCTATGTAATAGTTGATTTCATCATCGGTGATGTTTCGAAAATAAACATCGGTTTCGGCGCTAAAAGAGTGTGAACTTGTATCTGTTGTTAAACATGTGCCCGTAATTACCTTATGTTTATTTCCCGAAAGCATCCGCAGAATGCGAAAAGCATCTTCAGCATCGGTCGGTTTTCCTAACACCTGATTATTGCATATCACTACAGTATCGCAGGTAATAAGAACTGTTTTGCTTGTTAACTTATTCAAAAAGAAAGATGCCTTGTGCTTTGCCAAAAATGTCGGAACTTGATCTATAGGCAAATCAGATGAATAGGACTCATCCTCGTGAGTAGTTGTCCAAATTTCAAAATCTACATCAAGTCCTTTTAGTAACTGCTGACGCCGAGGAGAATTCGAAGCAAGGACTAATTGCTTCTCTTTTAAAATATCTTGTAATAGCATTGAATTAAAGTATCAACCAACGAAATACCAATGTGTACATTAAACCAAAAAGCATTATAAACTTACACATTCGGCTTGCTTTATGGTAATCAATTTTATTTTGCGCAAGCAATAACATTATAAATAGCGCAAAGATTGGAATCAAAATAAACACTACAAAGTACATAAAGGTATAGTAATCGAAACTACCCGATGGTAATAGCTGCATATAACTGGCAAACAAATAAACCAGTGCAATTAAAGTAACAAGAAGGATTGATGATGATACAATCTTCGAAACTTTAATCCCAAAATGAACTGGGAGAGTATTCCGGCCATAAACCGTATCGCCCTCAAAATCCTCGATATCCTTTACAATTTCACGAACAAACGTCAATAAAAATGCAAAAAGAGCATAGCCTCCTACCCAATATATCATCTTATACAACTTGATGTGATATATTGCTATGACTTCCCAATATGTCTCGAATAAAGGATATTCAAAAATAAGTGGGATTAATGGTACAATTCCAGTTAGTATTGCCACCAGTATATTTCCAATTAACAACTGACGTTTATAGGTTGTTGAGTAAAACCAAAGTACCCCTGTGGTAAGCACAAAAAGTAAGGAAAAAACTGGTCGCCCGATCTTAATTGCAACAATCAACCCCAAGGCAATTCCTAAAACACTAAAAATTAAATGTATGGCAATAGCCAATCTTCGGCTAATAGTTTTACCAACAATTACAGAGCTTGGACGATTAACCAAATCGGTTTTAGTATCGAAGTAATCATTGATAACATAACCCGCCGCTGCAACAAAAACAGTTGCCAAAACTAACACTACAAAAACCCAAAATTTCAGCTGCAAATCGAGACCGAAACTTTGCAAGATTGGTTGCATTATGAAATAGCGAACAAGAATCATTGTTGCTGCAATTATCAACAGATTCTTACCTCTGATTAATCTTAGTATTTCCATAAATGTAGATTAACTAACTACTGTAAACCATTTGACGACGGTCCCCATTTTCCGTTTAATCGAAGCACTTGCTCAATAACATCGCGAACACAACCTTTACCTCCAGAATAGGATGAAATATAGGCCGATATCTGCTTTACTTCAGGAGCGGCATCCATTGGACAAGTTGGGATTCCAACTTTCTGAAGCACTTCATAATCGGGCAAATCGTCACCCATATAAAGTATTTGCGGTAGTTCAATTCCATACTTGAACCTAAAATCTTCCAATGCCTCAACCTTATCGGTTGCTCCCAAATATATATCGGTAACACCAAGTCCTTTGAAACGATCCCTTACCGTTTCGGATTTTCCGCCGGAAATAATGGCAATTGGGAAACCCCGCTCTACAGCAACATGAACAGCATAACCATCGCGAGTATTCGAAGTGCGTAATAAATCCCCCGATGGATGTAAAATTACAGTACCATCGGTAAATACACCATCAACATCAAATACAAAAGCCTTTACATCGGCTAGTAGTTCCTTAAAATTCCTCTTCATTCGAAAATAATTATTGCTTACTCAACTTTTGAATGCTCAAAGATAATTCATTGTATATTTTCTGCAATTGTTCGTCGAATTTGCCGAGCATTGCAGAGTGATTCTCCATTATTAACTTATCGTTCCTAATTGCAGGCCCAGTTTGTACATCCTTAGGATTTGCCCCAAACGCTTTTTGAACGGTTTCCTCCACCAACGGCTGAATCAACTTAAAATCGAGACCATTCTCGCTTGCTAAACGATACGTTAAAGCCAATATATGATTGGTGAAGTTGGATGCAAAAACACCACTAATATGAAGCCACATCCGTTTGTTGGAATCTAGCTCCATCACATTTGAGCTTAGTTCCTTTGCCACTTCAGTTAAATAAACTAAAGTTTGAGCAGCATTTGCTTCAACAAAAATTGGGACATTCGATAAGTCTACCAACCTGTTACGGGAAAATGTTTGGAAAGGATATAAAACCCCGATTCCCCTAGACTTGGTTTTAGCAAGAACCGATAACGATGTACTACCGCTAGTATGAACAACCACGCCTTCAACCTCTTTTAACTCCTCTGATATTGACACTATTGAACTATCAAAAACCGATATTATATAAAGGTTAGCAGTAGTATCAATATCAGAAAGGCGATTAATAGCCATTGCATTATAATTTCGTGCAATAATTTCAGCATTTTGAAGGCTTCTAGAATAAACCTGCTTAATAGTCCACCCAACGATATTAAATGCAAATGCTAACGATGTTGACACATTTCCAGCACCTATAAAAACTACGTTTTTCACCAATCTTTACTCTTTGAATTGAAAGTACAATTAAAATATTTTACTCGCATAAAGTTAGTGTATTTATTGATACTTATGGTCGAAAAAAAGATCTCCGGAACCACTTTTGAAGTTCCGGAGATCGCACCCTTAACCTATTTGTAAACCTAAACCTAACCCTAAAAGCTAATTTTTCGAACTAAATGTATTTATAAGAATAGAACACATCTCATATTTTTCATCCTGAACATATTGCTCAATCATATTACTTGGCATATTATTAATAAGTTTAAAATCAAAAACCGTTCCAATACTTTTCTTTTGAAGAAAACTAATGATTTTTGTAAATGTGCTATTTTTAAATTCAACATTACCGCCAGCAAGAATGAAACGCTCGGTATTTTCATCAATCCAAACACCACTTTTCTCTTCAATAGGTAATAAAACAAACTCATTAATGTTTCGAAGGTAAGATCTCAATTTTAGTTGAAGCAAAACATACTCATAACTTTCGACCTTCAACCGGTTATTAATATCAATCAACTCTGAAATTCTACTAACGGCATCAATATTTTTAGAGTCTAGAGCAAGAGAATCAATCTCGCTCTGATTTTTGGTTATAACTTCACTATTTTGAGCAATCTTCTCACCCAACTCAAGCAATAATGTATTAAATAACTCGCTCATTAATAGTTTATTTGTTAATAATAAATTTACAACTATAACAGTACAAATGTCAAATTTGTTTCAGTCCTTTTGATCAATATACCGTTAAATTTGATTAAACATCATTAAATTAATGTTAAATTTATCATCTGATTTTCTGCAAGTTATACTCAATAGCGTGAAGTTTGGTATTTCTTAGATCAAAAAGATGATTATGGTCAATATGTATTCTACTCCAACATTTTTTCAAAAAACTCAGTAAAAAAATTATAGATACTGCAGGGTGTATAGTTTTTTATACAAGGTCATTGAATTTAACCAAATTGATTTAGATTTGTACGCTCGTTTTATGCAATAAACGAACTGGTGGAAGAACATAACTAACTGATATATTTACACATAAAACCTTAGCGTGAAAATAAATTTCGCCCGCTAAGAACTTTGTGTATTTTTGTAGTTATTTCATTTTCAGAATAAGCAATTAAATGCTTACTATTTAGACAGATACAGAAAAATATGTTTAACTAAATTAATATTTTAACGAATGAAAATTCTTGTTTGTATCAGCAACGTACCGGATACCACAACCAAGGTGAAATTTGTTGATAATGACACCAAGTTGGATGTAAACGGTATTCAGTGGGTTATCAATCCTTGGGATGAGCTTTCGCTTACGAGAGCACTAGAACTTAAAGATGATGCTAGCACTGGTGTAAAGTCAGTTACTGTTGCTCACGTTGGATTAGCAACATCTGAACCTACAATCAGAAAAGCACTTGCAATTGGTGCCGACGATGCTATTAGAGTTAACGCTGACCCAACCGATGCTTACAATGTTGCTGCTCAACTTGCTGAAGTTGTAAAAAAGGAACAATTCGATATTATTATGTGCGGAATTGAGTCGAGCGATTTCAACAGCTCTGCTGTTGGTAGTATGCTTGCAGAATTCCTTGGAATGCCTTCTGTTTCTGCAGTTTCTGGTCTAAAAATCGAAAATGGTACTGCAGTTATTACCCGCGAAATTGATGGAGGAAAAGAGATTGTAACTGTTCCTGCGCCATTCGTTGCAATTGTACAAAAAGGTATCGCAAAAGAGCCTAGAATTGCGGCTATGCGCGGCATTATGATGGCGCGTACTAAAGTTATCAAACTTTATGAGCCAGTTGCTATTGATGCATTAACCGAAACAGCTAAGTTCGAAATGCCTGCACCTAGAGCAGCCTGCAAGTTTGTTGATGCTGAGAATCCAAAGCAACTAATTGAACTGCTACAGGCAGAAACCAAATTAATTTAAGTTGAACCCATTAAATTTCGAAATAATATGTCAGTACTAGTATATACCGAAAACTGGGACGGAAAATTTAAAAAATCATCATTCGAGTTGATATCTTACGCCAGTAAGGTAGCAGAAATGATGGGCACCAGCGCTGTAGCTGTTTCTATTGGTAATGTTGACGAAGCAGAATTAAAACTACTTGGAAACTACGGTGCACAAAAAGTTATAAGCGTAAATCAGGATAACCTTAAAACATTAGATAGCCAAGCATACACAAGCGTTATTGCTACTGTTGCTGAAAAAATTGGTGCTAAAGTTATTGTTGTTGCAAACAACAACTCCGGAAAATCAATTGCTCCTCGCCTATCTGTAAAATTAAAAGCAGCGTTAGGTGCAGGTGTTAGCAAACTTCCTGTAAACACAAGTCCTTTCACTGTTTACAAAAGAGCATTCTCTGGTAGTGCTTATGCAGATGTTGTGCTAAAAACAGATGTTAAAATTATCACTCTAGCACAAAACTCTTTCGATCTTATCGAAACCGCTAACAACGCAACTATTGAAAAGATGGATGTTGCTGTTGATGCTCCAAAAACTCAGGTTAAAGAGGTTCAAAAACAATCGGGCAAACTACTTCTTACTGATGCTGAAATAGTAGTATCTGGTGGTCGTGGTATGAAATCGCCTGACAATTGGGCTCCAATTGTAGAGTTAGCAGATTTACTAGGCGGAGCAACTGCTTGTTCTCGTCCAGTATCTGACGAAGGATGGCGTCCTCACGATGAGCATACTGGTCAAACCGGTAAAATCATCGCTCCAAACCTTTACTTCGCTGTTGGTATTTCGGGTGCAACACAGCACATTGCAGGTGTTAGCTCATCAAAATATATTGTTGCAATTAATAACGATAAGAGCGCTCCAATTTTTGAGGTTGCTCAGTACGGTATTGTTGGCGATGCACAAAAAGTGCTTCCTCAACTTGTTGCTGCAGTTAAAGAAATCAAAGGAAAGTAATTGCATTTTATTGTCATTCTGAGCGTAGCGATGAATCATAGATTCCTCGTTTTGTTCGGAATGACAATTATTTTTTAAGTAAAAGTTTTAAAACCAACTTTTTACTAACCAAAACAAACAAACTATGACCAAACAAATTGTTTTTGCTATTGCACTGCTACTAACATTCGCTGTTTTTAGCTACACCGTAGCAAGAATTATCCGTTTCTTCTCGCTTACCAAAAAGGGTTTTCCAATAAAAAACTTAGGTAAGCGTTTTATGATTATGGCCGAAGTTTCATTTGGTCAAACTAAAATTTTCCGTCGTCCTGTTCTTGGATTCCTTCACGCAGTTGTTTTCTGGGGTTTCTGCGTAATTCTTTTTGGAAGTATAGAGATGGTGATCGATGGTTTATTCAAAATCGAAAAATCGCTTAGTTTCCTAGGCTGGTTCTACGATTTTCTAATGGCAACAGGCGATGTTTTTGCATTCCTTATTGCCATTGCAATTGTTGTGTTCCTTTTCCGCAGAGTATTCCTTCACGTAAAACGTTTCGAAGGAATCGAAATGAAAAAAATATCGCATATCGATGCAAACGTAGCATTAACAATTATCCTTGTTCTAATGCTATCGTTACTAGGAATGAATGCCGCATACGTTAGTCATACCCACGCAATTGGTGGCGAAATTATTGGATATTATCCTGTTAGTAATTTCATAGCTCCAATATTTTCCGGTATGACCATAGAATCTATGCAAGTTCAACACGAAATTTACTGGTGGACTCACATCCTTTTGATTTTTGTATTTGCCAACCTACTCCCCTACTCTAAACACTTCCACGTGTTTATGTCGGTTCCAAACACTTTTATATCGAGACTGGACCCTCTTGGTAAACTTAAAAATATGGACAATGTAACCCGCGAGGTTAAATTGATGATGGATCCAAATGCTGCATTTGCAACTCCTGCAACCGATGCTCCGATTGAGCGTTTTGGTGTTAAGGATGCTGAAGATGTAATGTGGAACAACTACTTCAACTCATTATCGTGTACTGAATGCGGACGTTGTACTTCGGTTTGCCCTGCAAATACAACTGGCAAAAAATTATCGCCACGTAAAGTTATGATGGACTTACGTGCCCGTATGAAAGAAAAAGGTCCTCAACTGCTAAAGAATAAAGATTTCAATGATGGAAAATCGTTAGTTCGTGATTACGTATCGGAGGAGGAACTTTGGGCTTGTACAACCTGTAATGCCTGTGCAAAGGAATGCCCTATCAACATTAATCAACCATCCTTAATTGTTGATATGCGTCGCTATCTTGTAATGGAAGAAGGTTCTGCTCCAGGTGAGATTAAAGCGATGTTCAGCAATATTGAGAACAATGGTGCTCCTTGGCAGTACTCGCCCGAGGATAGGCTTTTGTGGACAAAGGATTTGGAAATTAACGTTCATTAAAATAATTTGGCTGTAAAGCATTAGGCTTTTCACAGCTAATAGAAATTTAACGAACAACTATCAACAAACAACTATCAACAAAAATGGAAACACGTAAAATAGAAGTCCCTGTAATGGCCGATTTATTTGCCCGTGGTGAGAAACCTGAGTATTTATTCTGGGTTGGTTGCGCAGGTGCTTACGACGACCGTTACAAGAAAGTAACACGTGCTTTTGCAAAAATACTTAGCTACTTAAATGTTAGTTACGCTATACTTGGTAAGGAAGAAACTTGTACTGGCGACCCAGCTCGCCGCGCAGGTAACGAAATGCTTTACCAAATGCAAGCGTTACAAAATATTGAACTCTTCAAGGCATACGAGATTACCAAAATCATTACCATTTGCCCTCACTGCTTCAATATTTTCAAGAATGAGTATCCAGATTTAGGTGGAAACTACGAGGTAATCAGCTATGTTGAACTACTCGATAAGTTCATCAAAGAAGGAAAACTTAAGG
Source organism: Bacteroidales bacterium (assembly GCA_050180705.1). GTDB lineage: Bacteria > Bacteroidota > Bacteroidia > Bacteroidales > Tenuifilaceae > SB25. The sequence continues at coordinate 481 of JBFXDX010000017.1, read as the reverse complement.
TAAATACCGACACTTTCAAAAATTCGCGTATTACCTACCACGACCCCTGCTACTTAGGCCGCGCTAATGATATGTACGATGAGCCACGTAGAGTGATTAAATCGGTATCGGGCGATGTTGTGGAAATGGAACGTAACAAGAGTTTTGCTCTTTGCTGCGGTGCCGGTGGTGCTCAAATGTTCAAGGAAGCAGAAAAAGGCGATAAGGAAGTATTCCTTGAGCGTATGGATGATGTACTAAAGGTAAATCCCGATATCATTGCAACCGCTTGTCCTTTCTGTATGACAATGATGACCGATGGTATCAAGTACAAAAATCAGGAAGAGAAGATGAAGAATTACGATATTGCTGAATTAATCGTAATGTCACTTGGATTATAACAAAACAAAATAACCTTTCAAACTAATGGAAAAAGTAAACCTTAAAAGTGGAGAGTTCCTAGTAAAGGATATTGATGCTAACAGTATCTTTATTCCAGAGG
>JBFXDX010000016.1:0-109049 GCA_050180705.1 Bacteroidales bacterium | reverse complement strand
GTACTCACCCCACACATTCAAAACATTTTACATGCTTTTTAATGTATTTTTTTGTAGATTGCATAGGAAAGTTAACTTCCATGCCTAAAAAGAGAGCAAAACAGAAGCATTGCAACAATCAAAAAGTTGTTAGGGCAAAGCATCGCAACGATTTCTTAAAAAAGTTGGATGGATTTTGCAGGACTCTCACAGGTGAGAATGTCTTAAAGTTTATTCCGCATGGCGACTTAGATAAAATATACCTTATTCGTTCCCGCTCAATTACTGTTGAGGCTTGTCGCGAAGACGATATTCCCCCTAAATTTATCGAAGTCGTTAAATCTGTTGTAAACTCTTGCATGAAACTTATTCCTGTTCCTATTGAAAAAACAGGTAAAACAGTACCAGTAGCCGATATGTACTACCTAGGGTTTGCTTTGCATGTTTACCTACTGCTTATCAACGATAGTCCTAATAAAAATGCTCAAAGGGTAAAAGAGTTACTTTGTCCTACCTGTGGTAATTTAGACCAGTTATTCGATAGTATTTACAATAGGCTAATCGATGAAATTTTCCCATACCTGGTTACAGTTACTAACAATCCCTGCCATTATTACTTTTCATACTCACTCATAACCGAAGACACTGGTGATGCTTTGGGGGCAAGATTTCGAATCGTTGTAAAAAAACATCCTCCCGAGAAGATTGACATTACTATTGATAACAAGGTTCGTCCTGCTTTCAGGTTAGGCTGGACATCCAAATTCAATGGTTTTGAATGGTTGTTTGTCACTCCTGCACAGTTAGGCATAAATACCGCTTTCGACAATCTTCCCATCCCCATATATATTCAAATGCACGCTTTAAAACGACTTGTCGAGCGTATAGACTGTATTCATCCTGCTTTTTCAGTTGCGGGTGTTTACTTCTCTCTTCGGGGTATGAATGTTATTAAGGATCACAGTAAGTATATAATTGAATTAAAAGTTCTAGGCGTTAAGGTTGGCTACTTAGTTGCTGTAATGATTGAAGGGAAACTAGTTATCCGCACTTTTCTTTTTCTAACATCCAGTGGAACGCCCGAAGGCAAACGACTGGAAGAATATATTGGTTTGCAAAAACTCGATACCCAGTACTTGAAAATGGATAAGTTAAGTTCGTTTATGTCAAGCAAGTTAAACTCAAACAATGAGTTGCGGTCAACATTAACGAAGGCCAATTGTTTGCATTTACTTGAGCTGCACGATCAACTCGACAGATTCATCCAAATACATCCCGAAAATTCTCCATTGGAAATACTAAATAGCTACTTAAAGAATGATAGTTCAGAACTTGATAGTTGGTCTTTTGTTGAAAATTAGCATTAGCCGTAGGCTAATCGTTTACCGTCTAGTTATCTTCTTTACAAAAATTTCATCCAATCATATTTTTGTTTCTATTAGCTGATTTTAGCATACAGTTATCGAAGTTCTTACCTTGAAGGAATTTACTTAAAAAATTAAAAACACCGCAAAGTTAGGCTGCCCGTTTCGGTTTATAAAGGTCAAGCCCTCCGGGTTTTATAAAAAATCTCCACCACTTCTTCGTTGGTAGTATTTTTTATAAAAACCTTGACAAACCTTCACTTCTAGCCTGTTGTATGGCTTTCTTTTTTCTTTTTTTCTGTTTTTTCTTTCTTCTTTGTCTAAAAATATGTGTATGATGTAATTGAACCAGAGATTTTGGCAAAACCAATCTCTTTCATTCTATTCAATAGGCCACATTATTGGGGATACTAATAAAAAGAGCCCAGGGTTGTAGCTGGGCTCCAAAAACTCAAAAAGGTGAGGGTTGCTATTCCCCTTCAACGGTCACTTGAGCAACGGCAGTCATTACACTACCTGCTACTGTTAGGTAACCCGCTGCTGTAACAATAAATGTTGGTAATGCTATAGGGGCTGTTAAAATTGCTCCACCAACAGCAGCAAGGCACAAGCCAACTGTGCGAACAGTCTTAAAAAATTTAGGGGTGGGAGCGGTTAATCGTTTAACAATGTTCTGGTTTTTATTTGCCATATTCTTTATTGTTAAATATGATCGATTCAATATGGTTAATCCTCTTTTCAAGGAACTCAATGCGTTGATTCATTAGTTCATTAATTCCCTTGAATTCAGCTTTAATAAGAGCAGTGGTGGCTTTTACCTCCGTAACATCCTTTTCCACCCGCTTAAAGTCCGAATGCAATTGCTTCAAAAAGTAAGCAACTATCGCCAGTAATACCGAGAGTAAACAATAGAAAAAAATTTCAGGGCTTGGCATGGCTTAACCTTTATATTCCTAAAACCTTAACTAGGCAAAGTGCATTCGATTTGCCTCCTTTCAGAGCATAGTTCACACCGTTAACTTGCTGGTAAAACTCAACACCAAGAACCATAAACAATGGATTTGTGCTATTTGCTGCTAGTTGATTTGCTAGCGTAATGGCATCCGATTGTGTTGCAGTTACAGAGATATCTGCACTTTGAGAGGTTACCAACTCAAAAGTTCCTTTTTCAAAATCAATGGCAGCCCCACCGGCAACAAACCTTACGTGTGTAGCCCCATCTGGTACGCTAATAGCATTAGCCGGAACAAAGACAGGTATTTCTATGTTTAGCAACCCTGTTACACGGTCAATGGTTGCAGTGTACGCAAGGAAAAGGGTTGTGGAAAGTTTCCCATCGATGTTAAAATCAAATCCTTCAAGAAGTTCCAATTCTCCGTCAAGAACATTTCGTTGGCCTCGCGTGCTGGTCGTATCGGCTTTTACTACCTCCATCATTGCCTGGGTTAACCTACTCACCATTTTGCTATCAGCAGCATTCAGCAGGTAGTTTCTGAATGTTAATCGCAGTAGTTTCCCTGCACTACCTGCTCGTCCAAACTCGCTGTTGTTTTCACGTGTACGTTGAAAAGCAGCGTCGTTTTGGATTCGATCTGCAGACACTCCGCCTTTGGAGCGGGCAAGCATTCCGTCCTGCGATTTATAGAAGGTAACATCTCCAATAGTTCCTTCCAGTTTAATAATTCCACTCTGTTTTGCCATATTCCGAAAATTTAGTTAAACATGGTCAAAGCTATGCCAAGCGCAACCTCTTTCAAAATAAGCACTTCCGCTATTACACAAAACAGTTACATTTTTACCAAACATTCCTAATTCGGTTAATTACTGATAATTAATAATTTTGTATATTGAAACGATATGCTAAAGGCGTATCAAAGTCATGGATAGTTCATGGTAAAAACTATATGAAAACAAACCGCATGATAATCTATCCCAAGGATGTACAACGAATAACGGGGAAAAGCAACCGGTACGGTCGGCAACTGTTGAATCGAATCAAGGTACAGTTTGGCAAAGCGCCTCATCAGTTTGTAAGTGTTGAGGAATTTTGCAGGTACACAGGCCTTGCACCCGAACAGGTCATCCTGTACATTAACGATTGAAATGCCAAGACCCAAGCATTTCAAATCACACTAAATAAAATGCTTATAATCAATTAATTTTGCAGGTTTTTAATGCATTTTGCAACCCAAATACATTACTTTTTCGTATATTTGTATTGATTTTGAAGTTCATCAAAGAGGCTTTTCCTCACCTAAAACAAATGAGAACCAAATAGTGAACTCACTGAAATTGTTCTTTTCAAAACATTGATAATAAACCATTTGTAGGCATACAAGATCGTCGGTTCACCCCGACGGAATAAAAAAGGAGGCTGATGGCCTCCTTTGCTTTTTTAAGACTTTATTACTGATTGAAGTATTTGCAAACAGTATTCATTACACATTCATTGCATTTAGGATTTGTGGGGCGGCATGTTTCGCGTCCCAAAAATGATATGGCCATTCCTAAATCGTTCCATATGTTTTGAGGGAAAATTGCCATCATTTGTTTTTCAATTTTTTCGGGGTTAGTTCCTTCGGCAATACCCAATCGTGGTGCAACTCTAATAACATGTAGGTCGACAATAATACCTTCGGCCTTATCGCCCGATTCCCTGATAATAACATTGGCCGATTTTCGTCCAATGCCAGAAAGTTTTATCAACTCCACCATCGAGTGTGGAATGTTATTGTCATCGCCAATAGTTTTAGCCAAATTTGATAACCATCTGGATTTATTCCCGAAATTTCGAACAGAACTAATTATCCTTTGGATATCATCAATACTTGCATTGGCAAGATCATTCATTGTTGGATAGGCTCTGAAAAAATCTTTCGCCAAATCGTTGATATGTCTATCGGAATCTTGTGCCGATAGAATTATCATCACTACAAGTTGATACCTGTTGTTATAATCTAACGGATGTTTTCGTCCCGAATATAGTTTTATTAAAGGTTCAACACTCTTAATCCAATTAATTTCCAAAGTTTGCATGCTAAGTGTAATGTAAATTATTAGCTAATTTATGAAATATTAATAGGATTTTGTTAAGGCTCGAGAAACAAGTATGGGAAGAAGTCCTGAAAATTAGGAGGTGGAAAACATATTCCATTCAAAAATTGAGGGGGAGTTTATTGAAATACTTTCTTTAGAGCAAAATATGCACGCGTTAGAGTTACAGTGGTGCGTTTTGGCTTTCCAGAGCGCATCTTTGCACGAATCGAACTCGCCTAATGCGATGCTTTTGCCTTTTTTCTGTAAAAAAGGGCAACCCTCTTTATGAACAGAGTGAAATCCTGTTATGTTGGGTTTTGTGGCAAGGTAGTACTTACTCATAGATGTTTAATTAGAATTTATTTTCCTTGTTTTGGTGTTTAATATGAAGTGTTAATAAATTGTTACCAAGAAATTTTTTTATCTATTTTGTGTAATATTGTAAAGTGTTGATTTGTATTGTGTTATTTCTTGTTCCGTGAAATAAAAAGAAAATTTATTGTAAAAGAAAGTAACAATTTCGATTCTATTCGAATGAAACAGTAAAAATTAACTAAAACTATTACAGCTATGAAACGTGAAAACAACTCAAAAACAATTGTGAATACTCTAGATAAATTCGAATTACTAATGGTTAATGCTCAGAAACTAGATATGAGTGCAATGAAATCTATTTGTGGAGGCGATGGAGAAGATAATGGGGGTTCAGATATCATAATGCCAATTCCTATCCCTGATAAAAAATAATTAGTTATTAAGGTTATTTGTATAATTTCGATTTGTAGCCAAAATTGGATGCTCGTTTTTAATTAAATAGTAAGGATGTTCGTTTTATTGAATATCCTTTTTTGTATTATTGCATAGTTTATATGAAATAAACAATAACTATGCTCCAATTTAGATGTATATTTTTTATTTTTTATTTGATTTTATTGCCAATAAGCATCTTAAAGGCTCAGGATAGATTTATAGAGAATACAGTTAACTTTAAATTATATTTTGAGCAAGGTGATTTTTTTAATGCAGAAAAGAGCTTACTGAGTATATTAAGTCAAAAAGATTCAATCCCCAAAAAATCCATAATTGCTATTTCTAATAATCTTGGAGTGATAAACAATCGCTTAGGAAGATATGACAAAGCCTTGTCATACTATAATTTAGCTGAACAATTAGTGGTTAATGGTTCTTTTTCTAAAGAAGATTTGGGCGATATATATATAAATAAAGCTAGAGTGTATGGCATTATCAAAGATTATGATAAATCAACAGAGTTTTTATATCAAGGATTAAAGCAATACCAAAATTTACAAGAGGGAAATCGTAATTTGTTTTTTAAAATATCTACAGGTTATTTGAATCTTGGATTGACCTTGTATGAAATAAATGATCTGAAAAAAGCATTGTTTTACCTACAAAAAAGTTTAGAACTAAAAAAAAAATATGAATTATCAGAACGAGCTCTTGTTTATTTAAATATTGCCAAGATCTATGTAAAAGTAAAAGACTACAAGGCTGCTGAAGTTAATTTTCTTTTAAGTATTAAGTGGTTTAATAAAGAATATGGTGTTGATTACTATAGAACAAGTAGCGTGCTATTCGATTATGGTCTTTTCTTGAGATCTGTAGGACGAACCCAGGATGCATTAACAATTCATCAAAAAGCACTTGCGATTTGTTTAAAGAATTATGGTAGTAAGCATCCGTTTGTTTCGTTGGCATATAAGCATATTGGCGATCACTATTTTAATGAGGCCAATTACTCGGAAGCTCTTAATTATTACCAAAAGTCGTTAACTGCGGTTGTAAATAATTTTAACGATTCAAGCATCTACTCAAACCCATCAATCAATTCATCAATTTTTGATTTTGGGCTGCTCGATGATTTAAAGAGTAAATCGAAGGCACTAATGAAGTTGTCGTTTCAGCAGAAGGATAGACGCGAAATGTTGAGCATTCAGAAGAGTGCGAATGAGACAATAGATTTGGCTCTACAATTAATCGACAGGATTAGAAACGATTATTCCAGCTACGAAGGAAAACTATTTTTGGCCGAGAACGAAAAGGATACCTATCTTGCTGCCATTCAAATTGCGAAGGAACTTTATAATCGAACAAATAAAAAAGAGTACATCGAAAGAATGTATAGTCTATCAAGTTTAAGTAAATCGCGATTATTGCGCGATGAGTTAAATGAGAATGAAGTTTTATACAGTAAGAATGTACCAGATTCAATTCTGATTGAACGCAATAATTTAAAATCTCAGATTTCTTCGTACAATAAATTAATTCAGGACGAATTTTTAAAGCAAAAACCAGATTCTTCGAAGGTTGAATTGTGGAAAGATAAACTATTTGAGCTGAACAGAAGTAATGATCTTGTTTATGAGAGAATAAAAAAATTTTCGTCTCAGTATATCGATCTCATTAATAGAACTGAACCAGCAACGCCTCAAAAACTGATAAGTTGTCTTGGAAAAGACGAAACCATTGTGGAATACTTTGTTCCTCATACTTATTCCAAGGAGAGGCGAGAACTATATATATTTACTTTATCAAAAGAGGGGATAAACTATAAGTCAATTTATTTAGATTCTCTTTTTGCAAGCAATGTAAATGTGATTAAACAGGTTGCTGCCGAAATGGATTTTAGTAACTCTCGTGAGTTTTCCATACACTATACTGATGCTCTTGCGTATATGTATAGAATTTTAGTAAAACCTGTTGAAAAATATATTGTAGGCTCTCAGTTTATAATTGTTCCCGATGAGGAGATTGCCTATCTACCTTTCGATGCATTTATTAAGGAACTGCCTAGTAATAGGAATGTTGGTTTTGATGGGTTGGATTACCTGATTAAAGATTACTCTATCTCTTATTCTTATTCATCGTCGTTTATTTTTCCACAGAAAACTATTTATACAAATAAAGTTGTCTCTTTTTCGCCAAGTTATGCAAATCGGAATACTAACCTAAGGCCCGATCTAAAAGGAGCTGTGATTGAGGTTAATTCAATTCGTGGTTTTAAGAGCGAATATTTTGCAAATAGTTTGGCCACTGAGCATAATTTTAAGAGTGCATTAACAAGTCCTGCAATATTTCATCTTGCAATGCACTCTAGTACCGATACTGTTAACTCCAAATTCTCATATTTAATATTCGATTCTGCAACGGATTCAGTTGACGATGGTCGGCTGTATAACTACGAAATTAGCATGAGCAAAGTAGAGTCTCCAATGGTTGTGTTAAGTGCATGTAATACTGGAACTGGAAATTTATATCATGGTGAAGGTATTATGAGTTTAGCTCGAAGCTTCTTTTTGTCGGGAGTCTCTTCTGTTGTAAACACGTTGTGGGACGTTAACGATGAGGCAAGTTCTCCAATAATTACAGATTTTTATCGGAATCTGGCCAATGGAATGGAAAAGAATCGGGCTATGAGATTAGCCAAATTGAATTATTTAAAAAATGCGACACCAACCTATTCTAATCCTTATTATTGGTCGGCATATCAAGTAATGGGAGATGTATCTCCTGTAAAAAAGAACACCAACTACTTTTGGATAGTTGGTGTTACTTGTATTCTCCTTTTGGGAGGCTTGGCCTATAAAAAATTAAAACGGTAAACTCTTTTATTAAGACTTCAAACTTATAGTTTAGTGTATTTCTTCGAGTAGTTTTGTTGCTTTACCTTGATAGTATCCAGGAGTATCCGATAAATTCTTTAAGTAAATAGTTGCATTTTCTTTATCCCCGACTTTTAAATAGGTCAGTCCAAGATACCATTGTGCTTCAATCGAGAAATCAGCATCATTCTGTACTACTTTATTTAAATGGTATATAGCCTTGCTATAATCACCAAGTTCAATTAGAGATAATCCCGAAAAAAAGTGTGGCGCTATGTTGAATGTGTCACTTTTTAGAATTAAGTCGAATGCCACAGCGGCCTTCTGGTAATTTCCTTGACGGTAATTAACAATTGCTTCGTTGTAATTCATTGTTTGTGAATTACTGCTACCTCGGGTAACAGAAGTAATTGCGCTATAGGGTTGATAATTCGATTCAAATAATTTTTCAGGACTAGCAGGAGTTATTAATGTTCGAACCATTAATAACAGCGCAAGGGTTGCTGCTGCTGATAAACTCGCAATCCTAATAAATGAATTCTTATACCATGATATGGTTCTTGTGCTTTCCTTGCTTATAGTGTGATTATCATTTTCGGAGAGCGCTTTATTAATGAAACTTCTTATTTCATTATATTTCAAACTCGAGAAGTTTCCTTGACTATTATCCCACTCCTTAACCCATTCAGCAGTTACATCATCGACTTTGCTTTCGTAAATGTCTTGGTATATGTGCTGTAACTCTATTTCTTCTAAACTTGAAATGGAATCCTCAACAAACATTTTTATATCATTAAATTTTGAGGGTTCTTTTTTAAATTCAGCCACAAGTTGATTGGTTTGCTCATCAATGCTTTGAAGGCTATGTTCCTCATTGATTTCGTCAATGTCAAGTTTGGCTTGCATAACTTCATTCACAAGCTTAAGCAAATCGTATTGCTCTCGTAAAGTCTTATTGCGGTTTAATTCTGACTCAAACTTTTTACGTTCGATTTCAGAAAGACTTCCTTCTATGTACTCAGTTATAAGTTCTGTATAATTCTTCATCAGTTTGGGTTTGGTTAAACTATTAAGTTTGGGCTAAAAGCTAGTTTCTGTTTTTTTGATTAGCTTGTAATCGGGGTGATTTTGGATTTTACTGATAAGTTCTGCTTGGCATTCGCACTTCTTTTTTCTTATATATCCATAGGTGTAGCCTAGTTTTTCGGCTATCTCCTTTGGGGAGTACTCTTGCCAGTAAAGTTTAAGAATTTGCTGACATACAGGATCTAGAGTTTCAAAAATATCATAAAATAACTCTTGATATACTTTATAATCGAATTCCTCTGTGAAATCGTTTGTTGAAGAATCGTCCAACTTTCGATTGAGATAATTTGCTGCAGCCCTTCGCTTTTCAATAACACTTCGCCATAGGTTTTTGCAGACACTGAAAAGAAATGTTTTGAACTTACACGTAAGTACAAAGTCATCCTTGTCAATCTTTTCAATCATTATGATTAGTCCATCCTGAAAAATATCTTTAGCATCGTCTGGCGATCCTCCTGCTTGGTGTACCATGAGTCGAATCATTGGTAAGTATCTATCCGATAAATACCTAACAACATGACTTTGTCTGTTTCTTAAGCAATCAACTATTTCTTCATCAGTAAATTCTCTCATAACCTATAGGTGTCATTTTATTCTAATAGCAACAAAATTAAAATATTACCTAATATTGTACTAAAATGATACACTTATTCTCGAGAAAAACTGATTTAAAACATTTATTGACTGTTTTTCAATTTTTTTTCTCATTTTTCAGGTAACAAATCGATTCGCAATCCCATTAACAGGTTTTGTTTGTTAGAACCCTCTGTTTCGTTGTGTAATCCTAAATTACTTCATTAAAAAAATTAGTTGTGTTCCATTTTCATCAATGTTTTTAGTTTTAGTGTTAATTCTAAGCCTTAACAATTTAAGAAATGTGCTAAGGTGATTGAATTGAAACCGGTTATCTATATAGAACATGTATTCGTACTGAGTTTGATCAAAAATAAATTTGAAGTAGTTGTTTATCCCTTTTGCTCTCGATATTTTACCAATTTGATCTGTTGCCGTTTCGTTGAGTTCTATTTTTAACCCATCTAACTTTTCTAAGGGAAAAGTATTTTCTTTATTATCGGAAATGATCTTTATTGATTCATTACTAATAATAATATTCCCAATTTCCTTGTAATCTTTTATAAATAGGAGAACTGTAAATGTTAGAGCGAATATAATTAGAAACAAAATGTTGAGTACTTCTTTTTGTAATTCATTGATACCTATTATACCTATCAAAAAAATGATAGTTGGAGTGATGACAGTAAATGAGATTAACACAATAAATTTGTCAATCTTCTTATCTCTTTTTTCTACCAACTTGAGTTTTATAGGCTTCATAATGCTATTTAAATTCATCAATTTATGTTTGGTCTAAAGGGAATAGGTTGAATGGAAAGTTTGTAAAGAATTTGTTGGGGTGAAAGTTAAACCCTATTCCCTTTAGTGAGTGTTGTAGGTTTAAGAATGAAAGCAAAGGTTTTTTAACTCTAAAATGTATAACACTCGCAAACACTTTTCTATTTTATGTCATTGCTATTGTCGAATCATAGTTTTAAATGTTTGATTCTTTAGCCTGTTATCATATAATCGTCCTTTCTTATGTTAACTTATTTTTTGTTTTAAAGACAAAAGAGGGTAGGGAATAGGTCGTTTTTTATGGAAACAACTTGTATACGGCTCATGTACTATAAGTTTTCCTATTCCCTAATTATTTACCTCTTCTGTTTTCTGAACAACATTGTTTTATAAGGTTGCCTTTAATATTGTTACCTGAAATCTAACTTAAAAAGGAATAGAGAGGTTGTTGATTAAGGTTATTACATGTATTTATTGCGGCTGAGAGAGTGTTGAATGTCTCTCTATTCCTTTATGCTGCTATTTATTTCAAGTCTGTTTCTAATTGTTTACTTGCTGATGAGTAGACATCGTATCGTCCCTCATCATATGTTTTTGCCAAAGCTCCCATTAATTGTTTTGGGGGATTCAGTGCTGATGAATTGTCATTCGAATATTTTTTGCTGATAGAATTTTCCCTTATTTTGTTTGAACATATGTATGTCGGACTATCTTCCTCAAAATAATTTGATTTTGAGGTAAGAAGTATTTTTGAATGAGATATCATAAACGTATCTATTGTAATATCTTGCCTTTTGCCTTCCGATAATTTTTCTGAATCTATATTTTTGCCACTACAGGAGGCTAAAATGAAAATTAAACATGTGATTATCATGTTTCTGGTTTCCATTTTATTTAAGACTTTGTCCAAATACATATTTTTTATTTTATGTTTTATAAGAAACGCTGTTGAATTGTTACCCTGAAAAGTGGACTTTTTTAAAATTTAATATTATTGAAGGTTGTGTAATGTATTTTGGAATGTGTAACTCTCTGATTATATGGTTTGTGTTGTTTTTGCTTTGTTTCGGACTAAATGTTTGATCAATTGGATACGAACTTTTTTGCTTATTTAGTTCTGGACTGACATATGACGGAATTCTTTTATCTATTATTATAGTTCTAGTTAAGTCCAAGGGTAGTTTTGTGAGAACTAATGTATCGCCATTTTGAATGTTTTGTTCGATAAGGAATATTTCTTCTCTTATAAATTCATTATTACGAATGCTGAATAATTTATACTCGTCGTAAGAACTTAGCGGTTTGAAATCTTTGTTTCGTTCATTTACAATGTCATCAAGGTAGATTTGTAGTCTCCATGCGTTACAAAAAATTCTTCCGGGACTATTTAGATAAACCTCGTTGCGGAAAAATAAAGTTTTATTTTCTTTATCGAGGATTGTTACCCAAACAATTCGCTGATTAATTTTGAACTCCATAGTAGTGAGTAATTACTCTTTATTGTTTTGATTGCGGAGAATCTCACTTTAAACTTATTCATTAGTTTTATAAGGAATACCCATTAATTGTTACCCCTAAAATCCATTTAAATTGAATCGTTGTTTTTGCATATTCAAATGTCAAATTATCTTAAATTTCAGCGTTCAAATATCTTTATTTAAATTGCAATTGTTTATTTTTGCGTACAATATAAATATGTAAATAAGTTAATAATATGGATCTATTCAAATCTATGAACACGAATACAGAAGGAGGTTCTTCTAAATCTGATAAACCTTCTGAAAAGGTTAAGGTTTTGATTCTTGGTTCAGGGCCTGCTGGTTATACTGCTGCAATTTACGCTTCACGAGCAAATCTTAACCCTGTTGTTTATGAAGGCATTCAACCTGGAGGGCAATTGACAACGACAACTGAGATCGAAAACTTTCCTGGTTATCCCAATGGCACTACAGGAAACGAAATGATGGAGGATTTAAAGAAGCAGGCACAACGCTTTGGCACTGATGTTCGTTTTGGAATTGCTACTGCTGCTGATCTGTCGAATCAACCGTACAGAATTACTATTGATGATGAAAAAACTATTGAGGCAGATGTACTGATTATTGCTACTGGTGCTACTGCAAAGTATTTAGGTCTAGAGTCGGAGGAGAAGTTTAAAGGTCAGGGCGTTTCTGCCTGTGCAACCTGCGATGGATTTTTTTACAGAGGAAAAGATGTGGCCGTTGTAGGCGGTGGCGATACCGCTGCAGAGGAGGCAACCTATTTGGCTGGTTTATGTAACAAGGTTTACCTTATTGTTCGTAAGCCATATTTAAGGGCTTCGAAAGCAATGCAGGAGCGTGTTATGAATACACCTAATGTTGAAGTCTTGTTTGAGCATGTAACAAAAGAGATTGTTGGAGATTCCTCTGGCGTAAATGGTGTTGTTCTCACTAATGTTAAAACAGGTGAGGATGTTCGTAAGGATATTTTGGGCTTTTTCGTTGCTATTGGGCATCAGCCTAATTCTGATATCTTCAAGCCATGGATTGATACCGATGAGGTTGGGTATATAAAAACTAAACCAGGTACATCAAAAACCAATGTAGAGGGTGTTTTTGCTTGTGGCGATGTTCAGGATCCGCACTATCGTCAGGCTATAACTGCTGCTGGATCCGGGTGTATGGCTGCGATTGATTCAGAGCGATATTTGATTGAAAGAAAGTAGTAAAAAATAAAAACCCCGCAACTGAAACTGCGGGGTTTTTCATCAATACAAAGTACCTTATATTTGTGCAATCTTTTCTTTGTTGTATTTGCCTGCAATTAACTTTTCGCGAACAATCGAGAATGCTTCAATTGTTTCCTTTACATCTTCAATGGTATGCATTGCGGTTGGTATTAGACGAAGTAAAATTTGTCCTTTTGGAATAACAGGATAAACAACCATAGAACAGAAAATTCCATAATTTTCACGCAAATCGAATACCATATTAGCCGCTTCAGGAATACCACCGGTCATATATACCGGAGTAACAGGCGATTCAGTTTTACCAATATCAAATCCCATTTCATTTAATCCCGATTGAAGTGCTCCTACAACTTTCCAAAGATTATCCTTTAATTGAGGTTGTGTTTGGAGTAGTTCGAGACGTTTTAGTGCGCCATAAACCATAGGCATTGGAAGAGACTTTGCGAATATCTGAGAACGTAAGTTATATGCTAAAAATTTAATAACTTGCTCATCAGCAGCAATAAAACCACCTATTCCAGCCATGCTCTTAGCAAATGTGGAGAAGTATAGATCAATTTTATCTTGAACTCCAAAATATTCTCCAGTACCAGCACCAGTTGCACCCATAGTTCCAAATCCGTGAGCATCGTCAACTAGAAGACGGAAGTTGAATTCAGATTTTAGATCGGTAATGGCTTTTAAATTTCCTAGGTCACCAGCCATTCCAAAAACACCTTCGGTGATAACTAAAATTCCGCCTCCAGTTTTTTCAGCAACATTAGTGGCATGCTTTAGTTGCTTACGGCAACTTTCCATGTCGTTGTGTTGATAAACAAAACGTTTTCCAGGGAAAAGTCTTAAACCATCAATAATACATGCGTGAGCTTCAGAATCATAAACTACTACATCGTTACGACCTAGAATTGTATCAATAATAGATACCATTCCTTGATAACCAAAGTTTAGTAGATAAGCAGATTGTTTGCCTACAAATTTTGCTAGTTTTTCTTCAAGTTCTTCGTGCTTGCGTGTTTGACCGCTCATCATTCTAGCTCCCATTGGATAAGCTAAACCAAACTGAGCTGCAGCCTCTGCATCAGCTTTACGAACTTCGGGATGATTTGCTAAGCCTAGGTAATTGTTTAAACTCCAAGTTAGAACTTCTTTTCCTCTAAAAATCATTCTTGGCTTAATTTCACCTTCTAATTTTGGAAAAGAGAAATAGCCATGGCTTTGACTTTGCCATTGCCCAATAGGGCCCATGTTAGTTATTTTATCAAAAATGTCCACCTCTAAATGCTTTTAGTTAAAACATTAAACATCAATTCAAAATTTGTGGCAAATCTACATGAATTTTACTAAAGCTCTTTATAATCATCAAAAAAAATATGTTCCATTAGAGTTAAAGTTGTGTTTAGTAGGGGTATACATTTCTTTAATGTAAATTTTGTGGAATTTATGTATCATAATTTACTTATAATTTTTTATGTGAAATAATCTTTTAAGAAGAGAGGCTTTTTCTGTATAGTGCTGATCTTTATTCGGTATACTTTAACCTTTTTTATCAGAAATACTCATATTTTTTTTCCCAATATCGCTAATCTTACTAACTTTGCCTGCTTAATATAAGTGTTGATTTACAGATATACATACTTAAAGGGCAAACAATACGTTTACTAACAAAGATTTTTGAGTATTATGGGAAATAATCGATTTGGTATGTTTCTTTCGAAGTGGAATTTGCATTTGCTTTTTGTTGTTTTAATTGTTGCTCTTGGAGCGTGTAGCGGATTCGAAAAGATTATTAAAAGCAAAGATTATGAGTTTAAGTACAAGAAAGCTCTTGAATACTATGCTAAGAAGGATCACTATAGATATCTAACTTTGTTTGAGCAATTATCACCAATTTATAAGGGAACTATGCGTTCTGATACCATAGAATTCTACTTGGCTCAAGGTAATTTCTATCAGGGGGATTATCTACTTGCAGGTCATTACTACGATAAATTCCGTAAGACATTCCCTCGTAGTGTATTTACTGAGGATGCAGATTTTATGTATGCATACTGTTTTTATATGTCGTCGCCAAGAGCCGAACTTGACCAAGAAAATACACAGTTGGCTGTGGAAGCATTCTCGGAGTTTATGTCGCGTCATCCAAGTTCAAAACATAATGCGGAAGTAAATAAAATTATGTTGGAACTTAGAGATAAACTTATTGAAAAATCATATTTAAGTTCTAGACTTTACTATAAGATTGGAGATTATAAGGCTGCAATAGTAGCAATTCGAAATAGTTTAAAGGATTTTCCTAATAGTAAATATCGCGAAGAGCAAGTTTTCTTAATTCTAAAATCAGCGTATTTACTAGCAGAGAATAGTGTCCCCGAAAAACGTAGAGAGCGTTATCAGTCAACAATTGATGAGTATTATACATTTATAGGGGAATACCCTGAATCGGAGTATGTGAACGAGGCCAAGAGAATGTATGAAACTTCGATGAAGTTCTTAAAAAAGATAAATTAATTAAATTTGAGATATGGACGTAAAGAAAATCAATGCACCAGCATCAACAGTTACACGCGATTTGGACAAACTCGATAAGGAAACTGGAAATATCTACGAGTCTGTTAGAGTAATTGCAAAACGGTCAAATAAAATTAGCGTTGATTTAAAGCAGGAACTCAATCGTAAACTTGAAGAGTTTGCATACTATACCGATAACCTAGAGGAGGTTTTTGAGAATAGAGAGCAAATTGAGATTTCTAAGTTTTACGAAAAACTTCCTAAGCCCACATTAATTGCAGCACAGGAATATCAGGATGGTAAATTGTTTTTTTCTAAGGCTGATGCAAACAAGGAAAGTGCTCAGTAATCGGTAAATGAAACTAGCGGGCAAGCATATTATTTTGGGAATAACGGGGAGCATTGCAGCCTATAAGGCTGCTTCTTTAACTCGTTTACTTGTAAAAGAAGGTGCCGAAGTTAAGGTTGTTATGACACCCCTTGCAAAGGAGTTTATTACACCTTTAACATTAGCAACCCTCTCGAAAAATCCTATTTTGGTAGATTTTTTTAATCCCGAAAATGGGGATTGGAATAGTCATGTAGATCTAGGATTATGGGCTGATTTGTATATGATTGCTCCAGCAACTGCCAATACTATTGGAAAAATGGCTCATGGTATTGCCGATAATTTATTGTTAACAACTTACTTATCGGCAAAATGTCCTGTCATGGTGGCTCCTGCTATGGATTTGGACATGTATAACCATCCAACAACACAGGAGAACATTAAGACTTTAAAACGATTTGGCAATATCGTTATTGAAGCGGCAACAGGGGAACTTGCCAGTGGATTAACTGGAAAGGGCAGGATGGAAGAGCCCGAGAAAATTCTTGAAGTTGTAGTAGACTTTTTTAACTCGAAAAGAAGATTTTTAGGAAAAAAGGTGTTGGTAACCTCTGGTCCAACATACGAGCATATCGATCCAGTAAGATTTATCGGTAACTATTCCACGGGTAAAATGGGGACTGCTATTGCTGAAAAGTTTGTCGGTGAAGGAGCTGACGTTATATTTGTTACTGGTCCATCAGCGGTTATTCCTAATCCAAGTTCTGCAGTAAAAATTATAAATGTAACGTCGGCAGGCCAAATGCTAGATGCTGTTCGAGAGTATTTTAAGAATATTGATATAGCGGTAATGGCGGCTGCTGTTGCCGATTTTACGCCAGAAAATCCTGCTGATGTAAAAATCAAAAGGGAAAAGGATGATTTAGTTCTTAAACTTAAACCTACCGAGGATATTGCAGCTATCTTAGGTGCCGAAAAACAGCCTAACCAAATTCTAGTTGGCTTTGCCCTTGAAACCAATAATGAGATTGAAAACGCCAAGCGAAAACTTCAAAAGAAAAATCTTGATTTTATTGTTTTAAATTCATTGAAAGATTCTGGTGCTGGCTTTGGTTTCGATACTAATAAAGTTTCTATAATAGATTCAACTGGGAAATCTTACTCATATGAGTTGAAAAGTAAGACTGATGTCGCTGGAGATATTGTTGATGCTGTTTTTGAGAAGATTCAGGATAATCAGAAAAAATCTAAATAGCATTTCGGCAATGGGAGTGAAGCGAATTATATTTTTCTGTCTATTTTTTGTTCCGGTAGTACTTTCTGCTCAGGAGTTACGCTGTAATGTTCAAGTTAACTCCCAAAAAATTCAAGGAACAAACCGAACTGTGTTTCAAACATTGCAGACTGCAATATATGAGTTTATGAATAATACGCCTTGGACTAATCATGTTTATGGTTTCGATGAGCGTATTGAGTGTAATATTCTGCTGAATATTACGGAACAATCTGGTTCCGATGAGTATAAGGGAACAATTCAGGTTCAGTCTCGAAGACCTGTGTTCAACTCTTCCTATAATACTACAATGCTCAATTTTCTTGATAATAATCTCAACTTTCAGTATAGAGAATTCGATAAAATTGAGTTTTCAGAATCCAGCCATCTAAGCAATCTTTCTTCTATTCTTGCATTTTATGCATATATTATATTGGGTATCGATTATGATTCTTTCTCGAATATGGGAGGCAATGAATACTTTCTGAAAGCCGAGAAGATTGTTACTAATGCCCAGGTTGCTGCAGAGAAAGGTTGGAAAGCATACGAAGGAAATCGAAAAAATCGCTACTGGATGATCGAAAATTTGTTGAATACAAAATATCGTCCGTTGCGTGAGACTTATTATCGTTATCATCGATTGGGTCTTGATAGGATGAGCGATAAATCGGCCGAAGGTCGTGCCGAAATTGCAGAGTGCCTTGCATTACTTCAAAAGGTTTACAGAGAGAAGCCTGATGCATATTTATTTGGACTTCAACTTTTTTTTGATGCCAAAAACGATGAACTGGTAAACGTATTTTCAGAATCGTTTCCAACAGAAAAAGCTCGTGTAGTTAACATTCTCACCGAGGTTGATAATGCAAATGCTTCGAAGTACAAAACTATTTTGGAATCGAAATCGGAATAGTTATCTTGCATAATAATGCTTCAGAGACTTCATATACAGAACTATGCTTTAATAGACCATTTGGTAATCGATTTCCAAAGGGGTTTAAATATTGTAACTGGCGAAACTGGTGCCGGTAAATCTATCTTACTTGGAGCACTTACACTTATACTTGGCCAACGTGCCGATGTTTCTGTTTTAAAGGATAAAACTAAAAATTGTATAATTGAGGGTGAGTTTGATATTTC
Source organism: Bacteroidales bacterium (assembly GCA_050180705.1). Taxonomy (GTDB): domain Bacteria; phylum Bacteroidota; class Bacteroidia; order Bacteroidales; family Tenuifilaceae; genus SB25. The sequence goes on along the minus strand of JBFXDX010000016.1, from coordinate 90,631 downwards.
TGATTACGATTTAGCGGATTTCTTTCGTGAGAATGATATAGAGTACGATAAAGTAACAATAATTCGTCGGCAGATTAGTGATTCTGGTAAATCGCGGGCATTCATTAATGAGATTCCCGTAAATCTTAATCAACTTAAGGTATTGGGCGATTTGCTGATTGATATTCATTCGCAGCACGAAAATCTTTTACTGAGTAATTCTCAATTTCAACTTAAGGTTGTTGATTCCTTTGCAGCATTGAAAGCCGAAGTGCTCGAATATAAGGTTCTTTTCGATAGTTTTAAAAAGATAAAGCATCAGGTATCGGCTTTGGAAGAAGATGCAGTTGCTGCAGGTCGCGATTTCGAGTATTTACAGCATCAACTAAATGAGTTGAATGCTGCTAGTTTGAAGGAAGATGAACTTCAGGAGTTGGAGAACCTTCAAAAGCAACTTACCCATGCTAGTGAAATTAAGGAGGCGTTGCAGTTCTCGTACGATTCTTTGAATAGCGATAGTGGTTCGGTTCTGTCTATTTTAAAGGATTCAATTCAGAATTTAAAGAAAATATCGACCTTTTATCAGCCAGCCGAGAATCTCGATCAACGTATAGAGAGTTGCAGGATTGAACTTAAGGATATTGTTGCCGAAGTTGATGCTTTAAATGCTAAGGTTGATGTAGATGATGAGATGCTCGATCGGGTGACAAAGCGTATCGATTTAATTTATACTTTGTTCCAGAAACACCGGGTTTCTTCTGTTGCCGAACTAATTGCGTATAAGAATTCAATCGAAGAAAAAGTAAACTATATCTCGGGGCTGGATTTTAATCTCGAAAGTTTACGTAAGCAGTTGAAGCAGGCTGAAAGTGTTTTGCGCAAGAAGGCTGATGTGATATCTGTCAAACGTAAGAAGATTGTTCCAGAAATGGAGAAAAGTGTTACTGATATCCTAGTGCATCTTGGAATTCTTCATGCGATATTCAAAGTTGATATTCAGCAGTTGAACGATTATCAACCGTGGGGTACCGATAAAATTACTTACTTCTTCTCCGCAAATAAACAGATGATGCCTATGGAACTATCGCGCGTGGCATCTGGAGGTGAACTATCTCGCCTAATGTTGAGTTTGAAATCTTTACTCGTAAGGTCATCTGGATTACCGACAATAATTTTTGATGAAATTGATACTGGGGTCTCAGGCGAAATCGCCGATAAAATGGGAACCATAATTCATTCAATGGCTGCTGGAATGCAGGTAATAAATATTACCCATTTGCCTCAAATTGCAGCAAAAGGAAACACTCATTTCTTGGTATATAAGGACAATCAAACCGCACAGAGTAAAACGTGTATAAAGTTACTTAGTCAGGAGGAGCGAATTGTCGAAATTGCGAAAATGTTAAGTGGCGAAAGGCTTACCGATGCAGCATTAACCAATGCCAAGGAACTCTTGTCTTCAAACAATAGTTTGAATTGATAGAACAAATTATCTTTGTATTTGTTATTAACGTCTATCTAACCTAAATTTTATTATGGCTTATAATTTATTGAAAGGTAAGAAGGGATTGATATTTGGAGCCCTAAATGAAATGTCGATTGCATGGAAAGTGGCCGAAAGAGCCCACGAGGAAGGTGCAGAGATTGTGTTGTCCAATACAGCAGTTGCCATGAGATTGGGAAATGTATCGGAACTTGCTGAAAAGTGTAATACTGTTGTAATTCCAGCAGATGCAACTAACATGAGCGATTTGGAGAGTCTCATTAAACAAACAATGGAACGATTTGGTGGAAAAATCGATTTTATATTACACTCGATAGGAATGTCTCCAAACGTGCGAAAAGGAAGAACTTATGATGATTTAGATTACGATTTCTTGCAGAAGACTCTTGATATTTCATCAATATCGTTTCATAAGGTGCTTCAAACATGTTGGAAAATGGATGCAGTAGCGCAAGGAGGTTCGGTTGTTGCTTTGTCCTATATTGCTGCGCAGCGTACGCTCTATGGTTATAACGATATGGCTGATGCTAAAGCATTGCTGGAGTCGATTGCTCGTAGTTTTGGATATATTTATGGACGAGAACGAGGAGTTCGTATTAACACCATTTCGCAATCTCCAACCGAAACAACAGCAGGCGGTGGTGTAATGGGATTCGATGCTTTACTCGATTTCTCAAACCGTATGTCGCCACTTGGTAATGCCGATGCATTGGACTGTGCCGATTCGTGTATTATGTTATTTAGCGATTTGTCGCGAAAAATTACAATGCAGAATATCTATAACGATGGAGGATTTTCCAGTATGGGTATGAGTAATAAAGCGATGGCTATTTATAACAGAAACTTAGAGGAATGTAAGGATTGTAAGTAATAGAGACAAAGAAAAACCCGCTTTAAGCGGGTTTTTTATTTATCCTAAGTATGATTTCAGTAGTTTACTTCTCGATGTGTGACGCAACCTTCTAATTGCCTTTTCCTTAATCTGTCGAACTCTTTCGCGTGTTAATCCAAATTTTTCGCCAATTTCTTCAAGTGTCATTTCCTGACAACCAATTCCGAAGAATAGTTTTACAATGTCTCTTTCCCTTTCGGTAAGAGTTGCCAACGATCGTTCAATCTCTCTGCTAAGTGATTCATTAATTAATCCACGGTCTGCATTTGGCGAATCGTTATTGATAAGTACATCAAGCAAACTGTTGTCTTCGCCATCAACAAATGGTGCATCAACAGATACGTGGCGGCCGCTAACACGTAGCGTATCATTTACTTTCTCTTTAGGAAGTTCAAGTAATGTTGCTAACTCTTCTGGCGATGGAGTACGTTCGAACTCCTGCTCAAACTTCGAAAATGCTTTATTGATTTTATTAAGAGAGCCAACTTGGTTCAGCGGTAAACGTACAATTCTTGATTGTTCAGCTAATGCTTGTAGTATGGATTGACGAATCCACCATACTGCGTATGAAATGAATTTAAAACCACGGGTCTCATCAAATTTTTCCGCAGCTTTAATAAGTCCAAGGTTACCTTCGTTGATAAGGTCAGGAAGGCTTAGTCCTTGATTTTGATATTGTTTAGCAACTGATACTACGAAACGAAGGTTTGCTCTGGTAAGTTTTTCTAATGCTGCCTGATCACCCTTTCTGATGCGCTGCGCTAATTCAACTTCCTCCTCGACTGTAATAAGATCTTCTTTTCCAATTTCTTGTAAATACTTATCAAGCGAAGCGCTCTCTCTGTTAGTGATTGATTTTGTGATTTTTAGCTGTCTCATCTCAATTTCCGAAATTTTATGCGAAGTTATGGCAAATTCAATACAAATTCAAGTTATATATTATAGAACATGTTTATATTTAAGGATATTTAACCCGGAATCCGCAAACAATGTTATGGTAGAACGGAAACCGGGCTAGATTTGTTTCGTTAAGTATGTTAAATATTTTAATCTTGACTTAATGTAATGGCGTAAGCCACAACTACTCCATTGGGGTAAACCCCTTCAATAAGTGCCGCTCCGGAGGTAATGTTTAGAATGCGCTTTAAATCATCTAAATTTTTAACGGAAACTCTATTGATTCTGGTAATAATATATCCTTTTTTAATACCAGAATCTTTGAGCGTACCATCTTTTAGTTCTGTTATCTGAATTCCATTGTTGATTCCTAAAGACATTTTTTGCTTATCGGATAATTCTGAGAACTTAGCCCCAAGTTTCTCGATTGTTTGGTTTGAGTTAACGAAATCAAGACCTCCTTTTAGGTTTGTAAGCGTAACTGTAAAATGCTTTTTGTTATTATTCCGATTTACAAGAACATCTACCTGCTGATTTGGTCGATATTTACTAACCTGTTCTTGAAGTTGTGCAGAACTATTTACATCAACTCCATTTATCGAAAGGATAACATCGCCCTTTTCAATACCAGCCTTTTCTGCAGCACCATCTTTTGATACATCGGCAATAAGAACTCCTTTGATGTCTTTTATGCCATTTTCAGATGCAACATCTTCTGTCAGTTCCTGAATCCTGACTCCAAGAATAGCTCTTTGTACCTCGCCAAACTCAATTAAATCGGTTACAATCTTTTTGGCAATGGAAGATGGAACTGCAAATGAGTATCCTGCATACGAACCTGTTTTTGATGCAATAGCAGTATTTATTCCAATAAGTTCGCCTTTGAGATTAACCAACGCTCCTCCGCTATTTCCTGGATTTACTGCTGCATCGGTTTGTATAAACGACTCAATTGCATACTGATCGCTTAGAATTTGAATATTACGAGCTTTGGCGCTGATAATACCGGCCGTAACAGTTGATGTTAAATTGAATGGATTGCCTATAGCCAGAACCCATTCTCCAATCTTAACATCGTCGGAATTTCCAAAAGGAATGAATGGTAAGTCGTTAGCATCAATTTTTAGTAAAGCGATATCGGTGCTAGGATCGCTACCAACTAGTTTTGCCTTAAATGTACGTTTGTCGTTAAGAACCACCTCAATGGTTTCAGCATTCTCAATAACATGGTTATTTGTTACAATAAAGCCATCGTGAGTTAAAATTACACCCGATCCGGATGCCATTACAGGTTGTGGTTTGCTGTATTGCTGTGGCCCGAAAAATAGATCGAAAAATGGGTTATTGCCAAAGCTGTAATCGTTGTTAGCAGTGTAGGATGTTTTAACGTGGACTACAGCATCAACAGTTCGTTCTGCTGCAACTGTAAAATCGGTTGAATTCGAATCGCCACTAAAAGTCTTGGTGAGGTAGACTTTTTCTACCTTATCGGAATCCGATACTTGTTTAACAGAACTACTAAAAATATGATTGCTCAAAGCAACAGCCACAAATCCGCCTAAAATGGCAGACGCAAACGGAATGATTAATTTTTGACCTTTCATATTCTACAAATTTAAATGTTCACGTAAATAAACAAACAAAACGTGTTCCTGGTACTGTGAATTTTTAAATGTTAACACTCGTTAACTGCCTCGCTGTCAGTTTTTCACTTTTTTAATACTGATGCAGGAGTAGATGGCAGAGTATGGTCTAATTGAGATACAAAATGTCATTATTGATATATTTAGCCATAAAAAAATCCCTCATTAGAGGGATTTTTCACTTGGTTTTATATATGTTTAGTATGGTGTAATCTTAAAGGGAATATGAACAATTTCAGAGAAAGTCTCTCCAGTTTCTTTCATGTCATCATCATTGCTTCGATAGTACCAGTTAACAATGATGGTCATCTTCTTTTTGTGAATTTCCTGAAGGAAGGTTAATAGCTCAAGTATTTTTTTTGATGAAGCGGTATTAAAGTAATCCATTTTGAATATTAAAATGGTTTCCTTGTTCGGATCCTTAATGTATTCTTTGATCCAGTCGATTATGGGTTGATAAAAATCGTTGGGGTTTTCTGGCATCGATTTGCCATAAAACTCGAAACGGCCTCTGTCCTTATCGAAATTCACCTCAGGTGTATCCGATGTTTCATCAATTCTCAACGGTTTCATATCAATTAATTATGTTAATAAAACAAAGTTAATGAATTTTCGGAAACCCAAGATGGTTCATTCATGTTAATACTGATGACCTTTATTATAGCTAATTTACTTTTATCAAATTAGGAGTGCCGTGATTGCTATTCTGATAGTAATGAAGATGTGTCGATTTCTCCATTGTAAACATGATGAGCAGGACCTTCTAACCAAACATCTTTGAATGAAGATGAGTTTTCTTTCTTAAAGCTTACAAAGAGTTCTCCTCCTGGGGCAATCAATTTTATACTTTTACTTTCGGTTTCGAAATATAGCGAATAAGCAATGCTAGAGGCAACAGCACCAGTTCCACAGGCAAGAGTTTCGGCTTCAACACCTCTTTCGAAGGTTCTGATTTTTAGAATATCATTCGAAATAACTTGGATGAAATTTACATTAGTTCCACCATTGTTGATATTTACAGACTGTCGTATAAGTTTTCCTTCGCGATTTACATCTACACTATCGACATCTCTAACGAAATTAATATAATGAGGCGATCCTGAGTCTATAAAGTAATTATCGTCCATCATTTCAATGCTATCAATGTCTTTCATCTTTAACCTAATATAGTTTTTCTTAACTATACTGGCATGATGAGCTCCATCAATTCCTTCAAATACGGTAGATGTTTCAATAAGCCCAATTTTGTTGGCAAAATGAGTGATGCATCTTCCTCCATTTCCGCACATTGTAGATTCGTTTCCATCGGAATTGAAATAGCGCATCAGAAAATCATATTTGGTTGAGTTACTTAGAAGCATTAATCCATCGGCACCTATACCGAAATGTCTATCGCATAGTTTTTTAATTAAATTGTTGGATACTGGAAAGTTTTGATTTCGATCATCTACAATTACAAAATCGTTTCCAGCACCTTGGTATTTAGAGAATGGTATTTTCATGATGACTTACATTATTTAAGTGCCTAAATTACTTAGATTGCCAAAAATACTTAAAGTTCATTTTTCGCTGATTTTAATTTTTGATAAATTGAGGTAAATATACCAAGTAATTCATTGCATTCATTTAACAGATCATTAGTTATATTGTTCTGAGTTCAGCTTAAGCCAATGATTATATCAATCCAATAAACAGTTTCGCTACATTCACTTTCGAAAATCTTTATCTTATTATAAAAATCGGCTTTACTTCGAGACCTATTGGCTTCTCTGTAATTAGCCCCAACACTGGATGCTGATTTTGTTAGTTGGTTACGAATAACTTTGGCTTCGGTGGTGTTTGGTAAACTAGTAGAGATTCTTATAGTTGAAATAGCAAACTTTTTTGTTCGTTCCTCTAAGATTTTTCCAAACGTCTTGTTGTCCATCTTTATTAACTTTAAGTATTTTAGACAATAAAAGTACTCGAAGGACTTTTACTTGCTAATCACTTCAATCTCAACTCTTCGGTTAAGAGTTCTATTCTCTTCTGTATCGTTCGGTGCTACTGGCGATGTATTTCCAAATCCTCGGACTTGAAGGTTACTAAATCCATTTTCGATTAGATATTTAGCAACAGCCTTAGCTCTTTCTTCTCCAATTTGAGGGTTGTTAATGGCTTCTAGGTCATCGCAATGTCCCTGTACTTCGATTCGAATGTTGCTATTATCGCGGAGAATTCGAAGTAGACGATTAAGTTCTGCAACGGCTTCAGGCCCAAGTGTTGCCTTGTTAATATCTACAAACTTAATATTAAGTTCAATTTTAGATCCGATTGAGATTTGCTTCAATAAGATATCCTTGGTTACATTCATGAATGTTGTAACCTGATTCAGGTTGAGATTCTCCGAATAATACCAATAATCATCGGCCAAAATTTCGAGTTGATAAATATCGTCGGCAAGGAACGATAAGCTATAATCTCCTGTTTGTGGGTTCGAGTAAATCGAAGTTACAACGGAATTATTCTTGGTATTAATCAAGTTAATTCTAGCTCTTAATGGCTTAAGCGAGGTAGCATCTTTGATTGTTCCTCTTAAATTGGTTCTTCGAATTTGAAGAACTCCTTCGGCCAAATTATCTTGTGTTGAAGGACTAAAGTTAATTCTTCTGACTTTCTCGTCGAACACGAAGTTAACCTCAAATTGCTTATATCCATTAAATTGCACTCTGAAGTTGTTTTGTCGAAGATCGAAGTTCTCGTAAAAAATATTATTAATATTTACGATATACTCGTCGGTGACTGGTGCATAAATTAAGAATTCACCATTTTTATCAGTTAAAGTTGTAAATGTATTGCCTCTACTATCAGTTGCTGTGATTCTAATATTGGAGATATCTACATTGCCAAGTCCTGATAGTTTACTACGATTAAGAATAATTTTTCCAAAAACCTTGTTTTTCTCAACAAATGGGAAGTAGTATGTTCCAGATTTGTCAACTATTAATTCTACATTTTCTTTAGCTTTACTGAAATTCCCAATTTCTTTTCCTATTGGATTATAGGATATTGTATAAATACCTTCAGGTATTTTTTCAATTAAAACCTTTCCCGAATTATCAGATAGAAGGTCTGCATTCACAATATCACTTGGTATATTTCCAATTACATTACTTCTCGATTTTTCAATTCGTACAAGGACATTTTTGATTCCAGGTTCATTTTCGTCCTGAACATAATTTCCATCAAAATCTTTAAAGAAAGATAGTTCAACATCGTGATATTTAACCCGAGGATGCTGAAAACTAAACTCTTTTCTCAAGCTAGCTTCGGCATAGAAGGTTTGATACGTTTCAGTATAATCCTGTGAAGTTGTTCGCTTTTGCAAAGAATAAACAGCCAATACATAGAATTTCCAATCATGGGGAAAGAAACATGTAACTTGACCTGTTAAACTAGAGTAACTAAACTTAGTTTCAATATCATTTGTATAGCTGAGTCCAAGATTAAGTCTTACAATGTTTTTATATACGAACATCTCTATAGAAGGCATAACCTGAAGTTTTCGGTTGGGTCTATTAAGGTAGGCATAACTTAGTTGTTCGTTTATATTTCGGGGTCCTGCAGTATAGAATGCTATTAAGTTTAAAATCTTACTTCGAAGGTTTAATGAGAAATATTGGTATGAAAAATTACTTTTGGAATTTGAGTTATCGAATGGATTATTAGCAATTTTTGATTTTGATATTTCAATTTTTGGAGAAATAAAAATATTGTTATTCGGTAATTTTATTCTTGCACCTAAGGTCATCAGGTAATTATAACTTTCAAGAACTTTTCCGTCGGGTATTGTGGTTAAGCCAGCTATGCTATTTTTTCGGAATGCAGGTCCCCAATATAGATTTGTGGTTTGTGATATACGGTATATATGTTCAACTTTGGCTTCGCCCGATTTAGCAATACTTTTAGATATCGTTATTTTATCCTCTATTTGGGGTCTGGTATTTTCATATTCTGATAACTGAAAAAGTATTCTATTTTTCATATTTAATTCCCATTGGACACTACTTGAAAAGTCGAGTCTTCCTGCTTGGGGACTATAATATAATGGAGTATGGTATAAAAGACGAAGCGAGTTATAAGTTGCTCCAACACTTGAGTTATAGCGTATTTCTCCTCCATATTCATTATGACTTTTTCTGTTGTCAACTTCTCTATCAAGTTGATTATATCCTAGTAGAAAATAAAGGCTATGCCTTTTCTTAAAAACAAAATTTCCTCCAGCATATCCAAGTTTCGATTTGAAGTCAATTTGACTACCTTTGTTATAAGTTAATCCGGTGAATATTTTTTTAGTTGGGGACAGAATTAATGAATAAGTACTGCCGTAATTTTCGTCATCTGTCCGGATATTCTTATTTGCAATTAATTCAACTTTAGAATGCATTCCATTGTATGCGACATAACCTCCTCTTCCCAACATAAGGCTTTCCATTGTCCTATAACTATCTCCAATTTCTATATTCCATCTGTTTAAATCAACACCAAGATACATTCTTGTCGATTTATATAGGTCTTCTCTAGTTGATGATGCAAAATTTCTGTAGTAATAGTAAACATCATTATTGCCGTTAAATAGAACTTTCCCTTCAACGATGGCAGATATTACAGGATCTCTAGTTTCCTCCAATAATCCTTGAGCAGTAAGTTCTATACTTAAAGGTTTTTCTTTTGATGATATACTATTCGCAAATTTAGAATCAAGTTTTTTGAACCAAATGGTTTTGTTGTAAACCGAGTCTATAGTAGATATTCTTGTCAATAAAGGAAACATATTTTTCCCAAAGTACTCTGTTTGTTTTAGTAATACTTTGTATGTGATAATAGAATCGGAATACGGTTTAATGGTAATATCTTCAGCATATGTGTTGTTTTCTGGAGATTCAATGGATAACAATCCACTTCCATCCATATATATGTTTATTGGTTCCTCTCGGTTTCCTCTATTTTTTACTAAAACAGAAAATTCAGACCTTAACGTGGTTGTTTCAAAGTAGGATATTCCGCCAATAATTTTGATTTGCAGATCGTAAAGACGTGGTATTTTAACAAAACAGTATTCGTTTTTAACTGTATTGCCTTTGTAGTCGGATATTGATGCAATTATGCTGTATCCAATATTCCCTTTTACCTGAGTTCCAACTGCAACTCTTATTGGAATAATAATAGAATCGAGAGGGGCCAGAGTTAATTCAATTTTTTCGTCACCTATAACATTCCAGCCTTGAGGGACTGTTATATTTAGAGTGAGATTTTCGGATTTGTTAGAGTTGTTTTTAATTCTAAGTCCATTAAAAACAACTTGTTTGGCTTTTGCTTCTATCGAGTGTTTGATAAAAGATGTTTCAATATTAACCTTGGGATCTGTGTAAAGAAAATATTGACCGAATGATTTGGAACAGTATAAACTGAATATTATGAAAAATGTAAAAGAAAGAATTCTTTTATTGCAAGAATGACTTGGTATATGCTTATTTTTTTCAAACATTAAATCTGTTCCTCTAATAAAAATTGGAGTGCTACATAGTAAAACCCTGAAGGTTTATTTAGCATTATATTTGGTGGCGTTCCTAGTTTATAGGTAATGGTAAATTCTAATTCAACAATAGTGGGAGGCACTAATCCATTACCTTGGGCAAATGTTGTTTTTATATTTGATAAAGTAAAAGGGGTGGTGTATGTTGTTGTTGGATCATTGTTGCTTATTTCCTGAACCGTTAGTTCTAAATTTCCTACAGGGATGTTATTTATGGGATCTCCTTCATATACAATTTCTGGATCATTAGTCCAAACGCTAAGTTTCCATGCGTTATGTCCAGTATAAAGGTATCTAATCTTAATTCTGGACCATCCGTCTATTTCAATTCCATTTTTATATTGATCGAGAGTATTAAAAATAAATTGCACAGAATTTCCAGTTACCCTTAAATCTTTAAGAGGATCTTGTGCATAAATATATTGTGTGGGAAAAATAATAATTCCCCAAAAAAAGACAAGAGCAAGAAAAATTATTCTTATTCCCTTTTTACACTTCATTGAAATAGTCTATAACATATCTAAAGCCAATCTTTTAAGATTAGCCTTAGATATGATATGTAAAAACGTTATTGTGGTTGCAAGTTCAAGAAAACATTGGTAACATAAACATCTGCAGGATTATCCAGAACAGAAGTTACAGTACCAGCTTCCCATAATATTTGATATGTATGATCGACTCCTCCTGCTCCAGCTGATTGAGCAACAATTGTTGCAGGTGCTGTTACTTGTACTAGTGCTAATGTACTTCCACTTGGAGTAACAGTTCCTGTACCTGCAGTACTCATTTCATACTGAATAACTGTTAATGGGATGTTTCCACCTGTTTCCACTCCATTTAAGGTGGCATCCTCTGCACCCATTGTTACATTGTAGTCCCGAGAAGATGCAACTGTAAAGGTTGTTGTTGTTCCTGGAGTATTCGCAATACCATTAGCATATTGATCCATTGTATTAAATACAAATTGGATGTTGCCTCCAGATGTAACATTCAGGCGTAGAATAGAATTTAATGTTACAGATACTGGAATAGTTGCATTGTCTTGTACGGCTTGCCCAAAGCAGAATTGTCCTGCTAGCAATAAAGCCATTGTGTAAAATAACTTTCTCATAATTGTAAAATTTAAGTTAGAATTCAGTTTTAATCATTCATTTGCAAAAATTAAACTTAAAAATACTATAAAATTTATTACATATGCAAATCTTATTGATAATTGTTGCTTTTGATGGTTTAAAATGAAACGGAATATTGATAAAAATTACTTTCTACAAGGTATTGCTTTTCTGATTGTTGGTTAGTTAAAGTAACGAAGAGAAATATAATTAGGTGTTTTTTAAAGATAGAATATTATGGCTCTATCTTAAAACCAACAACAAGAATATCATCTACTTGGGTGTATTTTGTGCCTAGCCAATCTTTTAAAGTGTTTTTAAGCATTTCGCGTTGTTGTTCGGCTGGTAGGATAGAGATTCCTGCCAGAAAATCAATAAAATTCTTAATCATAAATTTGCGTCCATCTGCACCTCCAAATTGGTCAATAAAACCATCAGAAAACATATAGAACCAAGTAGGATGTTCTATTCGAATTGAATGTGTTGTGAAATCTGCTTCGATATATCCCATTCCTCCTCCAATCGATTCTTTATCTCCCCTAATTCTGTAAACTTCATTATTGGCAACATAAACCAATGGATTTTTAGCACCAGAAAATTCAACTATCTTGTGCTGGGTATCGACAACGCATAGTGCCATATCCATACCATCTCTATTCTCTGTTTCGTCTTGTCGGAGAGTCCTTCTTATTCCGTTATTAAGTTCTTTTAATATTTCGCCTGGTTTATCGATGCCTCTATATACTATATCGTCTAAAAGGTTATAACCAATCATCGAGAGAAAGGCACCAGGGACACCATGCCCTGTACAATCAATAGCAGAAACGGCAATTTTGTCAGTCTTTCCCGTAGATCCTAATCCAGTTGTTAATTCTTTAAACCAATAGTAATCACCGCTTACGATATCTCTAGGTCTAAAAAATATGAATGATTCAGGAAATATTTCCTGAAGATTAGTTTGAGGTGGTAATAATGCCTTTTGAATGCCCTGTGCGTAGTTGATACTTTTATTGATATTTTCGTTTTGCTTTTGAATATGGTCGCGCTGATTTTGTATTTCAACATTTTGTAAGTTGAGCAATTCATTGGCTTTCTTTTTATCTCGATAATTTCTGTATATCGCAATTGTAGCAACTATTACTACAATAAGAAAACCCAATGCAGAATATATAATTAACCATTGAGCACGAGCTTGCGCTTGTTGTTCTCTGATTTTTGTTTCCTTAAGTTCCCTGTCTGTATTAAGCAAGTCGATTTCTGTTTGCCGGCGTTGGGCTTCCTCTTCGGCCTTTCTTAAACTATCCTGCTTTGCTCTAACTATGAATCCTAAAGAATCCTCTTTTGCTTTGGATTGAAGTTCCTGCAAACTCATTAGGAGTTCTTGCTGTTTACGTTGCATTTTTTCCTGAACAGCTTCAGCCTCAGATTTTGTAATTTTGGCTTCAGCTTCAGTTTTAATTTGTTGAGTAGTTAATTGTTGTTCGTAAACAGCAAACATTCCTGAATATTCATTAGCCTTGGCAGTGTTACCGAGTCTGTCATAGTTTTGAGACAGTAGTTTTAGACTATTAAGAATTAGTCGAGGGTTATTTACTTCCTTGGATAGAGATAAGGCTTCCTCTAAGAGCTGAATGGCTTTTTCGGTTTGGTTGAGTGCTGTATGTATATAAGCAGCATCTATTAATCCTGCCGCAATATCCGCTTTGCTATTTAGTTTTCTTCGTACTTCAAGACTTTTGTAAAAGTACTCGAGGGTTAAATCGAGCCTATCTAAATCAGAATAAATTAATGCAATGTTGCTATATACAGCCTTAATGTCATTATAATTTTTAACTTTTTCATTAAGAGGAACTGTTTCGAGAAAAAAATTTATTGCTTCTTTTACATTTCCATTTTCCCAATAAATGAATGCTATTTTGTTTAAATAAAATGCAGCTTGTTGGGAGTTATCCGCTTGTTTATAGCGAGTGACTAACTCTTTGTATCTATCAACATCATCCTGCTTAGGCTTAGGCAATATATTTATTTCTTGTTGCCCGAAACTATTGTTACTTATCATTGTACAAAAAACACACAACGAAAACAATAGTGTATATAATAAATAATTTTTCAACAGTATACTTATATTTGTTAATTCAAACTTAATCAAAGTTTTTCAAATTGTCCAAAATTAATTGCGCTTTTTTATTTTATATACAGCAAGCAAGATAGTATAACATCTAATAATGATTGTTGTTTATTATTAGTTATTCAATTCTTAGGTTTTGATTTATTTTTTTGTTTAAATTCGTAGGTTAAATATTTAATGTATCATTTTATGATAAAATCAATTATTAAATCAATACTTGTGTTTGTTGGTTTTGGTTTGCTGGCAGTTGATGTAATAGGTCAGGATTTTGAAGTAGCTCCGGTAAGGCTTGAGTTTGATGCGGAACCAGCAACCAGTCAAACAAAGGTTATTAACATTAGAAATCATAGTAATAAAAAAGTTTCCTATACAATTGCAATTGCAGATTTTATTCCTTCATCCGATGGGTTAAAGAAAACACTTCCTCCAAATTCAACAAAAAGATCATGTGCAAATTGGTTGAATATTAATCCATTGTTTTTTGAACTAAACCCCAATGATGATATTCAGGTTCAGGTTACAATGTTGGTGCCTGGTAGTGAATATGGAACATCATGGTGTATGCTATATATTCAGCCAGCGAGAGAACAAACATCTTGGAATGCAGATAAGTCTATTGGCGCAGGTATATCTGTCACAGGACGTATTGGCGTTCAAGTTTATCAGTCTCCAAAGTCAAACACAAGCCAATCTATTAAAATTAATAACCTACTTGAGATTACACAGCCTCAGGATACTGCTCGGAAATTTTCTGCTACTGTTGAAAATTTAGGTGATAGAGTTACGAATTGCAAGGTATTTCTGATGGCATCAAATATGTCTAACGCAGATGAAGTGCAATTTCCCGAGTTTGAATGTGAGGTGTTTCCAAAGTTGAGTAGAAATGTTGAACTAGTTTTGCCCAATACATTACCTACAGGAACCTATGCGCTAGCTGCAATTGTTGATTATGGTCCTAAATTTCCACTAGAGGGGGCTCAGATAATTATAGAGGTGAAAGGTGGCTCCAGTCGTGCAGTTAAGCCTGATACTACAAGTGTGAATCATTAATAGCCATAACACTGTTTAAACTAAGACATATTATAATTTTATTACTGGTTGTTGTCCTCAAGGTTTCTTATGGGCAACAGTCTCTTTTTGTGGTTGAGAAGATTGGCGTTTCTGGACTGCTAAAGGAGAAGTATCAGGGTGTTATTGTTGATGGAGATTCTGTAAGGATTGGGAAATATCTTTTTTATTACGATGATGGTAGAACTTATCAAGAGGGATATTATAAGGATGGTAAACCTGATAGCATTTGGTTAAATTATTATCAGTCTGGAGCACGAAAAAGTTTATTCCATTATAAAAATGGATTGAAAGAAGGTGTTTTTACATTCTGGAAGATTGATGGTACTATTTATCAAACAGGAAATTATTATAAAGGAATGCTACATGGAACGCTCGTAACTTATCATCCTAATGGACAGGTGGATTCAAGATCGGAATACAAGAGTGGAATGCTTTGCGGGATTACAGAGGTTTATGCTGACGACGGAAAATCTAGGCTTATATCATCATATAAAAACGATACCTTGGATGGAATCTGGAAAACATTTTACGATACTGGCGAACTAAATTACTCTGGCTATAAGAAAGCAGGGAAATACGCCGATACTTTATATACGTACTACAAGAATGGAAACCTTCAGCGTAAAGTATTTTATGCTGATGGACGTTTAAATGGTGAACTCATTAGTTTTTATGAGTCTGGAAAAGTTAATGAAATTTCATTCTATAAAAATGGAATTCAGCAGGGCGCTTTTCAGTCATTTTTTGAGGATGGAAGTTTAATGGAAAAGGGACAGTATCTTGATGATAAAAAAACAGGGGTGTGGGTGAGTTATTATCCCAATGGAGTTATTCATTCCGAAGGAGAATTCTCTAGAGGATTTTTGGTGGGAATGTGGTATGTGTATAACTTGAATGGGACTGCAAAACAAACGGGGGCTTATTGTAAGGGAAAGGCTTGTGGAGATTGGTCGTATTTTGATAACAATGGAGTTATTAAGGCCAGTGGAAAATATATAGATGATATGCAAATCGGTATTTGGACAGTCTTTTACCCCAATGGAACAGTGGCTGGACGAGTAAGGTATTTAAATGGTAAGCCTATAGGAGCGAAATGGCTTTATGACACAGATGGGCGTTTGATTCGTAGATTTGAGATTGATAATTCGGTTCAAAAATAAAAAGAAAAGGCTGCAATTTGCAGCCTTTATTGTATTAAGCATCAATTTTTGCATACTTTGCATGTGTCTCAATAAATTCCCTACGGGGAGGTACTTCATCACCCATTAGCATCGAGAATATTCTATCGGCTTCGGCAGCACTTTCAATTGTTACCTGACGAAGAATTCTTGTAGCAGGATTCATTGTGGTTTCCCATAACTGCTCCGCATTCATTTCACCAAGACCTTTGTAGCGTTGAACGTGTACCGAACCATCGCGTCCTTTTCCAATTTCTTCAACGGCTTTTAGACGTTCTTCTTCATTCCAGCAGTAACGCTCCTCTTTGCCTTTCTTAACTAAGTATAAAGGAGGTGTTGCTATATAAACGTGTCCTTCATTAATAAGATCGACCATGTGTCGGAAGAAGAATGTAAGGATTAGAGTGGCAATATGGCTTCCATCGACGTCGGCATCGGTCATGATAATTATTTTGTGATAGCGAAGTCCCGAAATGTTGAGTGCTTTACTGTCGTCTTCGGTTCCAATGCTAACTCCAAAGGCTGTATAGATGTTTTTTATTTCCTCGTTTTCAAGAATCTTATGCTGCATGGCTTTTTCCACGTTAAGAATTTTACCTCTTAGCGGAAGTATTGCCTGAAAACTTCGGTCTCTTCCTTGTTTTGCAGTACCGCCTGCAGAGTCTCCCTCTACAAGGTAAACCTCAGTTTTCGATGGATCTTTATCGGAACAGTCCGAAAGTTTGCCAGGTAGCCCCGATCCCGAAAGAACTGTTTTGCGTTGAACTAGTTCGCGAGCTTTACGCGCTGCATGACGAGCCGTTGCCGCAAGTATTACTTTTTGAACGATGTTGCGAGCATCTTTTGGATTCTCCTCAAGGTAATTTGCTAACGCTTCGCTCATTGCTTGGTCAACAGCAAGACTTACCTCTGGATTTCCCAGTTTTGTTTTAGTTTGACCTTCGAACTGAGGCTCGGCTACTTTAACGGAAACAACAGCAGTTAACCCTTCGCGAAAGTCGTCTCCATTAATATCGAATTTTAGTTTGGATAGCATGCCCGAATCCTCGGCATATTTCTTTAGGGTTCTGGTTAATGCCCTACGGAATCCTGTTAGATGAGTTCCTCCTTCAATGGTGTTAATGTTGTTAACGTACGAGTGTACGTTTTCGGAGAACGAGGTGTTGTATTGCATAGCAACTTCAACAGGAACCTCGCCTTTATCGGATTCTATGTAAATTATCTTTTCGGTTAAACTTTCTCTATTTACATCTAAAAACTGAATGAACTCTTTTAGACCATCCTGAGAGTAGAACTCTTCCTTGCGAAAATGCTTTTCGCCATTCTCCACAAGTTCTCTTTTGTCAATCAAAGTTAGGCGAATTCCTTTGTTAAGGAATGCCAATTCTCGAAGACGCGATGCTAAAATTTCGAAGTTGAAGGTTGTAGTTTGGGTGAAAATCTGCTCATCGGGGAGAAAAGTTATGATGGTACCTGTTTTTTCAGCATCTCCAATGATTTGTAGTTCTGTAATTGCTTTACCTCTTGAATATTCCTGCCTGTATATTTTCCCGTTGCGGTGAACTTCGGCGGTAAGTTTTACAGCTAAAGCATTAACACACGAAACACCTACTCCGTGTAACCCTCCAGATACTTTATAGCTATCCTTGTCGAATTTTCCACCAGCATGAAGCACTGTAAGTACTACTTCTAGTGCCGATTTTTTTTCTTTCTCGTGGTAATCAACAGGAATTCCTCGACCATTATCGGTTACCGAAATTGATCCATCTTCGTTGATCACAACTTCAATTGTGTCGCAGTGACCTGCAAGTGCTTCATCAATTGAGTTGTCTACAACTTCGTAAACTAAATGGTGTAATCCTTTATTGCCAGTATCGCCAATGTACATAGCAGGGCGCATTCTCACCGCTTCTAGTCCTTCCAGTACCTGAATGCTATCGGCTGTGTATTCCGATTTGCCGTTATTAGTTCCGTTCGTTTTAGCGTGTTCGTTTTCGTTGTTACTCATAATCTATTTGTATAAATACCGAAATACTAATTCTAAGTAAATCTTGATTTTAATCAACATTAATAAAACCCCCAAAGGTAGAAAAAATATTGGTTATTTTTTCAATTGTTAATTACTTTTTTGTCTGTATAAACATCACACAGACAATGCGTTGTAATGTTTTTGACAAATGCTTATTTCGGCAGGATTTATCAAAATTTTAGATGAAAAAAGCGACTGTTAGAATTTATAGGTTGCGCCAACTTGTGCATTAAATCTGTATGTTGGATATAAATACCATTCTTCGTACTTAGAAGAGGTGATATTGTTGAGATTTAAGAACGCCGATATTCGCTTATTGTAATTGTACTCTAACCCTAGGTTAATATCGAAGAATCCGTCAAGTTGCTTGGGCGATGCTTCGTTTACCCATCTCTTTCCCATTGAATAGAGTTGAACGTTTGCCACAATTTTGTCTCGAAGGCTGTACCGAAGATTGATAAATGCAGTATAGTCTGGCTTTTGCCAAGGGTGCTGTAAATTCTGCATTTTATAGTTGTAGTACTCGGCATGAAGTAGTATGTTGAATTGTTCGGAGGGCGAAATAGTTAATTCTCCCAGTATTTTGGTTTGCTCAACATTGTCGTAATCTACGCTAAACTTGTTCATTAATGGATTTGTGATATCCGAACTAGTATTTACGTAGAAATACATGCTGTCGATGATTGAGTATGATGCCAAAATATTGTACGATACCGATGCGCTGAATTTCCCCTTAATACCCCCAGTTAAGATTAACTTGTGGGCTGTGTTCCATACATCAACTCCTGGAATTACCCAAGGATTTTCGTTAAGTATCTTTGAGTAGGAGTTTTCTTCCAAGAATCCACCAATTTCGACATAAGGAATAAAGTAATGGCTAACTACATCGTATGACATGTGACCTCTCGGGAAAAAGTATGTGTTATTTATGTCGGAGTTTGCATCGTAAATTATACCAACCCCAGCAATAACTCTCCATTGAGGCCCAAACAAGTGAATCCAAGGCGAAAGCCTGAATATTGTATTGTTTCCAGAATCGAGAGCCTGATTTTGCATGTAATGAACTAGCGAAACTTCGCCTCCAAATTGCTCCTGTTTTGTGTATTTGTTCATCGATAACGATGCCGCTACTTTGTTCTCCTGCATATCAAAATCATCGGCAAGATGCTCGAATTGAGATGCAATGCTGTAGTTCAAATGCGCTGAATCTTTGTAGGTGGTATTAAACTCTACATTGGCATTAATTCGATTTATTTTTTGTTTTTCAGAATTGGGCGTCAGCGTAGCATCGTCAGTGTTATAGCCATAAAACTCTTTCTTGGTATTGTTATAGCTAAGGTCGCCTTGTAGAATTTTATCGGTAAACATTCTTTTTCCAAAAAACAAAATGTTTGTATTGCCATTTTCGGCATCAACCTTTTTGTCATTATCAAGTTTTACTTTACCCATCGATGAGTTGAAGTGTGCCCATCCTCCATACATAAAGTTCTGGTCGCGCTTGCTATTGTAGTAGGCTTCCACTAGAGGCATTGTATGTGTGCCAACTCCAACCTTTATCAATGTAGAATAAAGGTCAGAAAGCGGTTCGGATAACATGCGTGCTGCCGAGATCTGAGAAGGAGCAAAGTTGGTGTTTATTGGTCGTTGAAGTATGGAGTAGGTAAAGTTCGGATTAACCTTGATGGTGTCCTCTATTTTGGGCTGAAGGTTGATTTTGAAAGCATCGGAGATGGATGGTTCATAGGGGCGAACAACCTGAACCTCCTTTTTCAGATTTTCGTCTTGCGCTTTTCCCGCAAAACTTAAGATGGATAGTGCCGAAAGTGCAAGTATAAATTTGCCTGATGATATTATGATATTTTGCATGATTTGTCGCATTATAAATTACTTTACGCCAATATTTAGGTTGTCGTCGGTTTTCTTTGTTTGCTTGTTTTTCTCAAGTTTTACCAGTTGATTTAGCTTATTGGTGGCTTCATCAATAATTCCATCGTCGGTGGTCGAATACCCATCAATAACGCTTTGTAGTGTAGCTTTGGCCTGGAAAAAGTCGTCTTGCTGCATGTAAACATCAGCTAAAAGAATAAAACATTTAGCAAGCCAGTATTGGTGTGGAGTATTCTTCTCTGCAAAGGCAAAAATTTCTGTTTCAGCCTTGTTATATTCGCCTTTATCTAGGTAGATTTTTGCAACATGATATTTAGATTCTGCGCCTTCCTTTGTTTTTAGGTTACTGGCAACCTTCGAGAATTCAATTAAAGCATTATCAACATTACCAAGTTCTAAATGGGCTTGTGCAAGTTTGAAACGAGTTTCACTTTCTATTTCGGCAGGTAGTTTTTCTGTTGCTAAAACGCTATTGGCTATTGCCGGTAAGTCGGTGTAGTTTTTAAGTTGATATGCGCAGCGAAGTTTTCCAACGCGAGCGTCTAGTAACGAAGATTTAAGTTCCGCAATTTGCTCCAACTTGTTGTAAGTTTCGAAGCATTTTTCATACTGCTCTTTTCCGAAATATATTTTACCAAGTTGGAGTAAACTTTGTTCGGTGAAATTATTCTTAGGCATTGCTGCTACTTTGCTAAATGCATCAATGGCAGCATCGGTATTGTTATTTCTGATATAGCAATCGCCTAGGTAGTAGTTTGAGTTAATGGTGAAACTGCCTTGTGGATAATCGACTAGATATTTTTGGAATGCTTCGTTCGATTTTTCGCAATCGCCATTTACGTATAGTTTTTCGGCTGCAATATAGGATAACGAATCTTTTTCGGCCAAACTCATGTTGGCAATGCTGCCAAGTTTCGATGCATACTCAAAATAGGTTGAGGCATCGCCTTTATCAACATAAATATTTCGAATACCAATAAGTGCATTTTTAGCCTCAGATGTTCCGGGGAATTCTTCAACAACTCGTTTGTAGTATTGCATCGCGCTATCCGAATTTTCGGAGTTATAATATATTAATCCAAGTTGAACCAGCGCTTTGACGTAGTAACTGCTCCCGGTATAATCCTTTTCAATTTTTTGGTAATTGGACTTGGCTTCGGATGGTTGATTTAAAACCATGTAGCTTTCGCCAAGTTCAAATATTGCATCATCCATGTAGTTCGATGCTGGATATTTTTGTGTGAGACTTAAAAGCGATTCAATTTTTTTCTGAGGACGTTCCACTAATCCAAGCGAAAATCCTCGTTGGAAAGATGCGTAGTCCGCGTCAATTTTGTCGATACCAATTGCTTTGTCGTAATAATCGATGGCTGCCCAGTATCTACGTTGAATAAAGAAAGAGTCTCCAATTCGGTTGTAAGCATCGCCAACATACACTGTTTTTTCATCGTTGCTAAGCGATGTGTACTTTCTGAACCAAACAATGGCCTCGTCGTAGTTTTTTAGTTTGAAATAAGAGTACCCTAGGTTGTAGTGAGCCATGTTGTATTCGGGCAGGTTAAATGCACCAGGAGTAAGAATGAATTTGTTGTAGCCCTCAGCCGCTTTTGTGTAATCCTCAGTTCTGTAGTATGCTTCGGATTGCCAGTAAATGGCTTGTGCTGCAATGTTCTGGTTATAGTTTGAGTACTGTAGCGATAGATTGAACATTTCGATAGCCTCGTTAAAACTTAAGTTCTGGAAAAGTTCTAATCCTCGGTAGTATGCTGTTTTCTGGTAGGCTGCCTTAATAGTGGCATCTTTATTCTTGATTTTGTCCAACGACTCAACTGCTTCCTTGTAATTTCGGGTATTTAGGTAAGCAAGTGTGAGGTAGTTGTATGCTTCGTCGGTTCTTGGTGTGTTAGGGTAGAGTTGAATGTACGAACGGAATGCTTCAATTGCCTCGTTAAATGGAGCGTAAAGTTGCTCGTAGGTTAATTTGGCAAAGTTGAATAATGCATCTTCTTTGATAATATTGTCGAAATCTAACTTTGAAGCCATTCCGAATGCCTGACGTGCTTTTGCCTTATCGCCTTGTTGCAGGTAGCAATCGGCCAAATGGTAATGTGCATTCTGGCTTAAAGAATCGTCGGTTGTTGATACTCTCTCTAAATATTTTGCAGCATCGGCATACTTTTGATTTTTGTAGTAGGCGAAACCAATTAGGTAATGATCGTCGCGACTAAGTTGCTGTGCTTTCTCAGCATATTTTTCGAGATACACTAATGAACTGTCGTATTGTTTCAACTTGAAATACGATTCACCTATAATACGCGCGATCTCTGGAGTGCGTTTGGTGGTATTATCCTTGAGCAGCGGAGGAGAGTAAGTGACAACTTTTTTATAATCGCCTTGTAGATAATATATCTGCGAAATGTAGAAGGGGACAATTGGTGCAAAGGTGTCGTCATTGGTAAGTTTCTCGAATCCTTTCAATGCCGTTGCATATTTTTTTTGAAGATAAGCAATGTGCGAGTAGTAGTAGGTTGCTGGCGATGCAAACTTATTATCGACATCCTTTACTTGGTAAAGCCACTTGTTTGCATTGTCGAAATCGTTGGTCATAAAGAAGCAGTAGCCAAGAATAAAGAACATCTCGTATTGCTTATCCTTGTCAATTCCGTTTTTATCTACTTTTTGTAGCCAAAATATCGATTTCGTGTATTTTTTTTGCTGATACTGCATTTTGCCCATGGCAAAGTATGCCAGATCAATCTTTTGGCTTTCGGGGTGTTTGTATATGAAGTTACCAATGAGGTACTCTGCATCGTTATTGTCCAACTCAATTGCACACATTGCACGGTAGAACTCAGCGTTGGTGCTTTGGTGATTGACGTGTGTGTCGGCAATTTTTAGGTATTTCTCAAACAGCTTCTGCGAATTGGCATACATACCTTTTTGGTACAGATCGAAGGCATTACGGTAAACAGCATCTGGCTCGGAGTAATACTTGGTATCTTGACTTATAGCAAGGTTGGCTATAAGGAATGAACTAATGAGTGCCAGTATTGTTGCTTTTAGTCTTATCATGTTTAAAATTCTTAAATTCGGATAAAAGTAGTAAGAATTGGCTTAACCTTAAGTTTCTGAAACGAACTTTTAATCAACAATCTGTTACAATACTTGTTAATTATTTTTAAAATGTGATATTATTTTTAATTTAAGGTCGAATTATAATTGTATTTTCTTGATAAAATGCTGATATTTCTGAAACTAAATAGAGTGTTTGCTCTGTATCGATTGTATTGTTTGAAATTTTAAAGTAACTTGTAGAAAAAATCATGCTAGCAAAAGTAAAAAACATAATTCGGGCAAAGCCTGCAATTGAAGGTGCTGGCGTTAGGTTGAATAGAGTATTTGACTTTCAAACTCGATATCAAACAGATCCTTTCTTGCTTCTCGATCATTTCGGCTCTGATAATCCGAAGGATTTTGAGGCTGGTTTTCCATGGCATCCTCATCGTGGAATCGAAACTGTTACCTACATGATGAGCGGTGAAATTGAGCATTCCGATAGTCTTGGAAATACTGCTGTTATTGGACCTGGTGATGTGCAGTGGATGACTGCTGGTAGTGGAATTATTCATCAGGAAATGCCTCGTGCTCAGAATGGGCTGATGTATGGTTTTCAGCTATGGGTAAATTTGCCTCACGAGTATAAGATGTTTCCTCCTCAATACCGTGAACTCAGATCTGGAAGTATTCCAGTTGTTGAAACAACAGGCTCGAAGGTAAAAGTTATTTCTGGACGGTTTCGTAAAAACCAAGGAGGAGTCTCGAATTTACACGTTGGAATCGATTTTTTTGACGTTAAACTATGGCCCGATTCTATTCTTGATGAAACAATCAATATAGATTACAACTACTACATTTACGTTTACGATGGCGTAATATCTTTACCTGATTTTGAGCATCCAATTCGTAGCATGGAGGGTGTGATTCTTGACAAAGGAAGGATTCTTCAGGTGAAGGCTGGTGCCGATGGTGCTAATTTTCTTATTTTTGGAGGCGAACCTCTCAACGAGCCCATTGCTTGGCGAGGACCAATTGTTATGAATACAGAGGATGAGGTGAACACGGCTTTCGAAGAGTTTTACAATGGCAATTTTATTAAGTAGTTTTTATGGGCGATTTAATAGCATTGGTTAATCAGGATGATTCAATTACTGGTTATGCCGATAAGATGTATGTGCATAGTAAAGGCTTGTTGCATCGCGCTTTTTCAATAATAATTTTCAACGCTCAGAAGGAAATGCTTATTCATCGGCGTGCCGATGAAAAGTACCATTCGCCCGGTTTGTGGACCAATGCTTGTTGCAGCCATTTGCCCAAGGATACTTCGATGGATGAAGTAATTTACGATAGGCTAAGTCATGAAATGGGCTTTTCCTGTGTGCTTTCTCATGCTTTTACATTTCACTATAAGGTAGATTTTGATCATGGTTTAGTTGAGAACGAAATTGACCATGTTTATTTTGGTTGCTTCGATGGATGTCCAAATCCAAATGTTGATGAAGTTTCGGAATGGAAATGGATTCCCATTGACAAACTGTATGACGAGATTCAAAATAATCCTGATGATTTTACCTACTGGTTTAAGCATATAGCATTGAATTATAGGGATGAGATTCAAAACTTTTGCTGTAAGTAGTTCTTTAAAGCCTTATTCTCTTCAATCGTAAACTATTTGAAACAACCGATACTGAGCTCATTGCCATTGCAATTCCGGCAATCATTGGGTCGAATGTAAATCCAGTAATTGGATATAAAATTCCAGCGGCAATGGGGATTCCCACTATGTTGTAAATGAAAGCCCAGAAAAGGTTCTGCCGAATAGTTCTCGTTGTTCGTTTCGAAACCTCAATGGCTTTAGAAATCATGGTTAAGTCGGAATTTATTATGGTGATTTTTGCCACATCCATGGCAATGTCGGAACCTTTTCCCATGGCAATGCTAACATCGGCGAGGGCAAGCGCCTCGGTATCGTTAATTCCATCGCCAACCATTGCAACAATTTTGCCTTTACTTTTTGTTTGCTTGATAATATCTGCTTTTTCCGAAGGCAAAACCTGTGCTTTGTAGTTTTCAATAGCTAATTGACTGGCAATTACACTTGCTGTTGAGCATGAATCGCCAGTAAGCATTTCGATGTCGATATTTTTTCGTTTTAGTTCATCGAGTGCTTGTTTTGTGTTTTGTTTGATTTTGTCGGTAATTGCAATGATTGCTAGTATGTTTTGATCTTCGGCAAAGTAAATAACGGTGCAGGCTTCGTTTTCGAATTTGCTGATTAAGAAGTTAACTTCATCACTTAAAACCACAGCATTACTTTGCATTAGCCTATGGTTTCCTACAAAATAATTGTGCGATTCTATGTTTGCTTTTGCACCAAAGCCTGTGATGGCTTCGAATGATAGTTGTTCGCTTGCGTATAGTTCAGTATCGTTTAAATGTCGAACAATCGAATCGGCTAAGGGATGCTCGGATTTAAACTCGATGAGTTTTAGTATTTGTTTATGTTCAATTTTGTCGGAGAACCAAACCATTTCTTTTACGGTTGGAACTCCCTCTGTCAGCGTACCTGTTTTATCAAGGACAATATGGTTTATTTTGTGCGCCAACTCTAAGCTTTCGGCATCACGGATTAAAATGTTATGTTCTGCTGCTTTTCCAACTCCCACAATTATTGCTGTTGGGGTAGCTAAACCTAGTGCGCATGGACACGAAATTGCAAGAACAGTAACCATTGAAAGCAATCCTCTGATGAATCCATCGTCAGAATCAAGAATTAACCATGCGAAAAATGTTAGTAAGGAGATTATAATTACAGCAGGAACGAAAATGCCTGCAACCTTATCGGCTAGTTTTTGTACAGGAGCCTTGCTGTTTTGAGCCTCATCGACTGTTTTAATAATTTTCCCGAGTATCGTCTCCGAGCCAATTTGCACTGCATCGATGGTTAAACTGCCACGCTGATTTAGTGTTCCAGCCCAAACTTTGTGGCCTTTATTTTTCTCTGCAGGGATCGATTCGCCTGTAATTGTGCTTTCATCAATCCAGCTGTGACCATCGGTAACAATGCCGTCAACAGGGATTCTTGCACCAGGTTTGATAAGAATAGTATCGCCTTTTACAATTTGGCTTATTGGAACTTCGGATGGTTCATTGTTAACCATTAGCCAAACTTTATCGGGTTGTAAACCCATTAGTTTTTTGATTGACGATGATGTTTTTCCTTTGGCACGTTCCTCTAAGTACCTTCCAAGAAGTATAAACGTTATTATTACCGATGCCGATTCAAAATAGATATGGGCTTCGAGTCCTTTGCTGATCCAAAATTCTGGGTAAAGTGTGTTGAATATGCTGAAAAAATAAGCGATAGATGTACTCAGCGCAACCAGAGTATCCATGTTTGCCCTAAAGTGGATTGTTTGCTTGTAGGCATTAATGAAAAAGTCGCGACCTAGCCAAAATATTACTGGTGTTGCAATTATCATCGATATCCATGGCGAGTAATGCCAGTTCATAAAGAACATCCCTAAAACTACCAATGGTAACGATAGTATTGCGGAGAGAATCATTCTTGTTAATAACTGTTTCTGGTATACCTGTTTTTTATTTTCGATTGCAGTTTGCAGATTTTCAGTGTCGAGCATCAAGTCATAGCCAATTGCTCGAACCGAGTCTCGAAGTTGTGTTTCAGAAATTTCATTGATATTAAAATTTACCCATACTGTGCTGTTGGCAAAGTTTACGCCTGCATCAACAACCCCTTTTTGACTTTTAAGCATACTTTCTACGCTTATAGCACAGCCAGCACAGGACATTCCTGTAACTGGATATATTTTTCTGACCGTTTGCATCTTTTTTTCTTAATAGAACATCAACACAAGAAATGTGTTTAAAATTGATTCGACAAAAATGTAAATATATTTTTAGGATCGGGCAATTAATCTGTTAGTTTCATCAAAATTGATGTTTATCAACGTGTGCGACGAGTTGAAAGAATTTATAAAATTTCCCGAACCAGTTTTTTACTATTGATCGTAAGATTTGCTAAAGTTTTTTAACTTCGTGTAATTTTAGTTTATCGACAAACATGGTTAAGTTGAAGTTCTTAGCATATGTATTATTTCTATTGATCTTTCCTCTTTATGTCACCTTTGCTCAGGGGCTCGACGAAAAGATAGAGGAATACATAGAATTGGGCGAAGGATATGAGTTGAATGGAGACAATAATCAAGCTGCGCTTTATTTTAACAAGGTGGCCAATTTATATTGGCAATCAAATAAAAACGATGAGGCAATTACCTATTTTGAAAAGGCATTAACTAATTCAAAGAAAATAGGCAATGTCAATGGAATCAAAGTAATTTACACTAATCTGGGATTAATATATTCCGAAAAGGGTGAGCATAAACAAGCTTGTGATTATTTCAATGAAACATTAAATTCGTCTAGAAAGTTTGGGAAAAAAGCAGATATAGCAACTTCGTTACTTAACCTATCGAATGAGGAAATCGAACTAGGAGATTATCCTTCCGCTGAAAAAAACTTGTTGGAGATTCAAAAAATTGCCCAAGAGTTAGATAATCCAAAGTTACTTAAGAATTGCTACTCTAATTTCAATAAACTTTACGAAAAGATAGGAAACCAGACAAAAGCAGCAGAATATTTCAGCCTTTTTGCGATGCTCACTAAAAAACTTCAATCTGAAGAACTCCGTGCTAATGAACTTAAAGCAAAAGCAATTGTCGATAGTGCGGGTCGTGTTGTTCAGCAAATATCTGCAGAGAAGAATTTTACAGATAGAAAGTTGGCCAAAACAAATCAGGAACTTCAGCAAAAGGAAAATAGCCTTAGGGAGATTGAGCAAATTACCCGAGAGCAAAAAATGCAAATAGAGTTGCTCAATACCGAAATGCAACTTAGAGATGCTCAGCTAAACCATCAAAAATTATTGCAGAAGGTTTATATTGGGCTTATTGTAATATCCTTAGTATTTACTTCTTTAATTTTTTATGCTTATACCGAAAAGAAAAAAGCCAACAAACTCTTAAGGGAGAAGAATACCGAAATACTGAAGCAAACAGAAGAAATTAGTGAGCAGGCCAACCAGTTGAGAAATTTAAATGCATTAAAGGATAAAGTATTTTCTATAATAGCTCATGATTTAAGAAGTCCCTTATTTTCTTTAATCACAATTCTAAATATAGCCAAAGAGGGACACTTTACCGAGGATAGCTTTAAATCGATTATTGAGGAATTATCTATCAACGTAAATCATACTACCTCATTGTTGGAGAATCTTTTAACATGGGCACGTAACCAGATGCATGGCACAAAAGTCAATCCTGTTAATTTTGATTTGAATGACTTGGTTTTATCACGATTGAAGATTCTTGAAGATAGAGCATTGCAAAAAGAAATATCGATAGTAAACCAGTTGAATGATAACATGTTTGTCCATGCCGATAAGGATATGACCGAAATAGTCTTTCGCAATATTGTTTCAAATTCAATTAAATTCTGCAATGCTGGCGATAAAGTTCGTATTTGGAGTGCTATCAACGAAGGTGTAGTGACTGTTTGCGTGGATGATACTGGAGTTGGAATACAGTCTGATGTTATGGCGAAATTATTTAGCACGCAAATAAATTCCAGCCCAGGAACTCGAAATGAAAAAGGAACTGGATTAGGATTAATTCTTTGCAAAGAGTTTATCACCATGAATGGAGGTGAGATATGGGCCGAAAGTATTCCGAGTAAGGGTAGTAAGTTCTTTTTTACACTTCCAGTAGCAAAACTCAGTTAGAATAACCGTTATAGGCAAACAATAATTTTATCGGCATAATTCCTTTTTTCATAGGAATTCGGGGTAATTATTTCAACTAAAAAATTGACAATTTGGTTTATTCCTTTTAAATTTAACAAAGAATAATATTGAACTGAGAGCAGTCAAATATCATTTAGTGTTAACTCTAATTAGTAATCGAAATGGGACTAGATTTAATCCGATATTTAACAGAAAGGAATAAGCGGACTAATGATTCGATCCACGAACCAGGTCCTGTGGTTACTATATCCAGAGAGATGGGATGCCCTGGAACTCAGTTAACGAGTGAACTTGTTCAGGAATTAAACCACAAGTTTAGGCTAAAAGACGAGGATGCGTGGCGATGGCTGGCAAAGGAACGTGTACAAAAGATTGCCGCCGAAAAATTGGGCTTGCCTGAGGAGGATATAGACTATATTTTCGAAGCGAAACGGAAAGGTATAATGGAGGAGATTCTTCAGTCGATGTCTACAAAGTACTACAAAAGCGATAGGCGAATCCAAAATACCGTTAAAGCTGTAATACGCAGTGAAGCATCGAAAGGACGAGTAGTAATTCTTGGACGAGGAGGCGTTGCAATAACTCGTGATATTCCAAACTCGTTGCATATCCATTTGGAGGCTCCTTTTGAGTGGCGAGTTATTCGGGTTGAAGAAATGTATAAGTTCGAGACTAAAGCTGCTCAGCAATACGTGCAGGAAATAGACAAAAAAAGAGAGGAGATAAGATCCTACTTTGGCGGAAAAGGCACGGATTATACTCGGTTCGATATAACATTCAATACAATGACGCTTTCAATTAAGGAAATAGTCGATATTATTATTCATACAATGGAAATTCGAAATTTAATTTATTAGCCAATTAAATGATCGACTAATATTTTAGATCCGATTGCAATAAGAATAAGACCACCTAATATCTCCATACGGCGACCAATTCGGTCGCCTATTTTTTTCCCGAAAAGCATTCCAAGCATAGCAACCAGAAATGTAACAAATCCGATAATGATGAATGCTAGTATCATGTTTACTTCAACAATGGCAAAGCTAATTCCAACTGTCAGAGCATCGATACTGGTGGCAATCGCCATTCCTACCATTATCTTTGGGTTTAGTGGATTGAAATCTTTCTTATCGTCATCTTTAAAACTTTCTATAATCATTTTTATTCCGATGATTCCAAGTAATCCAAAGGCAATCCAATGGTCGAATGGTTCTATGTAATTTTTAATAGATAAACCGCCTAGCCAGCCTATGACTGGCATAATTGCCTGAAAAAAACCAAGAACAGATGCAATCAAAAATGCTTCCTTAAAAACTATATGCTTTCGGGCAATGCCGCTAGAGATTGAAATGGCAAATGTGTCGAACGATAGCCCAATGGCTAAAATAAGGAGGGTGAATATTGTCATTTTGCAAATTTTGCTGCAAAGATAAAAGTTTAATTTAATGTGCTAGGTTGCTTCGGTTGAAGGAAATGTAATGATAAATGTAGTGCCTTGATCTTTACTGGATTGAATGTTAAGGATGCCTTCGTTTTTATCGACAAATCGTTTTACCAATTTTAGTCCTAGACCCGAACCTTTTTCATTATTGGTTCCTGCAGTGCTAAATATTTTAGAATCATCGAAAAGTACTGCAATTTTATCGTCAGGAATTCCTATTCCGGAATCGGTGACTTTAATTGTGCAGTTTTTGTTTTGAATGCATCCTTCAATTAAAATATTACCTCCATTTGGGGTGAATTTTATGGCATTCGTTATAAGATTTCTAAGAATGGTTCTAAACATCATTGGGTCAACAAATGCTTTGCAACCTTTTGTAATTGATGTTTTTATAACGATATTTTTGTTTGATGCCATACCTAATAGAAGCGATGTCGTTTCAAGGACAATATCATCAATGTCAATGATTGATGGTTTGGCAGTCGACTGTCTTTGGCTGCGTCCCCATTCTAGTAAATTTTCGAGTAGACTATAACTTTCGTGGGTTGTATTGTACAGCAATGATATTATTTCGTTTTTTGATTCATCGTTTAGTGTATCGTTGCTATTTAAATAAATAGATAGTAGTTGCTCCATGCTTCCAATCGGACCTTTTAAATCATGAGAAATAACAGAGAATAATTGATCTTTCATTGCATTTGCCTCCTTTAATGATGTTTCGGCAAGTTTTGAAGTTGTAATATCGGCAAATGTGATTATTAGATCAGTTATTTTGTTATTTGTACTAGAAATGCCTAAGTTTAGTGCTAAATAGGCTATATCTCCGCTATTTTTTACAAATCGGGCCTCGAAAATTTCTTCATTGGTTTTATTGTTTTTAAGTCGTTCTATGATTGTATTCAGTTGTTCTCTATCACTTGGATGTATTCCATTTATAAAACTATCCATGTTAAAGGGGGCTTTTTCTTTTTCCAATCCAAGAATGACGAATGCTTCCGGTGAAATATCTAGATATCCTGATGCCATATTTAATCGGCAAACACCCAGATGTGCAATTTGCTGCGCTTTCTGTAGTCTACTTTGACTTTCTATTAAGGCTGTTTCAGCCTTTTTCTTTAGAGTTGTATCCTCTATTAATTTTACAAGATGAGTGATGTTGCCAGTATTGTCTTTGATTGCTTTAACTGCAACGTTACAGTATACTGTAGAGCCATCCTTTTTAATGAACCGTTTTTCTATAGTATAGTTGTCTGTTTTGTGCTGAAGAATGTTGTTGAATTGTTTTAGTTCAAAATCCAAATCCTCTGGATAAGTAATTTTATCCCATGTAATTTTTTCTAATTCGCTAGGTTTGTATCCTAATATATGACAAAGTTTTGTGTTGAATGTTATCCAGTCTTTATATATGGTAGTCTCGGCCATTCCAATAAGGTTTGACTCGAAAAATAATCTAAATTTCAACTCTCTTTCGGCTAGTCTACTTTCATAATTTTTGCGAACAGTGTTATCGCGAAGTACTGCGAAAATAAGGGGTGTTGTTCCCAATAAAAACTTGACGAAATGTCCTTCAACGTAAAACTCCTCTCCCGATTTTTTGCGATGACTTCTACTTGGAACTCGGTACGAACCTCTCTCTAGTGTGATGTCCAGAGCTTGGTGCGTTTCGTATTCTTGTGCCGAAATATTTATGTATGGAGTTCCAAGTATCTCGCTTTTAGAATACTCATATAAATTTTCGAAAGCCTTATTTACATCTACTATAGTTTTGGTTATGCCATCAATAAGTATTACAGGGTCAATATTTGTTTCAAAAAGAGCCCTGTAGCGTATTTCCTTTTCCGAAAGGGCAATCTGGGCTTCTTTCCAATCGGTAATATCTGAAAGTACGCCCACAATGCGTTTTATGGAATCGTTATCTTCGAACGAACGTCCTAATATGCGAAAATAGCGATATCGATTATTTAGTAGATATTTAATTTCGAGATTGATATCCTTAGTTTTTTCAGATGCTTGTGAAATAGCACCAAGGAAAGATCTTTTATCGTCTGGATGAATTCTTTCGATATACTTATCCATTGAGAATGCGCTAATCTGAGTCAAATTTATGCCCAGAATTCGGGAAGCCGATTCAGACCATCGGATCGTTTTATTTTTTAGATCATACTCCCAACTTGTAATGTTTGCAATTTCTTGCGATTCAAGAAGTAACTTTTTGCTCAGATTTAATTCTTTTTCAATCAAACCTCGTTGTTCTATTTCTGAGATAAGCCTTTGATTTAAATCTTTTAAAATGCCAGTTTGCCGATTGACTTCATTTTGGATATCAATGTATGATTCATTGATTGTTTTAATTGCATTATCGCGTTCGTTCAGGATTACATTAACAATAATGATGAAAAGTGATATTAGAAGAGCAATGTATTGTGAGTTGATAATATTATATGGGAAATCGTATATGCTGAAATAGTTTTTGTTTAAGATGCCATTGAAAACTATTGAACTTGATAGTATTAAAACAAATAGAGTTGCTAGTCTATATCGCTGTTTTACTGCGTAAATGATTAGAAGTGTAATAGTTATTAATTGGAATGGAAGTAGGTTCTGTGATTTAGATGTATTAATAATGTTTACGATATTGGGTACTAAGGCAAGAATTATTGTTGCAATAATCCTATAGAAATACTTCTGTTCAATATTGGCAGGCTTATTTTTGATTGTTAGGATGAACGGGGTCAGCGTAAATAGCGATATTGATATTGCAATGAATTTGATATTAAAGGAGGTAATGATGTTTAGGCCGTTTTCTAATACTAAAAGTCTAAATACAACAGTAATAAATAACGATTCTACAAGTGCAAGTAAACTAGCAAAAATTGCATACTTCTTAAAATCGGTCACATAATTAAGAAATGGTGGTTTACTTTTATAGAATAGAGAGGTACCAAGGCATAGCAGTGCATCCGATAATGTTAAGATTAATATTTTTATGGTGTTGAAATAAAAATATTGATGGATAAAGGTTGATAAAAGAATAAGAATTGTACCGCCAATAAGAATTGCGAAGCTAGACCTTTTCCCATATTTTATTGCAAAACCAACTCCAATTGCAGCGGGCATCCAAAAAACTAAAGAGATATTAGCCCAGTAAGCGGCCGTAATGCAAATAAAAGCCGTTAAAGAGTATAGTAGAATTAAATAGATTGATACTTTTATGTTAAGTTCCTTGTACATTTAGAATTAGCCAAAAAAAAGAAAATAATTTGCTTATATTTCTAAAAAGATTTATTATTTTTGATAAAACACTTACAAGTTATGTAAATTTTTACTGTTTGTAAAGTGTGAAAGAAAACTTGTAAAAGTTATACTAAACAAATATTAATTTCCCATTTCCTTAATGAAGAGAGAGATTCGAGCCATAGTTGTTGATGACGAACCCAATTCTCGCGATATTTTAGCGCATCTGCTTCGGTTGGATGGAAATGTAACCCTTTTAGCAAAATGCCGAGATTTAAAGGAGGCTATGGAGGCTATTCGGGTTCATAAGCCCGATATGGTTTTTCTAGATATTGAGATGCCTGGCGGGTCTGGCTTCGAACTGCTCGAACAACTCAATAAAGCGGATTTTAATCCTGCAGTTGTATTTATAACAGCCTATAATCAATATGCCATAAAAGCCATAAAATATTCAGCATTCGATTATTTGCTTAAACCAATTGACATTGATGATTTAAATCAAACAATTCAGCGTTATAGAGAAGATTTCGAAAATCAGCGGATGAAGTCAAAAGTTGACAGTAATCCGTTACAAACTCCAGATTTTCAAAAATTGAAGTTTAGTATGAGGAATGGAGTTGTTTTTATAGACCCAGATGATATTGTTTGGTTTGAGGCAAGTGGTAGCTATACTATTCTTCATTTTCAGGCACGGAAGGATGAGGTTGTTTCTGTATCGCTTAAGGATGTTGAGGGTCAGTTGGAGGGATTGCCTTTTTTCCGGATTAGCCGTTCTGCTATTATCAATCTAAAATATCTTTCTCGTATCGATAGACGAAACAAAATCTGTATCATTCAAAAATCTGATAAGATTTTTGAGGTTCAGGGTACACCTGCTCAACTAAAAATTCTCGAGAGTAAATAAATTTATTTAATTCGTAAGCTGAGAATAACACTTCATTGGCTAAAACGTTTCTTTCATAAGATACGTGGTTTTGCATGGGGCATTTTCATCCTATTTTAGATAGAAAAATATAACTTAGGGCTGTTAATCTTTTGTGGCAATGTCTTTTTTTCAGCATATAAATTGGAAAAACAAACTTATTCTTATTGTAGATGACGATCAGGCTAGTCTTCTGCTATTAGAGATTATTATTGCTAAAACAGGGGCTAAAATAATTGTAGCCGATTGTGGAAAAAAAGCCCTTGACCTGTTTCTTAATACAAAAGGGATCGATTTAATTCTCATGGATATTAAGATGGAAGGAATGAGTGGTCTTGAGGCAACGCGGCTTATTAGAAAAATTGATCAAAATATTCCAATTATAGCCCAAACGGCATGTGTAATAGCTGGCGATAAGGAAAACTGTCTGCGTGCTGGGTGCAGCGATTATATATCAAAACCAATTGTTGCCGAAGAGTTGATTAAAACTATTGATAAATACATTGGTGTTTATGCCAATTCTTACCCTCTTAAGAATTCTTTCTCCGAGAATTAAGAGTTATGCTGATTCCTAGTTTTAGCAAAATTTATCAATACTTCAACTTCAAAATCTACTATTTTTACAAAAAATATTTTGATGGAGTATAAGTTAACCTCCGATTTTAAACCATCGGGCGATCAGCCCGAGGCAATAAGACAATTGTCTGAGGGCGTAGATCGTGGCGATAAGTTTCAGACATTGCTTGGTGTTACTGGTTCTGGTAAAACATTTACCATTGCTAACGTTATTGCCAATGCCAATAGGCCCGTTTTGATATTGAGTCATAATAAAACTCTGGCAGCTCAACTTTATGGAGAGTTTAAAAGTTTTTTCCCCGATAATGCTGTTGAATACTTTGTTTCGTATTACGATTACTACCAGCCAGAAGCATATCTGCCTGTTACCGATACCTATATAGAGAAGGATTTGGCCATCAACGACGAGATTGAGAAGTTGAGATTAAGTGCTACCTCCTCATTGCTTTCGGGACGCAAGGATGTTGTTGTAATCTCTTCGGTGTCCTGTCTGTATGGAATTGGAAACCCTCAGGATTTTTACAATAGTACAATTCGATTGAAGGTTGGCGAACGGATAAGCCGAAATCAATTTTTACGGCAGCTTGTTGATGCTTTGTATTCCCGTAACGAAGTTGAATTTAAACGGGGAACATTTCGGGTAAAAGGCGATAGCGTTGATGTTTACTTGGCTTATGGCGATAGAGGTGTACGAATTATTTTTTGGGGAGATGATATTGAGGCGCTTGAAGTTTTTGATCCTGTTAGTGGTTTGTTGATTGAGAGTTCTGACGAGGTTGTAATCTATCCTGCCAATATATTTATTGCGGGAAAGGAGCGTATGAATCAGGCCATATATCAAATTCAGGATGATATGATGAAGCAGGTTGAATACTTCAAAAGTATCGGTCGGCACATGGAGGCAAAGCGCTTGCAACAGCGGGTTGAGTACGATTTGGAGATGATTCGCGAATTGGGCTATTGCCCTGGAATCGAGAATTACTCAAGGTATTTTGATGGACGACCAGCAGGAATGCGCCCATTCTGTCTTATAGATTACTTCCCGCAGGATTTTATCATGGTGATTGATGAGAGTCATGTTACAATTCCTCAAATCCGGGCAATGTATGGGGGCGATAATTCACGCAAGCAAACACTAGTTGAGTATGGTTTCAGGCTGCCTGCTGCAATTGATAATAGGCCGCTTAAGTTCGATGAGTTTGAATCGTTGGTGGGGCAAATCATTTTTGTTAGTGCCACTCCAGCCGATTACGAGTTACAGAAATGTCAGGGCGTGGTGGTCGATCAGGTAGTTCGACCTACAGGCTTGCTCGATCCGATTATTTATGTTCGACCTAGTTTGAATCAGGTTGATGATTTGATAGGCGAGATAAATCGTTGTGTCGGTTTGGATGAGCGAGTTTTGGTTACTACTCTTACAAAGCGAATGGCCGAGGAGTTAGTTAAATATATGGCTCGGATCGATATTCGTTGTCGTTACATTCATTCCGATGTTGATACTCTAGAGCGTGTGCAGATTATGGAAGACTTGCGTAAGGGCTTGTTTGATGTTCTTGTTGGTGTAAATCTTTTACGTGAAGGCTTGGATTTACCAGAGGTCTCGCTGGTTGCAATTCTCGATGCCGATAAGGAAGGATTTCTGCGTTCTGCCCGATCGTTGACACAGACTGCTGGTCGAGCGGCTCGTAATATCAATGGAAAGGTGATAATGTATGCCGATAAGATAACTCAATCGATGCGAATTACGATTGAGGAGACCAATCGAAGACGGGAAAAGCAGTTGAAGTATAACGAAATACACGGAATTACACCAACTCAAATAGTAAAAGCCAAAACATCTATTTTGGGGCAACGGTTAACTAGTGGCGAAACATTGAATGTGTATGTTGAACCCGAAAAGGTTGATTACGCCGCCGATCCAGTTGTACAGTATATGACCAAAGATCAACTTGTAAAGGCTATTGAGAAGGCTAAAAAGTCGATGGAGAAAGAGGCTAAAGAGTTGAACTTTATTGAAGCAGCACGTTATCGGGATGAAATGTACGCCCTTCAGAAAATGCTAGAAGGAAAGTAGATCTGCAAAACTTTTGGTTGTCAGATTGTTGGAAGAGTAGCAGTGTAGCTGTTCTTTTTTGTTTTTTATCAAAGATTTTTTGAGCAGTTAGTTTGAAGTTCTTTTAATTTTAGAATTACTGATAGGTTAAATTTCTTCGTCTTATTTATCTGTTCTTCAATCTATTTTCATAACTTGCTGTAAAAATTGGTGAGTATGATATCGAAAGTATCCAGATTACTACTAATCTCATTGTTTTTCGCATTCCTTTTTGTAGGAATATTTTCTATTGACTCAGTTAGAGCTGACGATTCAATACCTGTTCAGAAATTAGAGCAGGTTGAGGTGCAATCCGATAATGTTCTATTACAGCAGCATGATGCAAATGTTGAGGTTGCTGAACATTCCGGAAATTCGGAGCACGAAACCAATCTTGCACCTTTGCTATTCATCATTATATCACTATTTGTTGGAACTGCCACTCGGCATTTGTTGAGTCGAGGTCCGCTTCCATACACAATATCCTTATTGATTATTGGATTAATTCTTGGCGTTTTAACACGCTCAGGTCTGCTTCTTGATTTTGGAATGCAGCCAATTGCCGATTCTGTGAAGTGGGCTGGAAGCATCAATCCGCACCTAATTTTATATTTATTTTTACCAACATTAATTTTCGAGGCTGCATATGCGCTTCATGTGCATACCTTTAAAAAATCACTTGCAAACTCATTAATTCTTGCCATTCCTGGCATTGTGGTGGCAATGTGTATTACGGCTCTTTTTGTAATGATGATTAATGCTTTGGGCATCGGATTAGGGCAATGGACTTGGGTATTAGCATTTTTATTTGGTGCAATAATTAGTGCAACCGATCCAGTTGCTGTGGTTGCAATTTTGAAGGAGGTTGGGGCTAGCAAGAAGTTATCGACAATAACGGAGAGCGAATCGATGCTTAACGATGGTACGGCAATCGTATTTTTCTTAGCAATTTTTGCATTGGTGGTAGGCGATAACTCGGGAGGAAATGCTATTCTTCAGTTCCTGAAGGTTTCCTTGGGCGGAATTGTTGTTGGAGGTTCCGTGGCATGGCTTGCGATAATGTGGATTAAGCGTGTATTCAACGATGCATTAATCGAAATAACAGTAATAATTGGAGCTGCATATCTAACGTTCTTTTTGGCCGAAAATATATTTCATGTTTCTGGTGTTATTTCGGTTGTTACACTTGGAATTGCAATGGCAGGCCCCGGGAAAACAAGAGTGAGCCCTGGTGTTACTCATTTTCTACATGAGTTCTGGGAGTTAGCCGCATTCATTGCAAATACTTTAATCTTTTTAATTGTAGGTGTGGTTATTGCTCAGCATATTTTATTCACATTTAGTGATTTAATTGTTTTGTTGATTATCTATGTTGGTATTCATGTGGCACGGCTAGGAACTATTTATGTTTTTTATCCAATAATGCGAAAAATTGGTTATGGACTAAGCCTAAAGGATTCCATAGTACTTTGGTGGGGTGGTTTACGCGGAGCGGTTGGTTTGGCTTTAGCTCTCATTGTAGCAATCGAAGAGAGAATCCCTGTTGAGGTGCGTTCGCAGGTGCTATCGCTAACGGCAGGAATCGTGGTTTTAACATCGTTGATTAATGCCACCACGGTAAAATGGTTGATTGATAAATTAGGATTATCAAATATAGGTGTGATAAAAGCAGGGCTCATGCAGCAGTCGATTCTGCAGGTTCGATTAAGTGGCGAGAAGGAAATTGATAAGTTGAAGGAAAACCGATTTATGGCTGACGCGAACTGGGAAAAGGTAAACGAGTTTTTGGTTGATTCCTACGAAATTGTTGAGGAAACAAAACTATTTAAAATTGATGATGCTGTTGCAGAAACGCGAAAGCGATTACTTCAAAAAGAAAAGGAGAGCTATTGGCGACAGTTTGGCTTAGGAATGCTTAGTTCAGATGGTGTTCAGCTATTGTCGGATCAGATTGACTCTTTGATGGATTCAGGTGGCAAAATTTCTCTTTCGGCACGCGAGGATATCGAAATGCTTTGGCATACTCCAAAAACAACAGCCAAATTACAAGGTATACCTCTTATTGGCAATTTTTGGAAACGTAGGTTTTTCGATCGCTTAGCTATTAGTTACGATTGTGCAAGAGCATTTGTGACGGCACAGGAAGAAGGAATTAAATCCCTGTCGAGTTTGATAATAGGCTTTTCCATGGGTGAAGCAGATAGTAATAAGGAGGCCGAGATGCTATCGTCGATTGAGGATGAACTCAATGCAAATAGAATAACAGGTCTAACATTTCTTCGAAATCTTAAGGAAACTTACCCTGATGTATGCAAAGCCATTGAAACACAGCTTGCATCGCGTTCATTGTTGAATCAGCAGCAAGAAATGGTTGAGCGTTTGCGTAAGCAAGGACGCTTAGAACCCGATGAGGTGGAGCGGATTGAGGCTACTATTCATGCTGGAATGAAACGATTACTCGATACATCACCATCTATCGACTTTGCCTTTGAGGCAATGTCTGTATTGTTGAATACTCCTGGGTTTGAAAGATTATCGCGCACCGAACTACATGCTGTGATTAAAATGGCACAGGCAAAGGTTTATCCTGCCGAAAGCAAGGTGTACAAGGAAGGTGCTGCTTTTGATGGAATCTACATTGTGATAAATGGTAGTGCCCGATCGCTTGCTGGCGATAAATTAGTTGCAGTAAAAGAGGCCACGGATAGTATTGGTTCTTATGAGTACCTTTCAGGTGAGCAAAGACGACATACTGTTGTGGCAGAGACTCCGTTGACAGTACTGCGCATTAGCCAGAGTGTGATTGAAAACTTGGTGTCGGCAAGTAAAGCCTATTCCGATTTATTCGTTTTTTTAGCAGCGGCAACCATATCCTCAGAGTTGGTTCGGGAGACTAAGCCGTATTCTGAGTACTCTGCCAAAAAACTACGTTCTATAATTAAATCAGGACAGGTGCATAATTTGCTTGGAAATGAGAAGCAACGCTTGTCTGGTTCAAAATGCATTTTGGTTAAAGGAAAAGCAATCGACGACGAATCGGAAAAAGAAGTTGTATCTCCAGCAATTCTTGCCGATTGTAATGTCCGAAGTATTGGCGAAGCAATAGTATTTGTTCTACCATAAGGGAGTTAATCCCTTGTGGTTTTTTCAATTTGAATTTTTCTGATAATAAGACAAATCGAGAAGAACCGAAATTACTATAG
This sequence comes from Bacteroidales bacterium, assembly GCA_050180705.1. Lineage (GTDB taxonomy): Bacteria > Bacteroidota > Bacteroidia > Bacteroidales > Tenuifilaceae > SB25. The sequence goes on along the minus strand of JBFXDX010000016.1, from coordinate 50,387 downwards.
TCTATTCAATGTAAATCTCTCCAATTATAGTATACACATTTAATTTCTTAGCATTCTTTTTTAATTTTGCCCAAAACTTTTATTGGTTATGGCTTTGGTTATTCTTGTATTGTTTTATGCTTTTGTTCCATTGTTAATTCTGCATTTATGTCATAAATTTCCTTTTGTAAATAAGTTAGGGGCTGTATTTGTTGCATACATAGTTGGTTTGCTTGTTGGAAATTTGGGATTGTTACCAAGTGGCGCGGTGCAGGTTCAGGATATAATGACTTCGATAACAATTCCGTTAGCAATTCCATTATTGCTGTTCTCTGCCAATATTAAGCAGTGGACTAAAGTTGCTGGTAAAACTATTATTTCTTTATTGATTGGTGTTTTTGCTGTTCTACTGGTGGTTGTTATTGGCTTTTTTCTTTTTAATGGAAAGGGAATGCCCGAGTTGTGGAAGGTATCAGGAATGCTTATTGGCGTTTATACAGGAGGAACTCCGAATTTAGCTTCGTTAAAAATGATGTTAAATGTCGATTCTGATACCTATATTCTTACACATACCTATGATATGCTGATTTCTACAGCATTGTTGACGTTTTTGATTACGGTGGGGCAACGTTTCTTTTTACTTTTTCTCACAAAATACAGTGACAGTACATCGGAAGATGTTGAATATACAAATGGTTCCGATCCATTTAGAGGGATTTTTAAACGCGATAAGTTTGTTCCATTGCTAAAAACATATGTTTTATCAATATTGATTTTTGCAATAGGAGGAGTGCTCTCCTTGCTTGTAGCCAAGGAGCAGCAAGTAGTTGTTGTTATTCTAGTGATAACCACTTTAAGTATAGTTGCTTCTACATTCAAAAAAATAAATACAGTTGACAAGACCTTTGAATCTGGAATGTACCTTATTTTGATTTTTAGTATTGTAGTGGCCTCAATGGCCGATATTAGTCGTTTTGCAGGGCTTACACCGGGACTTTTTGGCTATATAACATTGGCCGTATTTGGTTCGTTGTTCATTCAGGTTATTCTGGCGAAACTATTTAAGATTGATGCCGATACCACAATAATCACATCGACTTCATTGATATGCTCTCCACCCTTTGTTCCTGTGGTTGCTGCTGCAATTGGCAATAAAAAAGTTATTCTATCGGGAATTACTATTGGTATAATTGGATACGCAATTGGTAATTACTTGGGTTTTGTGTTGGCTGAAATTCTTAGAATGTATCAATAAGATATTAAGTGGGTTGATAACAAAAATCCGGGACTTTGCCCGGATTGCTTTTGAAATAAGATTTTCTATCTGCTAGAACAAAAAGTTTAATCCGATGTAGGTTCCCGATGTTCCATCCTCCTCCTTGAATACCCTACCATGATCAACTGCTATAATAAAATTTTGGTTCATTACAATTCGTAATCCAGCGCCATAACTGGCGTGTAGCGATTCTGAATCCTTGCTAAAATATTCTGAATCGCTAAATGTTGAACCTTCGGCAATGGCAATTTCATTTGCTTTTGCAATGGCTGCATTCTTGTCAAAATCTATAGATTTAACAACCTGTCCACAGTCAATAAATGTGTTGAACGATAGGTAGAAGTTCTGCTTAATAAAGTAGAACTTGGCAAATTTCCATCGTAATTCAACGTTTCCGTATGCAATGCCATCACCAATAACTCGGTTACGTATAATTCCTCTTAAACTTTTGGCTCCTCCTAAACCTTCGTTTGTTGCACCGCGAAGAAATAGTGTGGTTATGTTTGGTTGTAAGTAGAATGGGCACGTTCCCAATAGTGTTCCTTGATAGCCTAATCGGTAAACAAATGATAGCCGATTAGGAACAACCGTAAAGTATTGTCGATGGGTGATGGTTAATTTAACGTGCTCGAATTCTTTACCAACACCCAGAAACGATGGCGCGTATGTTAAAACAGCTTCAGTCCAGATGCCTTTCATGGGATTTGGCTCGTTATCGCGGGTGTCGAAGACTGCTCCCGCTTTAAGGTAAGTAACAAAACCGCCATCTTTTTCGTCCTGATCAATTATTCCCCAATCGACATAGCGTTGGTATAGTCCACCATCGACGTAAGGAAGTTTATCGCCCGATGATTTCCCTTTGTTTAGTTTATCAACATCAACGGAGTCTATCTGAAAATTATATAATCCAATGCCGGCAACCCAGCCAAAACGTTCGTTCTTTAGTTTGCCTTGGATATCGGTTGTGAAGCGTGTTAATTTACGATCGTACTTGTAAAATACTCGGCTTTGATAAGCGTCGGATTCATCGTCGGCCCAGTCTGAATTGAATACTGATTCATAACCGTTGAATCCGTAAAAATCGTAGGTTTTATCGGTTAAGTAAGCAAGATCAGATGTTACTCGTAACCCAGGAATCAGATATTTTGAATCGTAGAAAATTCTATTTATACCACTACCTTTCGTAAATCGGGATACTTCTGCATAAATATTATGTCGATATTTGGGATATATAGAGCCATCTCCGTAATTGAAAAAGTTAACCAATGCACCGTATTCAAGGCCTAGGTCTGTGTCGTATGCAACAACAGGTAATCCTCCAACATTCCAGCCCGTTTTAACTTTGTCAGTTTTTTTCTCCTCTGTTTCCTGCGAAAATAGACCGATAGATAGAATTAGTAGTGATACTAAAATGAAACATTTTTTCATTAACTGATTGGTTTTAGGTTTATAACAAAACTATAAGTTTTTTTTGATTTTCAATTGCGTTAAACTTATCGACGTTTACAAGTTAGCGTATTTAAGGCTTGCGTTTAAAACCCGCTTAACGGTATAAATAGTGTTGGCAGAAGTAGTAAGAATCCCACAATAATCAGAATTATCATCAATGGAAGGAACCATCGGAACCATTTGTTGTACGGGATTTTTGCAATACTCAATACTCCAACCATTACTCCCGATGTGGGTGTGATTAGGTTGGTAAAACCTCCACCTAGTTGATATACAGTTACGGTTGTTTGGCGGCTTATTCCAATCAAATCGGAGAATTGCGACATAAGTGGAATTGTAAGAGCTGCCTTTGCCGAGCCAGAGGCAATAATCAGGTTTAATAGATTGTAGAATATATACATAATTGCCACCGAGGTTACCTTTCCGTAACCCTGCATTGCCTCTGCCGAGTAGTTTAGAAGTGAATCGATGATTTTTCCTTGCTCCAGAATTACAACAATACCGCTTGCTAGTCCAACAACCAGTGCGGCAGACATAATATCTTTAGCACCTTCGATGAATAAACGAGCAAGTTGGTTTGCATTTTTCCCGAAAGCGATACCGGCAAGTAATCCCATAACAAGAAATAGCGTAGCAATTTCTTTAATATACCATCCATATCCCATAACGCCTACAATTAGAAATAGAATGGTGAACAGAAGTATGTTAACAATGAAAAGTTGAACCGAATGGCGCATGGCAACTATTCCTGCTAAAACCCAAACGCCTGTAGCGATTGGAATGATTGGAACAGATATGGTGCTTTGCCCTATTACCAAATGGCTAATGGGGTAGAAATACGAAAAGATTGCAAATACAATTGTTAATCCAATAAATACAGACCAGGCTCTATTTCCAGCTTTGTTTTTTGTTCCATTTTCCTCGTGCGCTGCTTTGTGTCGCCAGTATTCATCTATTTCGTAAACTGGCGATAGTTTTGGGTTCTTTTTAATTCTGTTTGCATACCAAAGAACGTATCCAATACCAACAGTGTTAATCACTAGCCATATTACAAATCGGTACTCAATACCCGAGAATAGTTGGATGCCCGAAAGTCCTTGTGCAATACCAATGGTAAAAGGATTTAGCAAAGCACTGGCAAAGCCAAGACCCGCGCCAAGAAAGCATAAACTTACTCCAACTATAGAGTCGTAGCCCATGCTAATTGCCAGAGGAACAAATATCACCACAAATGCAATAGTTTCTTCGCTCATGCCGATAACAGCACCGAAGAAACTGAAGCAAACCATAATCAGGACAATAACTAGGTTGTCGACACCAATAACTTTTAACGGTTTAAAACGTTCGATTCGTTTGGTGAAATTTAGGAAGGAGAGAATTGCTACATCGAGGGCTTTACTTTCGTTGAGTAACCAGAAAGCTCCACCTATCATGAGTATGTAGAAAATAATATCGTAGGTACGCTTCATCCCTTGGAATATGGAGGTAAAGGTTTGCCAGGTTTGAGGGCTATTGTCGACTTGATGAAACGATCCTGGAACAATTACACTACGATCAATTCCATTGATGTTTTTAACTTCGCGGGCAAACTCGCCTCCTGGTACAAACCAGGTTAGAATTGCGGCAAGTACAATAAGCGAAAAAATAATAACATAGGTATGCGGAAATTCACGTTTTTTCTTTTGCTGCTCCATGATTTAAATAATTTTGAAGGCTAAAATAGTAAATTTGATAAAAGAGTTGGTAAATAAAAGATTAACTAAGCAAGATTCATCTTTTCGATAATTAGAGGAAGATCACTCGGCGTGATGATTCCAACTAAAGGGCTACTGGCTTGTCCGTTTCTTGTAATAAGTACTGCCTGAATATAATTACCTTTTTTGATAGAGTTTTTAAACATTCCTACCAGTGAGATTATGTCGGAGTTTTCGCTAATTATGGCGAAGTCTGTGGCTTCGGTAAATGGGAGAAGTTCGTTTATTTTTGATCCATTCAGTTCAATCTCGTTTTGCGTTCTACTTGTTAGCCATCTCGATATTGTTTTGGCAGTAATCAGACAGACTATTGTATTGTTTTTAATAACAGGACAACGCATAAAACCTTTGTCGGAGAAAACCGTTAGGAGGTCGACAATCGGACTATCCGGCGAGATAAAGTAGGGATTGTGCTTCATTACCGAAGACACTTTGGGTGGATTGTATAGTAGAGAATGAATATGCCGTATTTCGCGGATTACTTCATCGTGGGGTTCCGCAATTACGAAGTTTTCGCGACGCGTATGAACAATGGCATTGCGTAGCTGCGAGAATTCCTTTAAATCCGATGCATACTGATGTACAACAGCATTGATGGTTCTGGCTTTGCGAAGCAGTTCTGCAAAGTTGCTATGGAACTCATCGTTGCAGATGGTTTTAAGTTTCTGCTCTATCTCTGTAAAAAGTTCAATGAATATTGCAGAGTTGGGTTTGGCTATTTCTGGCATCTCAAGTATTGGTTAAAACTTGGCTAAAGGTATAAAATTGTTCTTAATATGAGGGGCGAGATGATGTTAAATGAATATTGATGAGGTTTGAGGGATATAATATGAGATAAGTGATTGTGTTTGTAACTCCCAGATACTACTCTATTCCTTTAGTTTTTCATTCAGAAATTGAACTATTTCCTCATTTTGTGCTGGGTGAAACCACTGAATTGCATTATCTCGGGTCCACCATGTTAGTTGACGCTTGGCGTATCTTCGCGAGTTGCGTTTTATTAGTTCAATGGCTGTTTCGAGGCTATGCTTTCCATCGAAATAATCGAATAGTTCTCGGTATCCCACTGTGTTGAGTGCATTAAGATGCTTAAGTGGGTATAGCTGTTTAGCCTCGTCGAGTAAACCTTCACGCATCATCTCGTCAACTCTGAGGTTAATTCGATTGTAGAGTTCTTCTCTATCGCGATTTAGCCCCACTTTAATAATTGAGAAAGGACGCTCTTTGCTCGGGTTTGTAAGAAACGATGTGTAGGTTTTACCTGTTTGCAGGCACACCTCAAGACTCTTAAGAACTCTCTGTGGATTTTTAAGATCTACGGAATTGTAGTATTCTGGATCTAAAAGTTTGAGTTGATGCCGCAAACTTTCAATTCCATGAGTTTCGAGTTGATTGAGTAGCGATTGTCGTAGCTCTGCATCGGGTGTAGGAAAATCGTCGATTCCATTGCAAAGAGCATCAATGTATAATCCCGATCCGCCAACAAGCATTGCGGCTTTGTGTGTTTTATGAATTTCGGCTAAAAGATTTAGCGCATCAATTTCAAACATTCCGCAACTGTAGCGTTCTGTAACCGATTTATGCCCAATAAAGTGATGTGTTGCCGAGTTTAATTGCTCAATGTTTGGAACCGCAGTTCCAATTTTCATCTCCTTAAAAAACTGTCTAGAATCTGACGATAGGATAGGGGCGTTGAACGTATTTGATAAATAGATGCTTAGGTCGGTTTTGCCAACTCCAGTAGGGCCAAGCAGAACTATTAGGTAGTTTTTCGCCACGGAATTTATAGTCTAATTTATAGCACCTACTTATTCATCGCCACAGTCAAAGCCATCTGCGCCAAACTCGTCGGGATCGAATTCTCCAAAAAGATCGTCAAATTCATTTTCACCTTCGTTTTCAAATTCATCCTCGGGTATTGCAACAGAATCATCCGCTAGTTGAACTGGCGCTTCGCCTACCGATGCTGAGCAAATGGGATACTTCACACCCTCTAAAGGCTCAAAAACATCAAGCAGTTCTAAAAATAAACTTTGATCGGTGAAAATATCGTAAACGTATAGTAATCGCTCCTTGCGATCTTTTATAAGCTCGTTAATTCTTATTGAATCCATTGGGATTGCAGCCAAACCTCCCTCATTCTGCATGTCAATCAGGGTTAACTCCATGCCTTTATTCCAGTGCTCATCGGTAAGAAAAAAGGATGCCAATTGGGATGAATCGAACCCCAGGTTTTCTTGAATGGCATTATGAAACGATAGGAATGTTTGATTTGCATCAATTTCGAAATCGCGGAGGAAAGCCTTGTCATCGGCCGAAATCATTCTGAATTTATATATCATACTTTATTTTATTTATGCAAAAATAGTAAGAGTTTTGATATAAATGAAAGTCGGAAGAGGTGACGAATGTTGTAATAAAACTTATGACTGTATTCAACAACTAAAATTAGTCTATAAAGATGACAGAAATTCAATGGTATCAATACCATCGGCATAGTCATTTATTTTGGGCGACTGAGTTGTTCCAAAGGGAATTGCATGTAGGTGAACATTTGATTCACCAACTATGCATTGGATTTTCTCGGAGTTAACGTTAAGGTATTCAGTTACGTCGTTTAATTTGTTGTATTCTTGGTAGTATAACACTCCAACTGGTGATTCTATTGATTCGGATGGAGTTACTATTAAATAACCAGTATCGAGGTGTTGCACTTGATTCATGGTATATATAGCCCTGTTGTACTCGTAGTTGTTTGCATACTTGTTCTGATTGACAAGGCTGCTCCATTTCGAAAAGTTGTCGAGCATTGGTTTGAAGTTGTATTCTTTAGGAACCAGTATTTTCGATACATTCCGACAGCCCAGACCAAAATAGGTGAAAATATCGTTGCTCAATTGTACAAAATCGTCATCGCTTTCATTTCCTGTGATTACGGCAATGCTGTTTCTGTGTTTTCGAATTATCGAGGGGTAGTTCTTAAAGTAATAATCGAAATAGCGCGATGTATTGTCGCTTCCAGTTGCTATAACGGCATCAAAGCCTTTGAGTTGGTTTTCTGTAATCTCAATGTAGTTGGCAAATTCTGGCTCAATTGCAATAAGCATCTGGGTGATGATTTGCATTAAATTTCCATCTTTTGATGAGAATTTTCCGATAAATCGATGGCCGCTCATTAAAACGCAGAGTAGATCATGAAATCCAACCAAAGGAATATTACCAGCCATTATTACTCCTATTTGCTTCAAATTTGCAGGAGTTAATTTTTCTTTTGGATATTGAGCAATCCAATTTTCCAATGTTTCTTTGCTTAACCATTGTTGTGCTATTGCAGATAATGCATTGCGAACATTTTCAGGGGTAAACCAAGGATTATGTATATTGGCATTATCTATAGCGATGCTTAGATCGGACTTATCGTTTTGATTTATCTCTGAAATAATCCTACTACCCAATGCAGCAAATGCATTAATCCTTTTGTCAATATTCATATCTAACCAATGTATTTTGTGCAAACCTAAGCGAAATTTTAGTTTTATGGGATAGCCAAAATGCATTTTGTTGATATTTTGATGAATGCTTGAGATGATTTAGCTTTTTTAAACTTTTCGGAACGATAAGTTAGTTTAACTTTGAAATTATTAATATTAGTTTTTCTATAAAATTTGTAATGTTTAATCTATAGATTCTTCAGTATGAATTACGGAGCTCTTTTAAAAGAAATTTTTCATATTTCGCTAAGTTCGATATTTTCAACCAAGTTAAGATCGATTTTAACGATACTAATTATTGCGCTTGGGATAATGGCGTTGGTAGGTATTTTAACCGCTATTGATGCAATAAAAGGCAGTATCAGTAACGAGTTTGCCATGATGGGGGCTAATACTTTTACAATTGCAAGTAGGGGAATGCGTGTTAATATTAATGGAAATAGGTATCGTACAAAGAATCATCAATTTATCAGTATTCGTCAGGCTAAGGAGTTTAAGGAGACTTTTATCTTTCCTTCTGATGTATCTGTTTCGGTTTGGGCAACAGGTGCAAGTACCATCAAGTATAAATCCAACAAAACAAACCCTAATATTGGTGTAAGGGGAATCGATGAGAATTACATAAAGACAGGCGGAATAGAGATTTCCAGAGGCCGAAACTTTTCAAACATTGATATTCAGGATGCAAAATGTGTAGCATTGATTGGCGACGAGGTTGCTCGAAAGTTGTTTCTCAAGAATGAGGATCCTATTGATAAGGTTATAAGTGTAGGCGGAGGAAAGTATCGGATTGTTGGTGTTATGAAGTCGAAGGGTAGTGGATTTGGCGGGGGGCCCGATAGATCGGTAATGTTACCCTATACAAATGTTGCTGTATACTTTTCGAGACCCAATATGGATTTTTCCATAAGCGTTCAGCCTCATGATGCAAAACTACTCGATTATGCACTCAGCGAAGCCGAAGGTGTTTTCCGAATTATTCGTAATTTAAATGCGGCCGATGAGTCCGACTTCAATATTGAAACAAGTGATAGTTTAGCAAAGTTACTTATTGATAATTTAAAGTTTGTGTCAATTGCTGCTACTATTATTGGTATAATCACTTTAATTGGAGCAGCGGTTGGGTTGATGAACATAATGCTAGTGGCCGTTGCTGAACGTACTCGCGAAATTGGAACTCGCAAGGCAATAGGAGCACACTCATCAACAATAAAGCAGCAATTCTTATTCGAGGCTATTCTTATTTGCCAAATGGGTGGTTTACTTGGTGTAATACTCGGTATCCTAATCGGAAATATTGTTTCGATGATGACTGGTAGTCCATTTATTATTCCTTGGGGATGGATATTTGGTGGATTAGGTCTTGCACTGGCAGTGGGATTAGCCTCGGGCTATTTCCCTGCAGTGAAAGCTTCTCGTTTAGATCCTATTGAAGCGTTGCGTTACGAATAGAAAATAGATTAACCATTTTATGAATAAAAGAACTATCCTTTTGGGTAGTTCTTTTTTTGTACGATCTAATGTTAAAGAATTTTAAGGTATGGATAGCACTGAGCCTGGATTGGATTTGCTTCTTTTTATTTCATACATTTGTATTAATTAATGAATTTAATATGCGATCAAGAAAAAACGATATAAAATTTTTTCCAGAGGTTATTCAGATTATTAAATCGAACGAATTGGAAATGGAAAGATTGATAAATGGATATAGATTTTTTATAATCACATTTCTAATAGTTGTAGCATTTTCTCTACTTTATCACTATGGCTTATTTAAGCCTCATTTTATTACGGTTAGCATTCCTTCTATTGTTATTGTATATGCTGGAATGATAGGTATAAATGTTGTCACAAAGAGAAATAAGCATATTCCACTTCTTAAATATATAACAGTACTTGCCGATTACATTGTTGCATTTGGAGTTATTTATGAAGTAAAAAATACTGTTATAGATCTAATTGGTATCACGGAGCAGAGTTACTTAATATTAGCTTCGATATTTCTTATCACAATAAATTCTTTTTCGGCACTTCGTGCTCAAATTAAGGTGATTGTGTTTAGCACTATTGTTGGATTGTTTTTAAATGGTGCAATTCATAATTTGTGGGGAGGGCAATTGTTTATTGCTATTTATACAGGGATGTTTATTATTATTTCTGGGTTTCTAAACGTTTTTATTTCGAGTTTTATTTTCCGTTCTTATTTTCTTAACTATAGGCTATCATCCACACTAAAGGAATTAGAGAAAGCCAATAGTGAGATTTCAAGTATTAATGACTACTTGGTCGATCAGAATAATCAGATTGCAACGCAGAAGAAACAAATTATTAGTAGTATTGAATATGCTAGTAGAATTCAAGAAGCGGTATTGGATACGACCGAAGAGATTCAGGCTGTAGCTCCTGAAAATTTTATTCTTTTTAAACCCCGCGATATAGTGAGTGGTGACTTTTATTGGTTTCGTAAAGTAGAAGTTTTTACCAAGGAGTATCACGTATTTGCTGCCGTGGATTGTACTGGTCATGGTGTTCCTGGAGCATTTATGAGTATGCTTGGGACATCGTTTTTGAACGAAATAGTTACTGAGTTTTACACTGAACTTGTTGCTTCCGATATACTGAATAGAATGCGCGAGGAGATTAAAAAGCATTTACACCAAGACGATGGTAGCAAAATGGTGAAGGATGGTATGGATATGGCTTTATGTGCAATTGATTACGAAACAATGGAGTTACAGTTTGCAGGAGCAAATAATCCTTTATTTTTAGTTCGATACGAGAATGGGGCTTATTATGGTGATGTTACTGAGATTGTTCCTGATAAAATGCCTATTGGTGTTCACTTAAAGGAGAAATTATCGTTTACCAATCATGTAATTACAGTTAATAAGGGTGACATGATTTATGTGTTTAGCGATGGCTATATCGATCAGTTTGGTGGTGAGAATGGCGATAAGTTCAAGAAAAAACGATTTAAGGAGTTGTTGCTTCGTGTTGTTAATCTTCCTTTATCTGAACAGAAACGGGAGTTAGAGCGAGAACTTGAATTGTGGATGGGCGATCGGTATGCTCAGATTGATGATATTACAATTATAGGAGTAAGAGTGTAATCATGCCTATTTATTTTCTAAAACTTTGAGAGCTTTGCTTAGTACTGGATCAATCATCGTTTTAAAATCATCGAGCGTATTTTTTACTTCATGATCAACCGATAAACCTTTTCCTTCGTAGTTGATGAGGCTTTTGGATAGGTATCGTTGATTGCTCAGCGTAATCTTAAATCCGTTAGTTAATTGTTTCGGAAATATAGCTGGGTATATATCGGAATAACTTCCATTTGTATTTTCACCAACAATTGTAACACTAGGATTTTCGTTAGTGATTAATGCCAGAACGTCGGCAGCACTAATACTTCTATCGTTGGTTAAAAGCATTACGGGCTTTGTAAATTTACTTTTTCCCAAGGGTTTAACATAGAATGGCAATAATTTACTAAATGAATTTTCTTTATTGGGTATTCTTTTTTGTTTATATAATCCAACATATTCTTTGTTGGTTAGTCGTCCTGCAATTTTAAACGCAAATTTATCGGTTCCGCCAGGATTGAATCTGATATCAATTATTAAAGCTCCCTTAGAGGCGAATTTTTTGAAGATTTTTTCAAGTTGATGTTGCATGAAAATGCCATTCATCATAAATCGTTTTGTAAAACATCTGTTTATGCGAAGATATGCGTAGTTGTTGCTTGTTGAGTATTCAAATACAGGGATTCCTTTATATTTTGCACCCAAAGGTTTCAACTTGTTAAATCCATTTAGTTTTAAAGTTGAATCAATCATTGAGATGTACAATTTTCGCTTGGGTTCTTTTGTTTTCGCAAATTCGTTCAGAATTCTTGATGGCCGTGAAGCCGAAAAGCGTTTTTTGTTTTTATCGGTTATGGTTACATGCGAGTCGTTGAGTGGTTTAACCATCTCGCAGAGAATGTCGAATAGTTCCCCATCGGTTGTTTTTGGATTTACAAGAGGTCTAAATTTGATGTAGGTTGAATCCCAATTAATGCCCTTTTCGTTGAATGAAGCATAATGCTGGTTGAAAAATTGCCAAAACTCTTCTAATGATTTTTCCTGCTTGCTGAGTCTTGTATTTTGTCCCCATGCAACATTTATGAGCGAAATACTTAGTCCGATAATTACTAAGTATTTTCTAATCGTATTGATATTTCTAGACATTGTCAGGAATATAATGTTCTCAAAAAAAGAACCCGAGAAAATTCCCGGGTTCTAAAATTGTAAAGATATTTTTTAGAATAACTTGTTAACCATATCAACAACGCGAGTTGAATATCCCCACTCATTATCGTACCATGATAAAATCTTAACCATGTTACCATTAACCATTGTGCTTTGAGCATCGAAGATTGATGAGTGTGAGTTGTGAATAATATCAACAGATACTATAGGATCCTCAGTATATTCTAGTATACCTTTCATTGGACCTTCGGCAGCTTTTTTCATAGCAGCGTTGATCTCTTCTTTAGTTGCTTCTTTCTTAAGAATAGCAACAAAGTCAACTAACGAACCTGTTGGGGTTGGGACGCGAACTGCAAGACCATCAAGTTTACCTTTTAATTCAGGGATAACTTTACCTACTGCTTTAGCAGCACCAGTGGTTGTTGGGATTTGAGAGACAGCTGCTGAACGAGCACGGCGAAGATCGCTGTGAGGTGCATCCAGAATGCGTTGATCGTTGGTGTATGAGTGAATTGTGTTCATGAAACCACGCTCAATACCAAAACTGTCATTCAAAACTTTAGCAACAGGCGCTAAACAGTTTGTTGTGCAGCTTGCGTTAGACACACAATTGTCGGTTGGCTTTAAATCGTTATCGTTAACACCAAGAACAACCATGCGGTCAATTTCGTCTTTAGCAGGAACGGTAAGAATAACTTTCTTAGCACCATTCTTGATGTGGTCGCCGTAACCACCTTTTTCGCTTTCGCGTTTGGTGAAAATACCGGTTGATTCAATAACGACATCAGGGGTAACACTCCATTTAATGTTAATAGGAGCTCTCTCTGCCGATACTTTATATTTAACACCGTTAACGATAAGATTTTCTGCATCGAATTCAACTTTACCATTGAAACGACCTTGAGTCGAATCGTACTTTAGCAAGTGAGCCAAAGTTTTGGTGTCAGTTAGGTCGTTGATTCCAACAACCTCAAGTTCAGGACGCTCCAACGCAATTTTAAACACATTACGGCCAATACGTCCAAAGCCATTGATTGCAACTTTAATTTTTGTCATAGCTTTTAAGGATTATTATAAGTGAATAATGAAATAACTAATTTTACGAAACAAAGGTATGGAAATTTAAAATCAGAATAAAATTTGTCCAATACCATTCAACATAATTTAACGCAAACGGTTGAAAGTGAGTATTCCGTATTTAATTGGTTCTCTAGGCTATAGACTGTTATCTTATTTTAAAGTTTGATTGTAGATTGTAAGTTCAATTTTACCTCTTGGAAAAAACAATTAAAGTATATGTGTTTATATTGTTTCTAGTTTTATGCAAGATTATAGAATTAACATCTTTTTTGAGCGTATTCAAAACTTTGATTTGGTGAAATTTTATGTCGAACAGCTTTTGGAATTTTAAGAATTGCCAATGTTGTAGAATAATGAATTCGGAATAGATTTCTTTCTACGTTTTAATAATATGGTTATTTGCAGATATATTCCTTAACAACCTTAAACTAGGATTCCCATTCCTTCTCTGATAATCTCGGGTTCGGAGTTTGTACAGTCAACTACGGTTGAAGGAACATTATTTCCATAGCCTCCATCAATAACTACATCCACTAAATGTTTATAGTTATCGTAAATTTGTTCTGGATCGGTTGTGTACTCAATTAGTTCATCATCATCTTTTAATGATGTGGTTAAAATTGGCTTTCCTAGTTGATTTACTATTTCGAGAGGAATTGAATTATCGGGTATTCTAATACCCACGGTTTTCCGTTTACTTATAAAGTAGTCGGGAACCTTATTTAGCCCAGGAAGTATGAATGTAAATGGACCCGGTAAGTTTTTCTTCATCAATTTAAAGGTTGAATTATCAACCTTAGCAAAATCGGCAATGTGGCTTAAATCGTAGCATATGAAAGAAAAACGAGCCTCTTTGGGCTTCAGCCCTTTTATCTTGATGATACGTTCAACTGCTTTGGCATTAGAAATATCGCAGCCAATGCCGTAAACGGTATCGGTGGGGTAAATTATCACTCCGCCATTTTGTAAAACCTCAACCACACGCTCAATTTCGCGTGGGTTGGGGTTTTCTGGGTAAATCTTTATGAAAAGGCAGTCGGACATTTATTAGCCATTTACCTTTTTGTAGTCTTCTAAGAATTTCTTTAAGCCGATATCGGTTAAAGGATGATTTAACAAGCCAACTATTGCATTTAGAGGGCAGGTTGCTACGTCGGCACCAGCCTCTAAGCATTGAACAATGTGCATAGTGTGACGAATTGATGCTGCAAGAACCTTTGTTCCGTACTCGTAGTAGTTGTAAACGTCAACAATTTGGCGGATTAACTCAACTCCATCGGTTGAAACATCGTCTAAACGACCGATGAATGGAGAAACGTAGGTTGCACCTGCTTTTGCTGCAAGTAATGCTTGTCCAATAGAGAATACTAAGGTGCAGTTGGTGCGGATTTTATTGTCGGTAAAATACTTGATAGCCTTAATACCTTCTTTAGTGCAAGGAACTTTTACTACAATTTGTGGATGCAGGGCAGCCAGCTCTTTACCTTCGCGGATCATTCCTTCGTAGTCGGTTGAAATAACCTCGGCGCTAACATCGCCCTTAACTATATTGCAGATATCAACGTAATGCTGTTTAATGTTGGCCTCACCCTTAATATTCTCTTTAGCCATTAACGATGGATTGGTGGTAACACCATCGAGTACACCCAAATCGTTCGCCTCGCGGATTTGGTCTAAGTTTGCTGTGTCGATAAAGAACTTCATACGATTTGAAAATTAGATTGTTTTTCGAACCTCAAAGCTACATATTTTTTTAGAAATTGGAAATTAGATGTTTCGATAGTTTGACCGACTATTTCATCAATTCTGTTTTTTGTAGAAGAAATTACAATTAACAAACAACAACGAACCTTCAACTATTTTTACTACTTTTCGGGACTTGACTAATAAAGGATTTTGAGATGATTAAAGATACTGCGTTGGTACTGGAGGGTGGTGGATTTCGTGGGATATTTACCGCAGGTGTATTAGAAGTGTTTCTTGAGAAACGGCTTTTTTTTGAATCGGTATATGGTGTATCTGCCGGAGCATCTTATGGCGCATCATATGTTTCGGAACAGATTGGAAGAAATATTGCCGTTAACGAGTTTATAGGAGATAAACGATATTGCGGTTTTGGCAATTTACTGCGCGAACGTTCGTTGTTTTCGTGGCGTTTTATTTTAGAGGAAATACCACAGAATATCATTCCATTCGATTATAACGCGTTGAAAAAATCGAATAGTAAGTTTTTTGTTGGAACAAGTAATTGCCAGACTGGAGAGTCGGAATACTTCCTTTTAAACGAGGCTGATAAAACCAACTTTAGGGTTATTCTGTCGGCCAGTTGTTCGTTACCGTTTATTTCGCCCATAGTTCAGTTCGATGGGAAACAATTGCTGGATGGCGGCTTATCCGACTCTATTCCCTTTGATTATGCATTGAGTCAAGGACATAAAAGAGCTGTTGTGGTTTTAACGCAGCCCAGAGGATATCTTAAGGAACCTTTGAAACTTAAGGCATTGCCCAAGCTGTTTTATCGTAAGTACCCTAAAGTTTATGAAATGTTGCTTAGCCGTGCCGAGCGCTACAACGAATCGGTTCGTAGGTTGGAGCAGTTGGAAAAAGAGGGAACTGTTTATGTTATTCGTCCAGATGAAAAGCTCCTAGTAAGCCGATTAGAGAATAAGCCTCGTAAAACAGCGATGGTTTATGCTTCTGCCATGAACCTGACCCGGAATAGGTTCGAGGATCTTAAACAGTGGTTGGATAAAACTGGAACGATATAGTTGATCGTTGATCGTTGATGGTTGCTCGTGAAGCGCTCAAATAATGTAGACATTGGACGACATCACCAAAATAATACACTAATAGCTAGAATGCTATTGGGAATCCTTTTCTAATAGGTCGTTTGTCAAGTAAAATCATGGTGCATTTTTAGCCTTTATGACTATTTTTACCACAAAAATTTGTGATGAAGAATTTTGTGTGGATTTTCTTTTTAATTTCGGTAAGCGCACTTGCGCAGCAGAAAAAGGAGGTTATAAAGTTTGAAGATTTGGGTCAAGGTCCTGTAATCTCAAGTTACAGCCTAACAGCTGGTGGTAATTATGCTTTGATAAGCGAGAAAAAAGGTAAAGATGAAATTAGTTACCTAAAGAACCTAACCACCATGCATTGCGATACGCTTGGCGATATTGGCAAGTGGAGTATGCCAAGCAGTGATGTTATCCTATTTACAGGAAGCGGAAAAGCAAAACCTCTTGTACGCTTTAATGTCAAATCAAAGAGCTACGATACACTTCAACCGCAAACGAATGGTTTTGTGGCCATCGGATCATTTGGCTGTATTGTTACGAATCCTAAAAAGGCGAAAGGTGATAAAGAATCAACATATAGGTTAATTCCCTTCAAATCTCCAAAATGGAGCTTTGACGATACAATTTCGGTTTATGCTATTTCGGGTGATGAAAAGTTGCTATTCGTTGCATCTCAACTTGACGGTAAAACAAAGCTTAGCCGGATTAATGTAGCCAATAATCAGATTAAAGAAATTACCTACGATTTCGTTCCAAAACAAATTTTTGTAAACGGGAATGGATTATGGGTGGCTATGCTGAATGATGATAAAATAGAGCTGATTGATGCAAATATGCAAAAGGTATCATCCAAAGAAGTTCCTTCGGGATGGAGCGTTGCAACAACACCAAAACCATTCTTTTCGGGATCGGACGGAAACCTTTGCGCTTACCTAGAGCCAAAAACCGATAAGAAGGAAGATGGCAAAGCCGAAGGAATCGATATTTGGGATTGGCGGGATGTTTCGCTTGTTTCGGCTGAAACTCGAAGAACCGAGCATAACCTTTCGAGAAAGTACCTCTGGATTTTTCCTAAAGCGGGCAACCCATTGCAAGTGGAAAACGATACCCTTTTAAAGGCACGTCCCTTGGGTGATGATAGCCGTTACCTGGTTGCAATAGTTGAATATGCCTATCAAATGCAACGCTCGTGGGAATCGGGAAAGGTTGCCGATTATTACCTTGTCGATTTAAAAGAGAATAAAACCTCGCTATTCCGGAAAGCATCGAACTTCTACGTTAACTCATCGCCAAAAGGAAAATACCTTTACTGGTTCGATATCGATTCGTCGTGGAACTTCCTCAATCTATCTACCCAAAAGACATTTAAGCTACAACCCAACAGCAACGATCAATACTTTAACATACAATTCGACGAGCCATCAACACCTGGCCCTTACGCCGCCGAGGGATGGACCGAAAATGACGAATGGATTATCCTTAAAGCCTTTCATGACCTATATATGTGCGATCCCTCGGGGGTAAAGCCAACCATTTGTATTACCAATGGCTATGGTGTGAAGAATAACATGCAGTTTCGGGTAACCGAGTCGGAAAAGAAACGTGGCATGAAGACCGGAGCGAAGATCGTTCTTGAAGGATTCTCACTTAACACCATGCAATCGGGTTTATTTAACGCGACACTGGGAAAAGCATTAAACCCAAAACAACTTGTATGGGGCGATTTTAGGATTGATGGAGTAAAAATGTTGGACGACGGAAAGGATATCTTTTATACCCAAGAGAGCTATAGCAGCTATCCCGATATATTTATGCTTAGAGGCGGCAAGGGCAAACCTGAAAGGATTACAAGCATTGGCGATTACTACTCACGCTTTGCGTATGGTTCGGTGAAACTTTTAGAATGGAAAAATCCTGAAGGAGGAATGCTTCGGGGTATGCTTTACCTCCCCGATTCAACAATTTGGAAGAAACCATACCCGGTTGTGCTAAACATTTACGAGCGAAAATCGGAAAATCTTAACCTATTTCTCAGCCCGGAGCTAGCCGAGGCCGAAATAAACATTCCTTACTTTGTTTCGAACGGATATGCGGTGTTTATTCCTGATGTTGTTTTTAGGGTAGGAAATCCGGGAGAAAGTAGCTACCAATGTGTAAGCAGTGGATTGGCTTACGTTCTTAACAATTATAGCATCCTCGATTCGTCGAAAGTTGGAATTCAGGGTCATAGCTGGGGTGCATACCAATCGGCCTACCTTGCCACACGAATGCACGACTTTAAAGCGATTGTATCGATGGCACCCGTAAGCGATATGGTTAGCGCATATGGCGGTTTACGTCGTGGTGTAGGAAATAGTAGGATGTTTCAGTATGAAAGTGGGCAGAGCCGAATAGGCAAAACCCTTTGGCAAGCTCCAGAAGCATACATAAAACACTCAACTGTGCTTTATGCCGATAAAATTACGACACCACTATTGCTTATATCGAATGATGGCGACGGCGCTGTACCCTGGGAACAAGGCATGGAACTTTTCCTTGCCATGCGTAGATTAGGAAAACCCTGCTGGATGATCAACTATAAGGGCGATGCCCACGTGCTTATCAAAAAAGCGAACAAGGAGGATTTCACCCGCCGGATGATGGAGATGTTTGACTATTACCTTAAAGGCAAACCAGCCCCAGACTGGATAGAACGAAATGTCAACTTAGATATTTAGCCCCATGAGATTAACCATAGTACTACTAATTAACGCAATTGCGCTTGTTTTAGGACAACATAACGCTTGCTTCTCGCAGCCGGTTGATAATAGGTTTGCAGATGGAACCGAAATGCCCGCGTGGTTTATGGATTATTCCAAAATTACTCTAGATAAGCAAGGGAAACAGTTTGTAATAACAGATTTTGGGGCGGTTAACGATAGTACTGTGCTTAATACAAAAGCAATTCAGGCAGCCATTGATGCTGCAGCAATGGAAGGTGGTGTGGTTGTTATTCCAAAGGGTGTATTCTGTAGCGGAGCATTGTTCTTTAAGCCGAAAACCCATTTGTACTTATCAGATGGGGCAAAACTGAAGGGATCGGATAATATAATGGACTATCCCAAATTGCCATCGCGAATGGAGGGTCAATGTTTAAGCTACTTTGCGGCTCTAATTAATGCCTATGGCGTTAATGGGTTCACAATTTCGGGTAAAGGAACCATTGATGGTAATGGATTAAAATACTGGGAGGCCTTTTGGCAACGTAGAAAAGAGAATCCGAATTGTACAAACCTGGAAGTTTCGCGTCCACGGTTGATTTTTATGTGGAACTGTAGCGATATTCAGGTACAAGATGTAAAACTTCAGAACTCGGGCTTCTGGACGAGCCATTACTACAAATGTAAGAATGTAAAAGTGCTCGATGTTCAGATTGTTTCCCCCGCAGCTCCGGTAAAAGCACCCAGTACCGATGCCATTGATATTGATGTTTGCACCAATGTGCTGATTAAGGGGTGCTACCTCTCGGTAAACGATGATGCAATAGCCCTAAAAGGAGGAAAAGGCCCCTGGGCTGATAAGGATACCTGCAATGGACCAAACTACAATATTGTTATTGAGGATTGCACCTTTGGATTCTGCCATTCGGCTGTAACATGCGGCAGCGAATCGATATATACCAAGAACGTACTATTCAGGAACTGCAAGGTAAGCAATGCCGAGAGGGTTTTATGGCTTAAGATGCGCCCCGATACGCCTCAGCGTTACGAGTGTATTACGGTTGATAACATTACGGGAAGTGCAAATTGCTTCCTATTCATAAAACCATGGACTCAATTCTTCGACTTACAGGGACGAACTGATATGCCAGTTTCTATATCGGAGAATATTACGCTTAGGAACATCAACTTTAAGTGTGATTTGTTTACCGATATTATAGCGGATCCGCAGTATAGCTTGGTGAATTTCAGTTTCGAGAATATTAACGCTAGTGTAGCTAAGAATACCTTCGATGAATCTATATATAAAGGTGTTATAGTAAAGAGTATGAATGTGAGAGTGGGGATGTGAGATGAGAGGCGTGAATCTTTAACGAGAACATGTTATTGATGATTGACAGGAAGAAGTTGAAAGTTTGTAAAGTTTTATAGTTTATAAAGTGAAGAATTAATCGTTGTTCGTGGATGGTTGTTTGTTGACGGTAAGGTGAACGTGTTTAGTGTTTGGTTTCTAGTGTTTGGAGTTGTAGTAAGTTAGATGAAGGAATTTAAAAGTCTGACTGAGGATGACAGGATTCAGAATTTAGAAGAACCAGCCACAAACTGACATTACTGACAAAGAGATGCGGAGATTCGGAATCTAGGAGCAGCGAAACATTAAAGGGGGGAATTCAGAATTAAGAAGTTGAACGTTAGATGAAGATTTATAGATAATGGACAACGAACAATCATCAATGTTAAGGTCTTTCCAAAACGAATATTTTTAACGTAGCATAGTAGATCTCCGAAAATAAATTTCATCGAAGTCAACCGACTGCAGAGAGTCCCGCTTGACTAATATTAAACTAAATAGATCAGAAGTATTAGATAAACAACGCTGAATCACAGGGCGTTGTTTTTTTTATGTTAGACATAAATTTTACGATAGCGTACAAAGTACGCTATCGTTTTTTTTCATACATTTGGGAAACTAAAGTTTACTATGGTTAAATTAAACCCTCATATATCTGTCGATTGTGTTGTGTTTGGATTCGACTACAAATACCTTAAGGTATTGCTAGTTGAGAAGGAGGCAATTGATGAAGCTGCCTCAAAAAAAGCAATTGGGCTAAAACTTCCAGGAGCCCTTATTTCGGAAAATGAAAACCTCGATGACGCAGCTGGAAGAGTCCTTACTGAATTAACGGGATTAAAGGATATTTACCTTAAGCGTTTCGATGTTTTTGGCGATGTAAGCAGGATGCAAAATACAGCCGATGTTCAATGGCTAAGAGATTTTACTGGTTTAGACATAGAGCGTGTTGTAACTATTGCCTACTACTCGTTAGTTAAACTCAACGAGGCCAATTCGAATGGCGGCGTTTTAGCCAATGCTCATTGGATTAATATAAATGAAATTCCACAGTTGGCTTTTGATCATAACCAGATAGTAACATCAGCACTAATGGTGATAAGAAAGGAGTTGAGAACCGATCCAATTGGTTTCGAACTGCTTCCAGAACGATTCTCCATTCGTCAGGTTCAGAATCTGTACGAAGTAATCCTTGGTATCAGTATAGATAACAGGAACTTTCGGAAGCGTTTTCTTAAGCTAAGCTATATACGAGCGTTGGACGAGAAGGAGGAGAATGTGAGCCATAAGCCAGCATTGCTGTACTCATTCGACAGGAATGAATATGAGCAGCAGCAAAAAAGAATGCTAGAGTTTTTACTGTAGCATAACAAGCAATTTTAGAGGTAAAACAAATAATTATAGCCAAAACCTAAACTAAACAGAATGTATTTACTTGGATACGACATAGGTAGTTCTTCCGTGAAGGCCAGCATTATTGATGCAGAATCGGGGGCATGTGTGGCAAGTGCATTTTCGCCAAAGGAGGAAATGCCCATTTTAGCAAAAAGGGCTGGTTGGGCCGAACAAGACCCTGAAATGTGGTGGCAAAACCTAAAACTTGCCACTCGGGAAATTCTTTTAGAAGGGGAGATAAAGCCAGACCTAATTAAGGCAATTGGCATATCGTATCAGATGCATGGTTTGGTTGTGGTCGATAAAAGTCAGAAAGTGCTTCGCCCATCAATCATATGGTGCGATAGCAGAGCTGTTGCATATGGAAAGAGCGCTTTCAATGAGATTGGAGCCGAAAAATGCCTAGGGCATCTACTTAACTCACCGGGAAACTTTACAGCCTCGAAACTTAAGTGGATTAAGGAGAATGAGGCTGTACTATTCGAGAAGATAGATAAAATAATGCTTCCGGGCGATTATATCGCCATGCGTTTAAGTGGCGAGATAAATACCACGGTTTCGGGATTATCGGAAGGGATGCTCTGGGATTTTAAAAGGCAAGACCAGGCAAAATTCCTGCTCGATTACTACGGAATACCATCGGGCATGTTGGCAAATGTGGTGAAAACATTCTCGGAACAGGGAAAACTATCGGTATTGGCAGCCAACGAGCTGGGATTATGTGCCGGAACAGCAATTGCTTACCGATCGGGCGATCAGCCCAACAATGCACTATCACTTAACGTATTTAATCCAGGCGAGATTGCGGCTACCGCTGGAACATCGGGTGTGGTTTACGGAGTAAGCGATGCTGTAAAGTACGATCCTCTGTCGAGGGTAAACACTTTTGCCCATGTAAATCATGGAAAGAGGAATACCCGTTTAGGAGTGCTTCTTTGCATTAACGGAACTGGAATTCAGAACTCGTGGTTAAGGAAGAATATAATTTCCGATGGAGTATCATATAGCGATATGAACCAAATGGCATCGACTGTACCCATTGGCTCGCAGGAACTATCGGTGCTTCCATTTGGGAATGGAGCCGAGCGTATGCTAAACGACAAGGAGGTTGGAAGTACAATATCGGGCATCAACTTTAATATTCATACCAAAGCGCATATAGTAAGGGCTGCCCACGAGGGCGTTGCGTTTGCATTCAGGTATGGTATCGATATAATGAAAGGGATTGGCATTAACCCTATGGTTATTCGAGCCGGATACTCCAATATGTTTTTGAGCCCGATATTTCGGGAAACACTGGCTAATGTTACTGGATCGACAATAGAACTATTCGATACCGATGGCTCGCAGGGCGCAGCCCGTGGTGCCGGAATTGGAATTGGTTACTATAAATCGACTAACGAAGCCTTTACGGGATTGAAAAGGATATCGATTGTTGAACCGTCTATCTCCCAAAAACAGGAAACAATAGAGGCTTATAACCGATGGTTAATTGCTTTGGAAAAGGCACTGGAGTAAACAATAAGTGATCTGTTAAATAACGAATTGCTAAATATGTCAAACCTAATAAATCTGTTTAATATGAAAACATTGATAGGAGATAGAGAGTTTTTCTCGGGAGTAGGGAAAATTCAGTACGAAGGACGAGAGTCGACCAATCCACTTGCATTTAAGTGGTATGACGAGAGCCGCTTGGTTGCAGGCAAAAGTATGAAGGAACATCTTCGATTTGCAATGGCCTACTGGCATACGCTCTGCGGAACTGGTGGCGATCCTTTTGGCTCGGCCACAAAGAAGTTTCCATGGCTAGAGGGTACCGATGCTATAGCCGTAGCTAAAAACAAAATGGATGCAGCGTTTGAGTTCATGACCAAAATAGGAATGCCATACTACTGTTTTCACGATGTTGACTTAGTTGATGAGGGTAGCACCATTGCAGAGACCGAAAAACGACTACAAACAATAGTGGAGTATGCTAAAGAGAAACAGGCTGCCTCGGGGGTAAAGCTGCTTTGGGGTACAGCTAACCTTTTCAGTCATCCTAGGTATATGAACGGTGCCGCAACCAATCCCGATTTTAGTGTATTGACCTATGCTGCAACCCAGGTAAAGAATGCCATTGATGCAACCATTGCGCTTGGTGGCGAAAACTATGTTTTCTGGGGTGGACGCGAAGGTTACATGAGTTTACTAAACACCAATATGAAACGAGAACTGGAACACATGGCGAAATTCCTTGCAATGGCTCGCGATTATGCTCGTAAGCAGGGTTGGAAAGGAACGTTCCTAATTGAACCTAAACCCATGGAACCCAGTAAGCATCAGTACGATTTCGACTCGGCCACCGTTATTGGTTTCCTAAAGGAATTTGGTTTGGATAAGGATTTCAAGCTAAATATAGAGGTGAACCATGCAACGTTAGCGCAGCACACCTTTCAGCACGATCTTCAGGTTGCAGCAGACCATGGCATGCTAGGAAGCATTGATGCTAACCGTGGCGATTATCAGAATGGATGGGATACCGACCAGTTTCCCATCAATATATATGAACTAACCGAGGCCATGTTAGTTATTCGCGAGGCAGGTGGATTCAGTACAGGCGGTATAAATTTCGATGCAAAAACCCGCCGTAATTCTACCGATCTTGAGGATATCTTTATAGCACATATTGCAGGTATGGATTCGTTTGCCCGCGCTTTACTGGTTGCCACCGATGTGCTGGAGAAATCGACCTACAGGAAAATGCGTACTGAGCGTTACGCTTCGTTCGATAGTGGAGAGGGAGCCGAGTTTGAAAAGGGTAAATATACCCTCGAAGATTTAAGAAGACTTGCTGTTGAGCATGGAGAGCCAAAGATGATTAGTGGAAAGCAGGAACTTTATGAGCAGTTAATCAATCTGTATATCTAATAAATTATGCAGAGATGGAACACGGAAAAAGTAAGTTCTATATTTTCGGTCTTACCTTTGTTGCTACACTAGGCGGATTGCTATTTGGATACGATACCGCGGTAATATCGGGTGCCGAGAAGTCGATACAGGCTTTCCTAATCACAAGTCAAGGATTAAGCACATTTATACATGGCGCAACAACCTCGAGCGCATTAATAGGGTGCATTATTGGAGGAGCCCTTTCGGGTTTATTTGCCTCGCGTTATGGCAGGAAACGATCGTTAATTATTGCTGCATTCCTATTCTTTGTTTCGGCATTAGGATCGGGATTCCCCGAATTCCTATTCTTCAATAGTGGCGAAGCAAGCATAGGTTTACTACTAATGTTTAATTTTTACAGAGTTATAGGAGGCATTGGAGTGGGAATGGCCTCGGCCATATGCCCGATGTATATTGGCGAGATTTCGCCGGCCAATATTCGGGGACGCTTGGTATCGCTCAACCAGTTTGCCATTATTTTCGGGATGCTAGTGGTTTACTTCGTAAACTGGGGAATTGCCAGCGGAAAAACGCTCGATTGGATTAACTCCATTGGGTGGCGTTGGATGTTTGTTTCGGAGGCCATTCCTGCGGGACTGTTTGGAGTGCTACTGTTCTTTGTACCCGAAACACCGCGATACCTTTCGTTGACAAACAGGAACGATAGTGCGCTAAAGATCCTCACAAAGATTAATGGAGCCGAAAAGGCCAAGGAGATACTATCGGAGATAAGGAATACGGTGGAGCATCATTCGGGGAAGTTGTTCTCGTACGGAAAGGTGGTGATAGTAATAGGCATTTTGCTTTCGGTATTTCAGCAATTTGTTGGAATAAACGTGGCATTGTACTACGCTCCGCGTATTTTCGAGAGCATGGGAGCCGCCAAGGACTCGTCGATGATGCAAACGGTGGTTATGGGGTTGATAAACGTAATATTCACGGTTGTAGCCATTCTTACCGTTGATAAATGGGGACGTAAGCCCTTGCTTATTGTTGGGTCTATTGGAATGGCGTTGGGAATGTTTGCCATATCGGCACTGTCGTTCCTAAATATTATAGGAATAAGCACGTTGGTGTTTATCATTATTTACACAGCATCGTTCATGATGTCGTGGGGACCTATTTGCTGGGTGCTAATAGCCGAGATATTTCCCAATAAGATTAGA
This sequence comes from Bacteroidales bacterium, assembly GCA_050180705.1. Taxonomy (GTDB): domain Bacteria; phylum Bacteroidota; class Bacteroidia; order Bacteroidales; family Tenuifilaceae; genus SB25. The sequence goes on along the minus strand of JBFXDX010000016.1, from coordinate 24,765 downwards.
GGACGAGCCGTTGCGGTTGCGGTTGCCGCTCAATGGGCGGCTAATTACCTAATTTCGTCGACCTATCCGGCCATGATGGAGTTAAGCGGAGGGATGACCTATGGATTCTACGGTGCAATGAGCGTTCTATCGGCCATTTTTGTTTGGAGAATGGTTCCTGAAACAAAAGGTAAAACGCTGGAAGCCATGGAGGAACTCTGGAGCTCGAAGTAGAGATGTGGGAGAGTTGATGGTTGATGCTGAGATGAATGTGTTTTGTGTTTAGGAAACGTAACAGGTGACAAGTAACAGAGGGAGTGTTGTTCGTTGTTTTACCTGCGGCGAATTCGCAAAAAGATGCTCGGTTGTTGGTGGTGAGGTAAATGTGTTTAGTGTTTCGTTTTTAGTGTTTGGAGTTAGGGGAGGTTGAGGAAGGAATTCGAACGGAAAACGGAAAACGGAAAACGGAAAACGGAAAATGGAGAACGGAGAACGGAGAACGGAAAATGGAGAACGGAGAATGGAGAACGGAGAATGGAGAACGGAAAAGTCTTCTTCACTATCAACCATTAACGATCGACGCTAATTGTGTGACCGGAAAGAGTTTGTCCTGAAATATGATACGCTGAATCGGAAGAATCTTGAATTAAGTATTCGGAGGAGGATCGATATAACGAGCAAAACCTTGCTTTATCATTACAAGTACGCGATAGAACCGCGTACTTTTTTGTTTCCAAAAACAAGCAAAGCGTAGCAAATATTGACACTCCCAATGGATTGGGAGGCGTTAGGAAGACCGCGATGATAGTCTAAACCGAATAAAATGCTTGCAGCTCTCTTTTTTACAATGAACTATACTTACAATAGCTATCGACATGACATACAATAGCTATTGAACTGACAACAATAGCTATCGACATGACACGCAATAGCTATCGACATGACATACAATGACGACGGCGAGCGCGCGAATGACATTGACAGACGCGCGAACGATATTGACAGACGCGCGAACGATATTGAACTGACAACAATAGCTATCGACATGACACGCGAATGATATTGAACTGACAACAATTGATGTTGAACTGACAACAATTGACATTGACAAGCGCGCGAACGCATCTGACAAGTGCGCGAACGCATCTGACAAGTGCGCGAACGCATCTGACAGGGGAACAATTGCAATCGACAGGACAACAATTGAATCTGACAAGCGCACAATTGAATCTGACGGACGAACAATTGAAACAGGCAGGGGATAATATAAGGTAGTATATTGATGGAAGTTAAAAGTGATGGATGGAAGTTGTTCGTTGATGGTTGTTCGTTGATGGTGAGGAAAAGTGTGCAGTGTTTTGTGTTTAGTGTTTGGGATTAGAAGATTGATGGAAGGTGGAAGATGGGAGGTGGAAGGTGGAAGATGGAAGGTGGAAGTTAGAAGCCCCCATGAACTAACGATATAAATAGAGTTATGGAGACGAGGAGGAATGGAGAAGTGGAGCAATGGAGTAGCGCTCCAATCATCCAACACTCCAGCAATCCTTGTATGTTGGTCGTTACTTTCTCCCAAATGTTAAATTGGAGTAGTGGAGTAATGGAGCAATGGAGTAATGCTCCAATCATCCAACACTCCAACAATCTTTATGTGCTGGCCGTTACTCCCTCTCAAATGTTAAATTGGGATAATTGGAGTAATGGAGCAGTGGAGTAGCGCTCCAATCATCCAACACTCCAACAATCCTTGTATGTTGGTCGTTACTTTCTCCCAAATGTTAAATTGGAGTAGTGGAGTAATGGAGCAATGGAATAGCACTCCAATCATCCAATACTCCAACAATCTTTATGTGCTGGCCGTTACTCCCTCTCAAATGTTAAATTGGGATAATTGGAGTAATGGAGCAGTGGAGTAGCGCTCCAATCATCCAATACTCCATCAATCCTTGTATGTTGCTCGTCACTTCACCACAATCATTAAACACTAAACCTCTTACGCCTATCAACTAATAGCAAGAATGCTCGGTTAAACGGGTAACAATCTTACTCCAATTGTAATTAAACATACTAAAAGCAGATATTATGCTTTTAACTAGTTAATTAGTATTGTATTGCAATAGTTTTTTGCTGGTTTTGTAAGGCGGTTTGTGTGGCTAAGAGGTACATATTAAAGAGGTGTGGTAAATTTAACTTTAGTGCATATATAAGTAAGCTACAAACAAGTGATAAATTAATATTTAAGAGATATAGATTATGAGTGAAAACACAAACAATTCCATTGATGCACTTACCAAGCAGAATATAGCACAAGCTCTTTGGATGCAGGAGTATGATGAAACAAAAATAGACTCCGCCATTTTGGAAAAAATTAAAAGTGCTAAGAATAGCAATATTCAGTATGCAACGCGGTTTAAAAAGCGCATAATGGAAATGATGCAAAACCAACTCAGCTTTGTGACTTCGCGGAAGGACAGATATAAAGTCATTATGGCGAATGCGGATTCTCTTTCGCCTCAGGCGTGCTATGCGTCGAATTTATTTTTGGGACCTGAGTCGGTAACGGGATATGAACCTATATCGCTGAATCCAGAATTTAGCCAACCATCAATTGATGCCCCACAGCTTGACTATCAGGTAGGATGGCATTTCTTTGTGGGGAATTTTACGGATGAAGAGAACAACCATTATAGTGTAGAGCTGATGTTCTGGCAATACGCGCTTCTTCCACCTAAATTTGCTAAAAACTTAGGATTGTCTGATATCGAAAATCAAACGTTGGAAATGCACCTCGCAATTTGTGATCCGCAAAGTCAAAAGCAGTACCGCGCAACAACCAGCGTAGTGGCAGGAACCACAGGCCTGGTGTCTTTTGATGCAAAGCCGTATTCGTATAAAATGGGCAAGAATAGTATTCAAGGCCAGAATGCAAACGGAGATTTATTCCCGGTAACACTCACTGCGCGTGGTTATGACATGAGCGATGAATCGAACGTGCAAGAAATTGAAATTGATATCAGCCTGGATGACGTAAAAGGAATTTTTATGGAGGGTGATGAAGGCTGTTCTCCAAGCATCGATGGTGTAGGAACGCTTTACTATTCTAGCTCTTTGCTTAAACTTCAAAACGATTCCCACAGCACAATAACTATAAACGGAAAATCCATTAAGCTAAAAGATGGCAGTATGTGGTATGACCATCAGTGGGGAACAGGGTTTATGCCCAGTGGAGCACCTCGAAGTGCGGTGATGAGAGCTGCACAAAACATAGAAAAAGCCGCTCCCGGAGGTTGGGACTGGTTTATGTTTCAATTTCACAGTAATCCAGCGATTGCTGGTGGAGAAGAGGTGCAAATCACCTTGTCGGCCTTACACACAAATGATAATATAGAATTTTATTATCAAACTGGCCCCACTCCTCCAGGTACAATGACCGCGAAATGTGCTGGGAAATATATAGGACCTGTAGCGTCGACAGATGTCCAGAGCCCTGTTCCAACTCTACCGGTAACTGGGCAAATGGAAGTAACGAAGTGGGTAAAGGTAGATTTTTCCCCAAACTCCAAGGTGTATCCTCCAACGGACACATGGTATCCAGCTGAGTATTCCTTTACGTTAACAGGTGATATCCCAGCTGAACTAAAAACATTTAAAGTTACCCCACTTATAGCAAGCGGACAAATAGGATTTTTTGGCACTGGCTTACAGTACACCGAAGGAGGTACTGTAATTACTGATGCAAATGGAAAGGAGCTGGGGCGTGGTTTTGCAGAAGGAACCAATTGGGCCAATTGCAATAAAGGAATAGTGGCCTTAGCAGGACTTCCTGTGACTCCAGAGACGCTTGGCTTTTTAACACCACCTTCGGTAGGTTATTTCATGAAATTTCTGAGTTTTATTGAAATGTGGTTGCACAAAAAGGAGCTTGAAACAATAATGGCTGAATCTAAGGGGATGTAAACTTGAAAACCAGCTTGTAGCATCTTGTATGAGTAATGGCAAGCTATGTGGCAAATACCAAGGTTTGTAGTCCGCTCAAACTGCATAGTAGTTTGAGCGGGAAAGTGCCAAGCAATCTGCCATTACTCATACAATTTTCCATTACAACCCTTTGACTGGATAATTGGAGCAATGGAGTAGCGCTCCAACAATCTTTGTATGTTACTCGTTACTTCGTCCCTAACATTAAGCACTAAACCGCTTACGCCTATCAACTAATAACGATCAGCGTTAAACGTAAGACGTGAAAAGTTAGAGGAGAACGGAGAACGGAGAACGGAGAACGAAAAACGGAGAACGGAAAACGGAAAACGGAAAACGGAAAACGATCAACTTGAAGCGTTAAAAGGAAGAATGCTGTCTACGGACAACTATCAATTCGTCACTCCTCCCCAAACATTAAGCACCAAACCGCTTATGCCTATCAACTAATAGCAACAATGTTCGGTTAAACGGGTAACAATCTTACTCCAATTGTAATTAAACATACTAAAAGCAGCGGTTGTGTTTTTAAATACCTAGTTAGTATTGTATTACAAGAATACTTTACAAATTTGAGCCTTTGCACAAACCGAAACTTTGCCAAAGAATGCAATTTTGCCATCGCACTTTGGATAATCAGCATAATTATATAGATTTTCTAAATAAAAATATATCTTTGCTAAACGAATAAGAAAAACTTAAAGATGACAGTATTAGGTGAATTTTTATCAAGAAAGTCAATAAAAAAGGCAGATGTGTCACGTAAAACAGGCATCAGTACTTCAAGATTGAGTGAATTGAGCAGAAATGAATCAACTAAATTAAAAGCAGAAGAGTTGTTTTTGATTGCTCTAGCAATTGATGTTGAGCCAAATGAAATTCTTAATAAAGTATGTGGACACCTAAAACTCAAGAAAGTAAAATAATGGCAAGTCAACCTACATACATCGATTTATTTGCTGGTTGTGGTGGACTATCTTTAGGTCTTCACAATGCTGGTTGGAAAGGTTTATTTGCTATTGAAAAAAGTGAAGATGCATTTAAAACACTAAAATACAACTTAATTCAAAAGAAGAAACATTTTGATTGGCCAAGTTGGCTTGAGCCAAGTCATCATGACATTAATGAGGTTTTAGAAAAGCATCAAAGTAATTTAAAAGCCTTAAGAGGTAAAATTGATTTAGTTGCAGGAGGGCCTCCTTGTCAGGGATTTTCTATGGCTGGAAGAAGAATCGAAAATGATTCTCGAAATGGTTTAATAAAGTCATATGTTCGTTTTATTGATTTGGTAAGGCCTAAAATTATATTTTTTGAAAATGTAAAAGGTTTTACACAAGGATTCAAAAACAATAATAAAAAGGGACAAGCTTATTCTGAGTATGTTCTTAAAGAATTGATCGAGTTAAACTATACCGTTGAAGGTAAATTAATTGATTTTTCTGAGTATGGAATTCCTCAAAAAAGAACACGATTCATTTTAGTTGGTATATCAAATGACTTTATTGAAAAGAACAATCACTTAACTAAACAGACATTTTTTGATAAGATTAAACAGAATAAGTATGATTTCCTTATCAATAAAGGATTAGAATTAAATCCAACACTTGAAAATGCAATTTCAGATTTATTGCAGTCAAATGGAACTGTTGATTCTGAAACACCCAATTTTAAAGCAGGGGTTTATGGAGATGCAACATCTAAATATCAAGAGTATTTGAGAAAATATTCAAAAAGTAATGGAAAAGTAGATAGTCATAGATTTGCAAAACATACTGAGTTGATTAAAAATCGATTTCAAATTGCATTGAATGAAAAATTAACAAGTGCAGAATATAGAGAACGTTTTAAACTCAAAAAAAGCAGTACAAAAATATTAGACTCATCTAAGCCAACACCGACAATTACTACATTACCTGATGATTATATCCATTACTGCGAACCAAGAATTATGACAGTCCGAGAATATGCAAGGATTCAATCATTCCCTGATACATACCATTTCAAAGGGAAATACACAACAGGTGGTGAACGTAGAACTAAAGAAGTTCCTAGATATTCCCAAATCGGAAACGCTATTCCTCCTTTGTTTGCAGAACAGGTAGGGATAATACTTAATAATTTCCTTCATGAGTAAAGAGTATATTTCTTTTGACATAAAAACAGGAATGAAAAATATCATTGGTAGAGATTTAATTACCGATGATTATATTGCAATTTATGAACTTGTCAAAAATTCCTATGATGCTTATGCTGATTTTGTTTCAATAACATTTAAGAAGGATGAAATTATTATTGTTGATAATGGGAAAGGAATGTCTGAAATAGACATAAAAGAAAAATGGTTTGCCGTTGCTTATTCTGCTAAAAAAGATGGCTCGGAAGATAATCAACTAACAAGAGGAGCACATTTAAATAATTTAAAATCTAGACGTTTCTACGCTGGTGCAAAAGGTGTTGGTCGATTTTCTTGTGATAGACTAGGAAATTCACTAGAATTGATTACTACAGATTTTAATTCCAAACAAACCTGTAAAGTACAAGTTGATTGGAATCACTTTGAAATAGATCCTAAACAAAGCTTTGGTGCAATTGAAATTCCATTTGAGAAAACAGATGAGATTATATCGTATCATAATAATAAGACACATGGCACGATTTTACGAATTTTTAAGTTAAATTCAAATTGGACAGAAGAAAAAATAAGGGGTTTGAAACATTCTCTTGAAAAGGTTATTAATCCATTCTCAAATCAAAGTGATTTTTCCATAGAAATAATTGCAACAGATTTTTTTGAAAGCGATAAACAGAAAACCGCATTTCAGAAAATCAACGGTATTATTACTAATAGTATTTTAAGTGTTCTTGACATAAAAACGACTCAGATTAATGTTAAAGTTGAAAAAGATAAAATTACTACGAAAGTAACGGACAGAGGCACCTTAATATATCATATAGAAGAGAAAAATCAATTTGTTGATTTTATTGACGATTTAGATATAAGTTTGTATTTTCTTAATAGAAGTGCCAAAATAAATTTTGGCAAAATCATGGATATTGAACCTCAAAACTATGGAAATGTTTTTCTTTTTAAAAATGGCTTTAGGGTGCAACCATATGGTAATGTTGGAGATGATAGTTGGGAAATTGATAAGCGTAAACAACAAGGTTATAATAGATTCTTAGGTACAAGAGATTTATTTGGACGAGTAGATTTAGTTACTGAGAACTTTGATGAGTTTAAGGAAGTGTCAAGCAGAGATGGAGGTCTTGTCACAACTTTAGGGAAGAATTGTCTTTTTGAAGTGTTTAATGATAAAGCTTTTAAGAGATTAGAAAGATATGTTGTTGGAGTTCTGTGGGGTGAGGCTTTTAAAAGAAAAAATTATTTCATTAATGAAGAAATTGCTGAACAGCAAAGAGGTTTATTAAAGAATGACAAAGACAAGGATAGTTACGAAGATATAACTAGCAATATTGGAAGTAAAATTGATTTTGTCAATTTAATAAAGTCACTTTCAGATGAGAAAGATGTAAAAATAATTGAATACAATAAAGATTTAGTTGATTTAGTAAATGCTCAGTTAGAAAATGTTCAACCTAAATTTATTGCTGATCTTGAGAAAATTGCAGAAAAAACTAATGATATAGAACTGCTTAATCAGGTCAAACTTACTGAAGAAAATTTCAACAGAATAATTCTAGAAAAAGAAGAAGCAATTAAGCGAGCTGAACTTGAGGAAAAACGCCGAATCGATGCAGAAAAAAAAACTGAAGAGGAAGAAATAAAAAGAATAGAAGCAGAAAAAAAGCAAAAAGAGGAGGAGGAGAAAAGACGTCAGGCTGAATTAGAAACTGCAAGAAAGGAAAAGGAAAGAGCAGAAGCTGAACTGGCAAAATATAAGGCAGAACAAAATTTAAAAGTAGAAAAAGAAGCCCACAAACAAACGGAAAAAACGCTAGAACAAGAAAAAGATAAAAATATATATCTTTCTTCCACAAAAACTACAAGTACTGAAACATTAGAATTAATCCACAGTGTAAAACTTTTTGCTATTGGCCTTGATGAAAGCCTTGAGAAAATTTTAAATGAGCATAAAGATAAGTTGCAAGAAAATCATATTTTATTTTCTGATATAAGTAATTTGAAACTTGTTGCTGAAAGAGTTAAGAAGTTAAGTATGCTCATTACTAAATCCAACTTCAAAGCAGACCAAGAAGTACAAAAAGTTAATGTAGCTAAATACATAAAAGAATATATTGACGTATATAGTTCTGCCTATAAAAATAAAGTAAGCATTAAATGTAAAGGTCATTCTGATTTTGTTACTAGATTAAGTATTCTCGATTTATCAATTATTTTAGATAATTTAATATCCAATGCTTTGAAATCCAAGGCAAAAGAAATTGAAATTGTATTTAAAAAAGAAGCAAATGCTTTAGAAGTCTTTTTTAATGATAATGGAGATGGATTAGATTTAGATTCATTTCCTAATCCAGAAAAAATCTTTGATCTCGGTGTAAAATCTAAGACTGAAGGTTCAGGTATAGGATTATATTCAGTAAAGAAAAAGATGAAAGAAATGTATGGGGATATTGCTTTTGTAGGCAATAATATTTCACTAAAAGGAGCAACATTTAAATTGACATTTAAATAATGGAAAAGGTATTGTTATTAATAGATGACAGTCAAGATCATATAGGCGTTCTTGATAATATTAAGACGCATTTGCGATCTAACGAATCAATAGATTTAGTTACAAAATATATAAACCCTAACGATAGGGCTTTTTGGAACACTGAAAAAGATCCAGATCTTGATATGTTAATTACGGGCATTCAATTTGAACTTAAAACGTTAAAGCCTAATTTAATTGTTGTAGACCAATTTTATGGAAGTAATGAGAAATTTAAAGGTATTGATGTAATCCAAAAGTTACGAGAAGTTCCTAAATTTCAAAAATGTTCATTTATCATAATATCAGGAAGGAGAGAACAGATTGTAAGAGATATATTTGAAAAAGAAGGTATTACTAATTCTAAAAAGGTAAATAATCTTGCTAAATTAATTAATCTAAAAATTGATAGTTTTTTGGATAAGGATTTTAAAAGCGAAGCTATACATTATTTAAAGCAATCAAAATTAGATGAGATACTACCTTCAAAATTGAGAGAGTTTGAAGGAGAGAATATTGTTATTAACTCTTTCTCCCCTGCGTATAATACTTTAACATTCTCAGAATTAGCTGATAAAATTGAGGGAGATGCACCAGATGCTAAAGATATCCTTGATGAATTGTTTGGATTGACATTATCTCATTATGTAAGCATAAATGAAAAACTTTAAAAATGTAATTTTAATATATCCAGAAGATCCTTCAATTGATTTTCTTCTTCCATTATTTGACGGTTTAAAAGCATTATTTCCAAATGTAATTGTTCACAGACCTAAATATGGTGCAACCTTGCATACAATTATTGATGATGATGCCCAATTGGTTTTATTCATAGGTCATGGTACACCTAGTGGATTATTTGGAGGAGTTGATGAGAATAAAGAGAAAAAAATGCTATGTGATATCCCTTCAGGCGCAAGACTCTTGCAAGATTGTTCAATTGTTTTGTTTTCCTGTAATTCGAGTGATTATTTCATTAAATTACAAAGAAATTCTGCTCAAATAAAAAATTATATTGTATTTGGCGATATGCCCACAGATTGGTCACATATCAACCATAATCGAGATATTGAAGTTGACTACTGGTCTGATTGCAATGAAGAACATCTTTCATTTTACAAAAGTTCACTTGTAGAATCTGTTTTGTATGGTTTCAAAAAGGCAATAAATATAAACTCTTTTCATAGTTTCGTTAAAGGCATTAATCACATAATAAATGTGAAAATTAATGAGATAATTCAACAAGAAAATTGGTCAAAAAATCAAAAACTACAATTAGTTGAAAGATTAATTGAGTTCAAAAACGAAATCAAATATAATGATATAATTGTTTGAGTTTAGCCAACGCACGGTCGTAAGCACATTTGCAAGCCCACACAAGTCAACGCTCAATCCAAAGGCCTACAAAAGAGCTTCCGCCTATCCAGTCCGAGTAACCGCCTTTCAGGTCGGTTTTAGGATTACCCACGCTCAAAAAAACAAAATAAATTTGTGCTTCGTGGATAGGTTTGTGCAGATTGACAATGACAAGAAATTAAAAGCTAAATAAATGATAAGCAGACGGATATGAATGAACACCAGTTGCCAACACGCGGTATAGTTAATTGCCAGTACAGTGCGTATTTGAGCGGCACAGTTCGTATCAAAAGTCGCTGTAACTTGATAGGAAAGTGCTTTGAAATCGGCAACAAACCATACCGCCAGCGTTACAACCCTTTGATTGGAGTAGTGGAGCAATGAAGTAGCACTCCAATAATCCAATACTCCATCAATCCTTGTATGCCACCCATCATTGTCTACCAAACACTAAAAACTGTACACTAAATACTAAACCACCTTCGTCTGTCAACCATCAACGAACAACCATCAACGATCCACGCTACTATCGCATTTACAATCAGCAAGAAACAGACAATAACATTGTGGCGAAATTTGCTTTTCCGAAAAAATCGGTTTAATTTTATTTAAATCGGTTTTATTATTAACAATTAAAATTTACGATTATGAATATTCGTCAAGAACGAAGATTTAAGATGTATCTTGCGGTTATTGAGTTTTTAATCGCAAATACAGTAAAACTAGCAGCTTTACCAAACTTAACGAAGCTATTAGGTATACTACAGAATTGTGTAGATCAAATAAAGATTATGTCCGAGCAACAGAGCCTCAGCAAACGAGGAATCTCGGCAACGAAAAAGCAGCTTAGGAGCGCACTGGTGGCCCTGGTTGCGGATGTGTCGAGACGGTTAACGGCCTATGCAACCTTTGTTAATAATCAGGTGCTGCTGGCAGAAATCAAGTACTCTACTAGCGATTTTAATAGGTTTTCCGATTCGAGCCTACGCTATTGTGCCCAGGGCGTTTACGATAAGGCTCAGGCCAACCTCGGCGAATTGGCCACCTACGGAATAACCGAGGAGCCTCTGAATGCGCTACAGCTGGCCATTCGGGCCTTCGAGAGTGCAATTCCAACCCCACGGCTTGGCATTATACGTAACAGGCAGTGCACTGTTCTGCTAATTAAGTATTTCGACGAGGGCGATAAGGCATTGGAAGGAATAGATCTAATTGTGGATATGATAAAAGTTACCGAGGCTAAACTTTACGAAGAGTACAGAACAGCCCGTAAGGTTGTTGATGCCGCTGCGTGTTCGCTAACGCTAAAGGGTGTTGTTACCGATGCAGGCACGGGTAACCCAATTAAGGGCGCTACGCTAAGCTTTAGCCCCAGCAGTATTAGCGATACTATGACAGTGGCCATGTCGGATAATATTTCGAAGGATGGCGTGCTACTTACCAAGAAAACCGCCGAAAAGGGTGGGTTTAATATTAAGTCGCTACCCGAGGGCTCGTACACGGTATTGGTGAAAAAAATAGGCTACCGCAACCAGGAGCTAAGCATAACCGTGAGTAACGATGATCTGGAGGAGCTAAACATATCGCTGGCTAAGAGCTAGTACCAAACGCCCCACGCAAGTGGGGTTTTTTGTTGGGGACTAGTGACTAGTGACGGATGGAAGTTTTTAGTTTTTAGTGTATGGTGTTTAGTCTTAGAAGTTAGAGGAAGTTAGAGGAAGTTAGAAGATGGAAGACAGAATTTAGAAGATCGAGGTTAGCGGTTAGGAATACATCTCTTTATGAACAACGGTGAACGTTAAACGTGAGACGTTAAAAGTTAAAAGTTAAAAGGAAGAATCTCTTCACAATCAACAATCAACCATCAACTGTCAACTTGAAGCGTTAGAGGGAAGAACCCTTTTTACGGACAACGATCAACGGTGAACGTTAAACGTGAGACGTTAAAAGTTAAAGGGAAGAATCTCTTCACAATCAACAGTCAACCATCAACGATCAACTTGAAGCGTTAAAAGGAAGAAGTTGGAGGCGAACGAGGACTGGAAAACGGAGAACGGAAAACGGTGAACGTTAAACGTGAGACGTTAAAAGTTAAAGGGAAGAATCTCTTCACAATCAACAGTCAACCATCAACGAACAACGTGAGACGTGAAAAGTTAAAAGGAAGAATCTCTTCACAATCAACAGTCAACTTGAAGCGTTAAAGGGAAGAACCCTCTTTACGGACAACGATCAACGATCAACAATCAACGGTGAACGTTAAACGTGAAACGTTAAAAGTTAAAGGGAAGAAGTTAGAGGAGAACGAGGATCGGAAAACGGAGAACGGAGAACGAACTACTCATCGTTCTTCACGATCAACAATCAACGATCAACGGTGAACGTCTCACGATCAACGTTTTAATCCATTTGGTTTTATTACAGATGAATATTGTAAACACAGACTGCGACAGCGACAGAATATCTTCTCAAAGTGAAAAAAACACAATAAATTATATTTTATGGAATACGAATAACTATAGCGAAGTTGTGTTACTTTTGGCGTAAATACTGCATAGCTTTAAGATTCTCAATCAAATTTGGAACTTTAACATCATTGTAATGCTTGTCGTTTCAATGAAAGAGATATTTTTTGAATAGTTGAAAATAATTAAGTTAATATAAAGTAAAATTTTATGAAGCAAGGTTTATTCATTAATCATTTTTCCCCATTTAGAGGGATATTTTTAAAAGGTAAAAGCATCTTATTCCTATTTATGTTTTTTGCTAGTCTGTTTTCGTCCGGAATAGTAAAGGCTCACTCTGGATCTGTTACTTTTTCTGCATTGAATTATAACAACTTGGTAACGGCATCCCACGATGAAACGTATTCTAACGGTATTCATGGAATGCAACTCGCAGTTTTGGATGCAAAGGGGACGACTCCAGTTGCTTCAATACCTTCGGGTACTGGAACCCCTGGAGATCCATACTTGATTAGTAACCTTGCCGAATTATACTGGATAGCTTATGAAATCAGTATTCAGCCATTGGATAATGGCACCTATTTTACAGGCCTGTATTTCAAACAAACAGCAGATATCGATGCTTCTGCTACTTCAACATGGTTTGATGGTGAAGGATGGATGCCCATTGGCTATCTCGATGAAGTGTCGGGTAACTATAAAGATTTTGGGGGTACTTACGATGGACAAGGATATGTTGTATCTAATATATTTATAAATCGTACTGCTGAGTCATGTGTTGGTTTATTTGGTACTGTAACTGGTGGTCTTGTAAAAAACCTTGGAGTTACCAATCTTTCTATTAATGCTAAATTACAAACTGGAGGTTTGGTAGGATATCTGTATGGAACAGCAACACTCGAAAGTTGTTATACTACAGGAACCGTTACCGCAATTGACGGTACAGTTGGTGGTTTGGTTGGTATGAATGATGGAGATAATATCATCAGGCAATGTTATTCTGAATGTAATGTTACAGGTCTAAGTTATGTGGCTGGATTGTTTGGTCAGGGAAATGACCCTGGCCAAGAGGTAAGTAATTGTTATGCGACGGGTACAATAACATCTACTGGCGAGAATGCTTTAACTGCCGGATTAATAGCTTATGCTTATGGTACCATTACAAATTGTTATGCTACCGGTAGTGTTTCAAACAGTAATGGAGATTGTGCCGGATTAATACAAACCAATTATGCTAATGTTAGTAATTGTTACGCTTCGGGTGCTGTAACCGGAAAAAATATTTGTGGAGGGTTGATCGGTGCTAATGGCGACGGAAAAGTAATTAATAATTGTTATTCCACCGGATCGGTTACTGCAAGTGATCCATCAGGGAATTATATTGGCGGATTTGTGGGATCCAATTTGGGTACAATCAGCGATTCTTATACCATAAGTCAACTAGTAGGTAGTGCTTCAAATATGGGTGGTTTTGTTGGCCGAAACGGTAGTAGTACTTCTGTCATCAATAATGATTGTTTCTGGAATACTGATGTCTATACTTCTGGATATGGCAGTAATGTTGGTACTTTTTCTGCATTAGGAAAAACTACTTCTGAAATGCAAACTGCATCAACATTTACCTCGGCAGGTTGGAGCACTTCTGTATGGAGTTTAATGGATGGAAAATATCCACGATTAGCATGGACTATAACAGAGCCTGCAACATCAATCTTCACAGGTACTGGAAACTGGTCAAGTAAAGCAAACTGGGATAATGGCATTCCCGGAGCCACTACAAATGCAACAATTGCAGGTACGTGTACAATTGATGCCAATTATGAAGTTGCCGAATTAACCATTAATAGCGGACAAATTTTATCAATTAACCCTGGAAAAGTATTAACTGTTTCTGGAGACTTAACTAACAATGCAGGTATAACAGGTCTTGTGCTCAATTCCGATGCTACTGGTACAGCCATGCTTATGAATAACACACCAGGAGTTCAGGCCACTGTTGAACAGTACCTTACAAAAGACAAATGGCATTATATGGGTATTCCGGTAACTCATATTAATGATGTAAATGACGTTTTTCATAATTGCTATGTTGCTTGGAGTGAAGAATCCGAAGCAATATCTGCTTCTGAAAACGGTTGGTATTATTTAAAAGCAGGTGATCCATTGAACGCCTTTATGGGATATGCTATACAGTACAACACCGGCAATAACGATAATGACACCACCATTACATTTACAGGAACATTAAACACCGCAACTATTGATACAATTTTCGACAGTGAATATTATGGCTACAACTTTATCAGTAACCCTTATCCTACAACAATAAATTGGAATATAAGTGGGGGTAAAACACTGACCAACACCAATAATGCCATATACGTATGGAATCCTGATATGAATAGTTACGGGTCGTATGTAAATGGGAGTTCCTCTGATGGACAAACGCAGTATATTGCCCCAATGCAAGGATTTTTTATTCAGGTAACAACTGTTACTGCAGGCATTTCTTTTAACGATAATGCAAAATCTACTCAGAATGCAGTTATTGGTAGTGGTTTTACGAATTCACCCCTGCCTCCATCCAGTTTGTCTAAAGAAAACATTGTTGCTTATATTCTTCCTATTGTTACTACACAAGCCGTTTCAGATATCAATATAACTACGGCTACTGGCAACGGAAATATTACTAACTTGGGAGTGCCCAATCCAACGGCTTATGGTATTTGCTGGAATACAACGGGAGTACAACTACTTCGGATAGTAAAGTAGATAAAGGTGCCGCTTCGACAACGGGAGCTTTCACCGCATCGATTACTGGTTTAACAGCAAATACCACTTACTATGTGCGAGCATACGCAATAAGCAGTGCAGGTGTAAGTTATGGCGATGTTGTTTCTTTTAAAACTAAAGATTCTCCTTACATCAGTAGTGTTTCTTCTCCAGTTGGGGGAACTTATAGCATTGGTCAGATCCTTGATTATACCGTTAATTTCAGCAAAGCGGTGAATGTGGTTACTGCTAGCGGTACACCTTATTTAACTTTGAATATCGGTGGTAGTACTGTTAATGCTTACTATTATGCAGGAACAGGTTCTAGTGCTTTAACCTTCCGTTATACAGTAGTCTCTGGTGATTATGATGCAACTGGCGTGGCTATGGTATCGAATATTACCTTGAATGGTGGTACCATTAAGGATGATGAGGGAGAGAATGCAACACTTACTTTTAGTGGCAGCACTGCCGTAAATGTTTTGGTCGATGCAGTTGCTCCAACCATTACGAGTGTTTCTGCCCCTGCTTCAGGTACTTATGCTATTGGCGATGTACTGCAGTACACTGTAACATTCAGTGAGGATGTTACTGTAAGTGGCTCTCCTTATATTGAGGTAGCTGTTGGTAGTAGCAAAATACATGCAGTTTATGCTTCTGGTTCACAAACTACTAGTTTAAAATATAGCTACACAGTGGCTTCAGGCGATTACGATGCCGATGGTATTGCTACGGGAAGCAATGTAGTACTGAATGGCGGCACTATTAACGATGCCGCGGGCAATGATGCCACGTTAACGTTTACTGCACCATCAACCAGTGCCGTTTTAGTCGATGCTGTTGCTCCAACCATTACGAGTGTTTCTGGCCCTGCTGCTGGTACTTATGCCATTGGCAATGTGCTGCAATACACAGTAACGTTTAGTGAGGATGTTACAGTAAGTGGCTCTCCTTATATTGAGGTAACTGTTGGTAGCAGCAATAGGCATGCGGTGTACACGTCTGGTTCCGAAAGTTCTATCTTGACATATAGCTATACAGTGGCTTCAGGCGATTACGATGCCGATGGTGTTGCTTCGGGAAGCAGTGTAGTACTGAATAGCGGAACTATTAAAGATGCAGCGGGCAATGATGCCATTCTGGCGTTTACTGCACCAACAACCAGCGCTGTTCTGGTTGATGCTGTAGCACCAACCGTAGTAATAAGTAGTACTACAAGTGAATCAACCAGTAGTTCGCCAATACCAGTAACTATTACTTTTAGCGAGTTGGTTACAGGGTTTGAGGTAGACGATATTACTATAACCAATGGTACTGCTGCTAACTTTAGCGGTAATGGTACTACTTATACAGTAGATATAACGCCAATAGTACAAGGCTCAGTAAGTGTAGATATCGCGGGTTCTGTTGCTCAGGACTTGGCTGGAAATAACAATATATCAGCAACACAGTTGATTCGTACTTTCTACATTGTCCCGACTGTTACTTTTACTACAGCATCGCAGTCCAGTGTCGATGAAAGTGGCCAAATGATTATCACAGCCCAACTATCCGAGGCAACTATTAATACAGTAACAATTCCATTTACTGTAAATGCCTCAAGTACAGCCAGTGAATCGGATTATAGCATTACAGCCAGCCCGTTGACCATTTCCGCAGGTTCCACCTCTGCCGATATCACCATTACCATAGCCAATGATGCGTTGGATGAGGATGATGAAACAGTGATTGTAGACATGGACACACCTACCAATGCTACACAGGGTACTACTACTTCTCATACCGCTACTATTACCGATGATGACGCTGTACCAACAGTAAGTTTTACAGCGGCCTCGCAGAGTAGTGCCGATGAAAGCGGCACCATGACCATTACGGCTCAGCTATCGGCAGCCAGTGGCAAAACCATTACCGTACCTTTCACTGTCAATGGATCAAGTACAGCTACCGGCAGTGGAGTTGATTATAGCATTACAGCCAGTCCATTAACAATTCCGGCGGGCTCCACCTCTGCCGATATCACCATTACCATAGCCAGTGATGAGTTGTATGAGAATGATGAAACAGTGATTGTAGACATGGGCACACCTACCAATGCTACACAGGGTACTACTACTTCTCATACCGCTACTATTACCGACGATGACGCTGCACCAACAGTAAGCTTTACAGCGGCCTCGCAGAGTAGTGTCGATGAAAGCGGCACCATGACCATTACGGCTCAGCTATCGGCAGCCAGTGGCAAAACCATTACCGTACCTTTCACTGTCAATGGATCAAGTACAGCTACCGGCAGTGGAGTTGATTATAGCATTACAGCCAGTCCATTAACAATTCCGGCGGGCTCCACCTCTGCCGATATCACCATTACCATAGCCAATGATGTGTTGGATGAGAATGATGAAACAGTGATTGTAGACATGGCCACACCTACCAATGCGACACAGGGTACTACGACTTCTCATACCGCTACTATTACTGATGACGATGCCATGCCAGTAGTAAGTTTTATATCATCTAATTCGAGTGAATTAGAATCGGTTAGTAATTTCAGCTTGCCGATTAGTTTATCATCTGAAAGTGGACTTCCAGTCACAGTCAATTACACCGTAAGCGGAACAGCCACAGGAGGCGGTACCGACTATACGCTAGCCAACGGAACATTGACAATTAACGCAGGCAGCACAAGCGGTATAATAACCATCTCGGATATTGTGGACGATGAGCTGGTGGAGGATGATGAAACTGTAGTTGTTACTCTATCGAACCCAACCAACGCAACGCTTGGTACAAATACAGTGTATACCTATACCATTACTGATAACGATGAACCTTCAGCTCCAACAGTATCGTTCAGCTCAACCAGCTCAAGCGGGGCTGAGTCGGTGAGCAGTGCTGTATTACAGGTTAACTTATCGGCAAGTAGTGCCTCCAATGTCACCGTTGATTACACCGTAAGCGGAACAGCCACAGGAGGCGGTACCGATTATACGCTAGCCAACGGAACGTTGACAATTAACGCAGGCAGCACAAGCGGAACAATAACCATCTCGGATATTGTGGACGATGAGCTGGTGGAGGATGATGAAACCGTAGTTGTTACTCTATCGAACCCAACCAACGCAACGCTTGGTACAAATACAGTGTATACCTATACCATTACTGATAACGACGAACCTTCCGTTCCAACAGTATCGTTCAGTTCAACCAGCTCAAGCGGGGCTGAATCGGAGAGCAGTGCTGTATTACAGGTTAACTTATCGGCAAGCAGTGCTTCCAATGTCACCGTTGATTACACCGTAAGCGGAACAGCCACAGGAGGCGGTACCGACTATACCCTTGCCAACGGAACGTTGACAATTAACGCAGGCAGCACAAGCGGAACAATAACCATCTCGGATATCGTGGACGATGAGCTGGTAGAAGATGATGAAACCGTAGTTGTTACTCTATCGAACCCAACCAACGCAACGCTTGGTACAAATACAGTGTATACCTATACCATTACTGATAACGACGAACCTTCCGTTCCAACAGTATCGTTCAGTTCAACCAGCTCAAGCGGGGCTGAATCGGAGAGCAGTGCTGTATTACAGGTTAACTTATCGGCAAGCAGTGCTTCCAATGTCACCGTTGATTACACCGTAAGCGGAACAGCCACAGGAGGCGGTACCGACTATACCCTTGCCAACGGAACGTTGACAATTAACGCAGGCAGCACAAGCGGAACAATAACCATCTCGGATATCGTGGACGATGAGCTGGTAGAAGATGATGAAACCGTAGTTGTTACTCTATCGAACCCAACCAACGCAACGCTTGGTACAAATACAGTGTATACCTATACCATTACTGATAACGACGAACCTTCAGTTCCAACAGTATCGTTCAGTTCAACCAGTTCAAGCGGGGCGGAATCGGTGAGCAGTGCTGTATTACAGGTTAACTTATCGGCAAGTAGTGCCTCCAATGTCACTGTTGATTACACCGTAAGCGGAACAGCCACAGGAGGCGGTACCGACTATACGCTAGCCAACGGAACGTTGACAATTAACGCAGGCAGCACAAGCGGTATTATAACCATCTCGGATATCGTGGACGATGAGCTGGTGGAGGATGATGAAACCGTAGTTGTTACTCTATCGAACCCAACCAACGCAACGCTTGGAACGAACACGGTGTATGTGTATACAATTGAGGATAATGATAATCCATCTGATATCTCTGATATTTCTAAAAATAAATTATCTGTTTATCCTAATCCTTTTACTAATTATGTTCATCTTGATAATGTAGGTGACGATATTTCACAAATTATTATCAATGATCTATCTGGTAGAATCGTGTTCAGTACTGATTTTAAGGGAGAAAAAGATATAAATGGGAGTCACTTAAAATCCGGAGTTTATTTATTAATCATTGTAAAAAATAATGGCGAGAAACAAACAGTTAAAATTGTGAAAGAATAAATAAACTATATGTAACAAGCGGTATGGTTAATTGCAATTTTCGGAATGTCTTCCATTCAAGATATATCAATCTTTGATAAAATGGGAATCCATGAAATTGGCATTGCAACAACAATTAACCATACCGCTAATGTTATGTGATTATATGTTTAATGTATTTTTAGTTTATAACAACCTTATAGAGCCGCTAGTTCCGAGAGAGTTTGTCTGAGAATTTTCTAAAGTATAATTACAGATGATCACATAAATGCAGGAACGTTAAAGACGGTTATTGTCATTGGTTTAACGAAACATACTTCCCAAATATTACTACCTTAGCTTCGAATTTGCGACAGAATATGCCATTCTAGAGTTGGTATATTTAGAATAAAATAAAAGAAGCTAAAGTCATGTCAATCACCAAAGAATCCGAATTAATCGGAATGATAAAGATTAGTGAAGTTGTTGGAATTACACTTAAGTTAATGAGGGAATACGCTAAGGTCGGCATGTCAACTAAAGAGTTGGATGAATATGGCGGAAGTATATTAAAAAGTTATGGAGCCAAATCTGCACCTTATGAAACTTATGGATTTCCTGGTTATTCCTGCATAAGTGTAAATGAAGAAGCCGCTCACGGAATTCCATCGGAGAAAAAGATATTAAAGGAAGGGGATTTAATTAATATTGATGTATCGGCGGAGCTAAATGGCTTTTGGTCCGATAATGGCGGTTCTTTTGTACTTGGAAATGACATTCATAATCATCAACCTCTTGTTGATGCGTCAAAACAAATTCTATTTAAGGCGATTCATAATATCAAAGGAGGAGTAAAACTTTCTGAAATTGGCTATTTAATAGAAACCGAAGCTAAAAAATCAGGATTTAAAGTAATTAAAAACTTGGCAGGTCATGGTGTAGGACGCAGTTTACACGAAGAGCCTGAGTATATTCTGAATTACAGAGAAAAAGCGAACCACGAAAGATTTAAAAAAAACACGACTGTTGCTATTGAGACATTCATTTCGACAAATTCAACTATGGCAGTTGAGCTAAATGATGGCTGGACTCTAGTCGGGAATAGAGGCGGGTATATAACGCAGCATGAACAAACAATCCTTGTAACCGATGGCACTCCAATCATTCTAACAAAATCTAATGAAATCTGGAATTAGCAATAGTAAAAAGGAAGATTGCTTTATACCATCAACTGTCACTCAAAGTTCTTTACGATCAACTATCAACTGTAAACATTACCATTGGGCTAATAATAACAGGAACAAAAAAATTACTACCTTAGTTTCGGCTTTATGGCTAATTATGCTGTTGGAGTTTTACTCATTAGCGTAATAAATTATTTGCATTATGCATTAAGCAAGTTAAACCTAAAGTTTGGTTAGCATGAAAGAACTATTGAATACACTTTTGCTCATTTTTGCGGTAGTCGATCCTCTAGGTTCCATTCCTGTTTATCTTGAAGCCACCAAAAATTTTGACGAAAAACATAAGCGAAAGATAGCCATTAGCGCATCAACAATTGCATTCTTGGTTCTACTATTTTTCATTGTGGTTGGTCAGGTTATTCTGGAGGGAATGGACATTACGCTTGCGGCATTTCAAATATCGGGTGGTATTATACTTTTCCTTTTTGCACTAACCATGATATTTGGGGAAGGAAAACCTGAGTCGGAGAAGCACTTAATCAAGGATTATAAGAAAGTAACAATTTTCCCGGTGGCTGTACCCTCAATTGCTTCACCAGGAGCCATTATGGCTGTGGTTCTGTTGACCGATAATCACATTTATACATTAACGCAGCAGTTGATTACTACGTTAATGCTTTTAATTGTAATTGCATTAACATGCTTTTTGCTGCTTGCTTCCAACTTTATTCAACGGAAAATAGGTGAGTCGGGAATTATTGTGATAAGTAAGGTAATGGGGTTGATTTTAGCCTCATATGCCGCTCAAAGTATATTGAGTGGAATAAAAGATTTTTTTTAGGCTCTTTTGCTAGGCAAAGTTATAAACGTCTTAATCTTGCGTATTTTGGCACTATTACCTGCTTAATTTGTATTGTATTATAAAATATTTTGCTAGTTTTAAATTGAAGTAATGTATAATAAAAGGATTAGAAGACTGAGAGATCGCAGGTTGTTAATACCATTGAATTACTACCGTAAAACAATAATGAAAAAACTAATTACAAACTAAATAAAGTACAAAGATGACAGCGCTATTTTTAAAAGCAAAACATTGGCAACTTTTTCTCTTGACATTCGGAATACCAATGATTTTTCAATTTATAGTAATGGGTTTAATGATATCCAATTTTGCAACTCAAACAAATCCTGACCCAACTGTGATGTTTAATTATATGAAATACTCCCCGGTGATTATGATAGTATTTATGGCTATCTTCTTTGGCTGGTTTTGGTCTGTTGCAATTGGATTACAAAATAAGGTTCCTGAAAATGTAACAATGAAGGTACGAAAATTTAAGGTTTTCTTTTTCATTCCCCTGATATACATATTAGTGTTTATGATGTTTTTTAGCATATCTATGAATGGATTATTTAGTTCAAATCCAGAACCAAACTTAGTACTAATTGGTGGCCTTTTTGCGGTGATTTTTCCGCTACATTTTTTTGCAATGTTTTGTATTTTCTATTCTCTTTATTTTGTGGCAAAGACTTTTAAGACCGTTGAACTACAGCGCGAAGTGAAATTTGGAGATTTTGTAGGGGAGTTCTTTTTGATATGGTTTTACCCGGTTGGTATTTGGATTGTACAACCAAAGATTAATAAAATGATTGAAGAATAATATGGCTAATCATTCGCCGTAATTTTCATCGAAAGAACAAAATAGTGTAATATGGCACAAATAAATCCATACATTCATTTTAATGGAAATGCCGAAGAGGCTTTTGCATTTTATAAATCCGTTTTTGGAGGCGAATTTGCAGCGATTTTTCGCTATAAAGATTTTTCATTCTCGGAAATGCCTGTGTCGAATAGTGAGGCAAACAAGATTATACACATTGCATTGCCCATTGGTAAATGTAGTGTGCTAATGGGAAGCGATACACCCGAATTTATGGGAAAGCATAATGAAAATGAGAACAGAAGTAAGATTTCTATTAGCGTAGAAAGTAAAGAAGAGGCCGATAGACTATTTAATGGGCTTTCGGCTGGAGGAAACGTTGAAATGCCGATTTCAGACAGCCCTTGGGGCTCGTATTTTGGAATGTTTCGGGATAAGTATGGAATTGAATGGATGGTGGATTTTAACCCACAAACAGTTTAACAGATTAAAACAACGACTACTAGTGTGGAGTCGGTTAAAACAAGGGATATGCAAAAAATAGTTTTAAAAGGAATTGGGGTACTACTATTACTAATTGGAATAGCAGTTGTATTTTTTATTTTCAATACCTTATCTCAATATAACAAACTCGATCAGGGAGAGTTAAATGAAAGTTTTACATGTGATACAATACCATTTACATATACGCAAACAGGCCACATTCAGATTAAAGCAAAGATTAATAATAGTTCTTGTGATTATCTATTCATTCTAGATAGTGGTGCCGGAAATCATATCTTCGAAAACTTTACTAACAGTCAAAACTTGGAAAGTAATGGGTTTGGGATTGGTGTAGGTGCTACGAAAAACATTTTTTTTAATAAGATCAGAAAAATAAATTCTATACAAATAGGGAATGCGAAGATTGATAATATTAATGCAAGCGAAATGAATTTTGACTTTGATTGTTCCGAGGATATATGTGGTATAATTGGCACAGGATTGATGAAACATTTTGTTTGGGAGATCGATTTTAAAAAACAAATAATAATCCTCTCAAAACAGCTTAGCCGAACTGAATTTACAGGTAATGAGATTGAAATACCCCTTTCTGAAAATAGATTTAGTCATCATTTAAGTACAAATATAAAGTTTGGAAAGAATAAGGAATCCAAAAGAGTTTTAATTGATTTAGGAAACAGCACGTCACTTTCGTTGGAAGAAGAACGATTACTTAAAGACTCATTAACCCTTAAGGAAAAGATAATTTTAGGATTAGGTGCCAAAGGACTTGGAAAAGTGAATAAGAATAAACGCTTTAACAATAAGTACTATTTATTAGATAGCTTAATTTTTAGCGACTCGAACTATTTTGTTAACAAAGTGCCTGTTCTAACAAGTCGTAGAAGTCTTAATCTTCTTGGGTTAAAATTTTTTATGAGTTACAAAACAATAATTAGCTGGAAAGATAAGATGCTTATTTTGGTGCCCAATGATAGCGTTCAGAATTTTATTTGGAATACATACGGATTTTCAACTACATACAATAAAGATCTTAATAAAGCCGAAATAACTAGTATTATAGAGAATTCGCCAGCATCAAGAGTTGGAATAGAGTTGTTCTCGGAGGTTGTTTCAGTTAATGATAAGCCACTTTTTGATTCTTTGTCATATTGCGAATACAAACAAATGGTTAACATAAGCAATACAATTAATTTAGGCGTAAAATATAACGATTCCATAAAGACTTATACATTGACTAAAGAATTACTTTTTGAATAAAATCATGCTATAAAATTCCATATACACAATGGGTTTGTACTTTTTGATTTATATAATGTTGCAGCCAATAATAAACTAAATAAAATTACTCTAGTTTCACAATTAAACTATATGTCAGAGGAAAATATGAATAATACATGGCCATTGCCAAAGTTTTACTTCAGCGTTAAGTTTGGTTCGCAGGACAATGCGGCACGATTTCAAGAGGTGTCGGGTTTGAATGTCGAGAATCAGATAATCGAGTATAGGCATGGCGATGGTAATTTTTCCACTATCAAAATGCCTGGAATTGTAAAGTTTAGCAATGCAACGCTTAAAAAGGGTGTTTTTGTTAATGATAATTGCTTCTTAGAATGGTTCAATGCTTTTAAAATGAATACCATAAAAAGGGAGACGGTAACTATTCAGCTATTTGACGAGGCGGGAAATCCAACTATGACTTGGAAATTGTTGAATGCGTGGCCTACGAGAATTACAGGTTTTGATATAAAATCGGATGCAAATGAAAT
>JBFXDX010000015.1:0-120776 GCA_050180705.1 Bacteroidales bacterium | reverse complement strand
GGAGGTTTTCCACCAGATTCTTATGTTGTCGGAAACGATGATGAGAGTCTGTGGTTATGCGGTAGTTCCGCTTTGGTTTTACCAACAGATGATTGGCCTTGAGTATGGCTGAAAATTATCCCTGCCTATTTGTTGTTCCCGCAAAGGGTTGTACAACAGGCAATACAATTTCTTGGCGCCTATGCGAGGCATATCCCTGCACACGAACTTCACCATAGCCACTACTTCTGATGCTTGAGCCTGTTTTTTTGGTCCTTTGACCATAATGAACAATAATAAACCTGCCAGCTAAACCCGAGCAATCCACAGGTGGAACTTATGCTTGTCCCGTTTTCTTTTGTGAATAGTTTGATTGTTTGGGTAAGAAGTTTTTTCGGATGGGGACATTAAACTCTTTTTCTGCCATATCTATCATCATATCAAAGAATACAGACTTCCTATCAGAGGCCTCAGCTTGCTTCTCCCAAAAAGCCTTCTGCTTCTCTAGTAACTTGATTTTCTGTTCAAGTTCCAGTATTTTCGGAGCCAATTGGTAATGGTTCGGTCTCCTTGAACCCCGTATTTCTTTTGGGCACCCGTAACGGAAATTTCCCCCTTTCGATTTCTGATACTACCGACAGCTTAAAGGATATGCTGTAATCCTTTTGCGTTCGCTTTACATACTCATTCTTGATATCTTTCATAGCTTTACTTTTTTTGTGTAACGCTATTTCAGGACTAGACAATTCGATATCTGAAAAGAACTACGAAATGAAATAATATAATATTTGTGAAAAAAGAAACTACAGTTATGAGTACAACTATAAGTAATTATTATAGACAAACATCATATTACTTACATGATAAAGAATTGCACAAAAAATAGAATCTTATATTATTAAAAAATACACAAATAGCAATTTCATTTTATAATCAATTTCAATTGTTTTATATTTTAAATATGATATTTTCAAAGCTATTAATTGCAAATTGTAACATTTTAAAACCAAAAATCATATAAATTATCAAAAATTATCACTAAACTTGCACTCGAGATTCAAAGAAATTATCGGCCAATTTATTATTAATACATAAACTTGAAAGTCAAACTATTTCAAAAGTTATCAATTATCTCGTTAGTATCATGAAAAACACTCCAGTACCATTCGATATCGTTAAAACTAAGATTGAAGAATCAAGAATACCAAAGGTTGGAAAAGCCTCCATTCGAGAAGTAGTTCGTCTTGTTAATGAAATTGAAAAAGCAAGTGGTCAACAGTTCATTCGCATGGAAATGGGAGTTCCTGGTATTGAACCCACTGAAATTGGCATTAATGCAGAAATTGAAGCATTAAAAAAAGGTGTGGCATCTAAGTATCCAATGATTGATGGAATTCCTGAGCTTAAAAAGGAAATTTCTCGATTTGTAAAGAGTTTTATCAACATTGATGTTGAGGAAAAATGCTGCATTCCAACAGTTGGATCAATGCAAGGAGGCATGGCTTCATTCCTGCTAACTAACAGATGCAATGCACAGAAGGATACAATACTGTTCATTGATCCCGGATTTCCGGTTCAAAAGCAGCAACTACGCGTTCTAGGAATGAATTACGAAACCTTTGACGTGTACAACTACCGTGGCGACAAACTTCGCGACAAATTAGAGTCGTACCTTAAAAAAGGTAATATTTCTACAATTCTATACTCGAACCCCAATAACCCATCGTGGATATGCTTTACCGACTCTGAACTTAAAACAATTGGAGAACTTGCAACTGCATACGATGTTATTGTAATTGAGGATCTCGCATATTTTGCGATGGATTTCCGTAAGGATTTATCAAAGCCGGGAGTTCCACCCTATCAGCCAACAGTTGCCAACTATACCAATAACTGGCTCATGCTCATATCGAGTTCAAAGGCATTCTCCTATGCTGGACAACGAATTGGCTGTTTAGTTATAAGCAATCAACTCTACTCCCGAAGGTATCCCGATTTAAAACGCTTCTTCAGTTCCGATGAATTTGGCTATGCCATGATTTATGGTGCAGTTTACTCACTATCTTCTGGAGTATGCCATTCGGTACAGTATGGCCTAGCAGCCATGCTAAAAGCAGCCAACGATGGCACATACAACTTTGTTGATTCAGTTAGAGAGTATGGCGAAAAGGCTCATATCATGAAGAAACTCTTTACCGATAATGGTTTTAAGATTGTTTACGATATGGACGAAGATAAACCATTAGCAGACGGATTCTATTTTACAATATCGTACCCAGGATTTACCGGAGAGGATTTAATTGAAGAACTACTTTACTACGGTGTAAGTGCAATATCCTTAGCTATTACAGGCAGTGAAAGAATTGAAGGGTTACGGGCTTGCGTTTCACAGGTAAACAAGAATCAATTCAACGATTTAGAACTTCGCCTTAAAAGTTTTAACCAGAATCATCCATTATAGTAAAAATTGAAACATAATAATATAATTCATTTTCAAAACATAAATGTTATGGCAAAAATAAGAGGAGCAATTGTTGTAGACGTAGAAAAATGCAAAGGGTGTGGCCTTTGTGTTGTTGCTTGTCCCTCAAAAGTCATCGACTTGGCTAAAGAGGTTAATGGCAAAGGTTACAACTACGCCTATATGTCGAACCCTGAGGCTTGTATCGGTTGTACCAATTGCGCATTGGTATGTCCCGACAGTGTAATATCTGTATACAAGGTAAAAACCGAGGCAAACGCCTAAGCAACGTAAATAATAATTCGAAAATATTAATTACAAGAAAATGGCAGATTATAAATTAATGAAGGGAAATGAGGCTATTGCTGAAGCCGCAATCCGTTGTGGTTGCGATGGTTATTTTGGCTACCCCATTACTCCTCAATCCGAAGTTATGGAAACCCTTATGGCTCGTAAGCCATGGGAGGAAACTGGCATGGTTGTATTACAGGCCGAGAGTGAAGTTGCCGCAATTAATATGGTATACGGTGGTGCTGGCTGCGCTAAAAAGGTTATGACATCATCATCGAGCCCCGGAATTAGTTTAAAGCAAGAAGGTATTACTTATATTGCAGGTGCAGAACTCCCCTGCTTGGTTGTTAACGTAGTTCGTGGAGGCCCCGGTTTAGGAACAATTCAACCAGCACAGAGCGACTATTTTCAGGCAGTAAAAGGTGGTGGTCATGGCGATTATAGACTTATTGTACTAGCCCCAGCATCAGTACAGGAAATGTACGATTTTGTAGATCTAGGCTTTGAACTTGCATTCAAGTACAGAAATCCTGTTCAAATTCAATCGGATGGCGTTATTGGCCAAATGATGGAAAAAGTTCAAGTTGGAGAGTTTAAGCCAAGATTAACCAACGAGGAAATTGTTGCACGTTACGGTTCTTGGGCTACAACTGGGAAAACCGCAAATCGTGAACATAACGTAATCACATCGTTAGACTTAGAAGCAAGCCGTCAGGAACAATTCAATATCAAACTTCAAAAGAAATACAGGGAAATTGAAGAAAAAGAAGTTCGTTTCGAAAAAATATCCTGCGACGATGCTGAATACCTATTTGTTGCTTATGGTTCTTCGAGCCGTATCTGCCAAAAAGCAGTAGAAATTGCACGCGAAAAAGGTATCAAAGTTGGTTTACTACGTCTTATCACGCTATTCCCTTATCCAACAAAAGCAATACAGTCTATGGTTGGACAGGTAAAAGGTATTTTAGCCGTAGAAATGAGTGCAGGACAAATGGTAGAAGATGTTCGCCTTGCAGTTAATGGCAAGGTTCCTGTTGAACACTATGGCCGTATGGGTGGCGTTATTCCAACTCCAAACGAAATAGTTAAGGCATTAGAAGAAAAACTAATTAAAGGCTAACGAGATGGACATTAAAGATATAGTAAAAGAGGAAAACCTAGTTTACTCCAAAACTAAGGTTCTTACCGATAACATCATGCACTATTGCCCAGGCTGTACCCATGGTGTTGTGCATAAATTAATTGCTGAGGTAATTGAGGAAATGAACATACAGGACAAGACTATTGCTGTTTCTCCTGTAGGCTGTGCAGTTCTTGCATACAACTACCTTGACATAGATTGGCTAGAGGCTGCTCACGGAAGAGCTCCCGCAGTTGCAACTGCTGTTAATAGGTTACATCCCGAGAAGTATGTATTCACCTATCAAGGGGATGGCGATCTTGCATCTATCGGAACTGCTGAAATTATGCACGCTTGCAACCGTGGCGAAAATATTGTTGTTATTTTTATAAACAACGGTATTTACGGTATGACAGGAGGCCAAATGGCTCCAACCACACTCGAAGGAATGGTTACTGCAACTACTCCCTACGGTAGAGATATTAAGTTAAATGGTTATCCTTTAAAAATAACCGAGTTAATAGCACAACTACCAGGAACTTGCTATGTTACCCGTCAATCGGCACATACACCAGCAGCAGTTCGCAAGCTAAAAAAGGCGATAGCAAAAGCATTTGAAAATACTGGGAAGAAAAAAGGAACCTCATTTGTTGAGATTGTCTCAACTTGTAATTCAGGTTGGAAACTATCTCCAGTTAAGTCAAATGAGTGGATGGTGGAGAACATGTTCCCATTCTATCCACTTGGTGATATGAAAGACGAATAGGCATTAACTTTTAAATCCAACAAGAAAATGACAGAAGAAATCATTATAGCCGGATTTGGTGGACAGGGTGTTCTTTCGATGGGTAAAATACTTGCATACTCTGGAATTATGCAAGGCCAAGAAGTATCGTGGATGCCATCGTACGGTCCCGAAATGCGTGGAGGTACAGCAAATGTAACCGTAATCCTAAGCGATTCGCGTATCAGCTCTCCAATCATACAGGAATTTGATACTGCAATTATTCTTAACCAACAATCGATGGATAAATTCGAGAAAATGGTTAAGCCTGGTGGAACCCTGATTTACGATCCAAATGGTATTACACATCATCCTCAACGCAATGACATTAAAATCTTCAAGGTTGAAGCCGCAGAAGAAGCCGCAAGAATGAACAATGCAAAAACTTTCAACATGATTGTTCTTGGAGCATTCCTAAAAGTTAAACCCATTGTAAAAATGGAGAACGTAATTAAAGGATTGGAAAAATCGCTTCCGGCACGTCATCACCACTTGATTCCAATGAATCAAGAAGCGATTCAAAAAGGAATGGATATTATTAAATAATAGATCCTTTATTCATAAAAAAAGCCCCTTTCGGGGCTTTTTTATGAACGATATTCTCTTACTCTACAAATTGTTTTGCATAGTACTTAGCAGTTAATTTTTCACCAGTGGCTTTTTCTATCATATCATTCCACTCATAAAGACAGCCAGGTTTAAATACTTTCTCGAAAAGATATTTTCCAACCTCAGGTTTATTCACAAAACTTATAGCTGAAATATCTGAGTTATTCAAGACATTTGCTGCTATATAGTAATTCAACTGCGACGCTAACATTTCGCCCATTAAGTAGTTATGGTAATAGCATGGATAAAGCGCAACGTGTACTTTGGTAGCCCAATCGGGTTCGTTTCTACCTTCTGGTTTCTTAAGCATTTGGTACTTTTCCACCAATTGCCACCAAAGAGCATTTAAATCCTGATCAGGATTTGCATACATTGCCTTCTCGAATCTGTACATAACTTGAGCCCAACGGCTAAATGTTAACTGCTCCAATCGTAACGATTTAAAGCAATCGCCCTCAATTTCGGCCTTTTGTTCAGGAGTAATAATTCCCATATCAAGCATCCACTGTGGATTGCTGGCCAAACGACCCATAATCATGGCAATGGCCTCGGTAGTAAAACTATGAGCAGCATCGCGTAGTAAATATGGCTTTGCCATATCATTATACTTTGAGTACACCCCATGTCCAAATTCGTGAAGCATTGTATTCATCCAACTATAGGATGGTTTTACATTACAGAGAGCCCGAACATCGCCTGCTCTATCAATATCGGTACAATAAGCATGTTGATTCTTTCCTGGTTTTTCGAATAAATCGGAATGGGCAATAATATCATCAACATTAAGATTAATTCCATTATAGAACTTCGCAGTTAAGGCAACTAAATCCTGATTTGCATAATATTTATCCAAATCGACACTATAAATTTTAGGTGCTTCCTGAAAATACCGGTTCTGATAATGCCATGGCATTAGCTTATCGGCCGATAATTTATAGCGGTTAGAAAGATATGCATCGATATCTCCTTTTAGCTGAGCAAACGTACCACTAGTTAAACTATCCAACTCGTCGAAAAGCGAAAGAACTACCTCTGGATCCTGTTCCGAAAGAGTCATATTCATGGAGTGATAATTCTCGTAGCCCAACTTCTGAGCAATCTGATTACGAACCTTCACCAACGCAATAACATCATCGGCAACTTCACGACCAATCATTTTATGCGCATTCCAGGCTTGCTCCAGCTCTTTGCTATTGGTCGACGATGCTAGAATTCCTTCAATCTCATTATCGGTTAACATTTTATTACCAACCTTAGCACGAAAATTCGAGTACTTCTTCTCTAGGTTTGCCTCCATTTTGATTTTTTGCTCGAGGAGCTGTGGATCGACCTGATTCTTTAGAAATGATGGATATAGTATCTCCATCTGACGCTTTAACAAAGAATCTTTCACCAATCCTGATTCCTTAATCGCCTTTAACTCCGCAAAAAGTGCAGAATCGGCATAAATATTCGCCAGCTTAATCTGAACCTCCTCAGATTTTGCATAATCCTCATCCTTACCCGAAATTGATGCATCCCAAGATGCAATGGCAACTTCCTTAGAAAGAGGAACAATCTGTTTATCGACCTTATCGATAAACTCAGTTAATTTTTTTTCCATTTCAGCCTGTTTTGATGTGCAAGATACAAGCATAGCAGCGCCTAATAATACTGCAACTGCTAACGATAGTAGTTTGTTCATAGTTCTTGGGTTTATTATTACCTCAAAAGTAAAAAAGGTTCGTTAAAAATACTTTAAACTGAGTGTTTAATTTATTTACGGAGTATCTTTGATCAACATTTAACCGAATAAATATCATCATGAGCCAGATAGTCGACAATATAAGGAAAGAATTGATATCTACCTCCGACGAAAACACCAAGCAAAGTAGCCAACGTTTTTTCAAGGAAGAAATTAAATGCCATGGTGTAAAATCGGCTGCTGTTGTTAAAATTGGCAAGGAACACTACAAATCGATAGTCAATTTATCAAAAAAGGAGGTTTTTGACCTTTGTGAAGAACTATGGGAATCTGGCTTTATTGAAGAATCGTTTATTGCATGCAACTGGTCATACTATATGCATAGCAAAATTGAGATTGATGATTTTCTGATATACGAAAAATGGATTAGAACGTCTGTAAATAATTGGGCATCGTGCGACACTCTTTGCAATCACACGGTTGGCGAGTTCTTAGAAAAATACCCATCATATATTGAGAAACTTAAAGCATGGGCTAAATCAGAAAACAGATGGGTGCGCCGTGCTGCCGCTGTTTCGTTAATAATACCCGCACGCAAAGGTTTATTTTTAAACGATATCATTGAAATTGCCAATATTCTTCTTCTGGATAAAGATGACCTAGTGCAAAAAGGTTACGGCTGGATGCTGAAAGCCGCAAGTCAGGCTTATCAAAAAGAAATTTTCGACTATATAATGTCAAAGAAATCGATCATGCCTCGTACTGCATTCAGGTATGCTATTGAAAAAATGCCTCGGGACTTAAAAGTCATTGCCATGAAAAAATAGGCTTAAGGACCTAGCCTATCGAACATTTTCTATAAAACTATTGTTTTAACTCCAGTTATTTAATGGATGTTAAATATATTAGAAAAGTGATATATATCAACTAAAGCATTGGTATAAAAATAGATAGTGTATATTTATGGAACACTATTGAGTATTATAATCGTTCAACCAACAAAACTATATTCTATGAGATCACTTTTAAAATTTCTATTGGGCTCCATAATGTGCGTTTGGATAATCGATGTAAGTGCTCAGGAACCTGAGAAACCGAAGATTGAGTTCAAACCTTATGGATATGTTTCCTACGAAATAATTTTCGACTCCTACAAGTCAGTGGATTCGCGAGATGGTGATTTATACCTATATCCGCTGAAGGAAAGTTTAGATCTAAACGGAAAAAATATTAATGAAAAGAGTCAACTACAAATGTTTAGTTTGAACTCGAGGATTGGCGGTAAAATATCGGGGCCAAATATTCTAGGAGCAAAAACTACAGGAATGATTGAGGCCGATTTTTATGCGACGCAAAACGATTATGCCAACTTACTCAGAGTGAGACACGCGATGATTAATCTAAAATGGGAAAAATCGGAATTAATCCTAGGTCAATTCTGGCATCCTGTTGTGGTTAATGAAGTTATCCCTTCGAATATTTCGTTTGGTGCAGGTGCTCCGTTTCATTCATTGAATCGTTCGCCCCAAATACGCTATATCTACTACCCTTCCGAATCCATACGAATATTGGCAGCAGCCCTAACACAGGCATACCATAAATCAACTGGTCCTACCGATGCTCAACGTAATGCAGGACTACCTGAATTAATAACCCAAATAACATTTGGTAACCGTAAATCATTTTTAGTTGGGGCATCGGCGGGGTACAAATGGCTACAACCTAGACTTATAACAGACTCAACCTATAAAACCACCGAGAAAATAGGACAATACCTGTTTAGTGGATTTGTGATGGGCAAAATCAACTCTACTACCATAAAGGCTGAAGTTGTTTACGGTGAAAATTTAACCCACCTAACAATGATTGGTGGCTATGGAATGAAAACAGGTACAAATCTTACCGCCGACAATGACTATGAATATACAAATCTAAAGACCATGAGTACATGGGTTGATATTCAGCATGGCATTGGCAAAATTGGATTAGGTGCGTTCTTTGGATACTCTAAACTTTACGGAGCAAACGATAATTACACAAGCCTTGAAATAAACAAGGTTAAATATTACCGTAGTGACGATCTAAACTATATCTACCGAATTTCGCCACGAATATCCTACACCGAAGAGAATTTAACCTTTGCGTTTGAATACATGCTAACCGCTGCAATCTATGGCAAAGAGTGGGATGCAAAACGTAAAGTAAAATCGTCGATGGATCCTGTATATAATAATCGTATAACACTTCTGGCTAAATATACTTTCTAATAATTCCAATTAACACGCTAAAAGGCATCGTGATATGTGGACGATGCCTTTTTTATTTCATTGTATATACTTAAATAAAATGTTTACGCTAATTTTACAGCACCACCAAAGATATTGACTAATTGAAAATCAAAATAGTAATAAAGACATTAGGCATTGGTCTAATAGCAATAATTCTTTTAGCGATTGTACTAAAGGGGGTTATTGCACGATATTTTTTCGACTATGAGATTGAAAAGATTAAGAGCAACCATGGGCTATCGGTAAGTGCCGAGAAATTGGAATTTACAGGTATCCGCACTATCGGCTTCTACAATTTAACCCTTGCTACACTTAACTCCGATACCATTGCTCACTTTGATACGCTGGAAACAAAGCTGAGCATTGCCAGTTTCCTTTGGCTTAAAATTAATCCACTGGAAATTTCGGTCAGCAATTCGATACTGAATATTCATAATGCAATAAGCTATAACAATTGGAAGTGTGAAAACGAAAAACCAAAACCATTAAAGCAATTTAATGAGAAGAACTCCTCGGTGCGAGGTATAAGCAGCATGCTCCGGAAAGTTTTTGGCTTTAGCACAGCCCACTTCGATATCAGAAACTTTACGGTAAGATACACCGACTCGCTGTACAATGAATCGCTAAGGATACCAAGGTTAACCTATCAAGGAAATGAATTTTTAACGGAAGCGTACTATGCCGATAGCAATGGTTACTGCAAATTCAACATTGCTGGGTTTACCAGCAAAAAGGATAACTCGTTGAACATAACGGTTAGCAATGATACAGGACTAACTAAGATTCCGTTTATTGAGCCTCTCCTTAATATTTCGGCTTACTTTAAAACCGCGGCGGTTGCCATACAGGCTAGCGAGATATCATCCAATAAAATACAGCTAAAGGTGAAAACGAAAGCAACCAAAATGCGATTTATCGGAGCAAGGATTGCTGAAGCGCCGGTTGATGTTGATAGCGCATCGTTTAGCTCGAATATCAAAATAGAACCCCACTCCTACTGCTTGGATTCGTCGTCGGTTATATCGTTCAATAAGATGAAGGCGAATTTAGGGGTATGCTACAGCACGAATCCAGACACCACCATCGACATAAAATTTAGAACATTCGAGAGCCCGTGGCAAGAGCTGATTGAGTCGCTGCCCCATGGCCTTTTCGGGAACTTATCGGGGATTAGGGTTGGAGGAAAGTTCCAGTATAGCCTCAACGTTAATGTGGACCTGCACAATGTTGATAGCCTAACAATTGAGCCGAAGCTTACCAGCAAGGGATTCTGTATATTGTCGTACGGGAGAACAAACTTAACCGCCATTAACGACACGTTTACCCACGATGTTTACGTAGATGGTAGCTTTGTGAAATCGATTCACCTGAATAGATCGAATGCAGCCTATACCCCGCTTGATAATATTTCGCCATTTATACGCTGGGCTGTAATTACCAGCGAAGATGGCAGCTTTTATAATCACCGGGGATTCGATTTGGATGGGATAAGGTATGCCATGGCCTGCAATATTCGGGAGAAGCGGTTTGCGAGAGGCGGCAGTACCATATCGCAACAGCTAATCAAAAACCTATACCTAGACCGGAATAAGAATATTACCCGGAAATTTGAGGAATTTCTGCTAGTTTGGATGATTGAAAACTTGAGCATTGTTAGCAAAGATAGAATGCTGGAGATTTACCTGAATATCATAGAATGGGGCCCTAACATTTATGGGGCTAAGGAGGCGTGTGAATACTATTTTGGGAAGAAACCCAGCGAGGTTTCGCTGAGAGAAGCCCTGTTTCTTGCCTATATAATTCCGCGACCAACGAAATTCAAGTACCTTTTCGAAGATGAGAGCCACCTTAAGCCATTCATGCAAAACAGCTTTGAATTTGTATCGCAAAAGATGCTGACCCGAGGCTACATAAGCGAGGACGATTACAGCGCAATACAAACCGAGGCAGAGTTTAGGCTGCTGGGAGATGCGAAATACGTTCTATCCACCCAAACCTCGGCGGTGGATTCGGTTACCACCATAGAGCAAGAAGAGTAGACTGACATTTAGCGTTAGCCGATTGTGACTTTGAGGCCGAAAAGGAATCACCGGAAACGGGAGTATAGCTTTTGGCACACTGAATGGGCATATGCTGCCACAAAATGTGCGGTTGCCCGAGGGAAATAAACGGTTGCTGGGAAGAAATATGCGATTGGGGTATCGAAGAACAGGGTTGCTACTGGGAAATTGGGGTTTCGGTGAAAGAAATTTAATGTTGGAGGGAAGAAATTCAATGTTGGAGGGAAGAAATTCGATATTGGAGCGAAGAAATTCGATGTTGGAGTGGAGAAATTCGATGTTGGAGCGAAGAAATTCAATGTTGGAGCGAAGAAATTCAATGTTGGAGGGAAGAAATTCGATGTTGGAGGGAAGAAATTCAAAATTAGAAGAAATTCGAGTACAATGTAAAATCATTTTTTAGGGCCATTATCTCGCAAAACATATTCATTACCAATAAATTCTTCTAATTATTTTATTTGTACAAACGCCTCAATTTATCAGTTTGTACAACTTTATTGTACGAATTGATTAATATTTATCCTAGCATTTCCAATTCCTTTGCATGTTATTTTAAAACACAATAATTATGCTTAGATCTTTACACTTAAAATTTAGACATTCCATATTGCTTTGTATGGCCTTTGTCTTTTTATTTATGCTTGCACCTCCAAATTTGCAAGCTCAAACTAATAATGCATTAGCCTTTGATGGATCTGATGACTATGTAAATTGTGGGACAATAAATCCAACTTCATTTACTGTTGAAGCATGGGTATATCTCAACACAGTAAATAAAGATCAGGCTGTTATTTCTACATTAAGCGAAACAGCCGGAACAGGATTTGAACTTCATATTGGAAGCAACAATATTCCTGTTGTAACTCTTCGGAATGGAAGCACTTGGGTAGACACTAAAGGAACAGAACCCGTTAGTGTAGGCAAATGGTATCATATGGCTTTAACATACAATGGATCAACGTGTAAAATTTATGTTAATGGTCATTTAACTGCGTCATCAACCATTACTTCCTACAACTCTGGATCTAATACTTTATGCATTGGAAGAAGATCTAGCGGATCGTATTTATTCAATGGACGAATTGACGAGGTTCGTATATGGAATACAATTCGCAGTCAAGCAGATATTATTAATAGTAGATCAACTTCGTTTACCAACCCAGCAAGCATATCTGGGCTAATGGCCTATTACGAATTCAACCAAGGAACTGCAGCTGGAGATAACACAAGCATCACAATACTTGCTGATTCCTCGGCGACTTCAACAAATGGAACACTTACTAATTTTACCCTTAGTACCGGAAATACTAATTCAAATTTCGTTGATGGTTTTAACACTTCAGATTTAGTATGCTCCATAATTCCATCTTCATCAACTGTTAATCTGGATTCTACTGCTCGGAGCAAAAATATAATTATAAACAGCAACACCTCTTGGGCTGTCGGCGCATCGGAAAGTTGGATAACCCTAGATCAGACTTCGGGAATAGGAAACGATACTCTAATATTTACAGTATCGCATAATACAAGTGGAACTACACGCAATGCTATAATTGTACTAGAAGGCACCAATGCCGAAAATGATACAATAAAAGTAGATCAATCAGGTTATCTGAACAACTCTCTTTCGTTTGATGGAATAAATGATTACGTGGCAATTCCTGCCATTGGAGATAATTACAACCAGCTAACTATTGAAACATGGATAAAACTTAGTTCAATTACAGCATGGAATGGTATTTACAATGCAAGTACTTGGAATGATAGCAATTTATATTTTCAGCTAAGAAATGGCAACATAATTGAATTTACAGTATGCGGGAATAGTTCTACGACTGATGCATCATACAGTTTTTCTACTGGGAAATGGTACCACATAGCCGCCAGTTATAATCAAACTACAAAGCAAATTAGTATTTATGTTAATGGTGCATTAATAAAAACTGAAACCTATTCGACTGCACTTATAGTTAATCTTTCGGCTGCAGAAATTGGGGCCTTGACTACAAGTAGACATTTCCCAGGCCAAATGGATAATTACAGCATATGGAGTACTGCTCGTACACAAACCGAAATTATTTCGGACATGCACTCAGAATTGGACGGAACTGAAAGCGGATTACTCGCCTACTTCAACTTTAACCAAGGATCTGCAGATGAGACAAACACCGGAATAGACACCCTTGACAATGCCGTTGCAGGAGGAGTTGTGGGAACTCTAACTAACTTATCACTCACAGGTACTTCATCAAATTGGGTGGAGGGTTACAATACTAATAATGTTACCTATTCACTGGCAACATCATCGAAAAAAATAGAAATAGAAAGAGCAAGTGGCAGCACTGCTAAATTTGTTATCACATCAAATACCGATTGGAGTATCTATAGTCCAAATACTTGGTACAATCTAGACAAGGAAACAGGGATCGGTAATGATACTATCACCATAACAACAACCGAGACAAATACCTTAGATACCACCCGTAGTATCGAACTTATAATCTCGGGAACTAGTACGGAGAATGATACGGTAACAGTTACCCAATTACGAGGCAATATAGCAGTATCGAGCAATACGGTAACTCTAGGAGCGGCAACTGGTTGTTCAAACTCATTTATTATCACCTCTAATATCGATTGGAGCATTAACGAATCAACGGACTGGTTTAGTTTAAGCCAAACTTCGGGTACCGGTAATGTTACTATCACTATTACGGCTGACCAAACAAACACCCTAAATGAGTCAAGAAGTGCCATTCTGGTAATATCTGGTACCAATGCCGAGAATGATACGGTAACTGTTACCCAAAACATGGCAACAATCAAGCTGTCGAGAACGGCAATAAACATAAACTCGAAAGCTGGAAGCAAAGGCAATTTTTCAGTCATCACTGATGTTGACTGGAAAGCGACATGCTCAGCCTCATGGCTAAGTGTAAGTTCTCTCAGTGGAACTGGCAGGGATACCCTAACCATCACTGCTCAGGCATTACCCGAAGGAGTTACATCACGCTATGCCAACATTGTATTCTCAGGACTTTTCGATCCTGCTGCTGTGATTGTTACACAAACTGTTCAGCCAAACAATGCATTGGCATTCGATGGAAATAACGACTATATAAATGTTGACACACTGTCTTCATCCATTGATTTCTCCCAAGGATTTTCCTATGCTGGATGGATTAAATGGAACTCCTTCAGCACTTGGTCCAGATTGTTTGATTTTGGGAATGGACCTGGTTCTGACAATATCCTTATAGCTAATTCAAGCACCAACAACAATCTAACTTTTGACATATACAAAAGTGGTGCAAGTTCATCTTTAACAACTACAAATATACTTTCAACAGGAACGTGGACATACATAGCCGCAACCCTAAGTAATACCGGTGCTGCTAAAATATATGTTAATGGTAATTTAATTACCTCTGGAACAATTAACATTCCCAATACAATAGCCCGGAATATAAACTACATAGGAAAAAGTAACTGGACGGCAGATAGTTACTTCAATGGATCAATGGATGAGATTAGCATTTGGAATAAAGAACTTAGTCAGGCTGAAATTACCTCTGGCATGAACAATGGTTTCACTGGTGAAGAAAGCAACTTACTGGCATACTACTCATTTGATCAGGGAGTTGCCAACGCAACTAATACTGGAATTGATACACTTTACGATGTAACAACCAAGCAGCAGGATGCAACTTTAACCAACTTTGCGCTTAGTGGCAATAATTCCAACTGGGTTGATGGCTGTACAGGAAAATTACTTTATGCAGATGCATCATCAACCAACTTCAACTACGAAGCAGGAACAACAGACCTTACCATTACATCTTCTGTTAATTGGACAGTTAGTAGTTCTGCAAGTTGGCTTACCGTGGATGCATCGAGTGGAACAGGAAGTGACACTTTGACTATTAATTATGAGACCAACATAACCTCGCACGAAGAACGTACTGCTATAGTTACAGTTGCTGGCCCCGACGTAGATACCATTAGAATTACCTTTACCCAAGCTAATGGTATCACAATCACACCAGACTTTTCGGCAAGCACCACAAAAGGCTTAGTACCTCTTTCTATAGACTTCTCTAACAATTCCACAGCAACAAATACAACCATCACAACTTGGGCTTGGGATTTTGGTGATGGAGAAACATCCAATTTAGAAACTCCATCACATATATATAACAATATTGGCACGTATAGCATTACCTTAATTGCATCAAACGGCACAGATTCCGACACACTTGTAAAGAATGACTATATCGATGTTTCAAGAGATATATCGATGAACAATGGGAATGTAACAGTTTATGATTCGCTTTACTTTTACGATTCGGGTGGCGCTACTGGACAGTATGCCTGCAAAGAAGACTACACATTAACATTCTACCCTTCCACTCCAGGAGCTGTATTAAAAATGGAATTCGAATCTTTTGCATCTGAAAGAACTTGGGATTACCTTGAAATCTACAACAACATAAATGCATCCGGTGAATTAATGGCCACTCAAACTGGAACAAACTTCACAACATCACTACAAGCCACCAACGCAAATGGAGCGCTTTGTACTATATTCCATAGCGATTTTAGTAACGTGTATGATGGATGGAAAGCATTGGTTAGCGAAGTTCTACCCTATGCTGATTTTTTAATCTCCGACACATTAGCCATAAATTATTCAACTGTGACCTTCTCCGATGCAAGTATTATGACTGGACTAAACTCATGGACTTGGGATTTTGGTGATGGCAATTCATCTACCCAACAAAACCCAAGCCATATATATGCCACCGCAGGAATCTTTACGGTTACACTTACCGCATCCAACGGAACAGTCAACCAGTCAATATCAAAAACCATTCATATAGTAGATAGCATAACTGCCAGTTTTGCAGCTGATAAAACTTCAGGTTATCAGCCTACAATTCAGTTTACCAATGCTAGTGCTGGAGCCACTTCCTATGAATGGAATTTTGGTGATGGAAGTGCTGTAACAAATGAGGTAAATCCATCGCACACATTCTATACCGCAGGGACATTCACAGTAACACTTACCGCTACCGATGGCAGTAGCAATAGTAATGAAACATCAATGAACATTGTTGCTAGTGATATTGTTGCTAATTTCAGTTCAGATGTCACCTTTGGTTATATACCTACTGTACAATTTACCGATGCAACGGTTGGAGCCACATCTTGGTCGTGGAATTTTGGTGATGGTAATACATCAACAGAACAAAACCCATCTCACACTTATACAACCGTAGGAAACTATACCGTATCGTTAGCAGTATCGGACGGTTACAATACCGACACTCTAACGGTAGATAACTACATTACGGCCATGAATATCACAGCTGATTTTAATGCGGATATCACTTCAGGCTACCAGCCAACAGTACAATTTACCGATGCAACAGTTGGGGCAACATCTTGGTCGTGGAACTTTGGAGATGGTAGCGATATTTCTACAGAACAAAATCCATCGCACACCTATACAAATACGGGTAGCTATGATGTAACCCTTATTGTATCGGATGGAGTTAATTCAGACACCTTAACAAGAGCCAATTACATTACAGCAAAATTATCTGATGTTAATTTCAATGCCAATGTAACTACAGGATATCTACCAACCATTACCTTTACTGATGCCAGTATAGGTAATATTAGTTTATGGAGTTGGGACTTTGGTGACGGAACCACATCAACCGAACAAAATCCAACACATAGTTACACCACTTTGGGTACTTACACAGTAAGTTTAGTTGTTTCCGATGGCACCAATAGCGATACACTGGTTAAAACCAATTACATTGAAACCAATGTTCTGTTAATGTCCAATCAAACGGTTACGCTAACCAATGATACCTCAATCAAGTTCTTCGATTCAGGAAATTCAACTGAAAATTACCAAAATAGTGAGGATTACACTTTAGTTATCTATCCATCCAATCTTCACAGCGCAGTTAAAATCAACTTTAACTCTTACGAATTAGAGTTAGGCCGGGATAACCTGTATATCTACGATGGAACAAGCACTTCTGATAAACTCATATCAACCCTAAGCGGTTTAGGCTCTAACGGGTCGATAACAGCCACAAGTAAAAGCGGTGCACTATGCATTAGATTCTACAGCGACGAATCAATTGTTAATTTTGGATGGAATGCACTAATAACTGAAGTGGAAAAAAATCTAATTCTCAACTGGAATTCACCAGCAATCGCAACATACGGAACTACTGTTGGAAACGAAATAATGAATGCAACCGCTAATGTCGATGGTACTTTTGCATATAGTTTCAGATCCGACTCAGTGTTTAATGCTGGCACTCATTCTATCACCGCAACATTCACTCCTACAGATATTATTAATTACTCTGCAGCTACCAAAACGGTAAACTATACGGTAAATAAAACTAATCTTACAGTAATTGCAGACGACTTAATACTACAAACGGGTAGTACTATACCAGAATTAACATTCACCTACTCTGGTTTTGTGAATGGTGATAATGTATCCGATTTGGATCTTGCACCCGTAGCAGCAACCAGAGCAACATCATCAAGCGATGCTGGAGAATACCCCATTACGGTTTTGGCGGGTTTAGACAATAACTATGAGATGACCTATTCTGAAGGAACTTTAACACTAACAACGTTACAAGTTCCTAGTTTAACATGGGCTAATCCAAACGATATTGTTTATGGCACAACTTTGAATACAACTCAACTCAATGCATCAACCTCTGTTGATGGAACATTTTCCTACAGCCCGGCTGCTGGTTTGGTACTGAATGCAGGTAATGCACAGGCATTGAGTGTAACATTTACGCCAACTGATAGAGCAATTTACGCCTCGGTAAGCAAAACGGTTACCATCAATGTTGCAAAGGCTTCGTTGACTGCAACAGCAAATAATCAAAGTAAAATTTACGGATCAGCAAACCCTAATTTAACAATCACCTACAATGGATTTGCTAATGGAGATGATGCAAGCGTACTTGACTTAGCACCCGTAATCACCACTTCGGCAAGCACTGTTAGTAATGTTGGAAATTACGATATAGCCATTTCTGCTGGTCTTGATAACAACTACAATATCACAAGTGTAGCAGGCACTCTTTCAGTTACGGTTCGTACTTTAACACTAAGCAATTTCACAGCCGACAGTAAGATTTATGATGGTACAGCAACAGTGACTGGCGTTGGCTTTACTGATGACCGTATTTCTGGCGATGAGCTCACATTCAGCTACGATGCCGCATTTGAAAACAAGAATATAGGTACTGGCAAAAACGTTAATTACACTAATATCACAATTAGTGGAGGTAGCGATAAAGACAACTATTCACTTGCATCGTCAACAAGTACAACATCGGCCAATATTACAGCCAAGGAGTTAACAGTTGGAGGTATTGTTGCAGCAAACAAGGTTTATGACGGCACCGCTGTTGCCACGTTAAGCGGCGCTACCATTAATGGGCTTATCGATGGCGATGAGGCTGCCTTGGCTAATGCTACAAGCGGTACATTTGCCCAAACCACAGTGGGAGCATCTGTTGCCGTTACCACAAACATTAACCTTTCGGGTAACGATGCTGGAAACTATGCATTAGTACAACCATTGGGAGTAACAGCCAATATTACACCGGCCAGCCTCACCGTTACGGCCAATAGTATTACCAAAACAAAAGGGCAAGCCTATACATTCACAGGGGCTGAATTCAGCACATCCGCCATGTTTGGAAGTGATGCAGTGAACTCGGTCACCCTTACCAGCGATGGCGCTTTGTCCAGTGCCGCTGAAGGCGAATACCCGATTGTGGCAAGCAATGCTTCAGGTCTTGGGCTTGGTAATTATTCCATCACATATGTAGACGGAAAGCTAACTGTTACAGCTAAACAATTGCCTGTAATTACCTGGA
The DNA here is from genome assembly GCA_050180705.1 of Bacteroidales bacterium. Taxonomy (GTDB): domain Bacteria; phylum Bacteroidota; class Bacteroidia; order Bacteroidales; family Tenuifilaceae; genus SB25. The sequence continues at coordinate 101,560 of JBFXDX010000015.1, read as the reverse complement.
GTACTCCTGCCGGGATTGTTTACGGAACGGCATTAAGCTCTGATCAGCTAAATGCAACAGCCGATATTCCTGGCACATTTGCATACAGCCCATCGATCGGTAGCGTTCTCAACGCAGGCAGTAGCCAGGTGCTAAGCGTAACGTTTACGCCTAACGACCAGGATGCCTATGCAGAGGTTACCCAATCCACAACTATTAATGTGAACAAGGCACTGCTGACAGTAACGGCCGATAACCAGTCGATTATGGTTGGCTCATCAATTCCCCAGCTGACATTCCAGTACGATGGCTTTGTAAATGGTGATGATGGGAATGGCCTGGATGTTCGTCCAACAGCCACAACTGCTGCCACTGAGGAGAGTCCTGTTGGGGAGTATCCCATTACAGTTTCGGGTGGATCGGATAGTAACTACCAGTTCTCATACGTTGAGGGAACCCTGTACATCATTGAAAACCCATCGCTAACCGTGTCCACAGCCGAATTAACCATTGGTGCTGCGGCAAACAGCACGGTTGACTTTACGATTGCCTCAAACGTTACGTGGACCATATCCTCAGCTGAAAGCTGGTTATCCATCAGCTCTACCTCAGGTACCGGTGATGCCACCATAACCCTATTCGCGGAGGCTAACCCGAATACCGCTGAGCGTACCGCAGCTGTAACCGTTGCCGGGGATGGCGTTGAGTCGAAAACTATACTTGTGACTCAGAGTGCAGCGGTCGGAATAGACGACAATACACTTTCGGCAGTGAAGGTGTACCCAAACCCAGCCAGTGATCTTATCAATGTTCATCTACCCGATGGATTGGAGAATGTAACGGTAGAACTCCTCAGCATTAATGGCGTTAAGCTAAGCGTTATTGAGACGAGCGGTAATCTTACTCCGATTAATGTATCAGCACTGGCAAAAGGGATCTATATACTCAGAATAACCTCGGCTAATAGCAATACAATAGTACGCTGGATAAAAGAATAATAATCTTAATAGTAAAAAAGGAACTCTATTGTAGAGTTCCTTTTTTATTACAGTTTTTCATCATAGGCACAAAACATTTCTGGAATCAGCACAAACGAGTCTATTCAATAAACTGTGTCAGGTAGGAGAATATTACTGAGAAAATGTAGGTTTATGGGAATTGAGACGATATTCTTTAATGATGTCCTGGGTTAATCGATACACTTAACAAAATGGAGCTCCCACTTATCTAAATTAAGCGCAGTTAGGTAGCCTGTTCCGGGAAAGAATCCCTTGAATACACAACCAGCATCGAGCCCTAGTAGTCGGCTTGACCGTGATTGCACATTCTCAATAATTGTATCGATTGGCTCGGGAGTATGCCCATGAATGATGGTATAGCCCGGCAAAAAGTCATCGGGAATTGACGAGGCAGAAGTCCGACTCCATAGCATAGAAGCGATATCGGCCAGGGGTTTCTTTGACCGGTGGTTTATACCCCCGTGAACCAGCAAAAACCTATTGCTTACGAATATGTATGGATTCAACGATTTGAAGAATTCCAAATGGGCGGCCGGAATAGCCGTGAAAATATTTAGCCCATGGCTCGATTGAATACCGTAGCTGAGGAGCGTAGCCATGCCACCATTAACCATCCAAAGATCCATGTTGGATTTGCTAAGGACGGAGTTAAGCAGCATGTGCTCGTGATTGCCCATAAGGCAATCGATAGTAAATCCAGAATCCTTTAGCTCTAAAATGTAATCGACCACCCCGGCACTATCGGGGCCCCTATCGATATAATCGCCCAGGAAATACAGCTGGTCGTTGGTTGAAATGCGTAACCGACACTCGATTAAGCTTCGAAGCGTTTTTGCGCAACCATGAATATCGGATATAATATAAGCAGACATCGATATACATTTTAATAAAGTTACGATTTAGTAGTATTTTTGCAAACAATTACAGGAATATAATGTCGATACTATCCATAAAAAAGAAACTTGAGGGGAAGGTTAACAAGGCACTATTTAACTACAGCCTTATTGAGAACGGAGATAAAGTAATGGTTGGATTGTCGGGCGGCAAGGACAGCTATTCGCTGCTGGATCTGCTAATATCGCGGCAAAAGTCGTTGCCCATAGACTTTGAACTGCACGCGTGCCACGTGATGGCATCGGATATGGACTACAGAGCCGATATTGAGTATATGCAGAGAATATGTGCCGCCCACAATGTTAAGCTTCACCTAAAGGAGATTACGGTGGAGTATGATGCCTCGGATCGAAAGCCAGCATGCTTTATCTGTAGCTGGAAACGCCGAAAGATGCTATTTTCGACAACACGAGAGTTTGGGTGTAATAAGCTGGCGCTGGGACATCACCTAGATGATGCCATTGAAACGCTACTTATGAATATGGTTAATCACTCCTCCATGAGCTCAATTCCGCCAATACTGTCGATGTTTAACGGCGACATTAAGCTTATACGCCCCCTGTCGACATGCCTGGATAAAGAGCTGGAGCTGTACGCCAGTGTAAGGGAGTTTCCATCGGAGGTGAAGAATTGCCAGTACGAAAAGGATACGCACAGGGACTCGATTCGGAAAATTATAGGCGAAATGGAGAAAATTAACCGAGATGCGCGGAAGAACATTTACACATCGATGCAGAATATCTTTAGCGAATACCTAGTGCCGCCCCTTAAGGAAAAGATGTAGAAAATTGTTTTTTGAAATCAGAATAATCTATTGTAACTTAGTAAAGAATCAATACTAAAAGACAATGGAAAAAACGAAGAACTGCCCGAAGCTAGAGAAGTGCCCTATCTACATAAAGAATGTATTTATAAATCCGAAAGCAGGCGAAACCTACCGAAATATATTCTGTACAGCGGGACACGAAAAATACACGACCTGCAAAAGATATATTGTATCGGAAAAAACGGGGAAACCAGTACCCGAAAACATAATGCCCAATACGATTCTTACCATAGACGAAATTATAAGTAAACTATAAAGAACCTTCCAGAATATCTCCATAAAAGCAAGAATCGCCTAAGATTAGCCTTAAATCCCCGGTTACTATACTACTTGACTTTACGTAAAAATTGCTTTAACTTGATAAAAAAAAGTCATGGTAACTACAGCGAAAATACTCGAAACTAGGGGGGTAATGATAAAGGAGGAAAAAGTAAAGTCTCTCTCCGAAAAAATATACTCGAACACAATGGTTCTTGAGAACTACGAACCCTACCCCGGTTATTACGGCAAGAATATACCCAACGATGTAATTCCGCGCTCCATATTTCTGGTTCTGGTTCGCGAATACGATCACATGTTTCTGGCGCGCACGCTTCAGAAGGTAAGCAAACTGAGTAACCACAAGTGTGATGGGACATATGGCTACCTAGAAATTGAGGGCCATCGCTACCATTGTATCAGAATTAAAAATCTGAAATGCTTCGAAGAAATTCCAATAATTCAGGAAAAGTTAATAGCACATGGAATTGACTTCCGCCGAAGTAAACCTATTAACGACGTGGCATTAATTTCTATTGATAAAACATTCCTACTTGAACGATTCGACGATGGAATATACCTTGATTTGGCGGGAGAAAATAAAAATTATTTTGATATTCCAGCCCCGATAACCTGGGAGGAGCTCAAGGATATCACAAAGTTTGTGAAAAATAACCTTGGCAACAACTTCTTTGATGCTGCCCTAGGCTATTTCTGGACCATCAATGGCCCACAGGATATAATTAGAATTTACGACCAGAAACTCGACCTGGAAAGAATCAAGGAAATCCGCAAGGTATATCTTAGCGAAATTGAACGACGAGGTCTAGGATCGTTTTAGATTGCTAGTCTAAGCTCCAATCGATAGGCTCTTTACCCATTTCGGTAAGGAGCTTATTGGTTTTAGAGAAGTGCTTACAACCATAAAAGCCACGGCTCACCGAAAGCGGCGAAGGATGCGGCGCCATAAGGATGTGGTGTTTAGATTTATCGATTAGCTGAGCCTTTGCCTGAGCATAGGCACCCCAGAGGATAAAAATAAGACCAACACGCTTTTGCGACAATGCAACAATGGCCGAATCGGTAAAGTTCTCCCAACCCTTTTTCTGGTGCGAACCAGCCTGATTGGCTCTTACAGTTAACGTTGCATTGAGCAGCAACACGCCTTGCTTTGTCCATTTCTCCAAATTTCCATGATTTGGAATAGAGATTCCAACATCATCCTTGAGCTCCTTAAATATATTAACGAGCGATGGTGGCTTAGGAACACCATGAGGAACCGAAAAACACAAGCCATGCGCCTGCCCTGGCCCATGGTAAGGATCCTGCCCAAGCAAAACAACATTAACCTTATGGAACGGCGTATAATTGAAAGCGGCAAAAATTTTTGAACCAGGAGGGTAAACGGTATAGTGTTTTTTTTCCTCCACAAGAAACTCCTTGAGCTTAGCAAAGTACTCCTTACTAAACTCATCATTCAGAACCACCCTCCAGCTTTCCTCAATTTGAGGATTAATATCAGTGCTCATAACAAATCTATAATCAATAAAACTTTTAAAAATATTGATATTTTTTAAAAGATTGCTTATTTTTCCGTTGATGATTTAAATCAAACTTTTTTTTCACAACCATATTCAATAAAGATTAAATTTGCAAATAACTAGACCTTAAAAGATATTGATCATGAAAAATCTAGTAATCTCAAAAAGCCGAATTCGCAACTACCTATCAGAAAAATTGGCGAAGAATGTTATAAAGTCAGACGAGGAGGATTTAATTCTGGTTTTAAGGTACAATGCGCTGGGAGGATTTGAGTTTTTATCGGATGATGATCTTTTTGAGAATTTTTCGGCATCGTTGCCCGAAATGGACTTTGTAGAGATGATAAGCTCAGACGAATCGCACATTCACCTTGCAGTAAAACAGGAGCATCGCGATGAGGAAGAAGCCATTCTAACTGATGTTAAAAGAGTTTTACAGATAATTTAAGTTAAGAATTCGAAATGGAATAACCCATCGCTGAACTTTTTCACGATGGGTTGTTTATATGTACAAACTAAAAAAAAACAGTATGAATAATTTCGATTACTACAACCCCGTTAAAATCCTTTTTGGAGAAGGTAAAATAGAGCAAATTTCTTCGGAGTTGAGTAAGGGCACTAAAGTTTTGCTTACCTATGGAGGTGGAAGTATTAAGCAAAATGGGACATACGATAAAGTTATGCAAGCTTTAAATGCATACGAAGTTGTTGAATTTGGCGGAATAGAGGCAAATCCAAAGTACGAAACCCTAATAAAGGCGGTTCAAATTGTTAAGGATCAGAAAATAGATTTTATACTAGCAGTTGGAGGTGGCTCTGTTATTGATGGTACTAAGTTCATTGCCGCAGCAGCGCTATACGAAGGAAGCGACTTATGGGATATTCTTACCAAAGGCATTAAAATTGAAAAAGCAATTCCCTTTGGAACAGTATTAACACTCCCCGCAACCGGAAGCGAAATGAACTCGGGTGCTGTGATAAGTAGGCTATCGACAAAAGAAAAATATGCCTTTTCGAGCCCAGTTCTGTTCCCCAAATTTTCGGTACTCGATCCAACAACAACGCTTTCGTTACCACCACGTCAGGTTGCCAATGGAATTGTAGATGCCTACATTCATGTAATGGAACAGTATCTAACCTATCCAAGTAATTCTCCAATTCAGGATAGATTTGCAGAATCGATTCTACAAACACTTATTGAGGTAGGGCCACAAACACTCAACAATCCACAGGATATTACTTCCAGAGCAAATTTTATGTGGAGCTGTACCATGGCGCTTAACGGATTAATTGCCACAGGTGTACCCACCGATTGGGCTACCCATATGATTGGACACGAACTAACCGCATTTTTCGGGATGGATCATGGCGCAACATTGGCCGTTGTTTATCCGGCATTATTACAGGAAATGAAAGAGTACAAGAAAGAGAAGATCTTACAGTATGGCGAACGCGTGTTTGGAATTAAAAATGACAATACAGACGAAACTGTAAATAGAATTATTGGCAAAACAGAAGATTTTTTCCGTTCGCTGGGCGTAAAAACTAAACTAAATGAGTACAACGTAACAATTGAACAAGTTAGTCCAATTGTACAACGCTTAAGAGATCGTAAGTGGAAACTAGGAGAACAAAAGAATATCACCTTCGAAAAAGTAGAATCTATTTTGCAACGAACATTCAACTAGAAAAAAAGCCCCGAAGGGGCTTTTTTATTAATGGTTGTATCGATTTGGATCTTTAAACGAGTAAATACGATTCGAAAGTTCAATCATAGCAGCGGCTTCACCATGGTTGGGATCTATATCCAATGCCTTAATATAGCAACTTAATGCTTCGGACATTTTCCCCATTCTGGAATAAACTTTACCCTTTAAATACCATGTATCAGCTTCCTGCTCTGGAAAACCACTCACTAGCTCAAGAGCCTTATCCAACTCTTGATTTTCAATTAACCTCGAAATATCGTCCCTGCTACTCATGGCAAATCTCTGTTTGTTTTAATCCGAATAGTTTATTCCTTTTAATATAGTCCCAGACATCATCGGGGACATAACCCGAAACGTTTAGACCTTTCTCGACAAGTGACCTAATTTGGGTTGATGAAATGCCTAGAATAGGAGCATCGACCAATGTAAATTTCTCCGAAGGAAATTTGATAAATATCGCTGCGTTCTCCCTAGGATATACATATATTTCCCAATTATCAATTAAAGTTTGGTAATCTTTCCATAGGTTAATACTCTTAGCCGAATCGGATCCCATTAATACAACAAACTCATCATTGGGATAGTTCGTCGATAATTTTTTAAGAGTATCGATAGTGTAGGAAGGTCTGGGCATTTCAATCTCTATATCGCACAACTTTAACCTTGGATTATTTTCCGGCAATGCCAACTGAAGCATATTAACTCTATGCTCATCGGATGCTAAAATATCTTTATCCTTCAATGGATTTTGAGGACTAATTACAAACCATATCTCCGCCAAATCGGAGAACTCTAAAAGATACTCAGCAATAACCAAATGGCCCGTATGAATTGGATTGAACGAACCGAAAAATAGTCCTACTTTCATACTCTATGTATTTATGAACGTTTCAACAGCATTTTCAGCTTCAAAGAATGCGGTCTCGACTTGTCGATTCACAATTATCACATCGAACTGGTTGGCATAGGTCATTTCCTCCTCGGCCTTTCCAACTCTGACTTCAATAGATTCGTCGGTTTCGGTTCCTCTCTTAACCAACCGTTCCCTTAACTCATCGGTTGATGGCGGCATAACAAAAACAGCCAAAGAGTTTTTGGGGAACTTACCCTTTAAACTAAGTCCACCCTTAACATCAACATCAAACATAACGTGATGCCCCTTGTTCCAAATTCGATGCACCTCGGACCATAAGGTACCGTAGTACGAGCCCGGATAAACCTCCTCCCACTCAACAAATTCATTATTCTCTATCCGTTTTCTGAAATCATCAACACTTAGAAAATGATAATCAACACCATTAACCTCTCCATTCCGAGGCGCTCTACTACAGGCAGAAACAGAAAACTCAAGATTATTATACTTCGAAAGCAGATGCTTTACGATGGTTGTTTTACCAGCACCCGATGGTGCAGAGAATATAAATAACTTTCCTTCCATAATCAGTTGAATATGGCAATAATAAGAATTCTTTTTTGTTTAAATAACTAAGTGTGATATTTTTTGTTGATTTAATAAAAAGAAATACAAGCCTCAACGATATTAACGCATGTCCTTCTATTTCCTTAATATCAACAATGCCCAATTACAAGATATTCAGCGATTGCTCTTTGATTTTCTCAAGTTCATCCTTCATCATAACCACTAGTTTCTGAATATCGGCATTATTAGCCTTTGATCCAAGAGTATTAATCTCTCGCCCCATTTCCTGAGCAATGAATCCAAGTTTTCGGCCAACGGGTTCTTCTAACTTCACCGTGTCTATGAAATATTTACAATGATTACGTAGTCTGACCTTCTCTTCGGTTACATCCAATTTTTCTAGGTAATATATGATCTCCTGCTCAAATCGGTCCGAATCGATTTTTAAATCCTTGGATAAACCTGCTAAATTATCCGAAAGACGAGCACGAATATCGGTAATACGCTGTTTCTCGAATGGTTCAACTTTATCCAAAAGATCGAGAATTGTGTTTACCCGCATAACAATATCCTTCTCCAGAACCGTACCTTCCTGCGTTCTAAAACTATTTATCTGAGTAAGCACTTTATCAATAACACTTCTTATAGCACTCCACTCCTCCTCCGAAGTTTCACTCTTTTGAACCTTTAGCACATCGGGAAGCCTAAGTATAGTTTGAAATATAGGCTCTTCATTTAACGAAATGCCATGCTTCGACGAGAGTTGTTGTAACTGGTTATAGTATGATGCAAAAACATCGTTATTTATTGGAATTGCAGACGAATCGGTAGAATCCTCGTATGTGATTTGAAAATCGACCTTACCTCTTACCAGTTGTTGCGAAACGGCTGTTCGTATATCCATCTCAACTTCACGATAGATCGATGGTAATTTAACACTTAAATCGAGTTGTTTGCTATTAAGCGATCGTATTTCGGCAATAATCTTCTTGGAACCAAATTCCACTTCAGCTTTGCCATAACCTGTCATCGAAATTAACATATCTAAACAATTTATTTTGTACAAATGTAGCTTAGATTTAGCAATGTTTCTAAAGATATTCTGTTTTTGTTAAAACGAGAAGATATAAAGAATAGAACATCCAAACCATTAAATAAAATTCTTTGAAACAGAAAACAATGAACAATATTAATGGATACTTTTGCAATTAATTTCTAGCAATACCTATTTGTTTATTACTTACTATTTATGGGAATAAAAGGATTATACACAATATTGCTGCTAATACTGTCGAATACATTTATGACATTAGCATGGTATGGACATTTAAAATTTAAAGATCTTAAATGGTTCGAAAATCTTGGGTTAATAGCAATTGTACTAATTAGCTGGGGAATTGCCCTTTTCGAGTATTTCTTTCAAGTTCCAGCAAATAGGCTAGGATTCAAAGGAAATGGAGGCCCATTTTCGCTTGTTGAGCTTAAGGTAATACAGGAAACTATAACGCTTGTGGTATTTACAATCTTTACCGTATTTGCTTTTAAAACAGAATCGTTTCGGCTAAATCATATTATTGGATTTGCCTTTCTGATTCTGGCAGTATATTTTATTTTTAAGAAGTAGCACAAAAAAGAAGGAGGCTATTAGCCTCCTTCAACCCCAAACACACGATTTAACAATAAATCGAGAATAAAATCCCCTTAGATTTAACTCCTCAGAACAAACTAACCAATTTTGCACGGGGCTATTCTAAAAGGACTATTTACAAATATAACGCCATTTTTTGTTTTTTCTTTCATGCTGGTACACCTTAGCTAAAAATTTAACACATTTTTCTAAATACTTTTTGTCGGAAAAACTGTTCATGCTAAAACTTGTATGATTTACTCACATAAAGTTTACTTTAATCCTATCAAACTAAGACTTCATTTTTCAAATTGGTTAATTAATCAAAGAAATATTAGCGCAATTGACAAATCCAATTTATAAGTTTTATCTTTACATTGATGTTTGAACTAAGAAATATGAAGCCATTAAAGATTGAAGCTGCCATAGATTCACCAGAAGTTTTTTTTGATCCAGACACAAGAATCTTCTCAATTTCAGGAATTTCTCATCCTGAAAATGCAAAGGAATTCTATCAGGAGATTTTGATATGGCTTGATGAGTACTACGAGTACATGAAAAGCAAGGAGGCCTCAAAAATTATTATAGATTTAAATTTTAAGTATATCAACTCGTCATCGTATAAATACCTTCGCGAAGTGCTACGTAAAATCTCAAACTTCAGAAATGGCAATTTTAGCGTAGAGGTAATTTGGAACTACCACGAGGAAGATGAAGAATTACTTAACGAAGGTATTGTGCTTTTTGAATTACCCGAAGTTAGTTTGCCCTATAGGTGCATTCCTTACTGCTAAAAGACTTAGAAACTAATCATTGTAGGATAGAATAAACTCTGTGCGGGCTATCATGCTTTTCAGTAATTTATGCAGAACTCTCAAATCGTCTATATTTACCTTGGCTTTTATTCTACCCGATTCATTTTCAGCCTTAAGAAAAAGTAACAGATCGTTTGGACTATACCCTGTCATCTTTGAAAATGAAGAACAGAGTGCTTGTAAATCCTGATTTTGAGCCAAAACGTTAAAATTATACAGCAATGACAGTAAAGCCGCAGCAACTGCTGGCGATACCACCAACGTATTAGGACCCAATTCGACTTTACTATTAACCAGCGAAATAGAACTATCGGTTCTGGCATCAAATTCGCCTTCAAGCACCTCTAGTTTCAAATCGCCCAACACTTCCAAAAGCCTTGGGTAAAACCGTTGCTTAATATAAAGAACCTCGGCATACTCCTCAAATTGATTATCCGTTTCAAGTGCGTCATACTTAACTTTAAGCAGTTTCATCCAAGCATCAATCTCAATAGCCAAATACTCATCGGGCGGTAATCTTCGAATATCATTTTTTACCTTTTCAACAAAAGGAGTAAACTTCTGAAAAAAGTATTCCTCGATCATTAAACCCGAGTTTGGAATTATGATTTCGGGAGTAAATAAATTATTTGACTCTTCCTTAAGTTGCTTGATGCAAAGAATTATCTGTCTAACTAATTTCGTACGCTCCATAACTTGATAAATAACATGTTTGTAAATCCATCTAATTTTGTGAAATTGGTCGCTCAATTTGAAAAATCATCCAATCAGAAAATATCAATAAATATAGAACAATGCGTTGTAATATGCGTTCAGATTGGAGAAAATTATTACAATTGAACAATAAAATTATTCATGAATAGAATTGCTCAACTTTTAGAGAAAGAAAATCTCACCAAAGAAGACATTGTCGCACTGCTTGCTACAACGGGAGATGAGAAAACTCAACTTTTCACGAAAGCTGCAGAAATAAAGGAAAAGTATGTAGGACGAAAGGTTTTCTTCCGGGGACTTATTGAAATGTCGAATATTTGCAGTAAGAATTGCTTGTATTGCGGAATTCGTGCAGGAAATAACCAAGTACAACGCTATACTCTCACTGATAGTGAAGTTATTGATGCTGCAAAATTTGCATGGGAAAACAAGTATGGCAGCATTGCCATTCAAACAGGTGAGGTTAGCACTCAAAATTATATTGAACGAATAGAAAATCTCCTAGAAAAAATAAGTATCGCCACAAATAATGAACTTGGCATAACTCTATCGCTTGGCGAACAAACAGAGCAAACATATCGTAGATGGTTCAACAAAGGAGGTATTCGATACCTACTAAGAATTGAGAGTTCGAACAGAGAACTATACTCTAAACTTCATCCGAACGATATCCATCACTCATACGACGAGCGAATTGCTTGCCTTAAATCTCTTCGAAAAGTTGGCTACCAAGTTGGTTCCGGTGTTATGATTGGCTTACCCTTTCAAACCCTAGAACATTTGGCTGAAGATTTACTTTGGATAAAAAAAATGGATATAGACATGGTTGGAATGGGACCTTATGTAGAACATCCCGATACCCCATTATATCAATATAAAGATTCATTACTTCCTCTCAAGGAACGATTCGATCTTGCTCTGAAAATGACCGCTTTGTTAAGAATCATTATGAAGGATATTAATATTGCAGCCCCAACTGCATTGCAGGCAATTGACTCACTTGGCCGAGAAAAAGCCATAAAAGTTGGCGCAAATATTGTAATGCCCAATATCACTCCTGGTGCCTATCGTAACGATTATAAATTATACGAAAACAAACCATGTATTGACGATGCTGCCGACGATTGCAAAAATTGCCTAGAAGCCCGCATCCAACTTACAGGCGATGAAATAGGCTATGGAGAACACGGAAATTCAAAACATTTCTATAATCGTAAATAATTATTATTTAAATTTATTCGCAAATATTAACCTTAAATTATACCATGGAAAGAATTGAAAATTCTCCAAATGTTAACCCAACAAGAATAATAATTGGGGTATTGCTGGTTGCACTTGCTGGCCTTATTTTAGTCGATAACTTTGATTTTTGCTATGTTCCATGGAACAGGTATATTTTTACATGGCAAACATTTCTTATTGTGCTAGGCTTAATTTTAGTTGCAAAGCACGAATCGAAAACATCGGGTTTGATTCTAATTGCAATCGGAGCATTCTTTCTTCTGGCTCGATTCTACGATTTCCCAATTAATCTCCGTAGGCTATTCTGGCCAGCAATTCTGCTATTCGTTGGATTTTCGCTAATATTTAGCAGACATGGGAATCGTTGGAAAAGTATAAATTCATCCAGTAGTAAAGAAGATTTCATTGATGACCTTTCGATTTTCGGAGGATCGGAGCAACGATTTAATACACAAAACTTTCAAGGAGGAAGAATTACCAACATTTTTGGAGGCTCAACAATTGATTTGTCCAAAGCAAAACTGGCACCAGGAACTAATAGCATCGAAATGCTCTGCATATTTGGAGCATCCAAACTTATAGTTCCATCTGACTGGAAAATTAAAATTGAGGTCGTCTCAATTTTTGGCGGTATTTCCGATAAACGTAAACCTGGCGAAACACAAACATCATCGGAACTTGTAATTAAAGGACTTGTTTTGTTTGGCGGTTCCGACATCAAGAGTTTCTAAGATAATATGGCATAATTAGATAAAACTCCCAACTATTGGGAGTTTTTTTGTTAATAACAAATTGCTGTTGAATAAAAATTATACTTTTGCGCTGCAAAAAAATTACAAGATGCTCGCTTTCTTTTCGAAACTTACCAGAAAACTTAAACTTAAGGGATGGATGAAATCATTCATCAAAACATTTATTAAGGTTGCTGTCACGCTAACACTTCTATACTGGGTTTTTAGCAAGATAGAAACAAAACAAGTTTTTGAGTTGTACAAAAAAGCGAATCTATGGTTAATCTTACCAGCAATCACACTCTTTTTTGCATCTCAAATCATTGCATCGTCGAGGTTATTCCATTTTTTTGAAGTTATCAAACTAAATATTGGAAAAAGGAACAATTTCAGACTTTATCTGCTTGGAATGTTCTACAATCTTTTTCTACCTGGAGGAATTGGCGGCGATGGTTATAAAGTATTCGTTCTAAGCAAACGCTTCAAGATTAAGCATCGTAAAATATTTTGGGCTCTTTTCAACGATAGATTATCGGGACTTGTGGCTGTTGGAATCCTTACTGTTCTTTTGTTCATTGTTGTTCCAATTCACATAAAGCACAAATATCTCACATTAATACTAATTGCAATAGCACCAGTTGGATATTTTATTTTCAACAGACTATTTTTTAGAGAATTCCTAGCTGTATGGCAAAAAGTACTTTATAAATCGTTGGCAATTCAGTCTCTACAAGTGCTATGTGCTACTTTTATACTTTTCTCAATAGGCATTAGAGATAATATTCAAGGTTACTTGATGCTATTCTTAGTATCATCGTTAGTTTCTGTTATTCCGTTCACCGTTGGAGGCATTGGTGCGCGCGAAATGGCTTTTGTAATTGGAGCTAATCTTATAGGCTCAAAACCCGAAGTGTGTGTAGCATTAAGCTTAATATTCTACCTAATATCTGCTATTGTATCGCTTTTAGGAGCAATGTACATAGTAAAACCCATTAAGTTTAATATTGAAGAGGATGAATTATCGGAGAATTTGACAATACAAACAGAGCTAATTCCTAATGGAAATAGCCCTGCTAATGATTGAACAAAAAGATAACTAAAAATCCATTTTTCGGATCAATGTTCCCTGAATTTTCTGAAGGCTTTCGTGCAACTTAATTTGTTCCTCCTTTGGGCCAAACAACTCAAGAATAATTAAACCCGAAGTACTACAAAAATCATTAGATACTTCGTGAAGTCCAATACGAGTCTTGATTGAACAGCCAAATTGAGTGAGAACTTTTTGAACCTCTCCGGCCTCCTTAACTCTATCATCAATCTTAATGCCTAGTACTGTTAGATTTTCTGTCATAACTGTAATATTTTGGTTTAATTAAAATTAGCACAATAGAACGACAAAGTCAACAAATCAAATTTCTACAAATCAACTTTTTATAAAAATTGATTTGAAAAATATATGTTGCATTGATAAATATTAACACAAAAAACGTTGATATAGATGTAATTTTTGGGAATAAACAATTACTTTTCGAAATTTGTTTTTCCAATATTAAATCCCATTCTTAACATTGATAAAGTGACCGAATTAATTATTCTGAATATGAGAAAACAAGTAGTATTTATTGGTTTAGTTTTATTTCAGCTATTATTTATCTCGTTTTCGTCACAAGCACAGTACTTTGGAAAGAATAAACCTATATATAAGAAATTTAAATTCAATGTTTATCAGACTCCAAATTTCGAAATTTACCATTATCTGAAAAACGATAGTGCATTGAATATACTTTCCCTATCGGCCGAAAAATGGTACGATAGACATTATCAGGTTTTCAGGGACTCTATCGACAATAAAAACCCAATCCTTATATACGACAACCATGCCGATTTTCAGCAAACGACGGCAATTTCTGGATCGATTGGCGTTGGAACTGGCGGCGTTACCGAAGCATTAAAAAACAGAGTTGTATTCCCGCTTACAGAAACGTGGAGTCAAACAAACCACGTACTTGGCCACGAATTGGTTCACGCATTTCAGTACAACTCACTTATCACAGGTGACTCCACATCGTTAAATTCGGTAAGGAATCTTCCATTGTGGATGGTAGAAGGTATGGCCGAATACCTGTCGCTTGGAACATACGATTACCAAACAGCCATGTGGATGAGAGATGCCGTTCTTAACGACCAATTTCCCACATTGGAAGATATGACCTACAACTCTAATCAATATTTTCCTTATAGATGGGGACACGCATTCTGGTCGTTTATAGGCAGAACCTTTGGCGATAGTCTAATTAATCCTATATTTAAAGAAACTGCAAAGCGAGGATACAATTACGCACTTGTCAGGTATGTTGGGTTAAACGAAAAATCATTCTCGGAACTTTGGAAATCGGTATACTACGATTATTTCAAAAGTGTTATGCCCGATAGTACTGAAGATCCTTCAGGAACACGCATACTATTTGAGCGTAATGCAGGCGAAATAAACATTTCGCCATCAGTTAGTCCCGATGGACGATATGTAGCATTCTATTCAGAGAAAGATTTATTCTCCATAGATCTATTCCTTGCTCATGCCACAAGCGGAAAAATAATTCAGCGACTATCGAGCGTTGTGCATGAAAACGAGATTGATGCGCTTAACTTTATTGAATCGGCAGGAACATGGTCACCCGATAGTCGGCAGTTTGCATTTGTTGCTTTCAGCAAAGGAAAGAACAAACTGCTAATTGTTGATGTATTCGACGATAAACTTGTAAGAGAAGTTGCAATTCCAGGTGTACCATCCTTTAACTATCCAACTTGGTCGCCCGATGGAAATAGTATTGTCGTCTCAGGTCTAGTAAATGGCGTAAACGATCTATACTCCATTGATCTTCGAACAGGAATAACAACTCAACTCACCCACGACCCATGGTGTAATATTCATCCGGCATGGTCGCCCGACGGTACTAAAATAGTTTTCTCAACAGACAAACCTTCAACATACGATTTAAGCAACAAAAAAACAGTTGGATACAACATTGCAACATATAATATCTCGGATCAAAGTATCAATGTTTATGATGTTTTTCCAACTGCCGATAATTTAAATCCAATGTTCTCTGGTGATGGACGACACATTTACTTTCTTTCTAATTCCGATGGATACCGTAATTTATTCAAGTATGATACTAAAAGCAATGAGACATATCGATTAACAAGAATTCTTACCGGTATATCGGGGATGACTCCTCTAGCACCAGCTATGAGTGTCGCCTCCGAAACCGATGAAGTGTGCTACTCCCATTACTACAAAAACAGATATTCCATTTATACAGCAGATACAGTTGATTTTAAACCTGTAAAAGTCGATCCGTATTTCGTTAATTATAGTGCATCAATACTTCCTCCGCTGAACAGAGCAACCGAAGGTTTGGTTGATAAGAATCTCGCCTACGTCAACTTGCCAACCAATTTGGTTGATTCGTTTAAAACGGTTCCTTTCAAACCAAAATTTAAACTCGACTACATTTCGAACATAGGAATGGGAATTAGTACAAGTGCTTACGGAACTGGAATGTCTGGTGGCGTTGAGATGCTGTTCAGCGATATTACCGGAAGCCATATGATATACACAGGCTTAGCGTTAAATGGCGAAATTTGGGATTTTGGAGGTCAAGTTACCTACCTTCAACAAAAAAAACATATTACCTGGGGATTAACAGCATCGCACATTCCTTACACTTACGGAGAATATGTATTAGACACATTACATAGAGATATAAACAATGATGACACTTTAGAGGTTATAGACGATATGCAACTACGCTACTATAGGATGTTTGAAACATCAATTGGAGGTATAGCATATTTTCCACTTTCGCAAACCCAACGTTTCGAGGTTGGAACCTCAATCTCGCGGTACTACTATAGACTAGATATATACTCAGACTATTACTATGGCAGTTCCTATCAAGGCTCAGAAAAACATAGAGGCGACGCACCTCCCGGATTCTGGCTACAACGCTCAGATATCGCCTACGTTTATGATAATTCCGATTTTGGAATAGCATCTCCAATGCGAGGACACCGAGTCAGAATTCAGGCTGATAGAACTCTTGGCGATTATAACTACTGGGGAGGACTGGTTGATCTTCGAAAATATATTTTTGCGAAACCATTCAGCTTTGCCATGCGTGGAATTTACTATGGACGTTTTGGTACAGCAACTTCCGATACTCTTTTATATCCACTTTTCGTTGGCTACCCTTGGTATGTTAGAGGTTATGATAGTAACGCTTTTATCGACTACGATAAGACCAATAAGGTTACAATCAATCAGCTAACCGGAGACCAAATGGTTGTTCTGAACTTTGAGATTCGACTTCCATTCACAGGTCCCGACCGATTAACTGTTTTCAAATCTAGTGCATTCTATACCGAACTAGCATTATTTGCCGATGCAGGTATTGCGTGGACAAAGGAGAGCGAACTATCACTACGATGGTCTCCTCAAAACACCAACCAGCATATTCCTTTCGTTAGTACGGGATTAAGTTTAAGGATAAACCTATTTGGAATGCTTGTTCTTGAACCTTACTATGCAGTTCCATTCCAATTGGGAGGATTTAAATCGGCAAATTGGGGTATTAACTTCCTACCTGGGTGGTAAAAAGTAAAAAAGGATTAACGAATAATCTCTATCGAAAACGTTAATCCTTGCTTGAAAATCCTAAAAGTAAAGATCCCTCTCCCCTGCTTTAATTCTATCTATCCGTCTTTTTATTTCGTCAGTATTCTGATGTTCATCTAAATCGACCAACGTTTTATTAATCAAACCATAGCCTTTCTTCTGCATTTCGGGCGTAGCATAATCTACTAAATATTCGGTAAGAGTAAGCAATGCATTGGGTGTACAATATCTTTTAATAAAACCGGGAACCGAAAATTCCATAAAATGCTCACCAGTTCGTCCAAGCCTATAACATGCTGTACAGAATGAAGGTATATAGTCATTTTCAACTAATTCTTCAATAATTTCGCCCAACGAACGATTATCGTTAATTTGGAATTGCTCCTTATTTAAATCCTGCTGCTCGTTTCTAGTTCCGGAATAGGCACCTAGTTCAAGTTTTGTTCCACCATCGATTTGCGATACCCCAAACTGAATAACCTGCCGACGGATATGAACTGGCTCCCTTGCTGTCAAAATCATTCCAGTATAAGGCACTGCAAGACGAAGTATTGCAACCAACTTCACAAAATTATCATCCGAAACAAAATATTTATCGGTGATGTCCAAACCTGCAGCAGACTTTATGCGTGGAAACGAAATTGTATGCGGACCAACATTATAGCATGCTTCCAAATGATTTGTATGACGAACAAGCGCAAGAACCTCAAAACGCCAATCGTACAAACCAAACAAAGCCCCAATACCTACATCATCGAGACCTGCTTCCTGTGCCCTATCGAGCGATGTTAACCTCCAATCAAAATCCTTTTTCTTGCCCGATGGATGATACCCCTCATAAGCCTCTGGATGATAGGTTTCCTGAAATACCTGGTAGGTTCCAATTCCCGCATCTTTAACCGTTTTAAAACCATCAATATCGAATGGTGCAGCATTAATATTAACCCTGCGAATTTCACCATTATTCTTCTTAATTCCATACACAAGACGAACCGTATGGGCTATATACTCTGCCGAGTAATTTGAATGTTCACCATAAACAAGAATCAAACGTTTCTGGCCATTATCCTCCAAAGCCTCAACCTCACTTACAATTTCCTCATCGGAAAGAGTCATTCGTACAGCATCCTTATTCGAAGAGCGAAAACCACAATACTTACAATTATTAGTACACTTATTGCCAATGTATAGCGGTGCAAAAAGCACAATACGATTACCATAAACCCGTTCCTTTAGGGTTCGCGCGCCTTGCAAAATTTCATCGACTAATTCTGGATCTGATGTATTTACTAGAGTTGCGACCTCCTCTAGATTAAGCCGTTTTTTATCCAACGATTTTGCGATGATTTCCCGTACTCGCTCGGCTGTCGGCTTCGCATTATCAATATAATCCCAAATTTCTTCAGGATCGATAAACGATTTCATTGGCTCATCGGGAATTCGGTACTGTTCTGGAGTAAATTTCATAGCATTAAGTATTTTGGGTTTCAAAGCCTTGTTCTTAAACAAAACTTTTAATTAGTTAATTGCAAAACCAATACATATCACCTTAACAAGGCGATAACAAAATCCTATACACCAAAATTTATCCGAAAGAGAAATACCTCCAACATAACGACAATGTCAGATAATCAAACACAAATCACCCTAATTTCAACAATACCTGCTATTTGTATATCGACTTTCTTCTCCATCAGAATTTCCTCCGGATCGGATTTTGTTTGCTGAATCCTTGGATACGATTTTTGTCCCATCCTCAGATACAGAATTATAAATACATTTACTTTACTTACATTGACAAAGATATAGTAAAGAAACAATATATCAACTTGATATAAATCAGTTCTGTTAAAAAATTAACTCATCAACCGATTTAACCGCATCAATCAACTGATTCTTTAATTTTTGCGTATCATTCACGGCTATACCATCGGCTATACGCTTATGAAAATATAACTTGCAATCCTCGCTATAGAATTTTCTATCGAAATCGAGTATATGCAATTCAACGTTTCTATCTGTAATATCAGACTCACCCTCAATATCATGCGATGACCAAACAATAACCATTGCTCTATATGAAGTGGAATTCCATTCAAGCGTAACCGCATATACTCCTTCTGGAGGAATCAACTTTCCTGTCTCCTCAATTTGAACTGTAAGGGTTGGAAATTCGGCCAACTTAAAAAAATGTGTTCCTTTTCCTAATGCACCAATAATAATGTACTGATGATCGAGATATGCATTTGCACGCTGAATACGCCCATCAAGCAAAGCTCTACGAATGGTTGTAGAACTAACCGTTTCCTGCTGAATATCCTGCTCGGGAATTTCCTCAACACTAAAATCATACTGAGCACTAAGATCCTTCAACTCCTCATAATCACCCTCGCGATTATGACCAAAATGATGATTAAATCCAACAACGATATACTTGGCATGTAATTTCTCTACAAGGAAGTTCTTTATAAAGTCCAATGCCGAAACTTTTGAGAACTCCAACGTAAATTTTACAATGATTAAATGATCGACCCCTGCTTTACTAAGCAAATCAATTTTTTCGCGCTGCGAAAGGATGAACTGTAATTTTCGTCCCTCAGTTTCGGGGTAAAGGACTTTACGTGGATGCGGGTAGAAGGTAATTAAGACCGTTTCTCCATTAACCGATCGGGCTATTTCATTCACCCTGTTGATAATGGTTTTATGACCAATATGTACACCATCGAAAGAACCTGTAGTAACCACAGGGTTCTTTATATCCGAAACATTGTCGAAACCATAGTGTACCTTCATAAATCAAATAAATTAAGCAATACTACTCGTTCGATTTTACAAAATATGCAACTTTTTCCATCGACGTAAT
The DNA here is from genome assembly GCA_050180705.1 of Bacteroidales bacterium. Taxonomy (GTDB): domain Bacteria; phylum Bacteroidota; class Bacteroidia; order Bacteroidales; family Tenuifilaceae; genus SB25. The sequence continues at coordinate 81,244 of JBFXDX010000015.1, read as the reverse complement.
CATATCGTACTCCTCAAGGTAAACCGTTTGAGGAACATTTAATGGAACTGTAGTAAAATTTAAAATGCCTTTAATTCCTGCATTTACTAACAGTTCGGCAACAGTAGCTGCAGAATCGGGTGGTGCTGCAATAATAGCAATCGATATATTATTTTGCCTCACAACATCGTTTAAATCCTTCATGTGAAAGCAGTTTACACCAGAAACAACTCTATTTACCTTATTAGGATCAACATCGAAAGCTGCAACAATGTTCAATTTTGGTCTTTTACCATTGAAATAGGCAGTTATAGCCCGACCAAGATTTCCCATTCCAACAACAGCAACATTCAGGCTAATTTCGTGATCGATTAATGTTCCTATTACGTTGATAAGCTCCTGAGCATCGTAACCTTTCTTCTTCAAACTCGAATAGCCTATAAGCATCAAATCGCGGCGCACCTGAACAGCTGTAATATTATGCAACCCAGCCAATTCATGCGAATAGATATGAGTTTTTCCCTTAGCAAGACAATTATATAGAGTCCTACGATATTCGCTTAATCGTTCAACTGTTTTTTCTGGTAACTTCATAAGTAAAGTATTATCAGAGATAATTGATTCCTGTTTAAATTATTTTACAAATTTACAATTCTATTCGAAATGCTAAATTCCTTCGTTAGCACTTCCTGAATTTGCATGTGGAAAAAGTAACGTAAAAGTTGAACCTTGACCAGGAACACTATCGACAAGTATTTGAGCCCCATAAAGTTCTAAAACTTTCTTTACAATAGATAGGCCTAAACCGCTGCCGCTAACATTTTTGCTCTGCGGATTTTTAATTCGGCTAAACTCCTGAAACAGTTTAGGTATATCCTCGGCCTGAATTCCAATTCCAGAATCGGACACCTCGCAAAAAATATTCGATTCGGTATGTCCAACTGTACATTTAACCCATCCACCATTTACATTATACTTAACCGCATTCGAGACCAAATTATTTAGCAATATTTCTAAATCGTCCGAATCGGCATATATTGGCTCGGGATCATCGCAAATAAGCTCCATTTTGATATCACGCTGAATAGCCAGCGGAGTCATCGTATCCATTGCCGATTTTGCAACAAGGGCAAGATCAATCTCGCGTAAGTCTCGTTTACGCTTACCCGACTCTATATGAGTTAAATCGAGTAAATCCATTATAAGGTTACGCATGGCCGTAATTCTCGACAATGAGCGATCAATCGCTTCAGTATAATCGTCAATTTTATCGCCCATTTGCTTCCCCTGCATCATATGTAGATATCCCTCAATTGCATTTAAGGGTGATTTTAATTCATGCGAAAGTACCGTCAAAAACTGAAAACGGACCTGCTTTCCCTCCTTATGCAGTTTCCGGGTCATTCGGCGAAGAAAGAAATGCTTTGCAATATTCTCCATCGATGCTTTTAACTCCTGTGGAGTAAACGGCTTTGGAACAAAATCGTAAGCCCCAATGTTGGTTGCTTTCACAGCAAGTTCGAGCGATGCATACGAAGTAATCATCATCACCAAAATATTCGACATATTGGCGTTGATATACTCAAGTACCTCAATGCCCTGAATGCCGGGCAACTTATTATCGAGCAGCACAATTGCCGGTGGTTGATTTTTAATGATATCGATTGCCTCCTCGCCAGAAGCCGCTTCAATTACATTAAATCCTATATCGTCCTCCAAGAAAGGATAAGTTACCGTAAAATTGCGGAGAATGCGCGAAACGCCAGAACGAATTCCAGGCTCATCATCAACCACAAGTACATCAACCACTTCCATATTATAGTTTTAGTAATTTGATTATTTCTCGGTGAAGTTGATCGGGTCTTATTCCCTTTTCGAGATACAAATCGGCCATAATCCATTTCCGCTCCTGCTCCGAGCTAATTCCAAACGACATACCTGTTTCGGCAGCAACCGCAGTGGCAATAATAATAGGAATCTCGGGATTCTTTCTCTTTATCTTATAGCTTAAAATGAAACCACTATCCTCATTCTCCATCATCAAATCGAGAATAGCCAAATCGGGCTGCATGGTACTTAAAATCTGCTCCGCATCTCGTTGACTCTCGGCAGTAACCACGTTGAATCCCATTTTCTCGACATGAAACCGAAGCTGATATAGATAATCAATATCATCATCAACAATTAGAATTGTTTTTTTTGCTGTAGTTGGCATATCAAAATATATTTACATCTAATCCATTGTTAACTTTCGTGGCAAAATAATCCTAAAAGTAGTTCCTGTTGGTCCCTTTTCAGGATCAACATTAGAATCTACTTCTATTTTGCCCTTGTGCATTTTTACTATTCCGTAAGTTGTTGCTAACCCTAATCCAGTTCCCTTTCCAATTCCCTTTGTTGTAAAAAATGGTGTAAATAGTTTATCCATATTCTCCTCGGGAATACCCAATCCTGTATCAATTACATTGAATATAACTTCATCATCAACATCGTCGATTTCAACGGTAAGACTACCGCCATTAGGCATTGCCTCAATCGCATTTTTATTGAGATTCGTCAACACTTGCATCATTTGCTCGTAGTCGAGTTCTGCTTCACAATTCTTAGCCTTACACAAAACTGTAGTTGTAACATTCTTAGGTATAACAACCGAGGCAACACTATCATCGGCTAATTTCTTAAGATTTATTGTTTCGACCTTAATTTGATTCTTTCGTGCAAAATTTAGCAACCCGCTAACTATTTTCTTGCATCGCTCGGTCTGTGCGGCAATTAACTCCAAATCCTTCCGCAATGGGTCTTCGGGCTTACACTCGTCTAAAAGGATGTTACTGTACATTAAAACAACCCCAAGCGGATTATTCAATTCATGGGCAATACCGGCAGATAGTTGCCCCATATGGGCTAATTTCTCGGAATGCTTTAAGGCCAACTGCATTTTAGCCAACTTCTCATTAGAAATAGCCAAATCCTTTATTGACGCATGCATCTCCTCAATTGTATAAGGCAAGCACATTTCAATTTCGGCAAGTCCCTCAACAATAGCAATTGCATGCTCCAAGCATGTATCGTAACCGCAGGCTCCGCAATTTAGATGATCTCGTGACGAAAACTTTCCCATTGATGCTAATATGCGATTCACCTCATCCTCCGTCGGCATCGAAATTCGTTTATCGTCGGAAATAAATCCTCTCGTTAAATTGACATTCGAAAAACGTTCAATATTTTTCTCCAACTCTTCCAGCTGCGATTTGCTCTGTTTGTTTTTAACATATGAACTAATGTGGGTTTTTCTTTCGAACCGCTTACCACCAGGAGTCATTCCAGGCCCCATAATACAACCCTCACAGCAGAGTAACTCAAGATTTTGTCCTTTCAAATGCCCCGTTTCCCATTCTTTAATTGCTTCCTGAAATCCAATTCTACCTTCGGCTACAGTTATATTTCCCTCAATCAAATCGTCAAAAATATTAACGGTCTGGATTAATCCTCTACTAACCGGGAAAATGGCACCTCGCCCTGCATGTGGTGGATCAAACTCCGAAGGTGTTACTTTATCGGGTTTAATTCCAGCATGCTCAATCATTCCGCGTAACTCGCGAAAAGTTAAAACCTCATCAACCTCATCGGATTCTGCTTTTTTTGCAATACAGGGTCCTATAAAAACTAACTTAATATCATCCTTATGAATTTCACGAACAACTCGGCTAATTGCAACCATTGGCGAAACCAATGGAGTTAAATTCTCCACCAATTCTGGATGATAATACCGTATATACGATACTATGGCAGGACAATCCGAAGAGATATAGCCATTTCCAGATCGATCCTCCAAAATCTGCTTATACTGTCGAGCTACTAAATCGGCTCCAAATGCAACCTCAAAAACATGCGAAAAACCAAGAGTTCGCAGCATTCCAACAAAAACCTGATAGTCGTCGATATCTGTAAATTCGGCAGGAAAACTAGGCGCAACTAAAGCCGCAACCTTACTATTAGCCTGAATTAACGATTTAACCTCCATTCTGGATTGCAAAAACACCTTTGCATCCTGACTACAAACTTTTATGCAATTACCACAACCAATACACCTATCGGCAATAACCTCGGCTTGCCCATTTACTATTTTAATGGCTTTTGCTGGACACTCTCTCACACAGGTGTAACAAACCCTGCACAACTCCTTTATTGTGTAAACCAATTGCAGTTTCTCGTCCTTCGATGCCATAAAATTCAAAGTTCTTATAGTAAAACATCGCGTTTAACAAAAGTAGTGTGCAATAGCCTTTTTGCCAAATCACTACCTGGTTCGCCAAGATAAGTTGAATATATCTCCTGAACTTGCTGATTTTTATAAGAACATCTAATTATATCTACCTCATCGATCTCATATATCGATCGAGCTCTTAACCTAATATCCTTATCTTCCGAGGCAAATGGTTGTCCTCCCCCATTTACACAACCGCCTGGGCAAGCCATAACCTCAATGTAATCGGCCTTTATATATCCGGCATTAAGTTCGTCCATAAACTTATGAATATCCTTTAAGCCGCTTATCACTATAAATATAAACTCCTTATCGCCAGCCGTAAATTTAACCTCTCGAATATTTGTATTAGACCTAAAATCGGAGACTTTAAAGTTTTGCAAATCACGTCCTGTAATGGTGTGATGTAGCGTTCGCATTAAGCCTTCGGCTGTACCTCCCGCTACTCCAAACAATTTTCCAGCAGAACTTCGAATATTAAATGGAGCATCGGCATTTTGCGAATCGATATTCTGAATATCAATACCATGAAGTTTTATCAATCGAGCTAACTCCCTAGTCGACAAAACGGTATCGACATCTGAAACACCCTTACTTGTCATCTCTTCACGCTGTGCCTCAAACTTTTTCGCTAAACATGGCATTATAGAAACCGAATAAATACTCGATGGGTTGATATTTTTTTGCGGAGCAAAATATGATTTGATTAGCGATCCTAATATTTGCTGGGGTGATTTCGATGTGGAAAGTAAATTCAAATGATTTGGATAAAACTGCTCCATAAACTTAACCCAAGCCGGACAACACGATGATATTATGGGCATATTCTCGCCAGACTCCTTACGTTTAAGCAACTCACTTGCTAATTCCATTATCGCAAGATCGGCGGCAACCGAGGTATCAAAAACATACCGAAACCCCATCTTTTTTAACGCTGCATTCAAAATTCCATTCAAATCCTTTCCTGTTTTCATTCCAAACTCTTCGGCCAACGACACTGGAATGGATGGCGCAAACTGAACAACTGGTATTAAACTAGGATTATTCAAGGAGTCGATCACCTCATCAATATTTGAATGCTCACTAAGCGCACTGGTAGGACACGCCAGAACACACTGTCCACAGCCAATGCAACTGGAAAAGTTTAAATCGCGAGACATTGTAGAACCAATGTACATGTTGCATCCCCTCTTAACAAATTCGAATGTGGCTACCGATTGCACCTCGTCGCAAACCCTAACACATCGACCACAAAGGATACACTTTGCTGGATCGCGCACAATACTAGGACTTGACAAATCTAACTTCTGACTAAGATTTCGCCGCTGAACCTTCCGCTCCCGAATATGAAGTTCTGCAGCTAACGACTGTAATTCACAATTCTCGTTTCTATCACAGTATAAACAATCATCAGGATGATTGGCTAATAAAAGTTCAACCAACGTTTTACGAGCACGAACCACTCTGGGAGAGTGAGTTCTTATCTTCATTGATTCCTCCACAAACTGGGAACACGATGTTACCAAATTCTCTTTACCCTCAACCTCAACAACACATAAACGACAAGCACCAGTTGGTGATAAATCCTTCATATTACAAAGAGTAGGAACCTTTATTCCATTTCTATTTAATGCCGTTAGAATAGTTTCCCCTTTCCGGGCTTGTATCTGACGATTATTAACTTCAATATTAATGTTCATGCCTGTAGATTCTTTGAACGTTACTTAAAAAACACAGCAGTAAACTTGCATGTGGCCAAACATGCTCCACATCCAATACATTTCTCTTCCACAATAAAATAAGGCGAACGTGGAGTTCCTATGATAGCATTTGTAGGACATTTCTTTGCACAAGCAGTACAGCCCGTACATTTTTCAACATCAATATAGAAAGTCCTTAAATCGCGGCAAACCCCAGCTTTACACTTTCGATCAAAGATATGCTCCTCAAACTCATCCCGAAACGACTTTAAAGCCTTGAGTAAAGGCTTGGGTGCTGTTTGACCAAGTCCACATAGCGATGTTTCACGCATAACTTCAGCTAAAGTTTCTAGATGAATAACACCCTTAAAACGCTCAAGAGTATTGTGCCCCTCGTTGCTGTATGGCCGTCGAGAAATGTTATCGAGTATTTGATACATTCTATTAGAGCCCTCTCGGCAAGGAATACATTTTCCACAACTTTCGTTCCTGATGAAATGCATGAAATACTTTGTTAAATCGACCATACAAACGGTTTCATCCAAAACTTGTACACCACCCGATCCTAAAGGAATTCCTTTGCTCGATAATTCATCAAAATCGATGGCAACATCCATTTCGTCGGGAGTAACACTAACTCCCGAAGGACCTCCAAGATGAATTGCTTTTAGTACCTGATTGAACTTTACACCTCCGGCCAAATCAACTATGGTTGACAAAGATGTTCCCATTGACACTTCAACCATACAAGTATTTAGTGCTTTTCCATTTATCGAAAAGATCTTAGTTCCTTTTGAATTTGCTGTGCCAATTTGAGAAAACCACTCTGCACCATTAATCATTATTTCAGGAATATTGGCAATGGTTTCAACGTTATTAACAACTGTTGGCTTATTATTAAACCCAACCTCAGTTGGATATGGCGGTTTGATAGATGGCATCCCACGCTTCCCTTCCAAACTTTTAATTAGGGCAGTTTCCTCGCCACACACATATGCCTCGGGCCCACGCCGAATAGTAATATCAAGGCTATAACCGCTATCCAATATATTATATCCCAACAATCCTAAATCGTAGGCCTGATTAATGGCCTTTTCCATACGCTCAACAGTCAACTCATACCTATTTCGAATATAGATGTAAGCTTTGTTTGCGCTTATAGCGTATGAACTTATTATAATTCCTTCGATAATACGGTGAGGATCACTCTCTACAAGCAATCTATCCATGAATGCTCCAGGATCGCTCTCGTCTGCATTACAAATAAAGTATCGTTCGTTTGTAGGAACAGTAAGTGCATTTCGCCACTTAAGACCTGTCAAAAATCCTCCGCCTCCACGTCCTCTTAATCCACTATCCTCGACCGTTTTGCAAACAGAATCGCAAGTGTACTGTCTAAGGGTTCTTGCCAAAGCGCTATATCCTCCACCTGCAATATATTCCAGAATATTCTCGGGGTTAATTATTCCAGAGTTTCTCAGCAGGATTCTATTTTGCTTGATAAAGAATGGTAATTCGTTTTTAAACGGAATTTCAGGCCAAACCTCATGAATTGCCGATTCGTACTGAAATATTGCATGCTCAGATTGAATATAGTTGTTTAAAATCCCATCGAGTAACGATGTTACATCCCCTGCTAATATATTTTTAAAAGAAACCCTCGATTTTCCAGGTAACTGAATATCAACAATAGGTTCGAATGAACAGATACCAAGGCTCCCAATCTTAACCAACTCCGCATCAATCTGATTCTCCTCTATATAATGTTCAATTGCCTCATAAGTTTTTAAAGCACCAGCAACAATCGACGAAGTAGTAACTCCCACAAAGATCATTGTACGGTTTACTCTATCGCGCTTAATATTCGCTAATTTTTCACGAACCTCCGGCGGATAATCGTGATGTAAATTTGGAATTACATGATCAATAAAAAAATCGCGGTCGGTTTGGGTATAAAAAGTTTCCATAGGTAGTTTTATTACTCTATGATTAATTCATCTAAAATATCTTTAAGCTTCGAAGGTGTTAATTGTGTGTAGAACTCTCCATTTATCGACAACACTGGTCCTAAATCACAAGCACCCATGCATGTTAAAACTTCAAGACTAAATAATCCGTTCCGAGTTGTTTGCCCGTTTTTAATCTTAAGGTTTTTCTCGATATAATCAATTATCCACTTTGATCCATTCATTCTACACGAGGTTCCGTTACATGCCTGAAGGTGATATTTCCCTTTCTTTTCGAACCTAAACTGATTATAGAAGGTTGCTAAACCATAAATCTTTGAAGTAGGAATATTTAAATGTCTCCCCACCATAACAACCGCATCCTCATTTAAACAACCCACTTGCTCCTGTATCTCTTGCAAAATAGGAATTATACTATCCCTACCAGAGTGACTATACATTTCGAGAATCGTTTCAATTTTTTCTTTCATAATAATTCCTCGACAAAAGCAGATGTGTTATTACAATAACAATAATCTAAACCACTATATATTAACAGATTAACATTCAAAACAAACCTTTAATTCTGCAACAATTTAATAAATGAAAACAAAAAAGCCAACTATTTTATAATTTTGAACTAAAATTTGACATATTGCATCAAATTATTACAAAATCAATTCAAGTGCTTTTATCATATATACTAGAAGAATGTTTCTTATATTAGCGAGACAATAAATTGAGTATAAAATCCTAGTATCAATTTTAATGAACTAGCACATTGTTAAAGAAATAACACAAGAGGGGATGAACAAGAAGAATGAAATAATGATTTGCCTAGGAAGTTCTTGTTTTGCACGGGGTAATAAAGCAACTTTAAAAGCAATTGTTACTTATTTAGATGAACATAAACTCAATGATAAGGTTTATTTTCACGGAGGACATTGCTTTGGAAAATGCGCCGAAGGACCAATCTTAAAGATTAACGACAAAATATTTACAGGCGTTGACGAGTATAAAGTCATCGATATACTAACCAGTGAGCTATACGAAGATTAACTAGAAATCAGAGAAACTCATGTCGCAATTATTTGAAATAAATAAAGAAAACTGCATAAACTGCTATGCCTGCGTTAGGGTTTGCCCCGTTAAGGCCATTGAAGTTAAAGCTAGTCAGAATTATGCAAAAATACTTCCCGACCGATGTGTTGGATGCGGAAGTTGTTTAAATATCTGCCCTGTTAATGCAGTGTCATATAGATCATCGAAAGCCGAAGTGCTAAACCTATTAAAAACAAACGAGAAGGTAGTGGCAATTTGTTCACCTAGCATATCTGGTGAATTTGCAGATGTTTCGGACTATCGCCGATTTGTTCAGATGATAAAAGCGCTGGGATTTAAATATGTGTGCGAAGTTACATTTGGAGTAGATTTAGTTGCCCAAGAATACAAGAAACTATTCGACGATTTTAAAGGAAAGTACTTTATAACCAGCATGTGCCCTGTGGTCGTTTCCATGGTTGAGAAGTATCATCCTGAGCTAACTCAAAACCTAGCCCCTATTGTATCTCCAATTATAGCAACTGCACAGGCTGTTCATAAAGAATATGGTTCCGATGCTAAAGTTGTGCTAATAGGCCCCTGTATTCAAAGTAAAGAGGAAATAAAACTCTTTAAAGGTGATAGTTTGATTGACGAAAACCTAACCTTCGTTGAACTTCGTGAACTTTTCGAAGAGTTTAACATTAAAGAAAGTAACTTTGAATTTTCCGAATTCGATGAACCAATTGGCTATAAGGGATCGCTATTTCCGATTGGGCGAGGAATATTACAGGCTGTAAATATAAGTGAAGATTTACTCTCGGGCACTGTAATAAGTTCCAACGGTCCAAATAATACACTCGAAGCACTGGAACAATTCGCAAGCAGTATTGAACTTATAAATCGTCACTTCAACCTATTTTACTGCGAAGGTTGCCTAATGGGGCCTGGCACATCGAAGAATGGAAAAAAGTTCATTCGTCGCACTATGGTAGCTAACTATGCCAACAAGCGCCTTAAAACATTTGACAGAGAAAAATGGGAACAGCACATTGCGAAAAATAACGACAACGATTACAAAGCAACATTCACCATCGACGATCAAAGACTTCCGCCTCCATCACAAGAAAAAGTCGAGGAGGTTCTTAAAGTTATCGATAAGGAATTTATTGGAAAAGAATCGGGATGTGAAGCATGCGGTTATTCATCGTGTATGGATTTTGCCTCGGCAGTTGCTTCGGGTTTAGCACATACCGATATGTGTCTAAATTTCACGCTAAAGAATCGTCAGGAATACATAAAGACGCTCCGTTCTACCAACGAAAAACTTGCAAAAATGCAGGAGGCACTCCGTGAATCGGAGAAGAAAGCGCGAGTAGAACAAGATGCAGCCCGCGAAGCTTCGGAAACAATTACCACAATGCTGAAGAAACTTCCATCGGCAGTGGTGATAATTGATAAAAAACTGAAGATTGTTCAAAGCAATCAAAGCTTTATCGACCTACTGGGCGATGATGCCAATGAAATTAACGAAATAATACCCGGATTAATTGGAGCCGATCTTAAAAGCCTTATCCCTTATAACATACATAACCTTTTCACATACGTTCTCCAGAACAACAGCGATATTCTAAATCGCGATATACATTACAAGGATAAACTACTTAATTTATCTGTTTTCACTATTAAACCCAATAATATTATAGGCGCAGTAATACGCGACATGTATGCTCCAGAAGTTCAAAAAGAAGAGGTACTAAAACGTATTACCGATGTTATTGACAAAAACCTAGCAATGGTTCAGAAAATTGGATTCTTGCTTGGCGAGGGAGCCTCGGAAACAGAACAGATGCTTAACTCCATTATCGAGACCTACAAGGAAAGTAGTATCAGAAAGAATATCAACAGTAAAGAAGAATAACACAAGCGAACAAAAGTTCAAAAACTCATTATTATGTCCCAGAAATTTTTTATCGAGGTAAACTGCCAACAAAAAAATCACGATGGAGAACGAATCTGCGGTGATGTTTTTTACTCGAAACGATTGCAGGACGAAGAAAGAACTATAGTTGTTCTCTCCGATGGTATGGGACATGGAGTTAAAGCCAATGTACTGGCAACCCTCACCTCAACCATGGCATTCAACTTCACGAAGGAGCATAAGGACATAAATACCATCGCCGAGATCATTATGAATACACTTCCTGTGTGTTCGGAACGAAAAATGAGCTACTCAACCTTCACAATAATAGACATTGAGCATAATGGCGAAACCCGAATTTTGGAGTACGATAACCCCGAGTGTTTTATCATGCGAGGAACTGAAGTGCTCCACCCCGAATGGCAATGCATCATCCTCAACAGCGAAAAAAATGCAGGCAAGGAACTGAAGTACTGTCGGCTAAACCCACAGATAGAGGATAGGTTAGTTATTTGGAGCGACGGTATAACCCAATCGGGTTTAGGTACCGACGAATATCCATTTGGATGGGGTAATGATGCCAGAGATTTTGTTTCAAGAATTGTTAAGAATGAATCAGATATTTCGGCCCGAAAGCTAAGCGCAAAAGTTGTTAATATGGCTTATGTCAACGACGATTATCACTCAAAAGATGATACCAGCTGCGCTACAATCTATTTCAGAACACCTCGCAAACTAATTATCTGCACAGGGCCTCCATTTGAGAAAGAGAACGATGCAAAACTTGCATCGATATTCGATAAGTTTAACGGGAAAAAAGTAATTTGCGGGGCAACAACTGTCGACATCATTGCCCGCGAACTAAAAAGAGAGGTTAAAGATAACTTTGACTTTACCGACCCAGACCTTCCACCAACAAGTCTAATGGATGGAGCCGATTTAGTTACCGAAGGTATTCTTACATTAAGTAAGGTTAATAATATTCTCGATAACTTCAACGAAACTTCCTCGATCGAGAATGGACCTGCTGATCAACTTGTAAAATTGATACTCGAAAGCGATACTATCGATTTTGTAATAGGTACATGCATAAATATTGCACATCAAGATCCAAATCTACCGGTAGAACTGGAAATTAGACGGACTGTAGTTAAACGTATTGCACATCTGCTCCAAGAAAAATTTCTAAAAGAAGTAAACCTACAATTCCTGTAAACGGTTTTGAACATTCCTAAATTTACAATGTTTCAACAGTAATTAACAAACTAAAAACTACTGTTAACACTAATAAAATAGGCTTTTATCAAAAGAAAAAACGAAATATCCTTCATATCTATTGACTTTTATCAACCATTTTGCAATATTTACGTAATTATTAAGGATTTATATAAATCCATTTTATTATGCGAATTTTTAGGATTTTATATCTTGCTCTACCCCTACTCAGCATTACATTAAACTGTAATTCTCAAGATTGGAATGCAATATTTATGCTCGAAACCGATGCGGAATATTACATTATGGATGGCGATTATAACAAAGCTGCCGAGACATACCTTAAGGCTCTGAAAAAGTTTCCAGAAAGCGCCAACTTAAAATTTAAGGCTGGATACTGCTACTTAAAAACTGATGATCAAAAAAAAGAAGCTTTATACTACCTTGAGGAAGCATCCCAAAATATTTCGGATCGTTATAACGAAAAATCACTTAAAGAACAGAATGCACCACCTGAAGTTCTATATAGTTTAGGCATTGCATACATGATAGACATGAATTTTGACAAGGCTGCGGCTGCCTTTACTGAGTATAAAAAATATGTAAAATCGAAGGATGTTGAGATTATGCAACTTGTTGAGCAACATCTAAAAAGTTGCTCAAGCGCAAAGGATTTTGTAAATAATCCAATTGGACTAAATTTCAAGAATTTAGGAGACATAATAAATAACGATGATTCCAATTTCAACCCAGTTGTATCTGGCGATGGAAAGACCTTGGCTTACACAACTCGTACCTCAACAGGCAATAAAATTTTTGTATCGAAATTCGAAAACGGAGCTTGGACCAAGCCTATTGATATCACTAGAAATTTAGGAAGTAAATTTCTGAAGACATCATGTCTAGCCTATGAAGGTCAGGAACTATATCTTATTGAAGAAGATGAAAAAAACTCTGAAATCGTAGTAAGTTTCTTGCAAAAGAACAAATGGTCGAAACCTGTAAAAGCCGCAAAACCAATTAACTCTAAAAATAACGAAAACCATGTTTGTGTTTCGCATGACGGAAACACCGTTTACTTCTCCAGCGATAGAAAAGGAGGTTTAGGTGGTTTCGACATATATAAAACCTCAATTGTTGGAGATAAATGGAGCGAGCCTGTAAACCTAGGACCAAATGTAAATACTCCGTTAGATGATGATTCTCCATTTCTTACACCTGACGAAAAATATCTATTTTTTAGTTCCGAAGGACATAATAGCATAGGTGGCTACGATATATTCTATATTAATTTAGATGGCAATCCTATTGTTACAAATGTTGGATATCCATTAAACACTCCCGATGATAATATTTTTTATCAACCAACAGGGCTAAATAGTGGCTACTACTCATTCTATAGCAAAGATGGAAAAGGTGGACTTGATATAAATTCTGTAGAAATAATTCCATATGTCGATCTTAAAATCAACATAACTCTTGCCGAAAATGCTCCAACCGACAAAGATTACACCTATATCCTAACCAATCAAGCAACTAATAAAGTTGTCGAAAATAAGAATAGTAAAGGAACATCTCAGTTTACCCAAAGGGTTATGCCTGGAAAATATTCTGTTGCCATTAGTGGCGAAGCATTTCAAATGGCTGAAAATATTGTTGAAATTCCCGACAACCCCTCAAAGAATGAATATTCTGCTAGCGTAGTTCTAAATGGAGTTGTTCGAGAAAAGCCAGTGGAAATTGCGGCAATTCCAGAAACTAAGCCAGAAGAAATATCGAAACCAGTTGAACCTAAAAAAGAAGAAATTGCACCTATAGTTGAAAAAACTGAAACAAAAAAGGAAGAAGTAAAAGTTGAAACTCCCAAAAAAGAAGAAATAAAAAAACGTGAAGTTAAAAAGCCTAAAGTAGATAAACCAAAACCCAAGCCAGTACCAACTCCACCTGTAAAACCAGCAGTAGCTGTAGACTTCAAAAAAACAGCAGTAGCATCAACGGCTGTTCCAACAAGTTACTCGGTGCAACTTTTGGCAGTGAAACAGCCTGTCGACATCAACTTTATTGACAAACTCGATAGTGTTAGCATTACAATATCCCCCGATGGTTATTATAGATATAGCGTTGGAAATACAGGTACAGTCCAAGAATCAGAAGAGATTCTTACAAAACTTAAAGCAAAAGGAATTTCGCACGCTTATGTTAGAATAAACCGGGAGCATCCAGGATATACCATTCAAATCATTGCACTTGCGCAACCTAAAAAGTTAAATCAGTTTAGCAGCATTAACGATTTAATGGTTTACAAAGGTAGCGACGGACTATATAGATACTGCGTAGGCAAATACGCTTCGCCAGAAGATGCTCAGGAAGATTTAAGCAGACTTGCAACATTGGGCTATGGTAATGCCTTTGTAAGAACACTTGGAAAATAAACGCACATTTTCGTATATAAAAAGATCGCCTCCAAATTGGAGGCGATCTTTTTATATATCATATGAATATCTATTCATTCTCATCGGCAATTGTATCATCAACCAAAATTCTACCGCAATACTCACAAACAATAATTTTCTTACGAATTTTGATATCTAACTGACGTTGAGGTGGAATTTTATTGAAGCAACCGCCACAAGCATCACGCTGAACAGTAACAACAGCCAAACCATTACGAGCATTACCCCTGATGCGACGATAAGCAGAATATAACCTTGATTCAATTACATTAGCATACTCCTCAGATTTTGCGATTAAATCATCCTCTTCCTTCTGAGTTTCGTTAACAATATTCTCAAGTTCTGCTTTCTTAAGATTTAGATCATGAGTTCTATCTTCTAAAGATTTTTTGGATTGATCAATCGCTTGCTTCTTATCCTTAGCCTGCTGAGTGTACTCTTTGATACGTTTTTCGCAAAGTTCAATCTCAAGGGTTTGATACTCTATTTCTTTAGTCAAGGAGTCAAACTCACGATTATTTCTTACATTCTTCTGTTGCTCCTCATATTTCTTAATAAGCGACTCAGCGTCCTTAATCTCTTGTTTCTTCTTGGCGATTAGTTCATCAAGGTTCTCAATTTCCTGCTTGTAGTTTTCCATTCTTGTTTCAAGACCTTCAATCTCATCCTCAAGATCCTGAACTTCAAGAGGCAATTCACCTCTAAGCATTCTAATTCTGTCAATTTTAGAATCTACCTGCTGAAGCTGAAAAAGGATTCTCAATTTTTCCTCAACTGAAAGCTCAGCAACTTGCTCAGCCGGTTTGTTCTTATCTGCTGCCATACCTTATTATAAATAATTAATTGGATTAGTCTTTATTTTTGATTTGAAAACTGCAAAGTTAGAGAATTTTTTTGAGAGATAATCATAAAATAAATCGATTGTAAATTGCTCGCTTTCAAAATGGCCTATATCTACAATCAGAATCTTATCTTCCGCATCAAAAAATTGATGATATTTAAAATCGGCCGTCACAAAAGCATCGGCTCTCGACGCAATTGCAGCCTTAAGAAGACTAGCACCTGAACCTCCGCAAAATGCAACTCTTTTTATTTTTTTTGAAGGCAATTTCGTATATCTCACACATCCTGCACAAAATCTACTTTTTATCTTTTTTAAAAAATCCATAGGGTCGATCTCAACATTCAAATCGCCAATCATACCCAAACCAACTTCTGCAAATCTGTTATTCAATGGGTATAAATCATATGCAACTTCTTCGTATGGATGACTTTCAATAAGAGCTTTCAAAACGTTTCCTTGTATCGACTTCGGCAGAATGGTTTCAACCCGAACCTCTGGTTCATGATGTTCTATTCCTTTATCTCCAACAAATGGGTTTGTATTCTTTCCTGCCCTGAACGTTCCAAACCCTTCGGTGTTATATGAGCAGTTATCGTAATTTCCAATATGCCCTGCACCTGCATTAAAAAGAGCGTGCCTTACATTTTCTGCGTGATCTTTGGGAACAAAAGTTACCAACTTAACCAATTCATTTGAAATTGGCTGAAGAATTTGCAGATTCTCTACACCTAATTTTTCAGCAATAGCCTTATTTACACCTTCTTTAATACTATCGAAATTAGTATGAGATGCATAAATTGCAATATCGTTTTTTATTGCAAGTATTACCGATTGCTCGACATAGCTACTGCCAGTAATTCTTTTTAAACCAGAAAAGATAATTGGATGATGCGACACAACTACATTTGCACCAATTTCAATTGCCTCACGAACAACCTCTGGAGTTACATCCAACGAAAGTAAAACAGATTTAACCTCCATCTGTTTATCTCCGATTATCAATCCTGAATTATCGTAACTTTCCTGATATGATAGAGGGGCAAGTTGTTCGAAAAAATTAACAATATCGATTACTTTCATTCGCAGGTTTACTCCAATTGATCCCGAATTTCAAGAAGCATTTCCTTAATACTTGTCAAACTCTCAATAATCTTAAAGTTTTCAGAAGTAGATTGTTTATTTTCACTCAACTTCTTTTGAGCACCTTCTAAAGTCATTCGCTGCTCCTTTACTAAATGATAGATTAACTTAAGATTTTCGATATCCTCCTTTGTGAAATATCTATTACCCTTTTTATTCTTATGGGGCTTAATAATTGAAAAGTTCTTTTCCCAAAAACGAATTAAAGAAGCGTTTACCTTTAGCATATCGGCAACTTCGCCAATTGAATAGTACAACTTCTCTATTTTTCTCTCTTTGTAGGGCATTTTGGTAAGCTTATCTGTTTTTGTTTAAATATTAATCGAAACTTTGAGTTGGTTGCGAAGCAATTTCGACTAACATATCGTACTGCTCTGGGGTTAAATCATTAAAATAGTAATTAATAGGATTTACCTTTTCGCCATTACGCATAACCTCGTAGTGAAGGTGGGGAGCAACCGATGTTCCTGTATTCCCAACATAGCCAATTACAGTACCGCGTTTTACTTTTTGCCCCGTACGTACTATAATCTGGCTCATATGTGCATAAAGAGTTTCGTAACCAAAACCATGATCAATAGTAACGTTATATCCATAACCTCGCTGTGCATATTCAATTTTTTCGACAACACCATCTCCTGTTGAATATATATCCGTACCTGTAGGTGCTGTAAAATCCATTCCTGTATGCATTTTAAGAACCTTATAGAACGGATGAATTCTCATTCCAAACGACGATGCAACACGAGTTAAATCCTTATTGCTTATTGGCATAATGGCTGGAATACTTCGTACTATGTCTTCTTTACGCTTAGCTAATTCAGTAACCTCATCGAATGATTTACTCTGAATATAAGCTTTCTTGCTTAACTTATCGAGTTTTTTGGTGGTTTCAATGATTACATCACTATTAGACAATCCTTCCAAATATGAATATCGATCAACGCCTCCCATACCTGCTTCTCGAACCGACGCATGTACAGGTTCTGCCTCAAAGATTATTCTATAGATATTATCATCTCGTTGTTGAAGATCCTCCAATACAGCCCGCAACTGATCGACACGCTTATTTATAATATCAAAATTGAAAAGAAGTTCATGGTTCTCACGTTTTAACTTTCGAACTTCAGGCGTATCAATAAAAATTGGAAATACTAAGTAGGAGATAATAGAAACAACAATGGCTGCCGCTAAATATTTAAAAATCCAAAATAATCTTTCTTTGAGAGAGGCTCCAACCTTCACAAAAATCAACTGCTCTGGATGAAATTTATACTTATGCTTTACCATTAACCTTTATTTTTCAAAATACAAAGGTAGTAAACTAATCCAAAAACTGGCTTGAATAATTGTCAACCATAGACTCATAATCCTCTTCGGTCATATCGTTGAAATAATTGATAGGATTAACTGGCTTATTACGAATAATAACCTCGTAGTGCAAGTGTGGTCCAGTGCTTTTTCCAGAACTACCGAGCAAACCTACCATTTCTGCACGTTTCACCTTGTCACCAATCTTAACACTAACTTTGCTTAAATGTGCATATCGAGTTTTGTATCCAAAACCATGATCAATAATAACGTTATAACCATAACCACTGAAAGAATAGGCAGCATCAACAACAACACCATCGCCTGTTGAGTAAACAGGAGTTCCCATAGGACCAGCAAAATCGATTCCCTGATGCATAGTACGTAACTTCGTCATTGGATCTTTTCTAAATCCATAAAAATCAGATATTCGAACCAAGTTTTTTACCGAAATAGGCTGAATTGCAGGCACGCATTCTATCATACGCTCCTTATTCTTGGCCATTTCGGCAACCTCATCGAAAGAACGCGATTGAATATACGACCGCCACGAAATTTCATCAAGCATCAAGTATGTTTTGATCAATGTACTTGAATTAGTATTTCCATGCAAGTTGGCATACCTGTCGGCACCACCATAACCACCTCGTCTTATTGACAAAGGAATAGAATCGGTTTCGAAAATTGATCGGTATATATTATTATCCCTTAACTCAATTTCTGCTAGCATCTGATTTAACTCATCTAACTGCTTAATGGTTAACTCATACTTCAATAAACATTCAGCATTCGTCCTCTTTAAACCTTGCTCAATAGGAGTATCAACAAACATTGAAAAGCCATAACCTAAAACAATAAAAATTGCAAGGTATAATCCAATATGAATTAGTATCTTTGCTAACTTTTTATAAAAAGGAATTCTTATTATATCAAAAGAAAGAGTATATGGGTTAAACTGGTATTTGATCTTGGCCATCGGCTACTTTTTTCTAAGTTATTGATAATTATTCCATTTTGACTAATGGCAACAAAACTAAGGTAAAATTATAATTTTGCAAAGCTAAAATATAATTTTTTTTATCAAAATGATTAAATAATTAAAATTAACAGTTTCAAATCAAGATATTTATGAACTCAATAGAACTCAGAACTGCTTTTTTGGAATTTTTTAAGAGCAAATCTCATCAAATTGTTCCATCGGCTCCTATGGTTGTAAAAAATGATCCAACCCTGATGTTTACTAATGCAGGAATGAATCAGTTTAAAGATATTTTCCTTGGAAATTCCCCTGCCAAATATCCTAGGGTTGCTAACTCTCAAAAATGTTTACGTGTTTCGGGTAAGCATAACGACCTTGAAGAGGTTGGACACGACACTTACCACCACACTATGTTTGAGATGCTCGGTAACTGGTCGTTTGGCGATTACTTCAAAAACGAAGCTATTGACTGGGGTTGGGAATTTTTGGTTGATGTTTTAAAAATTGACAAGGAAAGACTTTATGCCACTGTGTTTGAAGGTAGTCCAAACGAAGGTGTTGAAATGGACACGGAAGCGAAAAATCGTTGGGAAAAATATTTACCAGAGGAACGGATTCTACTTGGTAATAAAAAGGACAATTTCTGGGAAATGGGCGACACTGGCCCTTGCGGTCCATGTACCGAAATTCACGTAGATATCCGCAGTGATGAAGAACGCAAAGCAATCCCCGGCCACAAAATGGTTAATACGGGTCATCCTCAAGTAATTGAAATATGGAATCTTGTATTCATTCAATACAATCGCAAAGCCAACGGAACCCTTGAGCCTCTTCCAGCAAAACATGTTGATACAGGAATGGGATTTGAACGTTTGGCCATGGTTACTCAAGGAAAGAAAAGTAACTACGACACCGATGTTTTTACCCCGATAATCAACCGCATCTCCCAAATGTGCGGAATCGAATATGGCAAAGACCAAAAGGCTGATGTTGCAATGCGTGTTATTGCCGATCACCTTCGCGCTATCAGTTTTTCCATTGCCGATGGTCAACTTCCATCGAACGTAAAGGCTGGCTATGTAATTCGAAGAATTTTACGTCGCGCAGTGCGTTATGGCTACACATTCCTTAACTTCAGAGAGCCATTTATCGATAGCCTTGTACCTGTTCTAGTGGAGCAAATGGGCAACCATTTTCCAGAGTTAAAGGCTCAAAAAGATTTAATTATCAATGTTATTAATAAGGAGGAAGCAGCATTCCTTCACACTCTAGAGACAGGAATTCGTCTTTTAGATCAACAAATTGATAAGGCCAAAAAGGAAAGACTTTCTGAAATTTCGGGAAAGGATGCATTCGTTCTTTATGATACTTTTGGATTCCCTCTCGACTTAACAGAGTTAATTCTACGCGAAAATAACCTTGGAGTTAATCGCAATGAATTTGATGCAGAAATGGCTGCTCAAAAAGAACGTTCGCGTGCCGATGCTGCCGTTGAAGCGCATGACTGGGAAGAAATTATTGATATTGATGAAGTTGAATTCATTGGTTACGACTCACTAAAAGCAGATGTTCGCATTGCCAAGATGAGAACTGTAAAAACAAAGGGAACCGAGCAATACCATATTGTTCTGGATAAAACTCCTTTTTATGCAGAATCAGGAGGTCAGGTTGGCGATTCTGGCATTATTGAAGGTGACGAAAAACCAATAAATGTAATTAATACCTTCAAGGAAAATAACCTAATCATTCATCAGGTTGACCAATTACCAAACAACCCTCGAGCACAATTCTTTGCTAAAGTTAACGCTGAAAGCAGGACTAGTACCGCTAACAATCACACTGCAACTCACCTTTTGCATAATGCTTTAAGAAAAGTATTAGGAACACATGTTGAGCAAAAAGGCTCGTTGGTTGGTCCTGAATACCTACGTTTCGACTTCTCGCATTTTCAAAAGATGAGCGACGAAGAAATCCGCCAGGTCGAAAAACTTGTAAATAAGGCTATCCGTCAGAATATTGAACTAGATGAACATAGAGATGTTCCAATGGAACATGCTCAGCAAATGGGTGCCATGGCTCTTTTCGGCGAAAAGTATGGTGATTCTGTAAGGGTTATCCGCTTTGGCGAATCGGTTGAACTTTGTGGTGGAACGCACGTTCATGCAACAGGCCAAATAGGGCTGTTCAAAATTATATCGGAAAGTGCAATTGCTGCCGGTATTCGACGAATTGAAGCAATCTCAGGAGTTAAAGCCGAAGAATTTGTTTACGCTCAGGTAGAGACCATAAAGGATATCAAGACAATCCTTGGCAACCCTGCAAATATATCGCAAGCAACAACGAAACTAGTTGAGGAGAACAACAGCCTTCGTAAAGAGATTGAAATGTTCCAGGCTGAGAAACTAAAAGAGATAAAATCGATCCTAAAGCAAAAAGTTCAGCAACACAACGGTATCAATATCATCAGCGAATGTGTTACGGTTAATAATGCCGATGCAATTAAGGACTTAGCCTTCCAACTAAAGAACGAAGTTGCCGACCTTTACCTCGTACTAGGTGCTGAAATTGCAGGAAAAGCGGTTCTTACCATTATGATTTCCGACAAATTGGTTGAAGCCCACCAGCTAAACGCATCGAATATTGTACGCGAGGCTGCTAAGGAGATTCAAGGTGGCGGAGGTGGACAGGCATTCTACGCTACTGCTGGAGGTAAGAATCCAGCCGGACTAGAATCGGCCATTGCTAAGGCAGTTCAGATTATAAAGTAGATTCTTTTAATAAAAATCATAAAACGCTGCCATAAGTTGGTAGCGTTTTTTTATTACTAAATGTTACCAATCAGAAAAAGGATTAAATATTTCCATCACATTTTTTGTACATTTATAAATCAAAAAATAATAGTTATGAAGAATATTAAGCACATACTCATAATAATTATTTTGGGAATTTTATCAGTTCAATCTAATGCCCAAATAGATTCCCTTAAAATGAAAGGTTATGCAGTCATTGGGGCTATGGACGATACACTTTTCTCAATTTACTCAAAAATTGGCGCCTCAACGCCAAAAGAACGAAGTGATAACATCTCTAAAAAAATAAAGAAACTTGCTGATGATGATTTTGTCAATGTCGATTCTATAATTACCATCAAGTATGAAAATACCTACGATATTGTTTATGGAGAAACTATAGTAATGAGCATTACTGCAGATGACGCTTTAAACTACAATAAAAGCGTAGAGGAACTTTCACTCATATTTAGAGAAAGAATCAAAAACTCAGTTCTTAAAGCGAAAGAGAATCGAGGATGGCTAAAAATTACGTTACGCATTAGCCTAATGATTTTAGTGATTGGAATTGCATGGATAATATTCATGTTAATTGGCAAAGGATATAAAAGAACCGTTCAATACATACAAAAGAATAAAGACAAATGGTTAAAAAGTTTATCATTCAAAGATTACACATTTCTTTCGGAAGAACAGGAACTCCAATTAATACTCTTATTAATCAAGGCATTTAAATGGTTTGTTTATGTAATTCTTCTTTACATAACCCTCCCCATTATTTTCAGCATATTTCCATTTTCCAGAGATTGGGCGGATGCATTGTTTAACCTAATATGGTCTCCTTTTAAAAAGGTTTTTATTTCGGTTTGGCATTATCTCCCGAATCTTTTTAGCATTTTAGTTATTTATATTGTAATGAGATATTTTATACGATTCGTAAGGTATATCTTTCGCGAAATTGAATCTGAAAAATTAAAATTATCGGGATTTCATGCCGACTGGGCTATGCCAACATATAGTATAGTTAAATTTCTTCTTTATGCATTTACATTGGTTTTAATATTTCCGTACCTACCGGGTTCCGATTCGAATATATTTAAAGGAGTATCAGTTTTTATTGGAGTGCTATTTTCACTAGGTTCATCGTCGGCAATAGCAAATATGGTTGCCGGACTAGTTATAACTTATATGCGCCCATTCAAAATTGGCGATAGAATTAGAATCGGCGATGTTTCTGGCGATGTCATAGAAAAAACACTCTTAGTGACTAGAGTTAAAACCATCAAGAACGAAATAGTTACAATTCCAAATTCATCTGTCCTTTCTGGAAACACAACAAATTATAGCAGTGAATCAAAAAATACAGGCTTAATTATCCATACCACCGTAACCATTGGTTATGATGTACCTTGGCGCAATATGCATCAAGCACTAATTGAGGCAGCGTTAAAAACCGAAATGATAGAAAGCGATCCTAAACCATTTGTATTACAAACAAGCCTAGACGACTTTTATGTTTCTTATCAAATTAATGCATATACTAAAGAGGCTAGTAAACAGGCGATAATCTACTCCAATTTACATCAAAATATTCAGGATATTTGCAACGAAAGGGAAATCGAAATCCTCTCCCCCCATTATCGTGCAGCAAGAGATGGAAATATGACAACTATTCCTGCCAACTATCTATCTAAAGATTATAAATCTCCTAGTTTTAAAATCAAAGTTGAGACCGACAATGATAAGTAGAATCCGTTTGTACAAAATAGTATTTGAAAGCGATACTAAGGCAGGCCAGCAATTCGACGTTTTTCTGCTTTGGAGTATTCTTTTCAGCATTCTTGTCACCATACTCGACAGCATTCCTAGCCTTAACCAAAACTTTAGAGTCGGCTTCAATGTTATTGAGTGGTTCTTTACCATCCTATTCACACTTGAGTATTTACTAAGAATCTATATCAGTCCAAAACCATCGAGATATATCATTAGTTTCTGGGGATTTGTTGATCTATTCTCAATTCTTCCAACTTACCTTAGTTTGTTTGCCTATGGGTATCATTACCTTTTAGTTGTAAGAATACTACGACTGTTAAGAGTTTTCAGAATTCTTAAACTTGCTCGATTTAATAAAGAATCAATCGCTCTTCTAAAAGCCCTTAAAGCCAGTTCCTATAAAATTGGGATATTCTTATTTTCGGTTTTAGCCATTGTGGTTTTGCTGGGAACAATTATGTATGTGGTTGAGGGTGGCGAGAATGGCTTTACAAGTATTCCTCAGAGTATTTACTGGGCCATAATTACAGTAACCACAGTTGGATACGGAGACATTGTTCCGCATACAGTGCTTGGTAAGTTTATATCATCGTTTGCCATGATTATTGGTTATGCAATAATAGCAGTTCCCACCGGAATTGTAACTGTCGAAATGGCAAAATCCGATGAGACAAAAAAACTATGCTTAAATTGCGGAAAAAGTAATCCTACAGAATCAATCTACTGTTCACATTGTGGAATAAAATTAAAAGAAGTAAATAATGAAAGTATTCCAAAATAATTAGATAAGAGATTGTTAACGCTAACAAACTCAACTGAGGTCAGTTCTTAAAAACGTTGTAAAAATTTTAAAGGTATTCAGAACTAATGTAATAGTTGAATATTATAGCAACCTAATTCTGTTTATTTTTTCAAAATGGAAATGATAAAAAATGAAATTCATCAATATATTTACAGCTTTAAAAGGAAGTAATAAAGACCTAGTTCCTGCTGCAACCTCATCATAACTATCAAACAATGAACAAGAAAAAAATTGAAAACATAAGCATTGAATTACTAAATATCAATGATTACGATGAACTCAAGGATGTAATGATTTCATCGTACCAAACCATTCCTAACAGTTTCTGGAAAAAGGAAAAGATTATCAAACTTATAGAGATATTCCCCAATGGACAGGTCGTTATTAAAATCGATAACAAAATTGCAGCATGTGCCTTGTCAATAATTGTAAACTATAATCAACTTACAGATAATCATACGTATAGAAAAGTCACTAACGACTATTCATTTACAACCCATTCAAATCAAGGTGACACTCTGTATGGTATTGATGTATTTGTTAAACCTGATTATAGAGGGTTAAGACTTGGACGAAGGCTCTATGATTATAGAAAGGAACTCTGCGAAAAATTAAATCTGAAAGGGATTACTTTCGGAGGGCGCATTCCTAACTACCATAAATATGCAGATAAACTAACTCCAAAAGAATACATAAATAAAGTTAAGCTGAAAAAAATAGACGATCCTGTTCTCAACTTTCAACTTTCTAATGATTTCTACCCATCAAGGGTGCTAAAAAATTACCTTGAAGGGGATACTGCCTCTGGCGAATATGCAGTCCTACTAAAATGGGATAACATATATTTTGAAGAAAAAACAAAAAATCTCCTACTTAAAAAATCGATTGTCAGACTAGGTCTTATTCAATGGCAAATGCGTCTATATAAAAATATTGACGAATTAATGCAGCAAGCAGAATATTTTATTGACGCAGTGT
The DNA here is from genome assembly GCA_050180705.1 of Bacteroidales bacterium. GTDB lineage: Bacteria > Bacteroidota > Bacteroidia > Bacteroidales > Tenuifilaceae > SB25. The sequence continues at coordinate 56,106 of JBFXDX010000015.1, read as the reverse complement.
CTGGCTATAAGAGTGACTTTGCACTTTTCCCAGAATTTTTTAATGCGCCCTTAATGGCAGACTTTAATCACCTATCAGAACCGGAAGCCATACGGAAATTGGCCAATTACACCCAAGAGATTACGGAACGTTTCTCAAAGTTAGCCATATCATATAACATTAATATAATAACTGGCAGTATGCCCGAAATTATTAACGATGTTTTGCATAATGCAGGTTATCTATGCCATAGAAATGGAAAGATAGAACGATACGAAAAAATTCATGTAACTCCCGACGAAAAAAAGGTCTGGGGACTTCAAGGCGGAAATCAACTAAAGTGCTTTAATACCGATAGCGGTAAAATTGGGATACTCATATGTTACGATTCCGAATTTCCCGAACTTAGTAGGTTTTTAGCCGATGAAGGAATGGAAATTCTTTTTGTTCCATTCCTTACGGACACACAAAATGGATATTCAAGAGTAAAGTATTGTGCTCAGGCTCGAGCCATTGAAAATGAGTGCTATGTTGCAATTGCTGGAAGTGTTGGAAACCTTCCTAAAGTTCACAATATGGATATACAGTATGCACAGTCTATGGTATTAACTCCTTGCGACTTTGCATTCCCTTCCAACGGAATTAAAGCAGAAACAACACCTAATACTGAAATGATTCTGATAGTTGATGTCGATCTAGATATGCTAAAAGAACTTAATCAGTTTGGAAGCGTTAGAAACTTAAAAGATAGAAGAACTGATTTTTTCGAACTTAAGAAACTAATTTAATTTCATACCTTTTACAATGCTTCGTATTCGTAAAATTCTCAATCCAAATCTTGAAACAAACTTGCTACATGTAGCAAAAGTTAAAGAAATAATAAAGAAACAATTTCCAGATCTTTCCGAAAAAAAGATTGCAGAAATTGAGAATCAAATGGTTGATCCTGTAAATGCAAAATTCCAGACCACACTTTTTGTAGCATTGGATATTAATGAAAATGTTACAGGTTTTGCCATTCTTTTATTCATGTCCGATTTAAAATTTTGCTTTTTAGATTACATAGCAACAAGTCCCAATAAAGCATCGTCAGGAATTGGAAGTGCATTATATGACAGAGTACGGGAAGAAGCAATATCCCTGAATGCTTTGGGCATTTTTTTTGAATGTCTCCCTGATGATCCAACTCTTTGTAGAAACCAAGAATTTATTGTTCAAAATCAGAAAAGGCTTGCCTTCTACGAAAAATTTGGAGCTCGCCCCATAGCCAATACCCTTTACGAAACAAATGTTAACCCTACAGACGATTGTCCTCCTTACCTCGTTTTTGATGGTCTTGGAGTAAACCAATCTATTCCACGTAATCTTGCAAAAAATATAGTAAAAGCAATTCTTACTAGAAAGTACGCAAATTTTTGTCCCGTTGAATATATAGATATGGTCATTAAAAGTATTAAAGACAATCCCGTACGACTCCGAGACCCTAAGTACATTAAATCATCGAAAAAAACAAATGTAAAAATCAACCTTAAAAATAGGATTCTTCTTGTAATTAATGATCAACACAATATTCATCACATAAAAGAAAAAGGATATGTTGAGTCTCCGGTTCGAATTTCAAGCATAAAAAAGGAACTCGATAAAACCGGTCTTTTTGATTCAATACAAGCAAAGCATTTCCCCGACAAACTTATATTAGACGTACACGATAAAGGATATTTTAACTATTTTAAACGGGTTTGCCAAAATATGCCCAAAGGCAAGTCAGTATATCCTTATGTTTTCCCATTACGCAATGCAGCAAAACCGCCCAAAGAACTATCGGTTAGAGCTGGTTATTATTGCTTCGACACATTTACACCTATAAATCAGAATGCATTCCTCGCTGCAAGAAATGGTGTTGACTGTGCATTGACTGCTGCCGATAAAATCTTAGAAGGAAATAGAATTGCATATGTTCTAACCCGGCCTCCAGGACATCACGTTGAAAAGGCCATGTTTGGAGGCTTCTCCTATTTTAACAATTGCGCTATTGTGGCAAATTACTTAAGTAAAATTGGGAATGTGGCTATCCTTGATATCGATTTTCATCACGGAAATGGCCAACAACAAATCTTTTATGACAGAAACGATGTTCTTACTATCTCAATTCATGGACATCCATCATTTGCATATCCCTATTTTTCTGGATTTAACGATGAAACCGGGAATGGACTTGGAGCCGGATTCAACATTAACTTTCCTTTACCTGAAAATACAGATTATAAGCATTACCAAATTTATATAAATAAATCAATCAGCATAATTAAGAAGTTTAATCCTGAATTTTTAATTATTGCACTTGGTTTAGATACCGCAAAAGGCGATCCTACCGGAACTTGGAACTTTTCTTTTGAGAACTTTAAAAGTACAGGAAGCAAAATCGCAAAACTAGGATTACCAACAATAATTATTCAAGAAGGCGGATATAAAAATCAGTCACTTGGACTAAACGTAAAAGCCTTCTTTTTAGGGCTATATGAAAATTATCCTAAATTCTAGTTATGATCCATAAATATTTCAAAAACAAAGTTTAAAGATATTTAATCTATGAAAAAAACGGATAACACTAAGTTCACCCTCCGCCCATTTAGAGAATCTGATGCCGAGAGTATTGCAAAATACGCCAACAATCCCAATATTGCAAAGAACCTTACCGATGCATTTCCAAATCCTTATGGTTTAGAGGATGCAATAAGATTCCTTTCAATGGCCATTCAAAACGAAGAACCGTATACACTCTTTGCCATCGAAATTAATGGAGAAGCCTGTGGCTCTATTGGAATATTTATTCAATCAGACATTCATCGAAAATCGGCTGAATGTGGATATTGGCTCGCAGAACCATACTGGGGGCAAGGTATCATACCTGAGGCCATAAAACAGATTGTAGATTACAGTTTTCACACCTTCGATATTGTACGAATTTATGCCCGCCCATTCAGTTTCAACAAGAAATCGCAAAGGGTTTTGGAGAAAGCGGTTTTTTCGCATGAAGCCACACTAAAAAAAGCGTGCTTTAAAAACGGCGAGTTTTGCGATGAAATGATTTATTCCATTATAAAATAGAAATACCCGCAAGCGTATTTACCAATTGCAAAACCAACCTAGTTTGCGTAGTTTTGCCCAAAATTATTCAGCATTGCGATACTTTGTTCATATTGGTTTTAACGGGTACAACTACAGAGGCTGGCAAAAGCAAGCCCGAGTAATTACTGTACAGGAAGTTCTACAGCATAAATTTAGTGACGTGCTAAAAGAAACCATAACCTGCATAGGTTGTGGCCGCACTGATGCTATGGTGCACGCAGTGCAGTATTTTTTTCACTTCGATCACTATGAACCACTCCATACCAATATTAAGTTTCGCCTAAACAAAGCACTACCCGACGATATAGCCATTTTCGATATAATCCCAATGGAAGGTTATCCCCATGCCCAGTTCGATGCGGTAGAGCGAACCTACAACTACTTTGTGCATACGCACAAAAACCCATTTCTAAAAGGTTTAAGTGTCCTATACGAGGAATCAAACCTAAATCTTGAACTAATGAGCAAAGCAATGGACTTGATTCCACAGTACACCGATTACTCGTTATTCTGCAAAACACCTCTAAAGAACGATAGCAATATCTGCAATGTTAACTCGGTGGACCTGTTTGCCAGCCCAAATGCAGAAAGACTTAGATTTCAAATCACTGCTGATAGATTCACTAAAGGAATGATTCGGATTATTGTTAAAAGGTTATTAGATATTGGCATAGGCAGACTTTCAATCGAAGAATTTGAGGGAATACTTTCTGGTAAAATTAGGCCAAGCGAAATTACCATTGCTTACCCACAAGGGCTTTACCTTACAAAAATTACATATCCCTTTATAAATATTCCTCAAAGACCCGAATTTGCATCAGTATTCGAAGTAAACCTCAATTCGGGTTGGATAAAAATTTAACAAGATTTATTTAGAAAAATTTTCCACAAAACAAAAATCATCGTTATCTTTGTGCCGAAACAAAACTGCCGATGCCTCAGATTGAGAAAATATTACTAAGTAACAAACACACTGGATTCGAAGGATCATTATCATTAAAATATTATAAAGGTCTGCCTTTAATGGCAGACTTTTTTTTTGCCTATCTAGGCCCTTTATCTGATTATTATACAGTAATCAATCATATTGGGGTTGATTGTCATCAACCCTTTTTTTATCTTACCTAACATAGTATAACAATGGAGAAAATTAAGGCAAAACTGGTACTGGAGGATGGTAGCGAACATGTTGGCTACTCATTCGGATATCACGGAAGTTCTGCGGGTGAAGCGGTTTTTAATACAGCCATGAACGGTTACCCCGAGAGTTTGACCGATCCATCGTACCGAGGCCAAATACTGGTTGCTACATACCCTCTGATTGGCAATTACGGTGTTCCTGACAATGTTAGCGATGGAAACGTTCAACGATTCTGGGAATCAGACAAAATTCACATATCCGGGCTGGTTGTAACAGAGTATAGCGAAACCTATAGCCACTGGAATGCCAGCAAAAGTCTATCGGATTGGCTTATAGAGCATAAAATTCCTGCAATATCGGGGCTCGATACCAGAGCGTTGACAAAGAAAATCCGTGAACACGGCTGTATGCTTGGGAAAATAATTATTGATAACGACGTGAAATGGATCGACCCCAACAAGCAAAACTTGGTTGATCAGGTATCAATAAAGCAAAAAACTACCTACGGAAACGGTAAGCACAAGATTGTCCTGGTCGATTGCGGTGTAAAAAACAATATAATAAGGTGTCTTCTGAATAGGGACACAACAATAGTTCGCGTTCCATACGACTACGACTTTACAACCGAGGATTATGACGGGCTCTTTATCTCCAACGGCCCCGGTGATCCAAAAATGAACGTCAAAACAATTAGTCACCTAAAAAAGGCAATGGCAATTGACAAACCCATAATGGGCATATGCTTAGGAAACCAACTGCTAGCCTTAGCATCGGGAGCCGACACCTACAAACTTCCTTACGGACACCGAAGCCACAATCAGCCTGTAATACTAAAAGGTACAAACCGATGCTTTATCACATCGCAGAATCACGGGTTTGCGGTAGACACCACTACACTACCCAACGACTGGGAAATTCTCTTCGAGAACGCCAACGATGGCACCTGTGAAGGAATTAAGCATAAGACCAAACCAATTTTCGCAGCACAGTTTCACCCAGAAGCTTCGGGCGGACCTAACGACACCGAGTTCTTGTTTGACGAGTTTATTAGGATGATAGAAAAATCAGAAACTAGAATTTAGAAGATAGAATGAAAATCAATCTTTTAACGTTTAACCTTTAACCTTTAACGAATAATGAAAAATCAATATAAGAAAGTCCTAGTTTTAGGCTCAGGTGCACTGAAAATAGGCGAAGCAGGCGAATTCGATTACAGCGGCTCGCAGGCTTTAAAGGCACTAAAGGAGGAAGGAATAAGCACAATCCTTATCAACCCAAACATTGCAACAGTTCAAACAAGCAAAGGAATAGCCGATAAGGTTTACTTCCTGCCAGTTACCCCGTACTTTGTGGAGAAAGTAATTGAAAAGGAACACCCCGATGGCATTTTCCTCTCGTTTGGCGGGCAAACCGCGCTGAACTGCGGAACACAACTCTACAAAAGCGGAATACTTGCAAAGCATAACATTCAGGTGCTAGGCACCCCTGTTGAAACAATTATCAATACCGAGGATAGAGAACTATTCGCCAACAAACTGCTTGAGATAGATGTAAAAACACCTAAAAGCATTGCGGTTGATAGTGTTGACGAAGCACTGAATGCCGCAAGGAAGATTGGTTTTCCGTTAATTATAAGGGCTGCATTCACACTGGGCGGACAAGGAAGTGGATTCTGCTCCAACGAGGATGAGCTGAGAACTCTTGCAGTAAATGCATTTGCATACGCTCCGCAAATTCTGGTGGAGGAATCGCTTAAAGGATGGAAAGAGGTTGAGTACGAGGTTGTGCGCGATAGGTTCGACAACTGCATCACGGTTTGTAATATGGAGAACTTCGACCCACTTGGAATCCATACAGGCGAGAGTATTGTAGTGGCACCATCGCAAACACTGACCAACTCCGAGTACCATAAATTACGTGCGCTATCAATAAAAATCATCCGCCATTTGGGCGTAGTTGGCGAGTGCAACGTTCAGTACGCATTCGACCCCAACAGTGAGGATTACAGGGTAATTGAGGTAAACGCACGTCTTTCGCGCTCATCTGCACTGGCATCCAAAGCCACTGGCTATCCGCTTGCCTTTGTGGCAGCAAAATTAGGCTTGGGCTATGGATTGCATCAACTTAAAAACTCGGTAACACAAACCACAACCGCCTGCTTTGAACCAGCGCTCGATTACATCGTTGTAAAAATCCCTCGCTGGGATTTGAATAAATTCCAAGGTGTAACCCGCGAAATTGGCTCATCGATGAAAAGCGTGGGCGAGGTTATGGCAATAGGCCGCACATTCGAGGAGGCCATACAAAAAGGGCTCCGAATGATTGGGCAGGGAATGCACGGCTTAGTGGCTAACCCAAAGTTGAGTTTCCCAAATTTGGAGGAAGCCCTTACCCACCCTACCGACCAACGGATTTTTGCAATTGCCGAAGCGCTGGAAAAAGGCTGGACAATTGAGAAAATTCACGAGTTGACAAAAATTGATATCTGGTTCCTTTATAAGATGCAGAATATCATCTCAATGAAGAATCAGATTGAAACGATGAAATCTTTGGACGAGATGGATTACGATCTTTTGCTCGATGCAAAAAAGAAAGGTTTTTCGGACTTTCAAATTGCCCGACTAATATTCAACCCTGAGCCAAAAGAAATTGAGCAATACCAAATAAAAGTAAGGAATCATCGTAAAAATGTTGGTATACATCCTTCCATCAAGCAAATTGATACACTTGCAGCCGAGTATCCATCGGAAACGGCCTACCTGTATGCAACTTACCACGGAATTGAGAACGATATCAACCATAACAGCAAGGATAAAACTGTAATAGTACTTGGCTCTGGGGCATACCGCATTGGCAGCTCGGTTGAGTTCGACTGGTGCACTGTAAGCGCGGTAAACGAGATTCGCAAACTTGGCTACAAATCGGTGATGATAAACTACAACCCCGAAACGGTCAGCACCGATTACGATATGTGCGACCGACTTTACTTCGACGAGTTAACGTTTGAGCGGGTTTTAGACATTGTTGATATGGAAGAACCTATAGGAGTGATTGTTTCGGTTGGTGGGCAGATTCCCAACAACTTAGCAATGCGACTACACCAGGCTGGAGTTAAAATACTAGGAACTTCGCCCGATTCCATTGACAAAGCCGAGGATAGACAAAAATTCTCCGAGATGTTAGACCGCTTAGAGATTGATCAACCACGCTGGAAACAACTTTCAACCTTCGAGGAGGTTGAACATTTTGTTGATGAGGTTGGCTACCCTGTACTTATTCGTCCCTCCTATGTTCTGTCGGGCTCTGCAATGAATGTTGTATCCAACGCCGATGAACTAAGGGATTACCTTAAACTTGCCGCCAACGTATCCAAAACGCATCCAGTTGTGGTTAGCGAGTTTATTGAGGGGGCCAAGGAAATTGAGTACGATGCTGTAGCCAACAATGGCGAGGTTATGTTCGATGCAATTTCGGAACATGTGGAGTTTGCTGGGGTTCACTCAGGCGATGCCACACTTGTTTTCCCGCCGCAGAAACTATACTTCGAAACTATTCGCCGAATTAGAAAGATAGCCAAGGAAATAGCCCGCGAACTAAAAATCACAGGGCCATTCAATATGCAGCTGCTTGCTAAGAACAACGATATAAAGGTGATTGAGTGCAACCTTAGAGCCAGCCGAAGTTTTCCATTCGTATCGAAAGTGCTCGATTACAACTTTATTGAAACTGCCACTGGCTATATGCTTGGCAGAATGCCAAACACCCTTCCACCATCGATGTTTGAGATTGACCACGTTGGTATAAAGGCATCGCAGTTCTCGTTCAGCCGACTATCCAAGGCCGATCCAATACTCGGCGTGGAAATGGCCTCCACTGGCGAGGTTGGATGCTTGGGTATCGATTTCGACGATGCAATGATTAAAGCGATGCTTTCTGTTGGATACCGAATTCCAAACAAAAGCATACTGGTCTCTTCAGGTCCTTTAAGATCGAAAATTGCACTGGTAGAACCATTACTTCTACTACAACAACAAGATTTCACCATATATGCAACTAAAGGTACAGCAGCATTCCTTAAGGATAATGGAGTAAACGCCATACCTGTTGCTTGGCCCGATGAAGCAGACTCACCAAACAGCGTTGAATTAATAAAAAGCAGACAGGTTGAAATGGTGATAAACGTACCAAAAAACCTATCGCGCAAGGAACTCGATAACGACTACTCGATTCGTCGTGCAGCGATAGACTATAATGTACCATTAATTACCAATGCAAGACTTGCTGCTGCTTTTCTAACCGCAATAAGCAACAAAAAAATTGAAGATCTTGAACTTATGAGTTGGAAAGAACACTTTGAAGGATAAAAAGATTTGGCTATTGGACTGTATATCTATACAATTTTCGCTTACAGCCCAATAGTCATCAATAAATATATCGTAATTGTCATCTGAATTTATATTAATCCCGAAAATAAAACATACGTTCAAGCAATGATTGACAATTTTCATAAATATTGTTTTATATTTGTCGGATTTTGGGATTGAAATCACTGATTCGGGCAGATTCTGTGATTCAAAAGAACTAACCTAATTATTAACAGATTCTTTAGTAAAATGACAATTACTAGAACTTTTGATATTCTTGAAAAAGGTAAAGAAATCTACGACAATCGCCCTGTAGTTGCGATAAAAACAAATGGGACTTGGGAGGAATATACTCTTGAAAAATATTCCCAAATAGTTCATAACCTTAGCTATGGATTAATGGCGATGGGTTTGAAACCTGACGATAAAGTGGCAACCATATCGGGTAACAGGCCAGAATGGAATTTTGTGGATATGGCAACTGCACAGGCTGGCATGGTGCATGTTCCGATATATCCAACAATAAGCCAAGATGAATACAAGCATATTTTGAATCATTCCGAAGTAAAGGTAATTTTTGTTGGAGACAAAGGACTATACCAAAAGTTACTTCCACTCACAATGAACTTATCTAACTTTCTTGGAATATTCTGTTTTCAAGAATACAAGGAGATTCCTTACTGGAAAGAAATCACTGAAAAAGGTAAAAGCCAAGCTCATGAATACGTTGATGAACTTTTCAAAATAAAAAACGCTATCAAACCTGATGATATTGTGTCAATGATATACACATCGGGAACTACAGGCGTTTCGAAAGGAGTCATGCTTTCTCATAACAATTTTCTATCGAATGTAGAAGCATGTTCCGAATGCTTTCATCTTACACCCGGCGAAAAGGCCGTAAGCTTTCTTCCTCTGAGCCATGTACTAGAAAGAATGGTCAACTATTTTTATCAAACTAAAGGAGTATCAATATATTATGCAGAAAGTTTAGCAACTATTGGTGATACCATTAAAGAAGTTAAACCTCAACTGTTCATCACGGTACCGAGGATGCTGGAGAAAACTTACGATAAGATAATCTCGGTAGGTAAGGATCTTAGAGGAATCAAGAAACAAATATTTTTCTGGGCAGTTAACCTAGGCTATAAATATAAAGAAGATGGCAATAACTGGTTCTACAACATCAAACTTAACTTTGCTCGTAAGTTGGTGTTCAGCAAATGGCAGAAAGGACTTGGCGGTGAACTAAAATTCATTATTTCGGGAGGCGCTGCACTACAACCTCGATTAATGCGAATATTCCATGCTGCTGGGATTCCCGTTTATGAAGGCTACGGTTTAACCGAAACATCACCAGTAATTGCAGTTAACTATGGAATAAAGCCGGGCAATACTCGTATAGGTTCTGTTGGACCTGTTGTACCTAATGTCGAAGTTAAAATTGATGAGGATGGAGAGATACTCATGCGAGGATCAAGCTTAATGAAAGGTTACTTTAAGGCCCCAGAACTCACAAAAAGTGCCATTGATGAGCAAGGATGGTTTCACACTGGAGATATTGGATATCTTGCCGATGGAAAATTTTTGACAATTACTGATAGAAAAAAGGAAATTTTTAAACTCTCTAATGGGAAATACGTTGCACCTCAGTCTATTGAAAATAGATTCAAAGAATCATTCTTTATTGAGCAATGCATGATTGTTGGCGAAAACGAAAAGTTTGTAAGTACACTAATTTCGCCAAACTTCAGTTTTCTGCACGACTGGTGCAGCCGACATAAAATTCACTTCGAAAACAATCAGGAACTAATAACACTTCCAGAGGTTATTGCCCGATACCAAAAAGAAATCAGCACTATCAACAAACAACTTAGCGATTATGAGCAAATTAAGCGTTACAGGCTAGTTGCTGAACAATGGAGTCCGCAAACAGGCGAACTTTCACCAACCTTAAAACTAAAACGAAAGGTTATATACGAAACCTATAATAACATCCTTGAAGAAATATACGGGCATGCAAAAAATGTCGAGGTTCGAGGAACAAAAGAGTAATCAATAAAGAGGCTTCTATACAGAAGCCTTTTTCATATCCTATCAACAATAACACCCTTTACTCGGGTAAAATACAGAAGCATGAAAGTAATAAAGCCATTAACTATTAACAACTCAAATCCAAACTTATAGCCATTGAATAATTCCTGCGAAAACGAACTAAGCACGAAACAAATTATTGGAGAAATAATGGCTGCAACAGGAACCATGACATCAGTCACCTTAAATTTGGTAAACAAACCAAAGGCAAAAAGCCCCAGCAATGGACCATATGTATAACCAGCAATGGTAAAAATGGCATCAATAACACTTTTATCGTTGAATGAATTAAATAGTAGAATAACTAAAATTATAATAATTGATATGGCAATATGAGCCCATTGCCTAGTTTTTCGCAATTTAGTCTCGTCCATATCTTTTGTATCCAACAAATCAATTGTAACCGAAGTTGTTAATGCTGTAAGAGCCGAATCGGCACTAGAATATGCAGCAGCAGTTAATCCCAGAATAAAAAGAATTCCCACAACTGGAGACAAAAACCCTTGAGTAGCAATCAATGGGAATAGTTCATCGGTTTTTGCAGGCAGGGCTATTCCTTTCGAGGCGGCATAAACGTAAAGCAGTACGCCCAACGAAAGGAAAAGAATGTTAACGGGCAAAAAGGCAAACCCATACCAGTACATATTTTTCTTGGCATCCTGATAGGATTTGCAGCTAAGATTCTTCTGCATCATATCCTGATCCAATCCAGTCATTACAATGGTAATAAACGCTCCACCAAAGAATTGCTTCAGAAAATGGTAACGACTATTAAAATCATCGAAGAACCAAACCTTCGACAAATTACTATTTACAACAGTATCGTAAACTCCCCTTAGCGATAAATTTAAATCGTCGGCTATATAGTACATACAAAGCACCACGGCCGAAAGCATCGCTACAGTCTGAAAAGTATCGGTCCATAAAACGGTTCGTACTCCGCCTTTTCGAGTATAGAGCCAAATCAGAATAATTGTAACTGTAACCGTGAACCAGAATGGCAGACCCCAACTATCAAAAACAGTTAACTGAAGTACACTGGAAACAATAAACAACCTAAACGAAGCCCCAATTATTCTTGAGACTAAGAACAAGACTGCTCCTGTTTTATAGGACGTAAAGCCAAATCTTTTTTCTAAATAGGTATATATCGACGTGAGATTTAAACGGTAATAAAGCGGTAGTAGAACATTAGCAATAACAAAGTATCCAAGCAAGTAGCCTAAAATCATCTGCAAATAAGAAAACTGGCTTGTACCAACCCAACCCGGAACCGAAATAAAAGTAACACCCGAAATTGAGGTTCCAACCATAGCAATTGCCACTAAATACCAAGGCGATTTTCTATTCCCAATAAAAAAAGATTGATTATCGGCACCCTTTGAGGTTAAGTACGATATTACAAATAGTGCCAAAAAGTAAAATCCAATTATTACAGCAATTACAGACGACGACATAATTATCAATTTAAGTTTGCAATTGTAGGAAAAATAAGGAACAACTAAAAATTAATATCCAATCACCTTTTTTATAACATCATCTATAAAGATTCAGTTATACAGAATTACCGATAATACAACATCGACAGAAAAAATTAAAGCAAATTTTTACGTTTTATTGCTGTGCGTTTTTTACATAATTCATGTAGATTTGTAGAATTCAAATGAGCACATCAACAATGAATATTCAATCATATCCCTCAAAATTACTGGAATCTGCTGTTGACGAATTTTCAAAACTTCCTGGAATTGGAAGACGATCGGCACTACGATTGGTCCTTCATTTTTTAAGGCAGGATGTTAATGATGTTGATAAATTCACTGAAGCGTTAAGCAGTCTTCGCCATAACGTGAAATTCTGTAAGGTTTGCCATAACATTTCCGATACAGATACATGCAGCATTTGCGCCTCTTCGAATCGAGACTCGGCTGTAATATGTGTGGTCGAAAATATCAAGGATGTTATGATGATTGAAAACACTCATCAATTCAACGGATTATACCATGTGCTAGGTGGCGTTATTAGCCCAATGGAAGGAATTGGCCCTACCGATTTAAATATTGACAATTTGATAGTTAGAGTTTCCTCTGGCAACATTAAAGAAGTAATTATGGCTTTAAGTGCCACAATGGAAGGAGATACAACAAATTTTTATATCTTTAAAAAATTAAAACAGTACCCTGTTTCAGTCTCTACTCTCGCTAGAGGTGTTGCATTTGGCGACGAGCTTGAGTATACCGATGAAATAACACTGGGCAGAGCATTGATCAATAGGGTGAGATTTGAATCAACTTTAAATGAGTAGTTTAATTTGGTTGTAACCAACATAAATATTCATCGTATTTTAAAAACACATATATTTAGACTCTGAAAACCCTAAAAAACATGGGACAAAAATTTATATATCTGCTTGCTTTTATCCTAATTTCAGGATTATCATTCTCCCAAAATTTTGATGATTTAATTGCCTCGGGCAACCAAAAGTTGAAGGACAAAAATTACAAGGAAGCAATCAGCGATTTTTCCAAAGCATATAATTTACAATTAAACGATACAGCTGCCTTAAACGGAATTATAAAAGCATATACCTTAGACGAGGACTATAAGGAAGCTCAGAAATACATCGATGAAGCATTAAAAAACTATCCCGAAAACGCTGAGTTTATTCTTCGACAAGGAATAGTGTATAATCTAAAAGGTTTACACGACAAAGCTATTGAAGAGTTTACTAAAGCGCTAGAGTTGAATCCTTCCTCGAAATTATACTTACAAATACTTCTCAATAAAGCATCAGCTGAGATTCGACTAGAAGATTATACCAGCGCATTGAACGATTACAACAAAGCATTGGAATTAGATCCTCGAAATGTTAACATCTATAGCTATAGAGCATTGGTTTACTTCAAATTAACCAACTATACCGATGCCATTAACGATTATAACAACGCATTGGATCTTGAGCCCGAATCTTCACTAACATACTACAATCGTGGAATGACATACTTAAGACTATCGGACAAGCAAAAGGCGTGTACCGATTTTCACAAGGCGTGTAAAATGGGCAATATGACGGCTTGTAAAATGATTATCACTGTTTGTGGCGGAAAATAAATATCATTAAAATACAACCTGAAAGGGCGAAGATTACTTCGCCCTTATTTTTTTTAAATTATATTGCCTACTTTAATTTCATTTCATAACTTAGCAGCGATAAAATATTATTGTTTGTTATAATTTTCACCATTTCTCAAACGAAATATAACTAAGTTTAATACAAACCAAAACAGTCATGATAAACGATCTTGATCTGATTCTATCGCAGAATGCAAAACGAATGAAACGCTCAGTAATTCGCGAATTACTGAAAATGACTCAAAGACCCGAATTAATTTCATTTGCGGGTGGTCTTCCTTCTCCTGAAAGTTTTCCAGTTGAACAACTAAAAAATATAACCGTCGAAGTACTCGACACCGATAGTGCTAAAGCGTTACAGTATGGCGAAACAGAAGGAGATAAACGTCTCCGCGAAATTTTGGTAGATAGATACCAAAAGTCGGGTATCAATGTTACTATCGATAATTTAGTTATAATTACAGCATCGCAGCAAGCGCTGGACTTAATTCCTAAAATATTTGTCAATCCTGGCGATAAGGTAATTTGCGGTCTACCTAGCTATTTGGGTGGTATTGCCTCTTTTGCAGTATATGGTGCAGATTTAGTTGGCATTGAACTGGATGAAAAGGGTATGCGCTCTGACTTACTAGAGAAAACCCTTGCTGAAATGAAGCAAAAAGGCGAAAAGCCAAAATTCATCTACGTTATTCCTGATTTTCAGAATCCAACAGGAATATCGATGCCTGAAGATCGCCGAAAAGAAATTATTGCAATTGCAAAAAAATACGACATTTTAATAATCGAAGATAGTCCATATCGTGAAGTTAGATTCGATGGGACTCCTCAACGTACAATGTACGAATTGGATGGAACTGGCCACGTTGTTCTACTTGGCACAATGTCCAAAACTTTTGTTCCAGGATTCAGAATTGGCTGGGTTTTAGCGCATCCTGAAATTATCGATAGAATTGTAATTGCTAAGCAGAACACAGATTTGTGCACATCGTCGTTCGTACAAAAAATTGCTGCAAAATATTTGGAAAAAGGTTACTTTGACAAGAACCTTGAAACAATTAACAGCAACTACAAAGTTAAACGCGACACCATGCTTTCGGCATTCCACAAATATATGCCTGATGGTGTAAAATGGACTGAACCAGAAGGAGGTTTATTCCTTTTCGTAACACTTCCAGACTACATGGATGCTGATGAACTATTTAAAATTGCCATCGAAGAAAATGTAGCATTTGTCCCTGGAACAGTATTTTACTGCGATGGTAAAGGCAAAAACACACTTCGTATCAACTTCTCGTTCATGTCGAAAGAAATGAACGAAGAAGGTGTAAAACGTTTGGCTAATGCTATCAGAAAATTGATGAAGTAATTCATTATTTACTCCAAATACAAAGGCGCTTAATCAACTAAGCGTCTTTTTTATTTTCCAAGAATCATCCATTTCTCTATTTTAATTACCTTTATCGCATGGAACTATCGATTATTATAGTAAACTACAACGTTAAGCACTTCTTGGAGCAATGCCTCATAAGCGTTTACTCTGCACTAAAAGATATTGATGCTGAGGTTTTTGTTGTTGACAATGCATCGAGCGATAATTCCTGCGCCATGGTAAAACAACGTTTTCCTATGGTGAAACTTGTTGAGAATGAGAATAACGTTGGTTTCTCGAAAGCAAACAACCAGGCAATAGTACAAGCAACCGGAAAATATATTCTACTGTTAAATCCAGACACAGTTGTACAGGAAGATACATTCGTAAAATGTATTCAGTTTATGAATAGTCATCCCGAAGCGGGAAGTTTAACCGTTAAAATGATTGATGGCAAAGGCAACTACTTGCCAGAATCGAAACGTGGCTTTCCCTCACCTTGGGTTTCATTCTTCAAGATATTCGGACTAACATACCTTTTCCCTAAATCAAAAATATTTGCCCGTTACTACCTAGGTCATCTCGATAAGGACTCAACACATCAAATAGATATACTTCCCGGGGCATTTATGTTTATCAGAAAAGATGCGTTGGATAAAGCAGGGCTTCTCGATGAGCAATTCTTTATGTATGGCGAAGATATTGATCTCTCGTACAGAATAACCTTGGCTGGCTACCAAAACTTTTACTACCCCGATTGTCAAATAATACACTACAAGGGCGAGAGTACAAAAAAAGGAAGCCTTAACTACGTTGTTGTATTTTACAAAGCAATGATTCTTTTTGCAGAAAAGCATTTTAAATCAAGAAACATTAATGTTTTTATAATCCTTATAAACTTAGCCATCTACTTTAGGGCATTTCTTTCGATACTAAAACGAATTGTTAAATTACTATGGTTACCTCTTGCCGATATTTCAATTATAGCAATAGGCATTAAAGTAATTCTTCCGCTATGGGAGCAATATCGTTTTCAAAACACCAATGTTTACCCCGAAAAATATGTATTGATACTATTTGCATTCTACATATCAACATGGATTTTCTCACTTTGGATAAACGGAGCATACGATAAACCTCAAAAACTATTAGCATCGAGCAAAGGAGTAATTACTGGAACAATTATTATTCTTGCGGTTTATTCGATACTTCCCAACTACATGCGTTTTTCGCGAGCTATCATTCTAATTACCAGCGCTTGGTCTCTAATATCCGTTCAAGGACTAAGACTTATTCTTGCAAAAGCGTTTCCTAAGTTAATAATCAACAAAACCCTTACTAAAAGAGTGGCTGTTGTAGGAAATACAGACGAAGCAGAAAAAATAAAACTAATACTTAACAACTCTGGAATAAAGTACAATTATATAGGCAACTATTCAGCAATCAATCATATTAGCGATTTCTCAATAGAGAGACTCGAAGAGTATGTCCGAATAAATGACATCGATGAAATTATATTTGGCACTCAGGAAGTGTCAATGAGTAATATCGTTTCGAGTATGCTATTTTTGAGTTCGTTGGGAAAAGAATATAAAATTGCACCTCACGAAAGAACTTTTATTATTGGCAGCAACTCCATAGAAACAAACGGAGAACTCTACTCCCTTGAAATAAAAGCAATAGGAACCCCTGCTAGTAAACGATCAAAAAGGTTATTCGATGTACTTGCATCAATTATTTTACTGATATTTTGGCCTCTACTATTTGTACTTCTTAAAAATCCTTTTGAAAGTTTGCTAAGCACCATAAAAGTACTCTTTGGAACTCGTACATGGATTGGGTACAACAATGATATCAATCAAAATGTTACTCTGCCATCGGTAAAAAGATGCATATATGCTTTTAACTTGAATGAAAGTAATAAAGCATCGGATTTAGACGAAAATTTATACTACGCCAAAAACTACAGTGTGAATCTTGATTTGGTAACATTACTAAAAAATATCCTCAGAAAGTCTATCTGATTATAAATCCTCTGTTTATTGCTGTTGTATTAACTTCCATTTTCAACATTTTTTGAATTCGACTGTTATTAAGATGAACTTTTAAATGTTCGTCTCATAATCTTAGAATTTAAAAATTTGCGCTATGGCTAACGAAATTAAAATTATACTCCCCCCCATGGGTGAAGGTATCACCGATGCAAGAATTACGCGCTGGCTTGTTAAGGTTGGGGATAAAGTTGAAGTTGACCAACCTGTTGTCGAAATTGCAACCGACAAGGTTGACTCTGAAGTGCCTTCGACTTCGGCAGGAACAGTAAAGGAATTACTCTATAAGGAGGGCGATACACCTCAAGTTGGACAACCTATTCTAGTGTTAACATCAGAAAGTGTTATTGCAGAAATTACGAACAGTAATACTGATGCTGAATCCAAAATAGTCAATACAGAAAAACTGGCTCCACCTAAAGAAAATATAGTACTACATAGCAATCCTATAAACGAAGATTTTGTAGTAGGCTTATCTCCATTGGTTCGAAAAATTGTGAAGGAGGAAGGCATTTCTACTACAGAAATTAATCAAATAAAGGGATCGGGATTAAACGGCCGAATTAACAAGGATGATATTCTTACCTACATTCAAAAACGAGATAGCAGAATTAATGAAATTGAGACTAAGACTATAGAAACCATTCATAGCACTACAA
This sequence comes from Bacteroidales bacterium, assembly GCA_050180705.1. Taxonomy (GTDB): domain Bacteria; phylum Bacteroidota; class Bacteroidia; order Bacteroidales; family Tenuifilaceae; genus SB25. The sequence goes on along the minus strand of JBFXDX010000015.1, from coordinate 38,188 downwards.
CTCCACAATTGGAAAGCGACACCCGATATGAAATTATTCCAATGGACAGAATGCGAAAACTGATTGCAGAGCATATGGTAATGTCGAAACAAACATCGGCACATGTAGCTTCATTTATTGAGGTGGATGTTTCCAATATGGTTGAATGGAGAAATCGAAATAAAGATAAATTTCAATTCAACGAAGGTGAAAAATTAACACTCACTCATCTATTTACCGAAGCTACAGCACTGACAATAAAGAAGCATCCTCTAATAAACTCCTCGGTTTCCGAAGATAAAATAATTCTTAAAAAGGATATTAATATTGGAATTGCAACAGCACTCCCAAGTGGAAATTTAATTGTACCCGTGATTAAAAACGCTGATAGGCTTAATCTCATTGGGCTAGCAAAAAATATAAACGATATTGCAAACAGAGCTCGTGAGAATAAACTCAAACCCGATGAAATCCAAGGAGGAACCTTCACCATTACAAATTTAGGAATGTTTGATACACTGACGGGAACTCCAATTATTAATCAGCCTCAAGTTGCAATTCTATCGATTGGATCTATAAAGAAACGTCCAGTAGTTATAGAAACACCATCGGGTGAAGTTATTGGAATTAGGCAAATGTGTATTCTTTCGCTTTCCTACGATCATCGGGTTGTTGATGGTGCGTTAGCCGGCAATTTCCTCAAAACGCTCCGTAACTTAATTGAAGATTTCAAAATCGAGAGAATATTTTAAATAAAATCGACATTCTAGTTGAATAGAATTTACATTTAGTAAACATTTTTATGATGTCTATCAAATTCTATTCAACTTTCACATTATAATACCACAACTAACTAAATAACTTCAACTTAACAAAAATACCAAAAGAAACTTAGTAGTCCCAAATCCGTATACCTAATTGATAATAAACGCCAAAAGGTTCAAATTTACAATTGTTGAGAAGTAACAAATTATCAGAATTATTTTCATATAATCCGTTAATTTATTTACTTTGTTGTATAGTTCTGATATTTGGAATATTGTAGGTTGAATTGTTTTTTGGAGTAACTAAATCTAGAAAGTTGAAAACTTATAGTTAATGAGGATAAGACTACTCCCGGTTTTTTTTATATTGCTATTTATAGTTAACAGCGTTTTCAGTCAAAAGAACTCTTACTATAAAAGAGTTTTTGTTGATGCCGAATACTATCTACTGTACGAAGAATATCGCGATGCATTACCACTATATCAAGAAATTTACAAAGCATACCCATCAAACTATAATCTCTCTTTTCGCATCGGACTTTGCTATCTCCATATTCCTAGTCAGAAGAGTAAGGCTATAACCTATTTCGAAAAAGCGACTCAAAGTACTACTGATGATTATAAGGAAGGTTACTTTTCGGAGACTAAAGCTCCTAGAGAAGCGTTTCTACAATACGGTAGGGCTTTAAGGATCTGCGGCGATTTCGACAAAGCACTTCAGGTGTTTAGCACATACAAAAGTATGCTAAAAGCAGAGGAAAAGGATAATATCCGAATTGTAAATAAGGAAATTGAATCGCTTGCTTTTGCTCAGCAAATGCTCTCGAATCCAAGGAAACACATAATTAAACCGGTTGGTAGAAATATTAAAACAAGATTCCCTGAAAAAAATCCACTAACTGATAGCACTGGAAATTTTATAGTATACGCATCGATACAGCGATTCTATAATGCAATTCTCATTAGCCAGAAAGATACTGGCTACTGGAGTAACCCATTGAATTTAAACACTCAACTTTATGCCGATGGCGAAATTCATACCGTAGGTATTTCATCCAACGGCTCAATCCTTATTTTATCGCGTTACGATAACGATGCATCGAACCTTTACTACAGCACTTTCGATAAAACTAGAAACAAGTGGAATCCAATCACAAAATTTCCAAAGGAAATCAACTCGAAGAGTTGGGAAAATTTTGGATCGCTTTCGACCAACGGAGATACACTGTACTTTAGCAGTAACCGCGAAGGAGGCTTTGGCGGATTTGACATATACATGTCAACAAGAAAAGGAGATGGAGAATGGACTAATCCTGTAAATCTTGGCAAAAACATTAATACACCATTCGATGAAATTGCCCCTTTTGTCACAGAAAACAGCAAGAAACTTTTTTTCAGCTCTAATGGACATCAAACCATGGGGGGCTTTGATTTGGTTTATTCTGAAAAGAATGGCAGCGAATGGAGCATCCCTAACAATTTAGGCCCTCCTCTAAATACAACTGATGATGACACATTCCTCTTCCCTATTGGAAGTGGAAATCAAGGATATCTATCGAAACCTAACGCTGAAAATGGTGAAGATGAAGATATTTATCATGTTATAATTGATTTTACTAACAACTAAACTATAGGATTCTTCCATGACATTACTTAGATACACCCTGGTAGCCTTGATTTGTTTGCTAATAACAAATGTAACTGCGCAAACAAAAAAAGAAATAGAAGAAACCTATAAGGATGCCAACACCTACTTCTACTTTGAAGATTACGAAGAAGCAGTTGCCTTGTATCTTCAAATATATAAACATCAACCCGACAACTATAACCTTAACTATAAAATTGGATTTTGCTACCTTAGCATTCCTGGAAATAAGGAAAAATCAATAAGTTATCTTCAAAAGGCAGTTCTTAGCACAACAAAAAAATATAATGAGGAATCGATTTTTGAAACTCAAGCTCCTATCGATGCTATTTTCTACCTCGGCAATGCATACTTTGTAAACAATCAAATTGATAAAGCTTTAGCTGAATTCAAGAAATTTAAAGAAATTTCCAGCGGAAAAGACCAGTGGAACCTCGAATACTTTGATCATCAGGTTAACTCTGCAAAAAACTCTATTATCCTTCAAAAAACACCAGTAAACTTTCTTCAAACCAACCTAGGCGAAAAAATAAATGATCGTTTTGCCAATTTCAACCCGATTATATCTGGCGATGGAAAAACATTAGCATATACAACCAAACGAAAATTCTACCAAGCTGTATTTGTTTCAAATCTTGGAAGCAATGGAGAGTGGAGCACTCCTAAAAATATCACTCTCGATTTACAGGTAGATGGCAATTGCTCCACGCTCTCGCTATCATACGATGGCAGCGAACTCTACCTATTTAAGGACGATAATCACGATGGTAATATATACGTATCGCACCTTCGGAATGGGAAATGGTCGCCAATGGCAAAACTTAACAAGAACATCAACTCGGAATATTACGAAACACACGCTTGTGTTAGTGCCGATGGAAAGTCCTTATACTTTACAAGCAACAGAAAAGGTGGCTACGGCGATTTGGATATCTATGTTAGTGAACGTACTACAAACGATGACTGGGGATTGCCTAAGAACTTGGGACCTTCTATCAATACCAGTTTCAACGAAAATACCCCATTCATTACGAACAATGGTTCTATGCTATACTTTAGCTCCGAAGGGCATAACAACATGGGGGGATACGATATCTTTATATCGCAACTGAACTCAACAGGAGAATGGACCACTCCAATCAATCTTGGGTACCCAATTAACACTACCGACGACAATCTGTTTTATCAGCCTATTGGGGATGGATCAAAAGGACTACTCGCTAAATTCGACTCTGATGGATTCGGAGATCAGGATATTTGCGAAGTTGAACTTTTCATTCCTAAATTCATGAAAAACATTGTATCATCCACTTCGCTTTCCGACAGAATTTCTGATGGAAATTACAAGAAAATAGTAATTGACACTCTTAATACCGAAGGTATTGCGCTAATGGACATCACGAATTCTGATATTGCGCTAAGGATAGATCCGCTAAAACGGTATAAGTTGTTCTTTGCAGGCAAGAGTTTCGATATAAAGGAAAAGATTCAAATTGCGGAAAAAATACAAGCCAAGCCAAACCGAACCGATGCTGAAAAAATAAATGTAATCGCAGTTCAACAGGATGAAGCTTTTAAGAATGATTCAATAACTTCAAATCCAGTACAGGATAGAATTAATCTATTAAGGCAATTCCGTGATACAAATAATTTGGCGACAATTCAAAAAAATAAGAATGCATTGGACTCCCAAGAAAGTACCAATACTACAAGGACTTTTGATACAGCCATTGATACGGACAACAACAACCTAGCAGAAATACTCCTGCTTCTTGCCCCTGTTAATACACAGCCAATGCTCACCAAAATCCTTAAGAATGAATGGAATTTCAATAAATCACAACTAAACGAAAATGTAATTGAGTTTGCTCATGCTTTCCAAACATTCGAGGAAAAAGATGCCATAACTATGGCTTTGGCTGCCCTTGCCGATAAAATTATAAAATCTGAGTCGCGTCCAGAAAAACGGCAACTCAGAAATATACCAAGTTCAAACTATAATTCATTCACCCATTTTTACAATCGACTTATAAACTTGGCATCGCCAGAACTCAGCAAATTACTTGCTGCTACATTAGTTAATAATCCTGATACAAAGACAATAGAAGAACTTATTCGAAATTTCAAAAATAATAACCCCGAAGGTTACAAAACATATTTATCGGAATTGATGCGAATACTCGCTCAGGTAACTATTGGCGATTATATGAACTTATCAAACGATCTAAAATTCAACCTTTACAACAGTTTAACCCAAAGTGGAGATGAAAAAACATCGAATTGGTGGTTGTACATTCTAATTTCGTTTATTTTAATTTCGGCATTAGGCCTATATATATACTCAAGAAAGAATAACAAGCAATAGATTCCTTAATACCCATAGATGAAAAGAATTACATACTTATTAATAATCCTACTGTACGGTAGTTCACTCTATAGTCAAAATTCCACGCCTTGGGGAAATCTTCTATTTTGTGATTCATTAAAATTACGACCACTAAATAATTGTATATCGATAAATACGACGCAAACCAACATATGGAAGATTGGAACACCCAGTAAAAACAGTTTCAATTCATCACATTCTGGCAAAACGCCAATAATTACAGACACTTTACATACATATTCCACCGGATTAAACGATTATTTCTCAATCACAATAAACCTAAATACCGAAAATTATTTTATCCCCGAAGGAATTCTTTCGTTTTACCATAAGTTCGACACCGACACCCTAATTGACGGTGGTATAATAGAAATATCATATGACAATGGAAACACTTGGACGAATATTATTAACGACAACAATGCTCCTTATCATAACTATATTGGAATTTATTCCGATACAATACACGGTAATGAATATGGATTTTCAGGGAATTCAAATGGATGGAAATACGTTGAGCTCCACTGGGCATGGTATGTATTAACTAAAAAAGTAAATGCAGAATCAGATCCTCGCATAATACGATTCAGGTTTAAAAGCGACAACATCAACACAAATAAGGACGGATGGATGATTGACGATATTGTTTTCCGTGGATATGATGTTTCGGGCAGTGTTAATGATAAATTGGTAAATCCAACCGTAATATATCCAAACCCAACAAGCGGAATCATACATTTTACCAATGATATAGTAAATAGCAAATGCTCAAGCATTGAATTCTACAATATAAACGGAAAACTTCTTTTTATAAAGAATATCAATAATAGTGAGGCTGATATTTCCGATCAACCTAATGGTGTTTATATATATAAGGTTAACATCGACAATAGACAAACACTAACTGGTAAAATTATAAAGCAGGGAGTTAAGGCAAATTAGCCTCAACTCCCATAAAAACTACATTTCAAAAGGAATTTTCATTGTAAATGAGATGTTTCTGCCAGGATTATACAGCCTCACCTCTTTCAATGTTGATAAATGATCGATATACTTCTTATCGAATAAATTATTTACCCCGATAATCAGTTGAACATTTATAGTTTTAACCCTAATGCTTCCTCCCATTGAAATGTCGATTAGCCCATAACCATCGGTTTTCGATTCTTCCAACGCTATATGATTCTGAGAAAAAGTATAGCTGGGCTGAACTGAAACAAATGCATTATCAAAAAACAAAGCACGAGATCTCTTAAACGATAAATCAAGATTTATCCTATGAGCAGGTATAAAAGGCAAATAATCTCCATTGCTTTGCTTGCCAACCACAAAAGAATATGACGAACTAATGTGAAAACCATCGGCTCCACGCGGATGAACCTGCATGCCAACCTCTCCTCCGTAAAGAACCGAGTTTTTTTGAGTATACTGATAAATGCCCAATCCTTCGGATGATAAAATTCCTGTTGGAGCAATGAAAATGTAATCGTTGATCCAGTTACGAAATGCAGCAATATCAAACAAAAAATTATCGGTATGATAGTGCATGCTAAAATCCAATTCAAACGACTTTTCAGGAGAAAGGTTTGCATCGCCGAATTCGTAGCGTTCCTCGTGTGGCCCATTCGATGTCAGTTCTGCCAAATTAGGATTTCGAAAAGCAGTTGCTCCATTTATCCGAAATAGTAAATCTGGAGTAAGCCTATAAGTACCTCCTATTGATCCAGAGAAACTACTATAGTCTTTCGATAACCTAGAACGATAATCTGAATTTGACTCAGTTCCTACCGATTCGGAACTGATTGATTTGGAATCGAACCTAACTCCTGCTTGAACTTTTATCTTTTCAATAAATGCTCTCTGTGCAAATAAAAATCCAGAATAACTATTTGAGTTTGCATTGGGTAGCAAAATAGTTTCCCGTCCATTGATATTCTGATTCTTCTGATTTATCCCCTGAAACCCCAATATAAAATCGGTATTGCTAATAGCTGGGACAAAAAATTTAGCATCGTATATTAAGGTTCCCAGATACATCTGAAGTTCGTACTCATCCTTTTCGCCAAAATGAGTTAACTCTGTATTCTGATACGAAGCATTTAGTTCAACTCGGCTTTTCCCAAGAAATATTTTGGCTTCCGATGCAAACAAATGGCTATTTAGCCTTTGATAGAAAATATCATTTTGTCGGCCTCTTTTTAATATCGATTCCACAGCCTCCTCTTCTACCAATCCCAAATTCTGACTATTGTAATCGTAATTGAACTTCACAGTAGAATTTTGCCCTACAAAGCCAAAATTGGTTTTGAATGAGTACTCGTTAAACCGAGAGTTTGGGACAAAATCGCCACCACCCTGCAAATAATCGGCATGGCTCTTCTGCCCAAACCGAAGCCCTCCAAAAAATTTATCGGTAGTTCCCTTAAAACCAATGTTATTAACAACTCCATTGGAGTTTGTGTGATACTGAAAATTGTAATCACCTAAAATTCCTCCAACCGGAGCAGGCTGCTCCTTTATAAAATTAATAACACCACCAATTGCATCAGCACCGTACAACAACGAGGCCGGGCCTTTAATCACCTCAACTGTTTCAACTCCAAACTCATCAATTCCTAACGGATGATGATTGGAGTACTGGTAATTCTCGAACCGTACTCCGTTGTTCAAAATCAATATATCGTTCATCGACAAACCACGAATTACGGGTTTTGTAACGCCATTGCCCTTACTTATCATATCAACCCCAGGGATTGAAGTCAACGCTTTTGCAAAGTTAGGTGTGACTATTTCCTGCAACTCCTTCAACTTTAAAACATCAATTTTGACGGCATTCTGATGCTGCGAAGATCGATAACCACCCGAAACTACAATCGCTTCAGTTTGGATTGGCGTTTGAACTAATTTAATGTTTCTCTCTTTGGAATTTCCTTCAAAATTAATTATCTCTATTGCATTTGAATAGCCTATAAATGAATAGCTGACATTAACATTCCCATTAGGAATTCCTGATATTATATATTTTCCGTTTTTATCGGTAACCGTTCCCTTACTATAATCAGGAATATACACAGATGCTCCAACTAGTGGTTTTGCATTCTCATCTACCACTGTTCCAAATATTGAGTTTTGTGCATTTGAGATTGCAGAAATAAAGAGTAGGATTATTATTAATAGCTGTTTATGATTCATATTTTGATAATTTAATGAAATAGTATATGTATCGCATACATGCCTCATATTAAGTTCACTACACATGAAATCAATATGAAATAGCCTGTTGCAACAAAAAATTACTTTGAAGCAAATTCAATATGGAATGTATTTCTACACTAAATCAAATAAGAATAAACTCAACGAAAAAAATTTTCACTTACAGAAAAATCTTTTTCGTTCAGCATATCATTGACCGTTACAATGTGTTTATAAATACGTCAATATTGAATTCACATTTTTAGATGGTAATATATTGCGGAGGTGCTCTGAGGTAAAACAGAAATAATGATTCGTTAGAATAAACTATATAGTTTATCGTAAAATGATTCTCAGCGCACAACTCGGACTTTTCATAGTTGATTACCAGAAGCCTATCCGACAAAAGGGTAAGTTCATAATTTAAAATCGGGCACTTCTCGTGGTGTGCATGAAAATGAGATTCACATTGAGCATTGCAATGAAAATGGTCGTGATGGTGGAATAATCCATCACCAAATTTTGCTGCTATTGGCGTTATAAATAGTAATAGCAGACAAATTGAACATATATATCTTCGAGTTATTCTCATAGATTGACTTGTAAAAATAATAAAAAGAGACCTGTGAGTTTAGAATCAGGACTCAAAAATCGTATTTATAATAAAAAAAATGCTTCTCATAAATTAGTACCTTTGCAACCTGAAAAAATAATTCGAAATGGAAAGAGTAGTTGTAGGTTTATCGGGAGGTGTTGATTCGAGCGTTGCTGCTTATATACTAAAGCAACAAGGTTACGAAGTCATCGGAATGTTTATGAAAAACTGGCATGATACAACTGGCGTATTAAAAGGAGATTGCCCATTCGATGACGATATGAACTTTGCTGAAATGGTTGCCCGAAAACTTAAAATTCCTTTCGAATTTGTTGATTTAAGCGATCAGTACCGCAAACGTGTGGTCGATTACATGTTCGATGAGTACTCGAAGGGAAGAACCCCCAATCCAGACGTACTTTGTAACAGAGAAATAAAGTTCGACGCTTTTATGGATGCTGCACTAAAATTAGGTGCAAAGTATGTGGCTACTGGTCATTACTGCCGTAAGGGTGAGGTTAACGTTGATGGGCATACCTACTATCAACTGCTTGCTGGTCTTGATGGAAATAAAGACCAAAGTTACTTTCTATGCCAGCTAAACCAAAATCAACTGGCAAATGCCCTATTCCCCATTGGACATCTTCAAAAGCCAGAGGTTCGGAAAATTGCAGCAGAGTTATGTCTGGCAACAGCTGAAAGAAAAGATTCTCAAGGAATATGCTTTGTTGGGAAGGTTGATTTACCTGTATTTCTTCAACAAAAACTGAAATCAGCCCAGGGAAGTATTGTTGAAATTCCTGTAGAATACTATAGTTCCCTCACAAAATACGATGACACCGATCTTGAAAACCTATCGAAGCCAATTATTTACAACAAGAGTAAAGGGAAAAAGGTTGGAGAGCATCAAGGCGCACAGTTCTACACAATAGGCCAGCGAAAGGGACTTAATGTTGGAGGAAAAGCAGAACCATTGTTCGTTATTTCTACTGATATTGCCGAAAACATTGTTTACGTTGGAATGGGACAAAATCATCCAGGCCTTTACCGTAAAGCGCTATTCATTAACACCAACGAGATTCACTGGGTACGTCCCGATTTAAAATTATCCATTGGACAACACATCGAATTAATGGTTCGCATTCGCTATCGTCAGCCTCTACAGAAAGCCACATTATACTACAAAAACGAAGGAATATACATCGTATTTAACGATCCGCAACGAGGTATAACCGCAGGGCAGTTTGCTGCATGGTACTATGGCGATGAACTTATTGGATCGGGTGTAATTGCCGAATAATCAATCTCCAGATCATTCTAAATTACGAAATTGGCAATTAGTCAATCAGTTTTTATATCATCAATTATAACAAATCATAATACAAAACCAGCAAGTGAACTGGAATATTATATACAAAAACAAACATTTTTTTCACAATAAACAAAAGATAATCATAGCCAAATGTGCTTTTTTTCATAAAAACTACAACTAATCAAGTAACAAAATTATCCCATTCAACATTAATATATAAAAGGGATATTGCTGAAAACCCAATCAAAGAGTAGGCAAAAACTTAAATTAAAGATTATGAGCAAAAAATTACTAATTTTATTGTGCACCTTGAGTTTTATTGTATTAAATTCATTTTCTCAAAACATAGTTGTTAATCCAACAGCCATCGATTTTGGAAAAAATTATGCAGGAAACGTTGCAACTGGCACTTTTAATGTGACAAATTATAGTTCTGAGACAGTAACTATTCTGGTAGATGATTATTCTGATAGTGATTTCATAACGTCTATAACACCAACGAGCGCAACTCTAAATTCATTTGAAGATAAAACATTTACTATTGAAGTTAAATATCCCAACCAAATCACGTCATATTCATATCATCTATACCTCATATTACGTAGAAGCGGCTACGATGATGAATATATCAATCCCAGTTTGGATATGTATCTTGAAACAATCCTACAACCACCTTCAGCGCCCACAAGTTTAACATTTAGCAATATAACAACTTCTAGTTTTAAAGCATCATGGACACAGTCCTCTGAGGCAACTGGCTACAATGTTTATTTAAATGGAACGAAAAAATATACAACATCCTCGACTTCATATACATTTAGTAATTTATCATCGGGAACTACTTATAATATTTCTGTTGGAGCTTATAATGATGCTGGAGAATCAAAAATTTCTAAATCGGTTACAACACCGCCTACTGCACCAACTAATTTTACAGCAGCCGTTCACAGTAGTAATTGGATCACACTTTACTGGACACCTTCTTATGGCGCAACTGGCTATTCTGTTTATTCAAATGGCAGTATATATACAGGAATCTCTTCTTATGTTGATATTTATGGTTCTAATGTAAACAATCAACAATATGAATTATGGGCTACCAATAGTGGGGGGAGCTCAACTAAAGTCACTCTTAACGTCACACCAAATTCAACATTTCCGCCTGCGGCACCGACAACTTTAACTTTTAGCAATGCAACTTACTCAAGTTTTCAGGCAACTTGGAATGCTACCTTAGGAGCAACTGGTTACAATATATATTTAGATGGAATAAAATACACAACAGCATCTTCATCTTATGTATTTTACAACGTATCCTCAGGTTCTAACCATACTGTTTCTGTTGAGGCTTATAATACTTATGGAGTATCTGTAGAAAAAATTACTAAATCAATTATCACACCGCCTGCTGCTCCAACTAATTTTACGGCAACTGTTCACTGTAGTAATTGGGTTTCACTATATTGGACTCCCTCTAACGGAGCAACAAGTTATAATATTCAATGGAATGGTAATATCTATACAACTTCATCCCAGGGAACAGTGGATCTATATGGAGCAGATCTTAACAACCAACTGTATACGTTATGGGCTGTTAATAGTGGAGGAGACTCACCTAAAGTCACACTTAAAGTATTTACAGTGCTTGAACTTGAGCCTATATCAGTAGAACTTCAGGAGAGTAAAAAAGAGGTAACTAATAATATAACATTAAATAATATTTTCTTATACCCTAATCCAACTCAAGGTATATTAAATATTAATTTACCTAAAGACTTAAAAAGCACGCCTATAAACATTTATAGTATAGATGGAAAATTAGTTATTTCTAGAGTTATAAATTCAGATAAACCTTTTCTTAATGTTGAAAATTTAACCAGAGGTTTTTACATCATAAAAATATGTGGTTATGAAACAGATAAACCATTAAAATTCTTTAAAGAATAATTGTTAAATATTTTAAAACTGTATTTAAAATATTGCCAAATCTGAAATACAAAAAAGTTGATCGAAATAAACTTCGATCAACTTTTTTGTTATTAATAATTCTACAGTCTAATGCATTAAATATGGAATTAACTATTTCTTATTATTATACAACTTTCAATATAGAGACCAAATGCTTCATCAATGAACATTGGTGTAATTGCCGAATAATCAATTTTAATATTAAATTTGCTCTAATCTGTACACGATATGACTAGAGCTTTTTATTATATAGCAACCTTTATATTAATAGGTATTACAAAATTGGCTATTGGTCAGCCAACTTTTCATGTTACCAATTATAATAAATCAGAATACCAAGCCGGGAATCAAAACTGGGATATAAGCATTAGCAGCAACAGAATGCTGTACGTTGCAAACAACAACGGGATTCTCCGCTTTAACGGTGCTAATTGGCAACTAATAAATATCCCCAATAAAACCATTATGCGCTCGGTGCTTTACGACAGCACCAGACTATACGTTGGTTCTTTCGAAGAATTCGGTTACTGGGAAATAGAAAACAATGAGTTGACCGAATACCATTCACTTTCCGAAAATATTGGTAAATCTATTTCAAATCAGGAGTTCTGGAGAATTGTCAAACATAATGGCAACATTTACTTTCAGAGTTTTGGATCAATCTACAAATTCGATGGAAAAAGCGTAAAATCTATCGAACTTTCTTTTCCTGTTTTATTCCTATTAAGCACAAGTAATCAATTATTCGTTCAGGAGATAAATGGTGGTCTATTCAGAATTGTTGACGATAAACTACAACATATTCCCAATAGCGAGATATTCAGTAATACAGAGGTTAAAGTTGCCCTTCAACACGAAAATGGCAGTATTCTTTTTGGTACAAATAACAAAGGACTGTTTATATACGATGGTGTAACATTTAAGCCATGGAAAACAGAAATAGATAAAGAGTTAATTTCCAGCAATATTAATAACGGAATAGAAGTAAACAACCAATATTTTTTGGGATCGATACTAAATGGAGTTTTTGTGTTGAGCAAAAATGGAAAATTGATTAACCATATCGACTCTAAGTACATTCAAAACAATACGGTGCTATCCATCGATTCTGATAAACTAGGGAATATTTGGCTAGGACTGGATAGAGGTATTAGCTACATTTCGTTTAACACCCCTTTCGATATATATATCGACAAAACAAACTCCGAATCGGTGTACTCTGGAATTATAAACGATAATCGACTATACATTGGATCGAATCAAGGAATTTACTACTACGAACTTGGTTCCGACAATCATTTTCGGAATAAAAAACTAGTTCCAAACTCTCAGGGGCAAGTTTGGTTTATCAAACAAATTGATAAAAAGATATACTGCGGATTAAATAACGGAACATATTTACTCGAAGATCTTAAACTTAAAAAGATCGGAAATGTAAGCGGTGGGTACAATATGACCAAAATGAATGCAGAGAAAGACTACTATATTCAAAATACCTATAGTCAACTGGTCTTATATAAGCAACATGAAGGCATTTGGAAACAAGATCGCACCTTAGAAGGGTTCACATCTCCGTCCAGATTGCTAGAGGTAGATTTTCAGGGAAATATTTGGCTAGGGCACTCTATTGAGGGAATACTTAAACTCCAACCCGATAGTGAACTAAAAACAATTATTAAACAAGAATCGATTGGCAAAAAGCAGGGATTAGATTTCAAGGCTAACCGTATTTATAAAATTAACAATAGAATAATAGTTCCCTCGCCCAAAGGTCTTCTTCGTTGGGACGATCTAAAAGACAAATTTGTTCCATACAGTGAATTAAATACACAACTAGAAGGTTTTGAAACGGCCCATGCAATAATATCATTGCCAAACTCACGATATTGGTTCATAAAAAATAAGGAGTGGGGACTTTTCGAAATTCGTTTCGGAAAAGCAATGCTTCTTTACAGAATTATTCCCGAAATGTACAACTTCAACCTTGTTGAAAATTACGAAAATATCACAAGCCTTAACGATAGTCTCGAATTAGTTTGCCTCGACAATGGGTTTGCTCTGCTAAATATTTTTCAACTTAATAGACTTACAGAGATTAATACTCCCCCTACAATTACTTCAATCCAAATATGGAAAGAAAATAGCGATAGAAATGAACTAGTAAACCAAACCAGAAGAAAAATTGCTATTCCATTCAACCAAAACAATATTTCATTCTCATTTTCATCCAACGAAATCATTGGAACTAAACGATACTTCCAGTATAAACTAATAGGTATCGATAATAGTTGGAGCGACTGGCAAACCACTACAACCTCAGCATACAATCGTTTGCCCAAAGGAAACTATAAGTTTTTGGTAAGAACCTTAAACTCAAAAGGTATTGTAACCAAATCATCCGAAATTATTTTTGAAATAAAGCCACCGTACTATCAATCTGTATATGCCTACCTATTATATGTTCTGCTACTACTACTAATGAGTTTACTATCGTGGAAAATTAACAGAAATCGACTTACCAAGCACATCGAACATCAACGGAAATTAGAGGAAGATCGGCTGCAGAAAGAACGCGAAGAGGTAGAAAAAACAATCATAAAACTCCAAAACGATAATCTACAGGCCGATATTCAGTATAAAAGTTCCCAGCTAGCATTGAGTACAATGTCGATAGTTCGTAAAAATGAACTATTAATGGAGATTGGCAAAGAACTTACCGATATGAAGGGAGAACTTGGCTATAGAGTTCCCAACAAATATTTCGATAAAATCAACAAGTTGATCAATCAAAATATTGATAATGAAAACGATTGGGAAGTATTCGAAAAACTTTTCGATCAGGCTCACCAAAACTTCTTCAAAAGACTCAAAGATGCCTATCCATCGCTCACATCAAGCGATTTAAGGCTTTGTGCTTACTTGAGAATGAACCTCTCGTCTAAAGAGATTGCCCCATTAATTAATATAACCGTTCGAGGAGTTGAAGAACGTAGATATAGACTTCGAAAACGTTTGAACCTACCCACCGAAGAAAGTCTAACGGACTTCATCCTTAAATTTTAGATAAAATACTATAAAACAGACAAATACATATCACAAATTCATAAAACTCTGTCAATCTTAAAATTAACTAAAATGAGGGAATAATTTCCTGTATTTAATAGTAAATTATAGTATCATTTTACATAAAAATCCCCCCTTGCAAACGATTACACCAAAAAAAATTAATATAAAATTAAGGCACTTGAATAAGTGTAAATAATTGATTAAATTTACATTAAACATCATAAATTTTTAAGTGACGTAGTAAAAAGTAGCTGCACCACTTAACATATTTTAACCTGAGGTGTTTATGATGATGGTTTTTAGTGGACTTTGAAAAATAGCTGAACTAATTTTATTGAGCTTTAAACTCATAAAAATGAAAAGTCTTATGCAAAAATCATTTCCAGCAATTCTCTTCTTATATATATCGAGTTCGTGTGTTCTTAATGGAAATTTTTCCAAAGACAAATTCATTAATGATTTAATGGAGTATTTATATGTACTTCTGGGCTATGGTAGATACAACAAATGCTTAGCAATTAGATAATAGGCATTCATCATTTGCTAGTATAGTGTCACCAGTTATGCATTAGTATACTATATAAAGTGTTTGAAAATAAAGGAATACCAAACCAAAACCCATGTATAAATTTCTATATATGAAAAAACTACTTCGATATTTATTCGCAATTACATTTTTAAGTTCCTTTTCGCTAGTCACTTTCGGACAGCAAATAATAAAAGGAACTGTAAAAGCCTCCGATACCGGAGAGAGTTTACCAGGCGTAAACATAATTGTAAAGGGTACCACTCGAGGTACTATGACCGACTACAACGGAAATTTCGAAATTGAAGTTCAGCAAAGCGACAAAACTCTAGTAATTTCTTTCCTTGGATACATCGATCAGGAAATTGAAATTACCAACCAAACAATGCTGGATATTGTTTTACAGGTAAAATCAACAGATATTCAGGAAGTGGTTGTAGTTGGCTATGGCACTCAAAAAACAAAGGACTTAACTGCACCTATTGTTACCGTAAAAGGAAGCGATTTGTCAAAGCAAATAGCGTCGAATCCTATGACAGCACTGCAAGGCAAAGTTACTGGAGTGCAAATCATCAATAGCGGAGCACCAGGAAGTAGCGCTACCGTAAAAATAAGGGGTGTTGGATCTATCGGAGATTATGCCAATCCGCTTTATGTTGTTGATGGCGTTTTCGTTGACAATATAGACTTTTTAAATTCAAGTGATATTGAAGAGCTAACGGTTCTCAAAGATGCATCAGCTTCGGCAATATATGGAGTTAGAGCTGCCAATGGTGTTATAATAATTACCACTAAAAAAGGAAAATCGGGAGAACCCGTTATAAGTTACGAAAGTTATGTCGGAGTTCAGGTTCCAGTTAACATCATGGAAATGGCCAACAAAAATCAGTATGTAACTCTTATGAATGAAGCAAATGCAAATGTATCAGGCTACACTCCTCTCGACGCCAATAACTATCCAACAAGTACTGATTGGTATCAACATATAGTACGATCGGCTACAATGACAAATCATAATATAGATATTTCGGGATCGACAGAAAAATCATCATACTCGATTGGAGGAAATTACCTTTTCCAGAATGGAATAATGGATGCAAAGAATTATTACCAGCGCTATAACCTTAGAGCCCGATTCGATCAAAAAGTAAACAACTACCTAAAAATTGGAGTTAATGCAATCTTCTCAAACTACGATAAGTATTCCCCCGATGACAATGCTTTTTTTAGTGCATATGTAAATCCTCCAGTTTATCCCGTTTACGACGATAGTAATACTGATGCTTACCCTGTCAAATTTGGATCGCCACAACAGTATGGATTTGGAAATCAGTATGGGAATCCAGTAGCTACGGCATACTATAATAATAATTACGAAAAAGGGCGAAAACAGGTAATCAGTCTATATGCCGAATTTGAGATTATAAAGGATAAATTAACATTTAAAACTTCATACAATCAGGATGTTAATAATTGGAATTCAAGAGACTACACTCCCGAATACTATGTAGGAGGATCGCAAGGTGTAAAAAGTTCCACACTTAGCAAAACATCTGGCACGTCATCAAAACTCATTTCTGATAATCTTCTTACCTTTAAGAATACATCAGGCAATAGTAGCTATAGCATACTATTAGGACAGTCGACCAGAGTTGAAAAAGAGGAAACTCTATCTGGATCGGCGTTAAACGTTCCAAATTTCGATTCACAATCACTATATCTTGTTAACGGTTCATACCTAAACAGATTTGCATGGGATGGGGCATCGCGATACAACGGTCTTTCCTTCTTTACTCGAGGCACTTATAACTACAAGGATAAGTATTTAGCAACCTTTACATTCCGAGCAGATGGCAGTTCTAAGTATCAGGAAAAATGGGGTTACTTTCCATCAGTAGGTTTAGGATGGAATATCACTCAGGAAAACTTCGAAAAAATCAATAACATATTTACTAATTTAAAACTAAGAGCCAGCTGGGGAATGTTGGGTAACGATAATATTCCTTCAAATTCATCTATAATATTGGGTCAAACGGGAGCAGGCAGTTCTGCTATTTTCGGAGATATCCTTGTTGATGGCGTTGGTGCACAAACCGTTCTTCAGAATTACTTAAAATGGGAAACCGTTACAGAGTTTGATCTTGGCGTAGATTTTACCTTAAAAAACAATAAACTATCTGGCGAAATAGACTACTACCGAAGAGTTACCCACAACGTTGTATTTTATGCTCCACTAGGTGCAGGTGGTGGTGTTACCGAATTACTTGGCAATAATGGGAATGTCCTAAATACTGGTATAGAAATCAATATTAATTGGAAAAATTCAATTTCTAAAGACCTTGATTATCATATTGGATTTAATGCCACAACAATTCATAATGAGGTACTAAAACTTGAAGGCAAAGAATACATTGCGGGTGCATATGTAAGGAGTGGTTATACAACAAGAACTGCTGTTGGACACCCTATTGGTTCTTTTTATGGCTATGAGGTTGCAGGTGTCTACAAAAGCGAAAGTGAAGCCTTACTGGATCCTGTTAGCCAAACAATCAAAGACAAAGGATTCTTCAAGTATAAAGATAAAAATGGAGATAAAATTATTGATGATAAAGACAAAGTCTATCTCGGAAGTCCAATCCCTTGGCTAATTGCAGGAATTGATTTTGGTATGAACTACAAAAATTTTGACTTCAGCATATCGTTCACAAGTCAGGTCGGCAATAAAATTCTCAATGCAAAACGCATGAACAGGGATGTTTTTACAGATGGAAACTACGATGCAGATTTTTATGAGAATAGATGGACTCCATCCAATAAATCAAACAAATACCCTTCCGCCGAAGCTTATAACTACTCCTATACGCAGCAAGCCAACGATTTCTTTGTAGAAAATGGTTTCTATGTAAGAGTTCAGAATATACAACTTGGATATACCATTGAAAAGATTCGCTTCATACCTAAACTAAGGATTTACGCAACAGCACAAAATCCGTTTACCTTCTTTACTTACAACGGATTTACTCCTGAAATTGGAGGCTCTCCAATAAGTAGCGGAGTTGACAATACAGTTTATCCAATGCAAGCAATCTATTCACTTGGTTTAAAAATGATCTTTTAATTGAAAATTCTAATAGCCATGAAAAAACTCACAACTATTATATCGTTAGTAATGATTCTTATCCTTACCAACTGTGAGGATTTCCTCGACATTCGACAAGAAGCAACACTTCCTACAACAGGTATTGATTATACAAAATCCGAAAATACATTTTTATCGGTAAGCGCGGCATATGCAAGTTTGCGAAGTTGGAATGCACAAGTATTCCCATACATCGGTGCATTTGAAATTGCATCGGACAATGCCGATAAAGGGAGCATTCCGTCGGATAATCCAACCATGCAGGAACTCGATAATTTAACATATACTTCGTCGAACAGCCTATTAAACAATTTATGGATTGGCAACTTCGATATTGTTAGCAGTGCAAATTACGCTGTACACCAAATGCCTCTTTTTGAAGAAGCTCTTCTCAATAGCGAGGATAAAGAATATGCACGACAATGTCAGGGCGAAGCAAAAACAATTAGGGCTTACGCATATTTCAATCTTACTCGCCTTTTCGGACGAGTTCCAATTATTGATACAGTACTAACATCCGAAGAATTATCAAATGTTCACCAATCGAGTACTGCCGAACTATACGATTTTATTGAGAAGGACTTAGAGGAAGCCATCGCAGTATTACCAACAAGTTATTCTAAAGAATGGGCTGGACGAATTAATAAGTACACGGCAATGGCAATAAAAGCAAAAGTTCATCTATATCAAGCAGAATGGGACTCTGTAGCCTCATTAACTGACAAGATTATTGCATCGGGGAAATATGGTCTATTGGATAATTTCAGGGAAGTATTTAGCCTTGAAGGAGAAAATACCAAAGAATCGCTCTTCGAAATTCAGAGTTCTACTCTTGGACAATCCTCGGGTGAGCAAACATACCTAGAATACGCCTACGTTCAAGGCCCTCGGGGGAACACCCCAGCAAATCTTCAAGGATGGGGTTTTTGCACACCTAGTCAAAATTTGATAAACTTTTATACATCAAGAGGTGAGGTTATACGTCCAGCCACAACCCTACTCTACCGAGGAACAATTACACCAGAAGGTGATAGCATTAAAGCAGGATGTACAAATCCAGTTTACAATGGAAAAGTATACACCCCATCCAATAACAATGGATGGAACTATAACGGATATGGATTCGATCAGAACATACGAGTAATAAGGTATCCTGACATTCTATTAATGTATGCCGAAGCATTGGTTAATGGAGCAACCGTTCCTACAACCTGTGGATTATCGGCCGATGATGCAATAAACGAGGTAAGATACCGTGCTGGATTAGGCAATCTTTCTGGAGCAACAAATCAGGATATTTGGGATGAACGCAGAGCAGAACTTGCCTTAGAGGAAGATCGATTCTTCGACCTTATTCGTACAAACCAGGCAGCAACAGCACTTCAAAGTAAAGGATTTGTTGTTGGGAAACACGAACATTACCCAATTCCATCGGCTCAAATGCAATTGAATCCAAACTTAACACAAAATAATGGATACTAGTGTATTAATTCAATCTAATGTTTAACTAAATCTAATTAAAATGAAAAACAAATCTCGAATTATTGGCGCATTACTTTTTAGCGCAATGCTTATGGGAGGATTTATGCTTACCTCTTGTAGCGATGATGATGACAACAACGACAACAATGGAAAAGTAGATCCTAGTACTATTGCTAGTAGTAATCTAATTGCATATTTTCCATTCGAAGACAATGGGACTGATAATATCAGTGCGATGTCTCCAAGTAATGCCACTACCACAACAGCAACCTTTGCTACTGGACGACGTGGAAAAGCATTCCAGGGTGCAACTGATAAAACATCAGGTTTACTTTACACCTTGCCTACTGATAGCAAATTGAAAACACTCAAGGCTTTCAGTTTTTCTGTATGGTTAAAACAAATTCCAAACACAATTGAAACAACCGATGCTCCAGAACAAATGGTTTTCCAGTTAGATGGTAAAGGCGATTGGATCTGGGGTAACCTATTCTTATTGCAGCACAGAAATTGGCCAGAAGGTGAAACAGAACAAGCTCGTAACTATGCCGAAATGGACAACTACTTCTGGAAAGACGATGCTGAATCATGGAAAGGACAACGCGGAAGTGGATGGTTTGTTGATGTAACTGCATCGCAATGGAGACACATCATCTGCACATATGACAATTCAACTTCAACTTTCCACGCCTATGTAAACGGAATACACGTTACTGCTTTTGATGGCACAGACTACACAGGTGTTAATCGTTGGCAGCGTGATGGAGAGGATTTACCTCTTGGCGATTTGAATTTTAACGATCCTCAAAAGTTTGCCATTGGTGCATGGTGCGACCGCCTTGCAGGAACTGCTTTACAAGATGATGCATGGGCATCTCCTTACAAAGGCTTAATAGATGAATTGCGTATCTATGATAGAGCATTAAGCGCTACTGAAGCTAAAGCTCTTTACGATGCTGAAGTAACTCAAATTGATGTTACTGAATAAATTCTATACAAATTTGGTGAGGGAGTTATATCCCTCACCTTTTTCCAAAAAACAAATATATTCTGATGAAAATATACAGCCTACTTATACTATCCTTCATCTTCTTCGGATGCTCAAACAACGATTCCGACGGTTTTGACATTGGCGATATTCTTGTAGACTCCATCACTGTAAATAATATTAAATCAACCTCAAACACAATATACAACATTGATTATAACAACATAAAAATCAATATCTACTTCAATAAAAAGACAGACAGTACACATTTTAACAAAGATTTTTTTTACTTCTCGGGAAATATCAACACTGCATATAACTATAGTTTTTCTTCCGACTCTAAAGTTGTTTCCTTATCACCTAAAACAACACTAAAATCGCTATACTCATATCGATTTTTCATCGATGCAGGTCCAAATCTTGGGGGAACAATCACCAATGGTTACTCCGCCAAATTTCTTACCATGCTCGATTCTACCGACAAATTTCCACAGATTTCTGATGATGAACTGCTAACCCTAATCCAACATCAAACCTTCAAGTATTTTTGGGATTTTGGTCATCCTGCAAGTGGAATGAGCAGAGAAAGAAACTCATCTGACGATATTGTTACAATTGGAGGTAGCGGCTTTGGATTAATGACAATTCCCATTGGAATTGAACGAGGTTTTATATCAAGAAGCGAAGGCATTGCACGAATAACTAGCATTGTAAACTTCCTTAAAAATGCCGATAGATTTCACGGTGCTTGGGGACACTGGCACAATGGTAACACGGGCGCAATTATACCTTTTAGTACTAACGATAATGGAGGCGATTTAGTGGAGACCTCCTACATGGCACAGGCATTAATTACTGTTAGACAGTATCTAAATACAAACATTGCTGAAGAAACAGCAATTATCAACGATATTAATCAACTCTTAGCCGAAATAGAATGGAATTGGTACACTAAAGATGGAAACGATGTACTTTACTGGCATTGGTCGCCTACCTACGATTGGGTTATGAACATGCAAATTAGTGGCTACAATGAGGCTCTAATAACATATTTCATGGCGGCAACATCTACAAACTATCCTATTAACGCATCGGTTTATCACAATGGATGGGCAAGGAATGGTGGAATTGTCAACGGAAAAGCATTTTATGGGTTTACATTACCGGTTGGTTACGATTATGGAGGACCACTATTTTTTGCCCACTATTCATTTTTGGGATTAAATCCACAAAGTTTAAGCGACAACTACGCCAACTACTGGCAGCAAAATGTAAATCACTCGCTTATAAACAGACAATATTGCATAAATAACCCTAAAAAATATCCATTATATAGCGAGGATTGTTGGGGTCTTACGGCATCGGATGATAATACAGGATATGGAGTTCATGAGCCCACCCGTGATATTGGCGTAATTTCGCCAACTGCAGCACTTTCATCAATGCCCTACACTCCCGAAGAATCGATGAAAGTAGCACGTTTCTTATACTATAAATTAGGCGATAAAACTTGGGGAAATTACGGTTTTTACGATGCATTTAACGCTTCGGCGGGCTGGTGGGGAAGTTCATACTTAGCCATAGATCAGGGGCCAATAATTATCATGATTGAAAATTATAGAACTGGATTATGCTGGAACTTATTTATGTCGGCACCCGAGGTTCAACAGGCTATGACTAAATTAAGTTTTGTCAATAATTAAGTAATCTGTATCACAATGAAAAAACGAGATTGGTCATTTGTAATTCTCGCGTTTATAGCCATAACTATGTGCTCTTGCACATCGAAACATAGAGAATATGGTGATGAAATTGATCGCAAGGTAGATTCTCTTTTATCGCTAATGACGCTGGATGAGAAGATTGGTCAACTAACTTTATATGCAAGCGACATTAACCCTACAGGCCCACAGAAAACTACTTTTTGCGAGAATGAAATATCCAACGGTAGAGTTGGTGGCGTTTTTAATGTACTCGGCACCGAAAATGCTTATAAACTGCAACAAATGGCAGTAACCAATACTCGATTACGCATTCCACTAATTTTTGGGTACGATATAATTCATGGCTTTAAAACTATCTTTCCAATCCCATTAGCCGAAGCCTGCACATGGAATCCCGAGTTAATTAAAAAAAGTGCCAGTTTCGCTGCAAAAGAAGCAAGCGCATGGGGTCTAAACTGGACATTCAACCCAATGGTCGATGTTGCTCGAGATCCTCGTTGGGGAAGAGTTTCCGAAGGATCTGGCGAAGATCCATACTTAGCCTCACTAATAGCCAAAGCAAAAGTTCAAGGTTATCAAGGCGAGAATTTAAATAATCCTTCAACGATTGCTGCATGCGTAAAGCATTTCGCTGCGTATGGAGTTCCCTTTGGCGGCAGAGACTATAACACGGTTGATATCTCGGATAGAACGCTCAAGGAAATATATTTACCGCCATTTAAGGCTGCTGTTGATGCTGGTGTTTTATCGGTAATGAGCGCATTCAACGAATTAGATGGAGTGCCCTGCACTGCAAACAAATACCTTTTAACCCAGATTCTCAAAAACGAATGGAATTTTAAGGGATTTGTTGTATCGGACTGGCAATCGGTTAGCGAACTTACAGCACATGGTGTTGCGAAAGACGATCAGCAAGCAGCCGAACTTGCCATAAATGCAGGATTAGATATGGACATGCAAAGCGGTAACTATTCGAAATACTTAAAGAAATTGGTTACCGATCATATAATTGATGAAGAGTTAATAAACAATGCAGTCAGAAGAATTTTAAGAGCCAAGTATCTTCTAGGTTTATTCGATAACCCCTTTTTGTATATCGATAATAAAAGGCAAAACGAAATAACGCAATCTGAAGAAATAATGGATTTTGCCCTGCTGGATGCAAAAAAATCAATAGTACTTCTCAAAAACGATAAATACAATGCACAGCAATTGATACCTTTGGGTAAAAACATTAAAAGCATTGCTCTTATTGGACCTTTATGCAATAACAGAATCGACATGCTGGGCTCTTGGCATGGCTACGGAGACACATCCAACGTAAAAACCATACTAGAAAGCCTAACAGAAAAGTTACCAAATACCAAAATTGAATTTACACAAGGTGCTTCTTTTACTGGGACAGACAAAGGCGATTTTGGAAAAGCTATTCTATCCGCAAAAAGATCCGATATAGTTATTTGCGTTATTGGTGAAAGCAATGGATTAAGCGGCGAAGCGTCAAGCCGATCAAACATTGATATTCCGGGTGTACAACTCGACCTCCTAAAGGAACTTGCTAAAACAGGAAAACCCATTGTAGCAGTTGTTATGGCTGGTCGTCCATTAATCCTAGATTGGCTAGAAACTAACATTCCATCAATCATATTTACAGGACAACTAGGTACGAGATGTAGTGAAGCTATTGCTGACGTATTAATCGGTAAATATAACCCGTCAGGTAAACTGGTAATGAGTTTTCCCAGAAATATTGGGCAAATACCAATCTTCTATAATCACAAAAACACTGGAAGGCCTTTCGATGCAAACGACCGATATACGAGTAAGTATCTCGACGTTTCCAACGAACCACTATATCCTTTTGGGTATGGACTTAGCTATACAACCTTTAAATACGCCGACTTGATTCTTGACAAGCAGACAATTTCAAGTACCGATACACTTAAAATAACCTTCACTGTTAAAAATACAGGAATTTACGATGGCGAGGAAACATGCCAACTATACATCAGAGATCTAGTAGCCGACATTACACGTCCAGTAAAAGAACTCAAAGGCTTTGAAAAGGTCAATTTAAAAGCAGGCGAAAGTGCTTTAGTATCCTTTACATTAACAGCCAACAACTTAAAATTCTACAATAAAGATATGACTTACCAATATGAAGCTGGAGAATTTACTGTTTACGTTGGAGGAAATTCACGCGATTTAATTGAAAAAAACTTTGAACTACAATGAGATCAACAACAAAAATCATTTCAATTTTAGTAATTGGGGTATTCCTTTTTATGGGTTGTAAAAATGGGAATGACAGAACAACAAAGGAAACCTCAAATATTGATAAAGAATTTCTTAACGATTTAAAGTACAGAACCTTTAAATTCTTCTGGAATTTAGCGGACACAATCACGTGGCAAACTCCCGACAGATATCCAGCCGAAAACTTTACAAGCGTTGCTGCTACAGGATTTGGGCTAACCTCCTACATCGTGGGAATTAGCAACAACTATATTACCAGAGAAGAAGGAACTAAAAGGGTTCTCGCGACATTGAAATGGCTTAAAAATTCGAAGCAAGGATCTGAAATTTCAGGAATAACAGGCTATAAAGGATTTTATTATCATTTTCTTACATACAATCAAGGTATACGATACCAGAACGTTGAATTATCGACAATCGATACAGGTTGGCTGATTACTGGCATATTGGCATGTCAAACCTTTTTTGATGCAGATAATGAACAGGAGCAAGAAATAAGAGACATAGCAGATTTTCTCTACAAAAGAGTGGAATGGGATTGGGCAATGAATGGCAACGAGGTAATGACCATGGGATGGCATCCCGAAAGCGGTTTTATTAATGCTAAATACAGTGGCTACTCCGAAGCAATGATGCTGGTTATACTTGGGTTAGCTTCGCCTACACATCCCATAGCCGATAGTACATGGAGCGCATGGTGTAATACCTATATCTGGAAAAACTTTTATGGATATGAGTATGTAAACTTTGAACCTTTATTTGGCCATCAGTACTCTCACATGTACATCGATTTTAGAGGGATTCAAGATGATTTCATGAGAGCAAAAGGAATCGACTACTTCGAGAATTCCCGCAGAGCAACTTTAGCGAACAGAAACTACTGCATTGAAAACCCACAAAATTACAATGCTTACTCCGATTCAATTTGGGGACTTACAGCTTGCGATGGTCCTGCCGATACGGCAATGATTATAAATGATCAAAAAGTGCAGTTCTTCTCGTACCGTGCAAGGGGAACTTCAGTTAGATATATAGAGGATGATGGAACAATAGCACCAACTGCCGCAGGCGGATCTATTCCTTTTGCACCCACAGAATGCATTGGTGCACTTAGTGCGATGAAAAATACTTATGGCGAGAATGTTTATGGTGAGTATGGTTTTAAAGATGCTTTTAATCCAACTTTTATATCACCTAAAACACCAAATGGTTGGTTCGATCAGGATTACCTAGGCATTGACCAAGGTCCTATTTTGATTCAACTGGAGAATTACCAAACCGAACTAATCTGGAACTTGATGAAAAAGAACAAATATATTGTTACTGGGCTTAAAAAAGCAGGATTTAAAGGAGGCTGGCTCGACTCTGCCGAATAGCAAAAGTTTCAACCTTAATAATAATAAATTATGATTTCTTTTTCACGTCAATATTTTTCGATTACAACATATCTTCACAAAGTAAAAATGGCAAACAAGTCATTGCTATTACTGTTGAGTGCGTTGCTAATCTCCTTTATAGGTAAAGCACAAACTCAATTACTCGATAATTTTGAAAGCAAAGACAAGTGGAACTTTATTAAATCCGATGGTGTTAACGTTAACCTCTCTGTAAATAAAGGCATAAAAAGCAAATCGCTTCGGTTCGATTACGATTTTACCAAAGGCACGGGTTACGGAGGCATTCAGAAATTCATTTCGATTGATTTGCCCGACAATTACGAATTTACCTTTTACATTAAAGGACAATCACCCGAAAACAATTTCGAAATAAAATTCATCGATAGTACAGGTAATAACGTATGGTGGGAGAATAACAGGAATTACACTTTCCCCAACGATTGGAAAAAAATACGCATCAAAAAAAGGCATATTTCGTTTGCGTGGGGACCAACCTCAAACCAAAATTTAACCCAGATTAGCAGGATTGAATTCACCATTTCATCATTTGTTGGAGGCAAAGGCACTATTTGGCTCGACAGTCTTGAATTTAGACCGTTGCCTCCAGAAACCAACATCTATCCTACTCCCAGTATAAATGCATCATCATACAGCGAAAAACATACCCCTGAACTAATTCTGGATAACTCCGATGAAACATATTGGTTAGGCAAAAATTCCGAGGATAACA
This sequence comes from Bacteroidales bacterium, assembly GCA_050180705.1. Taxonomy (GTDB): domain Bacteria; phylum Bacteroidota; class Bacteroidia; order Bacteroidales; family Tenuifilaceae; genus SB25. The sequence continues at coordinate 11,039 of JBFXDX010000015.1, read as the reverse complement.
ATATCATCATCGATTTTAAAACACAGCGCGAATTTGGTGGGTTGGAAATACATTGGAGAAAAGAATTCATACCTACAACCTTCGAAATTCTACTTTCTGAAAATGGCAAAAACTGGGAAAAATCGTACTCGGTAACAAACAATAAGTCAGATAAAAGTTTTATTCGTCTTCCCGAGGTAGAATGCCAGTTTGTAAAGATTCAACTAAGTAACAAAGTTGGTATTTCCGAAATAAAATTCCTAGATATCAATAGTTCCCTTACCAAAAATGATTTTATTTCCTACATCGCAGATAAATCGGCAAAAGGTGACTATCCCCGTTACTTTTCGAAACAAGCATCATTTTGGACAATCACTGGGTTAAACAACGACGCCAAAGAGGCTCTTATTAACGAGGATGGAATGGTTGAAGTGGAAAAGGCCGCCTTTTCCATTGAGCCAATGATTAAACTAAACGACACGCTTTTTAACTGGAGCAATGTTAATGCAAACCAATCACTCGAAGGTATCGATAATTTAAATCAAGCATCTGTAATACCTAACGTAAATTGGCAATGCAACAACGTAAAGTTTACAACAGATATAACCGCCACTGGAGAAGCAAATATCAACTCAAAGCTGTTAGTGCGCTATTCTTTTAAAAACCAAACAGCAAAGCCCAAGGATATAGAACTCTATCTACTTATCCGTCCATATCAGGTAAATCCGTACTATCAATTTTTAAATACGGTGGGCGGAGTTGGTAAAATAACCGAGATTAAGGAAATAGATCAAAAGACTATAGGGGTAGACAACAAGATTATATATTCTCAACAAAATCACAGTTCATTCTCTGCAACTACATTGGATGAAGGTAATTTGGTAGATTTTATTAGAAACAACACTCTATCGTACAGCAAGCAAGCATTCGATCGTGCTGGACTCGCCAATGGAATTGTTAAATACAACTTACATCTCAATCCTAATGGTGAAAAGCAAATATTGCTAGCCATTCCTTTTTATAATCATCCTAGCACTTTTAGTAACAAAGAGATTGAAGAAATCACAACAGGATTTAGCACATCAGCAAATTTCTGGAAAAATAAGATCAACCATGTTAAATTCAATCTTCCTGAATCAGCAAACAGAATTATAAAAGCATACCGTGCTAATCTTGCATACATTTTAATTAACCGTGATAAAAACGGGATTCAGCCTGGATCGCGTTCCTACGATAGAAGTTGGATTCGTGATGGAGCATTAACTTCATCGGCACTATTAAAGTCGGGAATTGTTAAGGAGGTAAGAGATTTTATTGATTGGTATAGCCAATACCAATTTGAAGATGGGAAAATCCCATGTGTTGTCGATTCCCGAGGCCCCGATCCTGTTCCCGAAAACGATAGTCACGGCGAATACATCTACTTAATTCGAGAATACTTCAACTTTACAAAGGACACAGCTTTTTTACGCGATAAAAACACGCAGATTATAAAAGCGGTAGACTATATTGAATCGCTAATTGCACAACGTTCAACCGACTATTACAAGAATGGTAACGATAGCATAAAGTCATTGTATGGGTTGGTTCCTGAATCGATCAGCCACGAAGGCTATTCGGCTAAACCAATGCACTCCTACTGGGATGACTTTTTCATCATAAAAGGGCTCAAAGATGCTGCAGAAATTCAGCAAATCTTAGGAAAAAATGAAGAGTATGAACGAATAAACAGTCTTCGTGAGACTTTCGGGCAGAACCTATATAGTTCTATTCGGTTGGCAATGAAAAACCACAATATCAACTACATTCCAGGATGTGCCGAACTTGGCGATTTTGATGCAACATCCACTACCATATCGCTTACACCTTGCAATGAATTTGCAAACTTACCAAAACCAGAGATCTACAACACCTTCGACAGATACTATGAATTCTTTAAAAACCGTCGAGATGGAAAAGTGGAATGGGAAAACTACACTCCATACGAAAATCGAGCTATAGGCTCATTCATCATACTTAATGAACCTAATAGAGCACATGAGCTTATTGATTACTTTTTAGATAATCAGCACCCACAAGGATGGAGCCATTGGGCTGAAGTTGTTTGGAATAATTACCGCACACCCAAATTTATTGGCGATATGCCACACACTTGGGTTGGCAGCGATTTCATTAATGCTATCAGAACAATGTTTGTTTACGAAGATGAGGAGGATAAATCGCTTGTACTTGGGGCGGCACTCTACTCCGATTGGATAAATTCGGAAAACGGAATGTCAATAGAGAACCTACCCACTTATTATGGCGAAGTTTCGTACTCAATTCAAAAAAGCAACAATAGCTATACGTTTTCTATTTCTGGAAATTTGAAACTACCTGAAAATGGAATTAAAATAAAGAATTTCAACGAGAATAAACTACCAACCAAGGTCACGATAAATGGAGAAAATGCCGACTTCTTTACAGCTAAAGAAATCACAGTGAAATCAGTTCCGGCCAAGGTGGTAATCACTTACTAAACATCACAAAATGAGTAATACAAATCAAGAAAAAACAACGAATAACGAACGGTTGCCATTTTCGGTGCTTGCCGCCTATGGAACTGGAGGAATTATCCCAATTGCTCTTTTCAATATTGCAGGAATACTAGTTGGCTTAATGGGTAATATAAGCCTTGGCTTAAGTGCTTTTTGGTTAGGTCTTATTCTTATCGTGCCTCGACTTTGGGATGCCTTTTCGGATCCAATAATTGGTCATATTTCAGATAATACGCGAACCCGCTGGGGACGCCGCCGCCCTTACCTCCTACTTGGAGGAATACTAACTGCATTCTTTTTTGTTATAATGTGGTGGATCCCAAAAGGAGAATTAGTCCAAGCATGGTTTCCAAGCGAATCTGGTTTTCAGGCCTTTCAACTTGTATATATACTAATAGCACTGCTACTATTTTTTACGGCCGTAAATATCTTCGAAATATCACACGGTGCTCTCGGCATCGAATTAACTACCGATTACCATGCCCGTACTCGGCTATTTAGTGCAAAAAGTTTCTTCGGAAACATTTTCGCAATGAGTACGCCTTGGCTATTTAAATTGGCCAATCTGGATGTATTTAAAGGCACAGGTGGTAACGAAGCCGATGGAATGCGTTACGTTTCTATAATGATTGCTGCAATCATAGTTCCGCTTTCTTTATGGTGGTTTTTCAAACTAAGGGAACCTGGTTTTGCCAAAGCGGCTAAACACGAAAAAACAGATTTTTGGAAAGACATAAAGGTGGTAGGTACAAACAAGAATTTCATTTTACTTACCCTCTCAATTTTTACACTGGCAATGGGTTTCAACTTTGTGCAATTGCTAGGATCGTACATTCCTATATTCTACGTGTTTGGAGGTGATAAAGCCACAGGCGCAACATTACTCGGAATCAATGGAACTGTTTGGGCCATTACAGGAGTTTTAGCAGTTTTTCCATTAAACTGGATTAGCCCAAAACTCGGTAAACGAAACACTCTTATCATTGCCATAGTACTAATGGCATTGGCTCAATTCTCAAAAATTGTTTGCTACAATCCAAATCATCCATACCTCATCATAATTCCTACAGTTCTACTATCTGCCGGAATGCTTTTCTTCTTTACATTAGGATCATCGATGGTTGGTGATATTTGCGACGAAAATGAACTAAAAGTTGGGTATCGTTCCGAGGGAAGCTTCTACTCTATTTTCTGGTGGTTTATAAAACTGGGAACAGCCCTTGCCAGCTTCGTGTCTGGGGCTCTTATCGTTCTAACCATGTTCGATGAGGCACAAGTAATAAAAGTAGATCACATTCAAGGTAGCATAAACGAACTACAGAGTCAATCGCAATTCTGGAGCAAACAAAAAAACACCGAAGGCAAAAACTACATATTGATTCCTGAGGTTGAAAAGCAAATGAACGAATCGCTCAAAGAATCGAATGAGTATAGCAAATACTTGAATAAAGAAATCGCAAAAAATGAGAAAGAGAGAAGTCTACAGGTTTCGAATAAAGAACTAACAGTAATCTCAAACTCAATAAATAATTCAATCACCGAATTGAACTCGGCGATTAAATTCCTTGAAGTAATACAACCAAATACAAACCTTCCCGATTCGGTAATTACCAGCCTATCGAATGCTGCACTTACAGTAAAACTCGAAAAAGCAAAGATGTACTCGTTAGATCTTTTAAACCACTTTGAGTTAAAACTAAAAGAGGCCAAACATAGCAAAACACACTACGAGTCAATTTCTCAAGAAATGAGTAACATAAACAACATCTTATATAGCATGAATATCTCTTCGTTAGAGGAAATATCATCTAAATCGGATGTTATAAAAACTCAATTACCGAAACTTACAGAGCAGCCCCCCTACACGCTTTTATTGATGCGAATCATCGAAATTGGACTTCCTATTCTACTTAGTATGCTTTCGTTAATTTTTATTTACAGGTATTCATTAACAGAAAAAAGGTCTATCGAAATAAAGCAACTGCTGAAAGATAGAAATAATCAACAAGCTACTGCATAGCCATTTTTAGAATCAAGAGGTCTTTTGACGTACAAACTATTTAAACAGAGAAGGTTAAAATGAGATTCACAGTCGAAAATAACAGCTTTTATCTAAACGATAAAAAAATCTTTTTAAACTCTGGAGAGATTCACTACTTCAGAATCAACTACAACCTTTGGGACAAACATCTGAAAGCCGCAAAGGATGCAGGATTAACATGTGTAAGTTCTTACGTTCCTTGGGCATGGCACGAGCCCGAAGAAGGCGTATTCGACTTCACCGGTAAAACACTACCAGAGCGCAACCTAATTGGATGGATTAACAAGTGTAAAGAGTATGGGTTGATGTGCATCGTAAAACCAGGACCATTCATTTTGGCAGAATACCGTGGTGCTGGACTTCCCGATTGGTTCTTAAGCCAACACGAACCCGACATCCGTATGCACAACAGCAAAGGCCAGACTGTTTACAGCGATGGTATTAGTTTGTTTTTTCAGGCATACCAAAACAAAGTTGCTGAATGGTACAATCAGGTGATGCCCATTATAAGCCAAAATGAAATTTCGAATGGTGGCTCAATTATTATGATGCAACTATGCAACGAGATAGGCGTGTTCTCTTGGTTAGCCCATCAGGCCGATTATAACGAAGAAACACACCATCGATTTATCGACTTTATTAAATCGAAGTACAGCAGCATCGAGAAGGTTAACTCTTCATGGGAAACATCATACAAAACATTCTCAGACATACAGCTTCCTCCCGATGGAAAACAAGCATATACATCTGCCGGAGACCGAAGTAGAGATTATGACTGGCACTGTTTCTGGCGAAAATACTATGCCGATTATTTGCAGAAACTCTACAAACTTGCCCGAAGCAAAGGGGTTACCGTTCCAATGTACCATAACCTTCCAGGATGGATTTACGGAAGCGGTTACGAATTTCCAGTGAATATCACAATGTACGATGAACTATTCGCTGAGAAAAGCGACATTACTTTTGGCGTCGACCATATCCCAGAATACCAGTCGTACAGAAATATGCATGATGATCGGATAATTAACGATATCACCAAAGCTGTACAAAAAAACAAACCACTATTTGCAGCCGAATTTCAAAGTGGCTCACGCGAATTCCATGTTGTAACCAACAACTGCGAAATGGAGCTGTTCTACAAGGCAAGTATTGCAAATGGACTGGTAGGATGGAATTACTACATGTTTTCGCAGGGGAAAAACCCAGACAAAAAAGGGTATTCGGGAAAAACATTTTACTGGTTCACCCCACTTACCACCGATGGCGAAAGAACTAGCGCATTCCCGCTGGTTCAGAGAATGAATAAAGTAATCAGAACCAACGAGGATATTATTGTCAACTCAGAACGAAAATCTGAAGTCTGCGTACTGTTTTATCCACCGTATTATGCAACAGAACTAGAGCATCCGGAGGAAGGAAATAGCAAAATTGATTTCGCTTATTCTGCCATACGTCGTTCTGCTTACTTTGATGGACTACTAAAAGCCCTTCAAATCTTGAATATCGACTACGATATGCAGGATTTAACCAAAACTAATGTTAGTGAATTAACTAACTACAAACAGGTTTGGCTGTTCAGCACCGACGAGATGAACGCATCAGACCAGCAAACCATTGTTGATTATATCGAAAATGGTGGCAACGCTGTAATATATCCAAATCTGCCAGACAGAGATATGAATCAGCAGCCCTGCAAGATTATCCGCAACCACCTATCAATCTCTCCTATTGGAAAAGAAACTATAGACTCTCCGTTGATCGACATTTTCGATTTGAATGATATAAAATGTGCCAATCCACAAATGATATATAGCAGCAACGATTTAGATGAATCGCAAATTATTGCACGTACAATTCGCGGATCGATTTGTGGATTTACCAAGAATGTAGGGAAAGGTAAAGTTTCCCATATCGGAACTTGGGTTGGATTCGATACCGAAAGCCACTTAGATGTTTACAAATCGTTACTTCAAACTAGTTCTGCAAAACTTCAAGTTGCTAAATCGAGCACCAATAACATTACCGTTCGGGAACGATTTACCGATAATTCCACAGCACTTCTTTTCGTTGGAAATTACTACAATCAGGAACAACGTGGAAGTATCACCTACACGCATCCAGAAACTGACGAAAATATCAATATTCCATACCTAGAAAAAGAAACAGTTTGGCCATCGCTTTATGCCGTTCTATCGCCTATTTGTAAGGAAATATGGAGTGATATCAAAATACTTCACTGTACATCCGACATTCTTAGCATTCAAAAATCAGAGAGTTCAATTAGTATAACAGTTTTAGGTAACCGCGATCTTAATGGAGAAATGGTGCTAGAGGGTGCTGCTATTAATTCTATCGGCAGTGTAACAATTACCGGCCAGCAACCATCAATCAAATTGAGTAATGGCCGATTGGTAATTAATTACAACCATAAGCATCAGGATGAAATTATTGTTAACATCAACATCAACAAGTAATGAAAATTAATAATTCACTGGGACTTAGTGTAGAGCTGCTGGAAAACGGAATTATTAAAAATATTGTTGTCAATCCCATCAGAATTGGACTACGCGATGTTTCCGTTTATGCTAAACCGCTCTGCAATATTTACCTACGTAAAATATCCGAGGCTGCAATCGAGTTTATTCCACTCTGGGGGCCCGAGAGTAAAAGCAAATATCAAATACTAGATAAAGCCATTAAAGCCGAAGGAACTTGGAATGGTATTGACTATTCATGTAGTTTAACTTTATCGGAAAAGAGCTATAGCTGGCAGTGGAAAATAGATATTCGAAACAATTCCGAACAAAATTCTGAGGTTGATTTGATATACCTTCAGGATGTTGGACTGAAACCTGCAGCAGAAACATCGGTAAACGAGTACTACGTTAGTCAGTATGCCGAAAGACTTATCCTCGACGATAAAACATTCGGAAAAGTGGTTTGCTGTCGGCAAAACATGAAAGGACAAACCGGAAATTCATGGATAATGCTAGCGTGTAAAAACTACACCGATTCGGCTTGCACCGATGGAATGCAGTTTTACGGAAACCGTTATCGAGTTACTGGAATTCCCGAAGCGCTAAGAAGTAAAAATTTGGGTGGCGAATATGCCGGAGAATCTTCGATAGTTGCACTACAGGCAAAGCCTTTTGAATTAGCCAACAACGCAACGCATTCCGTTATTTTCATAGGAAATTACCAGCAAGACCATCCAACTGCCACAGATGCTAATGATTTATCACCATTATCAAATCTATTCAATGAATTTGATGATGCAAAACAATCATCGGCAATCGGTAGTTTGTCGCCCAAAACTAATATTTTCAACACGTCTCCATTACTGCCAGTTGATGATTTAAATGAATCAGAGATTGACACTCTTTTCCATGGTGAAAAACGACATACAGAAACCATCAACCAAAAAGTAATTTCATTTTTCTACGGGAATAATAACCATGTAGCATTAAAGGAGAAGGAAATGCTGGTTGATAGGCCACATGGTCATATTATGCAGGCAAATTGCAGTTTTTCGCCCGACGAAAGCATTGTTTCAACCACATCGTTTGCCTTTGGTGCATTCAATTCTCATATAACGCAAGGCAACACCAACTTCAATATATTTCTATCCGTAACATCTAGTCAATTCAATCTAACGGCTCATACCGGACAACGTATTTTTGTTGAGATTGATAACCACAAGTACTTACTGGGAGTTCCTTCTGCATTCGAAATGGGGCTAAATTTTTGTCGTTGGATATATAAACACGATAAATACACAATTCAGGTCAGAACATGGACATCCATTAGTTCTCCTCAGGTTAATCTCGATATTAAAGAGCTTAACGGTTTAAAACTAAAGTTTACTATAACAAACCATTTAGACGAGGAAATAGGATGGAAAATAGATAAGAAAATACCCCATGAGATAATAGCCAAACCTGCAAACGCAAACAGTTTACTTAAAAATAAGTTTCCAAATGCCCAGTTTAGGCTATACGTACAGAGCAAAAATGTAAATTATGAAATCTACGATAATTCATACTTACACTCATCATCTAATGATAATAGTGATTCCTTTATAATTTTAGAAGTTGATAGCACCGATAACTTCACGTTAAGTTTTATTGGGGAAATCACTAAAAAATTTGATACAGTTCAGATCGAAAATACCGACTATCAATTTAGCCTTGATAATGCTGAATCGCAAAAGCAATGGGAGAAATTCTCGCTTAATATCAAACTTAACAGCACAAATAATTCAGTTCAAAAGTTACAGGACATTTTACCTTGGTTTGGAACCAATGCTCTTGTCCATTTCCTTACACCTTACGGACTCGAACAATTCAGCGGTGCAGCGTGGGGAACTCGCGATGTAGCGCAAGGTCCATTGGAACTTTTACTAAATCTTGGACACTACGAAGAAGCTAAAAAGGTTCTGCTTACAATATTCTCAAATCAACATTTCAATGGGGAATGGCCTCAGTGGTGGATGTTCGATAGTTACTCAAAGATTAGGGCAAACGAGGCTCACGGTGATGTTGTTTATTGGCCAATCATCGCTCTAAGCAGTTATATCAAAATTACTGGTGATTCATCCATATTAAACGCAGAGATTCCTTACTATCTCAATAATGATGAGTTTGGCAGTAAAACCACTCTTTACGAGCATATAGATAAACTCATTAACTTAATCACGGATTCTTATATCAAAAACACATCGTTGGTTCCTTTTGGAGGTGGCGACTGGAATGATTCTTTGCAACCCGTTAGTAAAGATTTAGCACAAAGAATGATCTCGAGCTGGACTGTTGAGATGAATTTTCAAGCCTTTAAGCAGCTACAGCAGATTTTCGATTATACGGGTAACAAGCAAAAAGCACAAGAACTTGGTACTATCTGCGATAAAATAAAATCCGATTTCTATAAATATCTTATAAAGGATGATGTTATTGCCGGTTATGGATTGGCCGATAATAGTGGTAATATTAGCCAAATGTTGCATCCATCCGACACTACAACTGGTATAAACTATAGTGTTTTACCTATAAACCGTGGAGTGATAAGCGAAATATTTACCAAAGAATTAGCGCAGCAACATCAGCCAATAATAAACAAATATCTTACAGGCCCCGATGGAATCAGATTAATGGATCGCCCATTAAAGTATCGGGGTGGAATTCAAACAATCTTTCAGAGAGCTGAAAGTAGCACATTTTTCGGCAGAGAGATAGGCTTAATGTATATACACGAACATATTCGTTATGCCGAAACTCAGGCAATAATGGGAAATGCTTTGCAGTTCTTCAATTCATTAATGAAGGTTATTCCAATTTCATATAGCAATGAAGTTCCCTGTGCAGATATCAGGCAAAACAACTGCTACTACAGCAGTTCCGATGCAATTTTCAACAGTAGATATGATGCCGACAATAGATACAATGATCTTACCAATGGAAAAATATCATTAAAAGGAGGATGGCGTATTTATTCAAGTGGTCCCGGAATATTCATTGGAATTATTATCTCTCGATTTTTAGGTATTCGAACCGAATTCGAAAACACTATTATCGATCCAGTAATTCCAAAGTCTCTCAATGGCCTCAATGTATTAATAAATTACAGAGGACATAAACTCGACATGCATTTCAAAATCTTAAAAGACGAGCATAGTCCGAAAGAAATCTCCATCAATAATAAGCCAATACAATTTACGAACGAAAATAATCCCTATAGGACTGGAGGTGCAGTAATCCCCACAAATACCCTTCTAGAGCATTTAACAGAACCAATAAATACTATTGAAATCACCCTATAACACTAAGATATAAATCACTCAAACATATTCTGGGACACACCCGAGTGATTCAGGGTATCAAGCACGCCCGTATCAGGGTTTCTGATACGGGCGTTTCAGCATGTCCAACACAGGCGTATCAGGATATGTATTCCATCAACGCTTACCCATTCACTGAATACATGCTCTGTTCGACTAAGGCTATACGCCTCAGTAAAATCTATCAATTCGAACTCATCCCGGTAAAACTTACTACCTACTAAAACAGCACCATGCCTCCCCATCGAAGTACGATAGTGTCACACGCTAACGGGTTGTAGCGTCACACGCTAGCGGACGTTAGCGAATGGCACTAACGTGCTGTATCGTCAAACGATAGAACGAAAGTAAATAAGAACCATAAGCACCCTGTTCGGCTGAGGATATACGCCTCAGTCGAATCGATTCACTCGGGGATCCTCTCTCGGGCTCTAACCAAAAAATCCAAAAATCAGCAGTCCCCGCCACACCGCACCGGCGCAACGGGGACTGCCCATCCATAAGAAAGCCATGATAGCAAACAAAAAAAGCCCCGAGGGGTAAGCCTCGGGGCGAAGGTGGGGCGGCGACCTACTCTCCCGCTGTGACGCAGTACCATCGGCGCTGGCGGGCTTAACTGCCCTGTTCGGAATGGGAAGGGGTGTCCCCC
>JBFXDX010000014.1:1724-128119 GCA_050180705.1 Bacteroidales bacterium | reverse complement strand
ATAAGGATATAGCGCACTTGATTTTTTTCGGCGTACTCAACAATCTTTTGATGCCGTTTGCCTTGCAATACTTGGAAAACGGTATTATCTGCCAATTGGAACTTTTTTGAAATGGCCACCAATCGATTAAAGGCATCGTTGGCTAACTTTTCGGGTTTAATGTCTTCGAGCCACCAATCTCGAATATCCAGAACATGTAAAAGATGAATTTCCCCGTTAATCTTTTCTGCAAGGTCTTTAGCATAGTTCAATGCAAGATGGTATTGGTCTCCAAAATCAACGGGAACAAGTAGAATGTTTTGTTTTGTGTTCATGGTACTCATATTTGAAAAAGCAAATATATTCAGTAATTGGTGTTTTTTGTAATGAGAATTGAAATTAAATGATCTTTAGTCCTTAATTTTTGCCGAAATAAACTCTCTATTCAATTTTGCAATTGTGCTTATCGAGATCCCCTTAGGACATTCTGCCTCGCAAGCACGGGTGTTGGTACAACTTCCAAAACCAAGTTCATCCATTTTGGCCACCATATTCTTAGCCCTATCAACTGCTTCAATTCTTCCCTGAGGAAACTGGGCAAGGTGGGTAACTTTTGCAGCCACAAATAGCATTGCCGATGCATTTTTGCAGGCTGCAACACAGGCTCCACAACCAATACACGATGCGGTGTCGAAAGCAACGTCGGCATTGTGTTTAGGAACAGGAATTGCGTTAGCATCCTGTGCCGCACCAGCATTTACACTGATATATCCACCAGCATTGGTGATTTTATCGAACGCTGAACGGTCAACTACCAAATCCTTAACAACAGGAAATGCTCCTGAACGCCAAGGCTCAAGCGTCACCGTATCGCCATCCTTGAAAAGGCGCATTCTTAACTCGCAGGTGGTGGTTCTGTGATCGTTTCCGTGAGGACGACCATTGATGTATATTCCGCAGGAACCACAAATCCCCTCGCGGCAATCGTGATCGAAGGCTACGGGCTCTTTGCCATCCTTAATAAGCGTTCCATTCAAGTAATCGAGCATTTCGAGGAACGACATATCGGAGGCAACATCGTTAAGTTGGTATGTTTCGAAGCGACCTTTGCTCTTAGCATTTTTTTGTCGCCATATTTTGAGTTTAATGTTCATCTCAATGTGGATTTATCGTGGATAAACCGATTATTTATAGCTACGTTCCTGAAGTTTCACAAACTCGAACTTGAGCTCTTCCTTGTGTAGCTGGGGCTCAGCACCATCACCAGAGAACTCCCAAGCCGCAACATATGAGTATTGTTCATCGTTTCGCTTAGCCTCTCCGGTATCGGTCTGGCTCTCCTCGCGGAAGTGCGCACCGCAACTCTCCTTACGATTCAACGCATCGTAAACCAGCAGTTTGCCCAATTCCATAAAATCGGCAACTCGTCCTGCCTTTTCCAGTTCTTGGTTTAACTCCTCACCAGTTCCCGGAACCTTAAGGTTTTTCCAGAACTCACCTTTCAACTCTTCAATTAGAACAAGAGCCTTCTTTAATCCGTCCTCGTTACGAACCATACCGCAGAAATCCCACATAATTTTGCCCAAACGTTTATGGAACGATGTGGCAGTCTCAGTTCCGTTTATCGATAAAAACTTATTGATACGTTCACGGGCATTTTTCTCTGCCTCGTCGAATTGAGGAAGATTTGTGGCAATTTTTGGCGTTTTAATTTCATCGGCCAAGTAATCGGCAATGGTGTATGGCAAAATAAAGTAGCCATCGCCAGAGGTTTGCATTAGCGAACTTGCCCCAAGACGGTTTGCACCGTGGTCGGAGAAGTTGGACTCACCAATGGCGAACAAACCGGGAACGGTTGTCATTAAATTATAATCAACCCAAAGGCCACCCATGGTGTAGTGACCCGCAGGGTAAATTCGCATTGGAGTTTCGTATGGCGACTCACCTGTGATTTTATGGTACATATCGAAAAGGTTGCCGTAGTTATCCTCAATAACGTGTCGACCCTTTTTATTGATAGCATCTTTAAAATCGAGGTAAACCGATAGTCCTGTTGGGCCTACGCCATAACCTGCATCGCAACGCTCCTTTGCTGCACGCGAAGCAACATCGCGAGGCACAAGATTCCCAAAAGCAGGGTAACGACGCTCCAAGTAGTAATCCCTTTCGTCCTCCGGAATATCGCTAGGTTTACGGGTATCGCCTTTCTGCTTTGGCACCCAAACTCTACCATCGTTACGAAGCGATTCCGACATCAACGTTAACTTACACTGATGGTCGTTTAGCACGGGTATACTGGTTGGGTGGATTTGAACGAAACTAGGATTGGCAAAGAATGCACCCTTCTTGAATGCTTTCCAAGCGGCAGAACCGTTTGAGTTTAGGGCTAAGGTTGATAAGTAGTAGATTGTACCATAACCGCCGGTTGCCAATACAACAGCGTGAGCCGAATGGCGTTCAATTTCACCTGTAATAAGATTTCGAGCCACAATACCCCGAGCTTTGCCATCAACTACAACCAAATCCATCATCTCGCGGCGAGGATACATTGTAACTGTTCCCTTGTTGATTTGCCTCGACAGTGCAGAGTAAGCGCCAATCATACACTGCTGACCTGTTTGCCCCTTGGCATAGAAGGTTCGGGAAACCTGAACTCCACCAAAGGAACGATTATCGATTAATCCACCGTAATCTCTAGCAAACGGAACCCCGAGCGCGGTGTAATGGTCGATTACCAGGTTGCTAACCTCGGCGGCACGATACACATTAGCCTCGCGGGCACGATAATCGCCACCCTTAATCATATCGTAGAAAAGACGATAAACGCTATCGTTGTCGTTCTTATAATTCTTTGCTGCATTAATACCGCCCTGAGCAGCCACGGAGTGTGCTCTACGTGGGCTGTCCTGATAGCAGAAAACTTTCACGTTGTAGCCCAACTCGCCCAGAGTTGATGCTGCCGACGAACCAGCCAAACCAGTACCAACAACAATAATATCAATCTTCTTACGGTTTGCAGGATTCACAAGGCGCAATTTTGCCTTATGGTTTGTCCATTTATCGGCCAATGGACCTTCGGGGATTTTTGCATCGAGCTTACTCATATATTGTACATGTTAGCTGTGATTACTATCTGTTTATTGTCATACTGAACGAAATGAATTATCCTATGCGAGATCCCTCGACAAGCTCGGGATGACAAAACGTTGTTTTTTGTCATGCTGAGCGAAGTCGAAGCATCTATATTCTAATAGTAAAATGAAGCCCTCAACAAACATAGGATGACAATTAAAAATCTATTTAAAAATCAAGAAAAACAGTGGAATTAAACTAAACCCTACACCAATTACAATTGCATAGATGTAAGCAATAACTTCCAACCGTTTAATCCATTTTGCACCATTCCATCCAATAGTTTGGAACGCCGACCAGAATCCGTGGCTAAGGTGTAACCCAAGGAATATTCCCCCTAGAACATAAAGCAAATCGTACCACCAGTATTTCATGAAAAGGCCAGCCACTAGGGCATAGGCATCGTCCATTGCCACACCATCGTAAGTAATTGTTGGCATTTCGCCAAATTTTATTTTCCAGAAGAAGTTGGCAAGGTGGATTCCCAGAAATATTGCAATCATCCCGCCAAGGATATACATGTTTTTTGATGACCAAGATGAAACCCCATTGTTGGATGTTTTAGAATATGCAACGGGACGGCTCCTCCTATTCTTAAGAGTAATGTATGTGGCGTAAAATATGTGAAAGATAAACCCTGCAGCCAGAATAGGTTCAATAATTTCTATGATAGGATTAGTCGCCATAAAATGGGCTGCTCGATTAAATATTTCGCCATTACCTATCAGCAACGTTAGGTTTACCGTTAAGTGTACTAGCAGAAATACCATCAGGAAAAGTCCTGTGATACTCATAATCACCTTTTTTCCAATGGACGAATTGAAAATTTCAATCATAGCGTTAGAGTTTATTTTGGTAAACAATTTATGAAAACTTTTCAAAAGACAAAAGTGATTAAATTATCTCATACAAGTTTAATTAATAAGAATGCTGTGGATTGTTGTGTTTTGAAGCATTGATACTTGGAATTTTTAAAAAAATCTTGCAGTTTTAGCATTGTCTAAAGTTTTATCCTCGTTAAAAATTACGTCATGGAAGAATATATAGAATTACCAGTTTGTTCCATTAGATATAAGATAAGCGGAAACGGTCCCGTGGTTCTTTTGGTTCATGGATATTTGGAGAGTCTTGATATTTGGGATGATTTTGTGCCAGAATTAGAACAGGATTGTACTGTTCTGAGAATTGATTTGCCGGGGCATGGTAAATCGGTTTGTAAGTTGCAAACCATCAGCATGGATTTAATGGCTGATAGTATTAGTGCCGTTATGTCTCACTTGTCAATAAAAAAGGTGTTTTTGGTTGGTCATTCAATGGGTGGGTATGCAGGCTTGGCTTTTGCCGAGCGTTATCCAAATTGGTTGAGCGGACTTTGTTTGCTTCATTCTACGCCGAATGCCGACTCGGCGGAAAAACATCAAAGCAGGTTAAATGATGTTGAGGTTATAAGAAATGGCGGAAAGAAAGATATAGTTTACCTCAGCATTCCTCGACTGTTTGCCAATCAGAACCTGGATAAAATGGATGAATCGATTGATTTTGCCATAAAGGTTGCATTGTCGACCGATGATTCTGGAATAATTGGAGCATTAAACGGGATGGCTTTGCGTTCCGATCGAAATCATATTATAGAGTCGGCAAGTTTTCCTGCGTTTTTTATTTTTGGAAAATTCGATAACCTAATTTCGCTGGATGCAGCAGAGTCTTTGGCTGAAAGACATAAAAAAGCCCGAACTGTAATACTTAACAATTCGGGCCATATGGGATTCATGGAGGAGAAAGATCAGACTGTTGCTGCAATAAAATCGTTTCTCACCCAGGTTTTTAATTGCGATTGAATTAGGATTGATGGATCAACCCCGCTTAGCGATACCACCTCTGCGGTTGGTTGACTAACCGATTTCTCAATTAAATCGATAGCCTTTAGCAAAGTTTCATCGATGTTCTTGATGTATGGGTAGAATCCATCGCTATCGATTATGTTTCGTGCAATTGTTGCCTTTAGTTGAGTTTCAATTATCAACCTTGATTCCTGAATTTCCTTGCTATTGGGCTTTATTCCATTTTGCTCGGCATACTGAACAAAGTCGTTTACAAGGTTGAAACCATTAAGGAAACCATTTACAGCATTGAAATCTTTTAGCGATCGGGTTTCTTTTCTATGCTTATCGGTAAACGCGAATGCGTAACGATAAATTAAATTTCGCCTCGATACTTGCTGTAGGTAAGGGGTAATTCCTGCAGTGTCTAATGGTACAAATACGTCGGGCATAATTCCACCGCCGCCGTAAACAACCCGTCCGCCAACTGTGAAGTATTTCAAAGAATCGGCAAACTGTATGCTGTCTGCTTCTTGAAACTCACCATGAATATACCTGTTGCTGATATCGTTGAAATAATCATCGTCGCCAGGCTTGTAAGGTTTTTGGATGCTACGACCCGATGGCGTGTAGTACCTTGCAATGGTTAGGCGTAGAGCCGATCCATCGGAGAAGAAAATTTGCTCCTGAACTAAGCCTTTGCCGAAGGAACGACGGCCAATAATTTTACCACGATCGTTATCCTGAATTGCTCCGGCAAGAATTTCGCTGGCCGATGCCGAGAACTCATCAATAAGTATCTCTAGGCTTAAATCCTGACATTCGCCTCTGCCGTTCGAGTATATATCCTGTCGTGCTCTATTTTTTCCTTGTGTGTAAACAATTAGTTTATCCTTTGAGAGAAATTCGTTGGCAATGTTTGTTGCCGCATCCATGTATCCGCCGCTATTGCTTCGTAAGTCGAGTATTAACTTTTTCATGCCCAAATCCCGAAGTTTGTCCACCGCATTTAGGAACTCTACGTAGGTGGTTTTTGCAAAGGTGGTTATTTTGATATAGCCCACGTCGGAGAATACCATGTAGCTAACATCGACACTGTTTATTGGAATTTTATCCCTGATAATTTCAAAATCGATAAGTTCCTTAACTTCGCTTCGTTTAATTCCAACATTAACGTGAGTTCCCGTGGGGCCTTTAAGCAACTTTGGAATACTGTCGAAGGGGAATTTTATGCCTGCAATATTTTTCCCATTCACGGTGATGATTCTATCTCCGGCAAGAATTCCCAATCTTTCCGATGGCCCTCCGGGTATGGTATTTATCACAACGGCAGTATCGTTCGACATGTTGAATTGAACTCCAATTCCATCGAATCCACCTTCGAGCGGTTCGTTTACCGATTCGAACTCCGAGGCGGGTATGTAAACCGAGTGCGGATCGAGATTCTTAAGAAGCGAGGGGATTGTATTCTCAACAATAGTATTCATCGATACTGTATCCACATATTCCTCCTGAATGTAGTTGATTACACTGGTTAGCTTGTCGCTCTTGGGGTAAACCAGCAGGTTGGGTTTCTCTGTACGATTCCCAAAACGAATACCAATGAATATTCCCACAACCAGCACGGCGGCTAGCACTATTGGGTAAACAATATCTTTCTTGCTGTTTTGGTATGCCATACTGTTGTGATATTTAGATTTTATCAATTTCCTCTATGTCTATTTTTACAACCTCAATTCCTGCTCTGTTTAGCAGGGCAATTCCATCAAGGTTGTGGTACTCGTCGTAGTAAACAACGCGTTTTATTCCGGCCTGAATAATCAACTTTGAGCACTCCATACATGGCGATGATGTTACATAAAGCGTTGCGCCATCGGAGCTGTTGCTCGACTTTGCCACCTTTGTAATTGCATTGGCCTCGGCGTGCAGAACGTATGGTTTGGTTTTGCCTGTTTCGTCCTCGCAAACATTCTCGAAACCCGAAGGCGTTCCGTTATATCCGTCGGAAATAATCATTCGGTCCTTCACAATTAGGGCACCAACCTGCCTGCGGTCGCAGTAGGAATTTTTAGCCCAGATCCTGGCCATTTCGAGGTATCGTTTGTCGAACTGTGACTGTTTTTCGCCGTATGGGTACTTTTTCTTATCCATTTGTTCAAATATAGAGAATAAGGAATTTAACACTGCGATATTACGAGAATTTTAGGAAAAAATAGCTTTTGTGGGGTGGAAGAGTTGGAAAATTAATTTTATGCATATGGAATGTTGTACCAAAACCTTAGGCTAAAATCAAATGATATTGATGAATTTCTACTTTTTATACTATGCTTTATGAATTTTTTAACAAACACAGGTTCTTGAAAATAAATAATTAATTGACCTAAAAATGAATTGTTAGTTTGACCTTGTGATTTGTTATATACATCGAATATTATCTGTTTTTATTCCAATATTAACTTCACACTATTTAACTATTTTTTTATTTAAATTTCAGTGTTTTTTAATTCAATACGACTAAATTTCTATACCAACTACAAAGTCCAAACTTGAAACATTTGGCATTTTGTCTTGATTGATTAGAAAGGTATATCTTAAACTTATGTCTATGTAGTTTCGATTTAAAATTGGAAGAGAAACACCACCTCCTAAGCCTAGTCCATAAATGGAATTAGATAGGTTTGGGTAAATATATGATGGTAACGAGGATGATGAATTTTTATAATATGGATTAGTTACATTTAAAATAGAATATACTAGACCAAAATCGAAAAAGGGAGCAAGTCTTCTGTTTAAACTTTTATATCTAGTAAACAAATTTATTGTATAATAATTTATGTCAAAGCCAATTTTGCTATCCGTATTCACCTCAAGATTATCGTTTACACTTTTCGTATCGATGTCAAAATTGTAGTTTACACTTTTAAACTCAAATTCCGGGTGAAATGACAATTTACCATTTTGGACTGATAATGGAATGTCAAGAAAAAATCCACCAACGTAACCAACATTTTTATTGAATGTAATACTTCTAATGCTAATTGCACTATTGCCCATGTCGCCTTCGGTATAACTTGGAATATTAGATCTGGGGTTTAGTTTTAAATGGCTTATTGTTGAGCCTAAACTTACACCGTAGTTAAAACGCGGAATTCTTTTTGCGTCGCAGGTTGAGTTTCTTTCAAAAATGTATTTTAATCTTTGTTTATTATAAATAGCTATTTGTACATTTTTACATGAAATACTACAATTTGCAAATTCAGATTTTAAAAAATTTCTTAATTCTTTTATGTCCGAAGGTAGCAATACTAAAGAGTTATCCTTCATAATAAAGAATTCTTTACAATTTTTAGATTTGTAATAGTAAATAAAAGGTTCTTTACTATTTAACTGTTGCATGAAAACTATTTTTTTCTTATATGGAATTGCCACGTACACTACATCGTTATAGCCATATTCTTTGATATCTTTAATGGATAGCCTTTCAGGATCTGCATTTGTATATTTTAAGAAGTCAACATATTCGGCATTGCTTTTATCTGTTGCCAAAACAATAAACCCTTGTTTATAAATAGAATCATTAATAATTATATAGCCATGTCTAATAGGCGAATTAAAATCTTCTAAATTAGATTGAGCATTAGATTTATTAGTGATCATTAAACTCAGTCCAATGAAAAGTATTGTGAATTTTTTATACATAATTTTTTTAGGTTACTAAGTAGTTAAAAGTAATATTTATATTTATTCAAATTATAAAATATTTTTCATTTGTACTTTAATCTTATAAGTTGAGTAAATAATTATAGATTGAAGTTTTGTGAGTTATAAAAGTACTCTTATTAGGACATGAGCGCAACATTAATCCGAAATTGTTTAATAAATTTTGGAAGATATATGAGCCGTGTTTGATGTGTATTGTATAATAAATAAGTTGCACTTCTTCGGCAGGCCAATATACTTTCCCGAACATATATAGATGTGTAGCATATTTTGGAAAATTCCGAAAGTCTCCTGTATTGCTACGGCATTACCTCGGAAACTCCCGAAGATGTGTTGCACCCTTTCGGACTATCTTCGGGCTCTCCGATTGCTTGTAGCAACGCTACATAGCAAATTTTTGTGCTTCTGCTGATATGCAGTTTGTGAGCATTGTAGGTTGTTTTAAGTTGATGAAATAAAAAAAGCCCGACAATCAAAGATTATCAGGCTTTTGCTGTTGTACCCGGGGCCGGGATCGAACCGGCATGGCATTGCTACCACTGGTGTTTGAGACCAGCGCGTCTACCAATTCCGCCACCCGGGCAAACATTTGAATGAACTTTCGGGTTGCGAAGATATAAAGTTTATTTCAATTGGGCAACACTATTTTTAAAATAAAGGCGAGATTTGACTTGATGGTAGAGTTGATTCCCAAAATAAATTTTAACCATTCCACTGGAAGTCTCTTTTTGAATTATCCTTGATATTTCTACTAATTTATTGATAATTAACGTTGTTTATTTGTGTGGTTTTAAATTTTAACATAAAAATATGTTGTTTAACATGGGTGAGGATTTCGTGAATTGTTTTTTTTTGGAAATTTGTTGAACATAACCAATAAAACATTAATATTATGAGAAAGATTTTTGCGTTTTTATTTGTTGTAGGTTTATTCCTTTTTGTAGGAAGTGTTTATGCTGGAGCTCCAACTGATGATTGTGAGTATATTACAGTTTATTGCGGAGAAAATGCTACGACTAATCTTATTGCGTGTGGATCCGATAATGAGAAAATGGCGCAGGTAGAAGAATGTATTGATATTTTCTGTAATTAAGATTCGACGAGTTACAGCCTGTAAAATAGGCTGTAACTGTGTATTATTTGCATATAGTGATAGTAAAATAAAAATGATGAAAGCACTTCCATTAATAGTATTCTTTTTAATATATTCAGTTGGATGCTTTGGCCAAGATTATAAAGTAATTGATACTGTTTGTTTAACATGTGAGTACGAGTATTATTTTCAGCAAGATTCAGCGTCCAAGAATACTCCGGCATATCAAAACATGATTTTACAGATCGGTAAAAATTACTCGAAGTTTTGTGGCAAAACAACTCTTTTGAAAGACTCAATAATTTATGCAAAGCAAGTTGGCGGGAGCAGCCAATCAATAATGGATAAACTTGTGAAAATAGCTCAAGGTTCTCCTAGTAATTTATTGTGTAAATATGAGATTTACAAGAATTATCCCCAAAAAGTATTTTTAACATTAAATTCTTTATTAAATCGAGATTGTAAATTTCAGGTTGTGCAGACTGCAATTATTGATTGGAGTGTTATTGATGAAAAGGATACTGTGATTTGTGGGTATAATTGTAATATGGCAACTACTTCTTATGCAGGGAGAGGTTATGTAGCATGGTTTACTTCTGAAATCCCAGTTTCTGAAGGCCCGTATAAGTTTAATGGTTTGCCTGGTTTGATTCTTTACATTATGGATGATCAAAAACAACATGTATTTAAGATTATAAGTATTCAGCAGCCAAAATTTGTTCAGCAGATTTTGTATTATGATGATAATTATTTGAAAGTTAGTCCGAAACAATATGTTTTAGGTATTCAAAAAAGCAAATTGTATACACGTGAATTTGTTATGGGGCTTTCAACAACGCCAGAGCGTAGGGCTAGGGCATTATATAATTTGGATGTAAAAAATAATTATATAGAAAGGTATTAATTCAAAAATGTTTTTAAATGAGTCTGTTGAAGGTTTGTTCTCTGTTTGTTGTAATCTCTTTCTCTTCTCCCTCCATTGCTAAATCTCAGAACACAATTAACGGTACTATTAGATCAGAGGCAAGCGAATTACTCGCCAACGTTAATGTGCTGATTCACCCTCAATATAAGACAAATCTTATTATAGCATTTGGTTTTACCAACGAGCAGGGTGAGTTTAGTATTAGCGTCCCCAGCAAGTACGATTCAATAGCGTTGTCAACAAAAACCCTTAGCTATAGAGATACGTTAATTCGTTTAAAAAATGAGCTACAAACTTTGAGTATTTACTTGCCGTACCATGCAAAGCAAATAAAGGAGGTGCTGGTTAAGCGCAGTTCTATAAGTGCCAAGGGCGATACTCTAACTTATCTGGTAAAATCGTTTGCCAAGGGCAAGGATTTATCCATTGGCGATGTAATTAGCAATATGCCAGGGTTTGATGTAACCCCAGAGGGACAGGTGTACTATCAGGGCAAGCCTATTCAAAAATATTATATTGAGGGGATGGACTTGCTGGAGGGTAATTATGCTATTGCCAATAAAAATTTACCGCATTCATCGGTAGGGGCTGTTGAGGTTATGGAGAACCACCAGCCAATACGAATGCTACATGGCGTGATTTCAAGTAACGAAACATCAATAAATATTAAGTTGAAAAAGGATGTTGCAATAACTGGAAATGCTCAATTGGGGGCTGGTTACACCCCGTTTCTTCACGATATAAATATCACTCCAATGTTATTTAGCCCAAGGCAACAAGCAATTCTAACCTGGCAGTCGAATAATACTGGTGAGGATTTAAGTACACAATTTAAGCCAGTGCAAAGCGGCACTGTAGTGGTTTCGGGGCTCGACAATTCGGGCAATAAACTATTGGGCATTAGCGCTATTTTAAAGCCTAATATTGAAACGCAACGATACCTGTACAATAGCGCAAATCTATTAACCTATAACCATCTTGTGAAGTTAAGTTCCACTGCTGAGTTGAAAATAAATACAAGGTATTTGTCCGACTATGTTGATGAAGAGGAACTAACTTCAACCAACTATTTCCTCCCCGATTCCACAATATCATATGCCGAAAGGACTATTAATAGATACTTAAAAAGCGACGCAGGGGCAGCCATTTCTTACTCTCAGAATGCCGCTAAAAAATATATCAAAAACTCTTTTTCGGTAAACCATTATAGCGATTCCGAAAAGGGGGGCATTAATACGGGCAATAATATTTGGGCGAGTGCCAAAACTCCTAGTTTTAACACTTCCAACGAGTTTGATATTATGTTTTCGAAGAGAAAGAGCTTTTATGGGGTTTACTCTAAGGTATTATTTGAAAAATTACCACAGCAGTCAAGTATTAGCCCTGGTGTTTTTTCTGATATCCTGAATAATGGTGTTGAATACGAGAGAACTACTCAGAAACTGGAAAGAAATAGCTTTACTACACACAATTATTTAAAATTTGCCCATTCTATAAAAAAATGGTTATTTAGTTCAGAAATAGGATTAAAGTATGAGAATCATCAGTACAATTCGCATATCGATGTTGACGGGAACTTGCTTTTGGAAGATAGCCTAAGAAATTCAATTGATTGGATTTACTTTGAGCAATATGTTGATGAAACAATTAACTGGGAGGGTAATCGCTTAAAGGTTATCGTTGATTTACCGCTTAGTTTTTTTAGGTACAAGATTGATAGTAAATATAGTAACAACCCGGATGATATTCAAAGGTATATATTGAATCCCGGTTTAAGTCTGAAATTGAACATTAATGGCCATTGGTCTACCGCTTTATCTGCTGGTTTTTCTGATAGTTACGATAATCCAAGTAATTTAACCAAGGGTTATACTATTAACGGATATAACTCATTGCAAAGTAAGTACAGCGAACTTGGCGAGAGGAAGTCTCGGTATGGCAGATTGTATCTACAGTATAAGAACCCTATTTTGGGGCTTTTTATTTCATCAAACTATATTCGTCGTCAGGTTAATAGAGACTTCTTAACAAAGAGAAATATGGTTGATTATGGCGTTTTTGTGAATGAAATTGTTAAAGTTGGAAATAAAAGTATGTCGGATAATTTATCTACAAACATTTCGTGGTATTTCTCGGGTATATATACAACGCTGGGCTTAAAAACAAACATTTCGCAAAATGTTGGGGATTATATTTTTAATGATAAAAAGAGCCAGTCAACTATTAACATGTATTTGTTAAACCCTAGTATAGGAATTAGCCGTTGGAGAACGGTTGGCATTGATTATAACTATCAGTTTTCAATTATCAAACAGCATTCGAGTAGGATAACCATCAGTATATATGAGCAAAAGCATAAGTGGAGTATTTATTTTTATCCCAATAATAGCCATTATTTAGGCTTTGATGTTGAATTGTACAACACAAAGCAAAAGAGTCAAAATTTATCGTCAAATTTATTCACAAACTTAGTTTATAGTTTTAAGCCCAGCAAAAGCAAGTTGCAGTTATACGCTTGGTGCAATAATATCTTTAATAGATCTGTAATAAATCAATACAACAGTAGTGATAATGTTCTGGTTTTAAGTCGGTATTTGGTTCGTCCACGGGAGTTTATGGTATCTGTTACTATACCGTTAACCAGCGCTAATGGTTTGAAATAGTTTGTTGCTGGTGAAATTTAGAAAGCAGTTTAGTTTACATTGGCGTAGCTTTTACTTTGGAGTTTTTTGCTGATTGGTAAATGTTCTCGATGTCGAAACCACAATCGGTGTAGAGTTGTTGCTGAGTGCCGTGCTCAATGAAACTGTCGGGAATGCCAAGTCTTATCACTCTAGTTTCGTAATTGCTATCGTTTAGCCATTCAAGTACAGCGCTGCCGAATCCACCAGGAAGGCATCCATCCTCAACGGTGAGCACGGTTTTAAAATTCTCGCCTATGTATTTAAGCAGATCCGTGTCGATAGGTTTAACAAATCTCATATCGGCATGGTAAACGCTAATTCCGTCGGCTTCGAGCATGTCGGCTGCTTTTGCAGCCAAGTTTCCAATATGGCCAATGGTGAGAATTGCTATATCATTACCATTGCGCAGAATATTGGCTTTGCCTATTTCCAGTTTTTTGAAAGGTTTACGCCATTCAATCATTACCCCATTGCCTCGTGGGTATCGGATCGAGAATGGCCCCATGCCATCGAGTTGGGCGGTGTACATCATGTTGCGCAGCTCTTCCTCGTTCATTGGTGCTGCAACAGTGATGTTTGGAATGGAGCGCATGTAGGCAATGTCGAAAGCCCCATGATGCGTTGCTCCATCGTCGCCAACCAATCCGCCACGATCGAGGCAGAATACAACGTGCAGGTTTTGCAGCGCAACATCGTGTATAACCTGATCGTAGGCACGCTGCATGAAGGTTGAGTATATGTTGCAGAAAGGAACAAGTCCTTCGGCCGCAAGCCCTGCCGAGAATGTAACGGCATGCTGCTCGGCAATTCCCACATCGAATGCCTTGCCGGGCATTGCTTTCATCAGTATATTCATGGAGCATCCGCTGGCCATAGCCGGGGTTACTCCAACAATTTTGTCATTTTCCTTGGCAAGTTCAACTAGGGTTTCGCCAAAAACATCTTGATACCTCGGAGGGGTTGGGTTATTCGACGAGACAGTAATTCTTTCGCCTGTTTCCTTGTTAAATTTTCCAGGAGCGTGAAATGCTGTTTGATTTTCTTCGGCAGCAGAGAACCCCTTGCCCTTTACAGTAATACAATGCAGAAGTTTTGGACCTGGAATATTCTTGAGGTCGTCCAATACCTTGGCGAGGTAAACCACGTCGCGTCCATCCACTGGGCCAAAGTAGCGAAATCCCATCGACTCGAACATGTTACTTTGTTTTAGCAACGCGGATTTAACAGCATTCTCCATTTTTTGGATAACAGATCGAGTTCTTGGGCCAAGCCTTTCGAATTTTCCCAGTAAATCCCAAACCTCCGTTTTTAGTTTGTTGTATGTTTTTGAGGTTGTAATATCGAGTAGGTATTCTTTTAGTGCACCTACGCTGGGGTCGATAGATATATTGTTGTCGTTGAGGATAACCAGCAAATCCGACTTTAAGCTGCCTCCGTGGTTTAATCCTTCGAAGGCCATTCCGCCTGTTAGTGCACCATCGCCAATTACGGCAACAACATGCCGGGGCTCGAGTTTCAACCCCGATGCAACAGACATTCCCAATGCCGATGAGATTGAGGTGGACGAGTGTCCAACCCCAAATGAGTCGTATGGACTTTCGTCTCTTTTTGGAAAACCACTTATGCCCTTATATTTCCGGTTGGTATGAAAAACATCGCGTCGGCCAGTGAGTATCTTATGCCCATAAGCCTGATGTCCAACGTCCCAAACAATTCTGTCGTATGGTGTGTTGAATACGTAATGAAGAGCTACTGTTAATTCTACAACGCCTAAACTAGCCCCAAAATGACCAGGGTTATCCGAAACCACATCAATAATAAACTGCCGAAGCTCTGTGCTTAGCAGTTCAAGATCGTCGAGTTTCAGTTTTTTCAGATCATCGGGGGAGTTTATCCCATTTAACAGTTTGAAATCACTGTTCATCTTTCTAAATTTTCCCTTCTTTTAATAACAGTAAAAGTACAAAAATGTTATTTCTACAAAGATATTATACCTTCTACAAAATACTATGGTTTGCATTTGCCATTTTAAAACAAATTAAGGATTCCTATATGTATGGTGATGTGCTATTTGTTGTTAGAGTATTGCCTTGTTGTTGTATTTGTTGGTCATCTTCTTTACTAAGAAATCACTTTCAATAAAATTAATATCTTTGCTTAAACCTTATACATGTAAATATGCGTACGAAGTTGAATATAGTTAAAGCCGTTTTTATAGGTTCGTTAGTAATTACAGCATGTGTTCCTGCAAAAGAATTTCAGGCTTTGCAGGATAAGAACTCGAAATGTGAGGAGGAGCGAGAAAAACTTACTACCGAAAATGAGGCATTCAGCGTTAAGAATTCCGAACTAGAGTCGAAGAACGGTTTGTTGAAATCAAGTAACGATAGATTAACCGCCGATAGCGCTAACCGTGCTGTCGATTTTAATAAGTTGAATGAGGAATTCTCTACTTTGAAGGAACGATATGCCGATTTGCAGCAAATTCAGGAAGGAGTGATGCAGGGAAGTAAGGATGAAACCCGAAAGTTGCTGGTGCAGATTCAGAAAACACAGGAGGAACTTCAGGAGAAGGAGGATGCCTTGAAGGAGCTTGAACGAAAACTTTATCAGCGGAAACTTGGCTTGGATAATATGCAGGCAAACCTTGAGCAGATGAATAAGGATCTTGAGGAGCGTAATGCCCGCTTGGTTGAACTTGAAAAGGTACTAAATAGCAAGGATTCTGTTATGCAGGGATTGCGTACGAAAGTTGCCGATGCATTGTTTGGCTTTGAGGGGAAAGGGTTAACCGTAACCATGCAGAACGGAAAGGTTTATGTTTCGTTGGAGGAGAAGTTGATGTTTAAGTCGGGTAAGTATGAGGTTGATGCGAAGGGTGCTGCTGCTTTAAAACAATTAATTCCGGTGCTTGAACAAAATACTGATATCAATATTATGGTTGAGGGTCATACCGATGATGTTCCTTACAAAGGCACTGGTGATATGATTGATAACTGGGATTTAAGTTCAAAGCGTGCAACCACGATAGTGAGAATTCTTTTGACTGGATCTAAAATTGATCCCGTTCGCATAACGGCAGCTGGTCGTAGTCAGTTTTTGCCTGTTGATAAGGCCAAGTCTACCGAGGCTCGCCAGAAGAATAGACGAACCGAAATTATTTTAACTCCTAAAATGGATGAGATATTAAAGTTATTGGATAATAACTAATAGAGACTTAAAATGAGAAAGGCCGATTGAATCGGCCTTTTGTTTGCTGAATAATAGGCTATTTTTTAATCACTTTTTTTGCGACTTCGGCAAGGTTTTCAGTTACCTGGGGAAGTAAACTCGACGATTCTGCTAGTTGCTTTTTTGCAATATTAATACCATCGGCTGCTTTCCCTGCTTTCTTCATCTCCAGGCCTTTAAAGTCTTCCTTCGGTTTAAGATTTTGGAGTTGCTCCTGAAGTTTTGTAATTCGATCCTTTAGTTCGGGAATATCTTGCATGGCAAATCCAATGTTTGCCATGGCAAACTCACTATCGGTGGCTATTTTTCCATTGTTGATACCTTCTATGGTGCCATTTACCTGAACAATGGTTGCGTACACCATGGCCGATTCTTTAAATACTTTGTCGTAATAATCCTTCTCTATTACCTTATAGAGAATTGTGTTGGCAACGAAATCCTGTCCGTCAACTCCTTCGAATGGACTTAACGATGAACTAAGATCAGAAAGTTTTACGGCTACCTCATCTTTTAGTGTGTTGACAAAACTCATGAGTACAATTGGCAATACCAATAGTGTCGATAGTGTCAAAAATGTTTTTTTCATGGTTGCAATGTTTAAATTTTCCTACTCGTATGGCTTTTCGGAATCGCCCCGTTTCTTTGGTTTTCTGGACTCCATGTTCATTAAAGTTACGGTAATTATTGGTAATTCGTAATGGCTTAAATTGATTTTGTGATGCTCAAATGTGCTGTATGCCTTGATTTTATTAATATGCAACGAAATATGTTGCTTAACATATTTTATTTTAGGCGGCTATAACTGTCAGATATTTAACTTTTTGATTGTTGTTTTTGTTCTAGGTTGATTTTTAGTGGGTTTAAAAAAAACTCAATCTACTTTGCTCTGATTTTTAAACCTATAAATTTGTGATTACTAATCTAACATTAACCTAATTCACACAATTAAAAAACCTAAGGAGGTTATATGAGTAAACGTAATGTTGTTATTATTGGAGCTGCTGGACGTGATTTCCACAACTTCAATACTTTTTTCCGCGACAATAAAGATTATAATGTTGTTGCTTTTACTGCGGCTCAAATTCCCGATATTGATGGCCGTAAATACCCATCCGAATTAGCTGGAAAACTTTACCCAGCAGGCATTCCCATTGTTGCCGAAGAGGAATTGCCAAAGTTGATTAAAACTCAAAATGTTCAGGATTGCGTTTTCGCTTATAGCGATGTTCCCTACAATCGTGTTATGAGCCTAAGTTCAATTGTTAACGCTGCTGGAGCAAACTTTATGCTTCTTGGTCCTAACGAAACCATGGTGAAGAGTAAGAAACCTGTTATTGCGGTGGTTGCTACCCGTACTGGTTGCGGAAAATCTCAAACTTCACGTAAGGTTATCGAGTATTTAATGGGCCTTGGCTTGAAGGTTGTTGCAGTACGCCACCCAATGCCTTATGGCGACTTGGTTGCTCAAAAAGTTCAACGTTTTGCTAAAGTTGAAGATTTAAAGAAGCATAAATGTACCGTTGAGGAAATGGAAGAGTACGAACCTCATGTAGTTCGCGGTAATGTTATTTATGCAGGTGTTGACTATGAGGCAATTCTCCGCGAAGCAGAGGTAGATCCTGATGGTTGCGATGTTATCCTATGGGATGGTGGTAATAACGACTTCTCTTTCTACAAACCTGATTTAACCATTACCGTTGCCGATCCACATCGTGCAGGTAACGAGGTTAGTTACTATCCTGGCGAGGTTAACATGCGTTTGGCCGATGTTATTGTTATTAATAAGATGGATTCGGCTTCTCCAGAAGGAATCCAAATTGTTCGTGAAAATATTCGTAAGGTAAATCCAAAGGCTATTGTGGTTGATGGTGCTTCTCCAATTAAAGTTGACGATCCAAGCCTAATCAGCGGAAAACGTTGCTTAATTGTTGAGGATGGTCCAACCTTAACCCACGGCGAAATGAAGATTGGTGCAGGTACTATTGCTGCTCGTAAATTCGGCGCTTCTGAGGAAGTTGAGGTTCGTCCATACTTAGTTGGTAAACTGAAAGAAACCTTCCAAATCTATCCAAACATTGGTCGTATATTGCCTGCAATGGGTTACGGTGCTCAGCAGTTAAAGGATCTTGAGGCTACAATTAATAAAACAGAGTGCGATACTGTTATTATTGGTACTCCTATCGATCTTAACCGTATTATCAAAATTAAGAAACCTACTACCCGTGTTTACTATGATTTGGCTGAAATTGGATTGCCAGACCTTAAGGGTGTTCTCGAAAAATTTGTTAAGGATCATAAACTTGCAAAGAAAGGTAAGAAGTAACATAGAGAAGGCGACCATTTGGTCGCCTTCCTTTTTAGTATTTATTTTGATGTTAGATTTTCAATTTTCGCAAACAGATAATTGAATAGTTCATTTATCCTTTTCGATTTCGTTGGCTTTGTCTTCATGAATATAAGAAGAGAGATTGCCCTAAAGAACTTTATACAACGATATCTCCAGTGGTACACAATAGCCGCACCTATGGGTAACGATGCAAGGTATGCTAGGGTTAGCCATCCATCTTTTATAATTAACCCAAATATTAAAGTTTGAATTAGGTACATAAGGGGGAACATAATCATAGCAACAACATGTCGGATGGAACTGTGGAACTGAACATCCTCAAATTTCAGGCTTAACTTGTAAGGAGTTATTATTGGAATTAAATTGTTGATGGCTCCATAAAGGAAAAAGGGGAGAGTTAGCAAAAGAATTATCGCTTCGAATGGTAGCAGTAGCATTTTTAAGGTGGAAAGTGGTGCTGCTTTGCTACAAATCTTATTCGATTTTAGGAGATCCTCGTATTCAGATGCGAGTTGCATTAGGTTCGAAAATTCAGCTTCGTTACTTTGTTTTAGCTCATCAAGATTTGCAATTAGTTTTTTATCAACTAGAAACTTCTGATTCTGAGTTTTTGGTAGTTTGTTCTTTTGGATGAATCTTTCGGAGAACAAGTCGCATAGCGTTAGGTATGAGGTATAGTTTTCCTCATCCTCGATGTTGATTATTTCCTTCTTTATGCCCTTGGACAGTTCATCAATAACAGCATTATAGGCCAATGCTTTGTTTTGGTGATATAGATTGAGATATTTTTTTATTTCGAAAGGTTCTCCAATCCTCATTAAAAATTTACTGTGAAAACGAACATAATTGCTGTATTCAAGTCCTACTGGAACAATTAGGATGTTTAGATTTCCGTTCGAGGCATCTTCGGCTTGAAAGGCAATACGCGCGATTCCCTTTTTTAGTTGTCGCAGACGTTTAAATCCAGCATGATTCCCTTCGGGGAGAACTACCAGCCCGTTTTTATTGTTGAGAACATCCATTGTTTTTAGGAATATCTCATCATTTAGAGAAAGGTTTTCATATCCATCGCGGATACGGTAAACTGGCATTATCTTTAGGAATGTAAGAATCTTAATTACCAAAGGTTTCTTGAAGATATCGGCACGGGCAAGGAATACTGGTTGCCAGTTCTTGTACATTACAAGTATAGCAAGCGCATCCATTAATGCATTTTGATGGTTTGGGGCAAATATTAATGTCGAATTTTTAGGAATTTTTTCTAGTCCAACAATTTCGGTTTTAAAGTAAAGACGAAAAATAAAATTCTGATAATTGCGTAGAAGCCAATACTTCCATGACCACTTTTCAATGTTTTCTCTGCTTACTGGCATATGCTGTGTGAACGTTTATTGTGTGTTTTTTATGCTTCCAATGGTGGGCGTCTCGACCAGTAAAATGCCAAGCCCAGTCCAGATACCATGTGCCAAATTCCCCATGCTGCGGCTATAAATGCCATACCACCTAGTCCATCGAATAAATTAGGGTTGAAAATTAGCACTAATCCTAATCCTGAGTTTTGAATTCCAGTTTCAATGGCGATTGTGCGTCTATCCATTTGAGGAAGTTTGAATATTCTTGGTAAAGTGTATCCGGTTAGTAGTCCCAATGCATTGTGTAATATTACAATTAGAGCAATTAGGTGAATGTACTTTAAGAAGTATTGAAAGTTTGAAGCAAAAGCGGCTACAACAAATCCCATGAAAAATAGAATTGATAAGACTTTGATGGGTTTAATTATTTTTTCGGTGATTACCGGAAGTTTGTGGGCAAACCACATTCCAATTACTATTGGAATTCCAAGTAGAATAAGCACTGTTTTTACCATTTCCCATGCATCTATTTCTATTGGGATTACCAAATTTGATGTTTCGGAATAAAGATTTCCCCAAAAAGCAAAGTTGAATGGCGTGAAAAATACTGCACCTATTGTTGCAATTGCCGTTAGTGTTACCGATAAAGCTACATTTCCTTTTGCCATTGAGGAGATAAAATTCGATATATTTCCGCCTGGACATGCCGCAACGAGAATCATTCCCATGGCAACACTTGGAGTTGGTCTTATAATCATTACTAAAATGAAAGTTACCAGCGGAAGTGCAATAAATTGCGATGTGAACCCAAGTATAACAGATTTTGGGTTGTTCACTAGCAACCGGAAATGCTCTAGTTTTATGTGTAATGCCACTCCAAACATGATAAAGGCAAGAGTTAGGTTCATGAAAAGAAGTCCACCTTGAGTAAAATTAAGCCAAATCCAGTCTAGCGTTTCGAGTGTTGATTTAAGGTGTAGGTCTACCTGTCTAACTCTTCCTTGCACTATTTCAACCCTGTTACGATTTGAGTAGTACCAATCTTCGCCTTTTATTGTGCTGTCGGGAGCCCCTGCTCGTTGAAAAGCCTCGTTTAAATTCATCCCTATTCTTAACGAGGCAATTGCGGGGATATCTTTTTGAACTTTTTTATCGCGTTTTAGGCTTATCTTAAGTTTTTTGTGCGATTCAGCAAGTCTTATATCTTTAATAATACTATCTACAACGATTGCTTGATTTTTTCCGTAGAAGTAGCGGGTTACGCTTTCTTTTAGCGTAGGGAGTCCAACCTTCTCCTTTAGTTCAACTGTGTCGGCATTGTTTGATACTTGCTTAAGTTTCTTGACGTAACTTTCGGCTAAAGTATTAGAATTGCCTAACAAAAGAATAAAAACAATTGCTGCGGTGGTTTTTAAGAAATTGAAGCATTTATTCGTCATGACAAAAAGAATTTATCAGAAAACAGCCTTTTGCTGCAAATGTGATGATTTTTTTGAAATTATTATTATGTAAACATTGTTGTTGGCTGTTTTTTTAAAATAATATCCCAAAAATATGACAATTAGTGTGTGGTTGTTACTTTTGTAAGTTTTAAATACGATATGGTAAAAAAGTCAAATAGTAAACGGTGGGCTTTTCCTACTGTGCTTTTTATTGTTGCATTTTCCGTTTGGTTATTGGTGCGCTTTTTATCGGCACCCGATCATCGGTATATTGTTCGAGGAATCGATGTTTCTGCGCATACAGGTAAAATCGATTGGGAGCGGGTTAAAGGTCAGCGTGTTTCTTTTGTAATAATAAAGGCAAGCGAGGGCGCAACCTTACCCGATAAAAATTTTCAGAAAAATTTTAAGGGTGCTAAGGATGCTGGATTGCCTGTTAGTGCGTACCATTTTTTCAATTTTAATCGCGATGGTGTACGACAAGCCGATAACTTTTTGCGAAGGGTAAATCTTGCCGAGTTTGATTTGCCTCCTGTGGTCGATGTTGAGGAGTGGGGGAATAAGATTCGCCGTCCACGAAAGGAAATTGTGGCCGATTTAAAGGAATTTGTGACTATTGTAGA
The DNA here is from genome assembly GCA_050180705.1 of Bacteroidales bacterium. GTDB lineage: Bacteria > Bacteroidota > Bacteroidia > Bacteroidales > Tenuifilaceae > SB25. The sequence continues at coordinate 105,771 of JBFXDX010000014.1, read as the reverse complement.
ATGCAAAGCCGGCAAAAAACTCATTATATATACCAACGAGGACACCTATAAGTTTTACATCAAGGATAACTTTCCTAATAATGATATTTGGATTTGCTCATTCGACCACAATCCCGATATTGGTCGTCCTTGGACTTTCTGGCAGTACTCTCATACTGGCCGTCTAAAAGGAGTTAGCGGTAAGGTTGACTTCAACGTGTTTTATGGAACAACATTGGAGTGGAAGCAATACCTAAACAGATAAATCCGCAGTTTATTTGCTATTACTGAATAACCAAGGTAGAAGTTCCGGTTCCTTAAATGCTTTATCCCAGCTATTATGGTTAGTGTTTGGGTATAATGTTATTTTAACATTGTTTCCATTTGCCTGTATTGCTTGGTACATGGCTTTTGAATATTCGGGAGATACTATATCGTCCATTTCGCCATGAAAAATCCAAATGTTTATCTTTTTTGAATATTTCTTGACTGCTTTGGGATCGCTTCCTCCACAAATTGGGAATGCTGCTGCAAATATTTTTGGCTCACGGGAGATTATCTCAAAGGTTCCCATTCCACCCATCGATAAACCTCCAACGTAAACTCTTTTTCTGTCTACATACTTTTCATGCGAAAGTTTTTTTACCAATTTGATGAGTTGTTCCATCGATTTTGTTGACTTTTCCTCAGGAAAGAATTGAAACGAGGTAAAGCCTTTGTCATCTTGATTTTTTTTGACATTTGCCCAATAACCATCTGCTTCGCATTGTGGAAATACAATAATTGCTGGGAATTTATCTCTAACCGAATCGCTGGCAAACATTGATGCTCCATGTGTTAGTTGCTTTAGGTTGTCGGAGCCACGTTCTCCCGATCCATGAAGTACAAAGATGATTGGATACTTTTGTTTAGGATTGAAGTTTTTGGGGTACATTATTCTATATGGGAGAGCGTATCCGTTTTTGCTGAAAACTTTCTCTTGATAAAGTTTTGTTATATCCTCCTGAGCATTTGCGGCTACAGATATTAGTACAAGTAGGAGGGCTAATGATTGTAATTTCATGGCGGATTAATTTTTTGTAAATATGCTATAAATTACCATTATCGGCAAATGAATAGCATTCATTATCTGTAATTATTACATGATCGAGTAGGGTTATGTCGAATAGATTGGCGGCGTTTTTAATTTTTTGTGTAATGGCAATGTCTTTATCGCTGGGTTTTGGATTCCCCGAGGGATGATTGTGTACAATAATTAGCGATGAGGCTAATTTTTCCACAGCCGACTTTACAATAATTCTGACATCAACAACAGTTCCTGTAACACCTCCTTGGCTCACCCTTACCTTGTCGATTATTTTATTTGCTTTATTTAGAAGTATTCCCCAGAATTCTTCGTGAGGTATATCGGCCAGCATTGGTTGAAATATTTCGATAACATTTCGGCTCGACGTAATTCTTTCTCTGTTTAATGCTTCAACTGCTTTTCTTCGTCGCCCAAGTTCTAGCGCTGCTAGCACTGAAATAGCCTTGGCTTCACCAATTCCTTTGATCTGAGTTATTTGGTGTAGATCGAATTTTCCCAATTCGTTAAGGTTATTTTGGGCGAGTGTGAGTAATCTCTGAGCAACTGTTACGGCAGTTTCATCGGAATTTCCCGATCGAAGTAGAATGGCAATTAGTTCTGCATCGCTAAGACTGCCAATACCTTTTTGCAGCATTTTTTCTCTGGGCCGATCCTCTACAGCCCAATCCTTAATGGTAAGACGCTTGTATTCTTGCTCCATTTTGCATTTAGTGTATAAGCCTAAGTTATGAATTTATAAAACTATTAGCAACAGATTGTTAGTGTTTCTATTTTGATATTATGCGAAGTTGCTTTGAGTTTGAATAAATATCTAACTCTTTTACTACATTCGCCAAAACATTATTGTACGAGTATGCATAAAAAAGTAAATTGGAAACTTCCTCTGCTGATAGTTGTAACTATTGGTATCTACTACATATACGATGTTAAATTTAGTGGACCCAAGGGGCCTTTCAAAATTGATGCAGATTCTGTAGTTTTTAAGCGTGGCTGTGCAAGTTCAGAGTCGGCCTGTTTAAAGTTGAAGTTTGTTTTTCCTTCAGTTACATCCGATGGAGCAGGCAAGGTGACTAAAAAACTTTTTTCGGATTATTTACAGATGTTAGAAGATAGTGTGGCAGTTTCAACTATGAATGAATTTAAAAGTAGGCTTGTTGATAATTGCATGCGTTTCGATAGTTCCTATCAGGAGTATGTAAATGAGTTTCCCGACGATTCTTACATTGCCTGGTATTTAGATGTGAATTTTGATGTACTTAGGAACGATGGGCGAATTTTAACTCTTAAATATCTGTATTCTGATTACATGGGGGGTGCACACGGTATGTATAACTATCACTATCAAAATTTTGATGTAAAGAAATCGAGGTTTATTAATCTTGATGATGTTTTTGAGAGCAAGGATGGTTTCGTTTCAATAGCAAAGGCCGAGTTTGTCAATAAATTTTTTGACGATCAAACTAGCACGGTACGACTTAATACATCTAAGGATGAGTTCTCTCTTCCTCGCGAATTCGGTTTTGGAGATAAGGGTCTTATTCTACATTATAATGTTTACGAAATTGCAAGTTATGCCGAAGGTGACATTGTGTTTGAGATTCCCTATGCTAAATTAAATGGTGTTTTAAAACCAGATTGGAAGTATTTGTTGGAGTAGCATAAAACACGAAAAGCCCCAGTATTTGGGGCTTTTTATATATTGATTTGTGTAATCTTAGATTACTGTAAAGCGTTAACGTGCTTTTGAATAGAACTCTTTAGATTAGAAGCTTTATTCTTGTGAATGATACTCTTCTTTGCAAGTTTGTCGAGCAAAGCCGAAACTTTTGGTAACATTTCAGTTGCTGCTGCTTTATCGGTGCTTGTTCTTAACGCTTTTAATGCATTACGAGTAGTTTTGGCAAAATATCTGTTGTGAACTCTGCGAGCTTCAGTTTGCCTAATCCTTTTTTCCGATGATTTATGATTTGCCATTTTCTTAAAAATATATTCATGTTAAGTAGCCCGTAGGGGAATCGAACCCCTGTTACCAGGATGAAAACCTGACGTCCTAACCCCTAGACGAACGGGCCAATAAATCTTTGAGGCAACTTTACCTTATCAAAGCGGGTGCAAAGGTATATGAATTTTTATTTCCTGCAAAGATTTTTGAAAAAAATGTGAAAAATTATTTGAAAGCATATCGAACCGATAATCCTGCGTTAAACCAAATCCCGGGAGATTCAACAACGTTGATTATTGGCATAATGTCAACGCTAAGGTTAATGGGTGCATTTTTAAATGTATACTCTAGGCCAATTATCCCGTCGGCGCCCAAGAAGAATTCATCACCCGATTTATTTTCCCATGGATTATGCTTGTCGGCTTTTGCAGTGGCAATATGAGCGCCCAATCCATAGTACCAGTTTAATCCGTCTGTACCGCTGACTTCATTGTGTAGTTCATATAGTCCAGTTAGCCCCACGCCACCCCAGCCAAAAGATACAATCCCTTCTAATGCCGATTTTTTCCCAAAGAAATGCTTGGCGGTAATGCCCGATGGATATCCAACTCGAAGACCCAATGCGGTATTATGGTCTTGAGCCATTGATGTGTGAAAAAGAATGATCAATGATAAACCGATTAGTAATGTTTTAATGATCCTCATGGCTGTAAATTTTAATTTGCACTCGTTTTTCAAATACTATGCAAAATTATTCGGAGATTTGAATGTTGAATGCGAATTAGGATTTGTTAACAATTTTATCGCTTAGTTCCTGAAGGTTTACTCCTGAGAAGTTTCCCGATGTCATGATTAGTAGGTTTTTGTTTTCCCAATTCATTTCATGAAGTTGTGTTATCAGGGTTGCCGAATCTGTTTTAACATCAAGGTTTTGTTGTCCAAATCCATTTCGAACTTCCTCAATACTGATTGCGGGTAACCTTTTGTGTTCTATAGTGTGTGGATTAAAGTAAACTATTGGTATGTCGGCATCAAGCAAGGTATTTTTATACTGAGAAAGGAATTCTTTGTTTAGGCTGCTAAATGTGTGGAGTTCAAAACATGCTACCAATTTCCTGTTGGGAAATGCCTCGCGAACAGCCTTTATTGTTGCGCTTACTTTTGAGGGGGAATGAGCAAAATCGAGAAAAACCTTGGTGGTTTTATTTTCGGCTAAGCACTGAAGTCTTTTGGCGGCACCTTTAAAATTTTCTATTGCGCTATAAAACGAGTTGTCATCAATCCCGAGTTGTAAGCAAGTTGCTTTGGTTGCCGAAATATTCTGCATGTTGTGCTTGCCGAAAACTTTAATCGGGTGATTTTCTCCATTCAAGATTAGGGTATAATTTCCATAATTGTTCAAGTTGTATTCTGGTGTGCTGTATGGAATGAAATTAATGTCGGTTCTGTTTGACGATTTTACCACGCTAACCACCTCCTTGTCGTCGTTGCAGTATATCAATGTGCCATTGGGTTCAATGCAATCGATAAAGATCGAAAATTGTTGTTTGTAATTCTCAAAGGTTGGAAATACATTGATGTGATCCCATGCAATTCCTGATATTATGGCAATGTTTGGTTTGTAAACATGAAACTTTGGACGAGGATCGATTGGAGATGTCAAATACTCGTCGCCTTCAAATACTGCATATTGAGTTGAGTCGCTAAAGCCAACCATATTGTCAAATCCGTCGAGTTGCGCTCCGACCATGTAGTCGAAATCAATTCCCGTTTGTTTTAAAACATGCATAATCATCGATGTGATTGTGGTTTTTCCATGACTACCACCAACTACAATTCGGGTTTTGTTTTTTGTTTGCTCGTACAAATATTCTGGGTATGAGTATATCTTTATTCCTAAATCCTTTGCTTTAATCAATTCCGGATTATCGGAGCGGGCATGCATGCCAAGCACAATTGCGTCTAGTTCTGTAGTTATTGCATCTGGGTTCCATCCGGTGTATGCTGGCAGTAAACCATGATTTTTTAACCGCGATAGCGATGGTTCAAAAATTTCATCATCGGAACCGGTAATTTCGTAACCCTTTATTTTGAGCGCTATTGCAAGGTTGTGCATTGCACTTCCACCTATGGCTATAAAATGTATTTTCATTAAAACCCGCTTTAATTATTGAAATCTTTGTCAAAAGTATAAATTTTGATTAGCATTTAATCAAGAATCCCTACATCTTTCTGAATCGGGATAATATTCAAACAATCCATTAATTTTGATGTTTTTATAGTATCTAATGTTTCCAGTATGAAATTATCTTATTTTAATATATCAAACTTTAAGATTGATGGTGGTGCTATGTTTGGTGTTGTGCCAAAGGTAATGTGGAATAAGGTTTACCCAGCCGATGATAATAATTTAATTCCTTTAGCCCTTAAGTCAATTGTGGTTGAGAGTGATGGTCGTGTTATTCTTGTTGATGTCGGTTTTGGCGATAAACTCGATGAAAAATTTATGAGCCATGTGTATGCGTTTGGCGGTGAGGGTTTGATTCAAGGTCTTGCTGCTCGTGGCTATAAACCTGATGATATCACCGATGTTGTGCTTACCCATTTACATTACGATCATTGCGGAGGCGGTACATATCGTGATGTACACGGAGAGTTGCAGTTGACTTTTTCCAATGCCAAGTATCACATATCGAGGTTGCAGTGGGATAATGCTGTAAAACCGAATGCTCGTGAGGTTGATTCATATATTCCTGAAAATTTTTTACCATTAATGGACAAGGGCGTTTTGTGTTTAATAGATAATGAATCTGAACTAATTCCTGATTTTGAGTTGAGAATATTCAATGGTCATACTCAAGGTCAGTTGATTCCTATTATCAAGTATAAGGGTAAAAAGTTGGTTTATACAGCCGATTTATTTCCATTTACATCCCATTTGCCATTACCTTGGATTATGAGTTACGATGTGGAGCCTTTGCTGACTCTTAAGGAAAAAGCGTCGTTTCTTAATGAGGCTTTGGTTAACGATTATACTTTTATATATCAACATGATTTTTACACCGATTGTAGTAGAGTGTATCAGGCAAAGAAAGGTGTGCGAGCAACCGAGGGTTTTTCTTTTGAACAGCTAATGCAGAAGTTGGGCGAATAATCGCAATGTATAGCTTATAAGAGGGGCAAAGCAAACACTGAAAAGGATTATTGATATGCATATATCGAAAATAGCGATTTTGGCAATGCTGTTTTTGTGTTTGTTGATTGAAATTGTGAGAAGTATTCGAAATAAAAACTGAATAAGGAAGAAGCCAAAGATTCTTATTGAATGTTGATTTAGTTCTAGTGCTTTTGTGAAATTACCTCGGACAATCTCCGAGAACCCTGCCGATAATCCTTTGCTTGGTGGTATTATTCCTGTTTTTTGAGTGAGCAATGCTGGAATTGGGTGAGTATTTTGCTTGTACCATGCCGAATAAAGAAAAATGGCCATAATTATGGCCATAAAACTTATATTCAGTGCAGAGTATGCAAAACTTGAGTTGTTTGGAAACTTCAACGTATCCCGTATTAGATGTTAAGGTTTGGTTGCTTCAATTTTAATTTTTACCGAATCGGTGTCAATAATAATTTTCGACGATTTTTTAAGTGCTTTTGCTGTTGCTTCGCCTGCTTGACGTGCTTTTTCCCGATCTGTTTTCCCGTCCATTCCATCCAAGTCTTTTTCCAAATCACGAAGTGCATTCTCAAGGCTATCCGATATTATTTCAATCTGAATGTCTTTCTTTCCCATCTCTTTTTCGAAAGCCTTACCAAATTCCTCTCCAAAAATCTCTATTTTATCTGAGTTCTTAATGGCTTTATCAGCTATCATCATTGTACCGCTAAATAGTGCTAACCATGCTGCTGCAAGAAGAATTGAGATTAGTGAAACAATTAATGCTCCAATACCTAAACTCTTTGAGCCGTAACCATTGCTTGCCTGAACTATCGATATAATGCTGAATATTAAGGCAAGTGCGCCTGGTAGAAAAGCAACAACTCCAATACAAGGAATAAAGGCCAATATTAGTGATATAACTGCCAGTACTATACCAATTATGCCCATGGCTTGGCCTGCGGTGGTTTTAGTCTCTACATTCATAATTCTAAGTTTTCTTAAAAGACGAAAGCAATTACAAAAATGCTGCAAATTTTTAATAAATGTATTAGTTAATGGCAATTTTCTTGCAATTGTTTTTTTATGATGAGGTTGCTCAAATTATTTTCATCTGGAAATTTATTCATTTAATATATATATTTATGCTGTTTTGAAAATTATTGATCTGAACTAATGAAATTTTTGCAGGTAATATTAATGGTTTGCTCCGTTCTTTTGTGCTGTGAAAGATTGAGTGCACAAGAGAAGGATAGGGATATATTTGAGTTAAGCCTTGAGGATCTGCTAAATGTTCAGGTTGTGACAGCAACTCAGCGTTCTCAGAAACTGTATGAAGCACCTGCGACAGTGATTAGTTATTCTGCAGAGCAAATAGAAACATATGGTTGGCGTGATTTAAAGGATATCTTTCGTAATGTTACTGGAGTTGATGTTTCCTATGATGTTCAGGGAGAGGTGAAGTCTTTGGTGACTTTTCGTGGGATAGAGGGAAACCAAAAAATACTGGTATTGCAGGATGGTCAAAGGCAAAATCCCATTACGGGCGAACGTTTTGTTTTTGGGCATAATATCCCGCTTCACATATACAAGCGCATTGAAATTGTTTTTGGCCCGGCTTCAGCTATTTATGGTGCCGATGCTTATGCTGGTGTTGTTAACTTAATTACAAAGGATGGATGCGATATCGATGGAATGGCTGGTTCTGTGGGATATGTGTCTACTAGTGCCGTTGTTTCTAGTTTAACATTCGGTAAAGCAATTGGCGATGATATTGACATGGTTTTGTCGGGGCGAATTTACTATGGTCGCGATTTTCCGTATCATAAGTACTATAGGGACTCTTTGGATTACGCTGCTGTAAATACATACGAGGGTGACTTAGGAAAACTAGAGAAAGTTTATCCAATTAAGAATTGGAATCTTTTTGGTAAAATTCGATATGGAAAACTTACAGTTGGATTGGATTGGCAACATCAGCTCGAGTCTAATGCTCCGTCGTGTATACCATCAAATTATGCATATGTAAAGAATAATGTTTGGGGGCAAGATGTACGCCACATTTATTTCGATTATTGTGTTGTAAAAACTAACAAGTTTGATTTGACAACCAATCTTACCTTTGGAGATTACACTATTAATCCGATATCTAATTTTTTCATTACTCTAGATACTGATCATAATGGAACCTTGGATGAAGGAAAGGCTGGCTATAAATATGGCTATTCTGGATTTTTTGAGGGTAATGTTAAAACAGATTGGATTGTGTCTGATCGGTTTAATGTAATAGCTGGATTTACTTTTAATCGAGTGGTTTCATTTCCCAAAACCAAAAATCTAGATGAACCATATCATCTAGATGATATTTATGGTGATGATCTTTCTTACTATGTCGATCCTCAGGGGTATACTTTTGGGTTAATTGGGTTAACCGATTCAATTTTTGGGGAGAGGTATTTTCATAATGTTGCAGGATATTTACAGTTAGAGTATAAACCATTTGAAAAAGTTACAGTAACTGTGGGAAGTCGGTACGATTATAATTCTATTTATAAATCAACATTTAATCCTCGATTTGGCGTTGTTTACAAAATAAATGAAGAAATTACTGTGAAAGCCTTGTATGGATCAGCATTTATTGCTCCATCAAATTATTATCGTTGGGAAAACTGGGCTAATCCATATGCTATGCACATTCCAAATCTTGATATCAAACCTGAAAAAATTCAGACCTATGAGTTTAGCGGTTTTTACTACCCAATTAAAAGTTTATCTTTTAGAGTTAGTGCTTATCGAAACAATATGAGTGATATAATTCGGCCAACGGAGGCTCCACCCCAGGAAAATAACTACCCATACTATAACCCAATGCGCTTACAGTCCGGAGATAGCCCTAGTTCTGGTTTCGTTGAGATTAATGCAAACCTAGGAGAGATATATAGCCAGGGGGCTGAGTTGGATGTTAATTATCAGTTGTCCAAGGTGCTTGTTTCTTTAGGGTATAGCTATACCGAAGGCTATGATAGGGAAACCAAATTGGATATTCCGAAAGTATCTCAGCATAAGTTTAATGGTAGTATTTCGTACTCTAACGATAAATTTTACGGCAATGTTACTCTGCGTTATTATAGTGATGTTTGGGCATCTAGTAGTAATAGTTACTATCATGGAGGTGCTAAAATTCCTGGTGCAATGGTAGTGTACACTAATTTTGGGTATTGTCTTAACAAGAACCTCTGTTTTACTTTAAGTGCCGATAATTTGTTGAATACAAAACATTGGAATGCTGCTCCATATGCTGAGTCAATTTGGATTCAATCAAGAGCACCACAATCTTTACTTAAAATATATTTTGGCGTTAATTTAAAATTTTAGATTAATCTTAGGATTGGATTTTTTTCAATTAGGTGGTTGTTTGTGCGTTTGTTTTAAAAAAAAGTTATTTTTGAACGTAACTTAAAAAATATAGAAAATGAGAAGATTTTTATTGGGATTGTTAGTTATGCTTGTTGCTGGTGTTACTTCAGCTCAAGTTTTTAACACAGGTCAAACGTTAAAACCTAAAACTTTTAGTGTTGGTTTTGAACCTGCTGTTTTAATGGATAATGAGTCCGATTTTATGCTGTTTTTACATGGTGGATATGGTTTGCGAAAAGGAATTGACTTTAGTTTGAACGTGGGTGTTTTAGGCCCCGAAACCTACTTTGGTGCTGATGTCGAATTTGCTATAGCAAAACGAATATCTATTTCAGCAGGGGCACATGATTTTGGAGCATTTGGTTTGGATGGTACTCTTAACTTTACCATTCCTATAAAAAGTGATGTTCGTTTATTTTCAGGATTGGATCTTGACGTAGATTTCCCTGATAATGAAGATACACAGTTTTTGTTATGGTTGCCAGTTGGTCTCGATATCGGATTGCGTAAAAATATGAGTTTCATTTTTGAGGCTGAAATTGGGTTAACCGATCCTGCATATCATTTGATAGGAGGTGGATTAAACTTCTACTTTTAGTATACTTTTGAAAAAGGCGGTTTTGACCGCTTTTTTTATGGTTGATCTTCGCTAATACTTTCGATCTTTGGGTTTATTTTAGATAGTGCTTTATTGATATCTTCTTCTGGCGAGATAATGTTTAAGTTTCCCCAGAAATTAGAATCATAATTGTAATTTTCGTCTGAAAAAACAATGTTGGGACGAAGTGTTTCGCGTCTAGAAAATCTTTGAACGTTTTCTGAGTCTATTTGAATACCCACATACTCTAAGAATAAGGCAAATGTGTCGGGGAATAGTTGTCTTCTTTTTCTTACCCTAAACGATAAATCTCCTCGGACATGATGAATATAGTATTTGTCATTCCATTGTCTATATTCCACTGTGTATTTTATTTCTGCAGGTTTGACATGAATTTTTTTATCCTTTTTTAGGACAAAGAGATTGGCCGCTTTTTCAACAAATTTTTCGTTTATTCCAAATTCAGCTTTGAGCAATGTGAGTTTTTCAACATCGATGTATAATGTTCCTGAGTACAATGGTTGAGAAATGTTAGGTTTTTGTTCAAAAGCAATTGCATAAGCACTTCTGGAATCGTAGGCAACGATATCTATTTTAGTATATTCGTAGTTTTCCATGTATTCAGGATCGAGAAAATCGGGTAGACTTTTAACAATGTCTAAATCTAAGGCTCCTCTAATTCCTGCTTTTAGTTTGAATATAAGGGTATCGCGTCTATCTTGTAATTCTAATTTTCTCGATTTTAGAAGTCTTACTTGATCTGTGCCAGATCCTTTTGTGTATGCCGATTTAAATACTTTAAAAACGGCCTCTGCATAACTGAGGTATTTGTTATCTCGCTTTACTCCTTCGCGGTAAAAACTTGTGAGATAAATATCTGAATCGCAATAGTTAGATGATTTATTTTCTATGGACGATTTTACTATTCCTTTTGCATCAATATTTCGTATAAATACTTCTTGTATGGGGATGTATCTTGGTTGAATGTAAAGATTTAGTGCCTTATCTTTTAATAGTTCTGCAGGAACTACAAGGTTTTGGTATCCTAGATATGATATAGTAATGTTTGATTTTATAAGATGTTTTGGGATTCTAATACTGAAAACGCCATCAAAGTTTGATATTGTACCTAATCCTTGTTTCTCGATGGCAACGGTGGCAAAAGGGATCGGCGATTTTGTGGTCTTGTCAAATATCTTTCCACCTAGAATAAAAAAGCCACTTGAGTCGGGCTGGTGTTGTATAGTTTCTTTGTTCTCAATTTGCTTTTGGTAGAGCAATATGTGCCTGTCAATTACCTTGTAGGTTATGTTTGGGTTAGATATGAGTTGATCTAAAATAGTTTGTAATGGAATACTATTGGCATCGATACTTGGTGCTTTTTTGTTATTGTTGACATCCTTGCTGTCATATATGAAATAGCAATTGGCATTTTCTCCAATTTTATCTAAAGCTTGATAAATCGATACGTTTTTAATCTTTATTGTTATAGATTTGTTGAGAAGAGAGTCGTTTGTTTCTTGTGCATAAATATCAAAGGATACTACCATTGTAAATAGTAGTATCCATATTTTATTGAGTCGTTTTCTGAATCCCAATTTATTTGGACTATTCATGCTTTTCTTTAAGTATAATTGTACTGTCGGGTTGACGATTTAGTTCAAGGTTGAACGAGACTGAAAGTATATTGACAATACTGCTTATCTCGTTTTCGAATGTAACCGATATGCGACATTCTTTTAATTGATCGCCATATAGTTTTATGCTAGATCCGTATGTTTTGTTAATCACAGAGACAATGTTATCGAAACGTTCGTCTTGGAACTGAAGCCGAATCATTTTGTTTTTTGTTGTGCTGATTTCTTTTGCTTGTTCCTTGTTCAACTTATTGTTATTTGCAATAACTCTGTCGCCTGCAATGGCTATGATGTTTTCGTTTGGTTTGCTATTTAAATTAACGCCAACTTTTCCTTCTACAACATTGAGTTCGAAGTTTTTGGAATCAGTCGATTTTAGGTTGAACGATGTTCCGAGAACTTTAACCGATGCAGCTTTGGTATCAATAATAAATGGCTTATTAGGATTCTTGGCTACTTCAAAGAATGCTTCACCATCGAGTTGGATTTGCCTGGTTTTGCCAACAAATCGTTTAGGATAGGTTATTTGTGAGTTTTGTGCAAGGTATATTGTAGTACCATCTGGTAGCGTTGTAATAAGGGTGTTTTGTTTAGAGTTATTAGCGAGGTCGATTTGTTCAGGGTGAAAATACTTATAGCCGCCTATTCCTGATAATATCAAAGCAAATGCCACTATTGCTGCATATTTTAGGTAAAGTTGAGGTCTAAGTATGAGTAGACGATTATTCTTTTTGGGTAAAAGATTTTCGCTTTCCAATCTTTGGTATAAGCTACTCCACGCCTTTTCTGGGTTAACTTTTTGTTTATTAAGAAACTCTCCTGTAGTGTTCCAATCGTTCTTCATTTCTTTCACCAATCTTTTCATTTCAGAATTTCGTGCAATAACCTTTTCGAACCAGAATGCTTCTAGTTTGTTCATATTACCCGAAATGTATCGAGTAACTCTTACACTGTTTTTTATTCTATTGCTCGAAGATTCCATTGTGTTTACTTCAAAAATTCAATTGTCAAATTAAAACTATTTTACTGGGGTAAACCCATATTTTCTCAAATTCTGTCTGAATGTCATTAACGCCTTAGTCATGTCCGCCTCAACTGTTTTTACCGAGATAGAAAGCGTTTTTGCTATTTCGTGATATTTTAACCCGTTAAAACGACTGAGTTCAAATACTTGTCTGCAACGATCAGGAAGTTGATTTAGGGTGTTTTCCACAATATTGGATAATTCGTTATTTTCTAAAATATTATTAGGTGCGCTTACGTAATCTTCAACCTGAATATTCTTTCGGTATTTCTCCTCAACCTGCTTGTGCTGAAGATATCTCAATGCACTATTTCTGACCGATTTGTACATATACGCTTTAAGCGAAAGTTTTATGCTTATTTCCTTTCGGTTTTTCCAGTAGCTGTAAAAGAACTCTTGAACAATTTCTTCGGACTGGTCTATATCCTTTACAATAACACAAACATAATTGCATAATGGCACATAGTAATTCTTGAAAAGTTTTTCAAATTCACTAAGATCATCTTGCTTTATACGCCCTTGTCGATTTAAGTCCTTGAAACTCATTAAAAGAGATGGTGGTTTAACTTCAAAGATATTACTTTTTCATTTGTTTTAAAGAGAAAAGGGTGCAATTCCCTTTTCCCAAGAACAAGCCTAATCCTAACTATTGTTTTTTGAATCTGCGATTGAATCTGTTAATTGCCGATTGAATTGATTCGTCGGGCTCGATGGTGTTGTATGCACCCCAGTAGTTTTCGTCGAAGTAATCGTTAACTTTATCGGATAGAGCTGCTGACGGTTTGAACGATTCTTTCGAACTGATCTTGTTGATATTTTCAGCGCTACGTTCTGTAATTGCCATTTCGGACATAATTGTATAGGTTGTTTCGAATATTCTTCTGCGCCAGTCTGCTCTAAATTTAACTTCGTTACGCATGTAGTTAAGGTAATATTTGTCTCCCTGCTTTTTATAGGTTACTAAATAGCTGGTGCTTTGTGGTTCGAATCTTAATCCTGCAGGTTTTCTTTTGACAAATAGGTGTGTTGCTTTGTCAATGTCACTGATATCTAGGCTAAATTCAGCCATTGTAATTGCTAGGTTCTCTGTTGAAATATAAAGTTTGCCGGAATATAATGGGTAGTCGAGAACAACTCTAGGTTTAAACGAAATGATGTAGTTTGTTTCGTTGTCAAGGTTTACCATGTCAATAAATTCATAATTGTAATTATTCATTTCTTCTCGACTGAGAATCAGATCCGGGTATTTTGCTAAGTCTAGATAGAGTGATATGTGTGGTCCTCCTTGCATTTTGACAAGTAAGGTATCTGCTTTTTTTACTTTACTTCCCTTACGACCTTTCAGTATTTTAACCCTGTCAGATTCTGTGGTGAAAGCATAAGGCGATTTGTAAATTTCAGTAACAGCCTCTGCAATTGATATATAATCTCTTCGTTGTTTGATGGTTTCTCGGTAAAAACCGGTCATCATGTTAGGTGTATTGCTATAGTTCTCATTTAGTTTATCGATGGCACCGGCAACGATTAATCTTGGGTCTTCAGGTCTTATTACTACCCCTTTAAGTTCTACTGATGCTGGGTCAATTAGAACTGTTTGTTGGCTTTTCCCATTTTCGGTAATACTTATTTTTTTATTTTGATATCCCAGATGAGATATTTCAAATTCTTTAATGGTTAGTGTTTTTGGAATTTTTAGAACAAATTCTCCATCGGAGTTTGCAACAGTACCAATGTTGGTGTTAGGGACAGATACGCTGCAAAATACTACTCTTTCCTTTGTTTTTGAGTCTTTTATTATGCCGCTAACGGTGTAGTAATCGACTTCTTGGGCTATAGCCGTTGCTGAAATAAGCGTTAAAACTAGAATAGCGCTGTACCTCAGACTTCTTTTGATAATACTGCTAAGTGTTTTCATAGTTATATGTTTTTAATGTGAACGGCGTTTTTCCGTTGTTTGCTACTATGATACATGAGTGTTAAGATACCCTATGAAATTTTTTAATTTTTTTACGATTAATGTATTTGTGATATACAATTTAACAAATTGATTTGAGTAATAAAAAAGTTTGAATGCTTTAGTGGGGGTATAATAAAAAACGGTGTTCGTTAAGGGAACACCGTTTCGTATATAACTGTTAAGATTATTTACACATTAAAGCGGAAATGCATGATATCGCCATCCTGTACTACATATTCTTTTCCTTCAACATGCATTTTCCCTGCTTCTTTGCAGGCTTGTTCACTTTTATATTTTACGTAGTCTTCGTACTTAATTACCTCGGCACGAATAAATCCTTTTTCGAAATCGGTATGGATAACGCCTGCGGCTTGTGGAGCAAGCGCACCTTTAGGATAAGTCCATGCTCGAACCTCCTGAACACCTGCTGTAAAGTATGTTTCTAAGTTTAGTAGGTGATAGGCTTGGCGAATTAATTTAACTACGCCCGATTCCTTTAATCCTAAATCGGTTAAAAACATTTGGCGTTCCTCGAAAGTTTCCAATTCGGCTATTTCTGCTTCGGTTTTGGCTGCAATTACCAATATTTCAGCGTTTTCTTCTGCAATTGAAGCTTTAAGTTCTTCAACGTATTTGTTGCCATTAACCACAGAGCCTTCGTCAACGTTGCAAACATAAAGAACGGGTTTATTAGTTAACAGAAAAAATTCCTTAGCAATCTCTTTTTCTGTTTCGCTTAGTTCAACTGTTCTTGCAGACTTTCCCTTTATCAGTGTCTCTTTATATCTTACAAGTAACTCGTATGCTTTTCGGGCATCAGCATCTTTGCCTGTTTTTGCTATCTTCTCTGTTCTAGCAATTCTTCCTTCAATGGTCTCTAAATCTTTTAGTTGCAGTTCTGTGTCGATAACCTCTTTGTCTCTTACCGGATTAATGCTTCCATCTACGTGGGTAATGTTGTCATCATCGAAACAGCGTAGAACATGGATGATAGCATCGGTTTCGCGAATATTGGCTAGAAATTTATTTCCTAATCCTTCCCCTTTGCTAGCACCTTTAACTAATCCAGCAATATCAACAATCTCAACGGTGGTTGGCACTACGCGCTGAGGCTTTACAAGTTGTTCCAGAACAATTAGCCTGTCGTCGGGAACCGTAATCATTCCAACGTTTGGCTCAATAGTACAAAAAGGAAAATTCGCCGATTGCGCCCTTGCATTCGATAAACAATTAAATAGTGTCGATTTTCCAACGTTTGGTAAACCAACAATTCCACACTGTAACCCCATTACTTAAACTTTTTTAGAGGCGGCAAAGGTACTTTATTTAGAGGATATTGCAAAACGAACATTTCTTCTTTGTGTGCTATTTTTGATTACTTGTACTTTGCTGTATTATAGAATATTGGTTGGTTGTGTTTTTTATAATAAATGTATGGTTGGTTTATTCTGACATTTTGTTTATGATCATCAAAAATGCTTCCTTGTAGGTATCGCTTATCGGGATTATTTTTTCGCCAATTTTAATCTTACTTTTCTCAATACTATCAATCTTGTTTAGGGCAACAATGTACGATTTGTGTACTCTAACAAAGTTTTCCTTGGGCAGTGCTTCCTCTATATTTTTGAAGTTCTGCAGTGTCATTATCTTTTGGTTTTTGGTATTGATCCTTAGGTACTCATTCATTCCTTCAATGAATAGTATATCGTTGAAATCAACCCGTTGCATTCTGAACTCTGTTTTTACAAAAAAGTAATCGCGTTTATATACAGGTTCATTAGTCTCTATTGTTTTTGATCCAATGTACGAATCGAATATTTTGTCGATGGCTTTAATGAATCGTTCAAACGAAATTGGTTTTAGCAGATAGTCCGATACATTTAGCCCAAATGCTTCAAGTGCATATTGGTCGTAGGCTGTGGTTAGTATAATCTTTGAACGAATCTGCATATTTCTTATTAGTTGTAATCCAGACAAGCCTTCCATTTCGATATCTAAAAAAATCAAATCAACCGAATTCGATTTAAGAAAATTGATTGGCTCAATTGCGTTATCAAAACTCTTTAGCAGTTCCAGAAATGAAACTCTCGAAATGTATTCTTCCATTTGTTCTATGGCCGGAAGTTCATCGTCGATAACAATACAATTAATTTTCATTTGTGTTGATGATTAGATTAATGCTGTATGTGTTGTTAAAAGTATCTATTGTAAGTTGATGCTTTTCTGGATATAGCAAATCAAGCCTGCGTTTAATATTCTCGATACCAAAACCACCTACGTCATTCTTTTCGGTATCGTTTAGTTCTTTAATTCTGTTTGTGCACTTGAAATGAATGACTTTGTTATAAATTCTAAGGTTAATTTCAATTTTATTGCCCGATCCTTTCTTACCGTGTTTAAATGCATTTTCGATAAACGGGATGAATAGCATGGGAGGAATAAGAATATTTGCCGTGTCGCAATTGCAATTGAATGTAACAAAATCCTGTGTTTTATACCTTAGTTTTTGCAACGCAAGGTAGTTCTCTATGTGCGTTATCTCCTTTTCTATAAATACTTTATCTTCCTTGGCTTCGTAAAGCATATATCGCATAATTTCTGATAGTTTTACGATAGCGTAGGAGGTTTTTTCTGAATTTTTGGTTGCGAACGAGTTTATGTTGTTTAAAGTGTTAAACAAAAAGTGGGGGTTGATTTGTGACCTTAGTAAGGCAAGTTCTATTTTGGTGTTCTGTTGCTCAAGTTCTTTTCGTATTTCTCGGTTTTCGAACCAATCAATGGCAAACCTGAAAATAATTCCATAGAAAGCGAAAAGTAGACTATGTCCAATACTCGAAAAGTAGTATAGTTTCAGTTCGTTGATGTCGGAAACTCCAAGTTTATAGTACACGTACGACCATGCAAAGCTATAGGCGTGGACATAAAAGATGATCAGTAAAATGTAAAAACTCAAACGCCTCTTCTTGTAAAGTCTTGGTGCAAAAAAGAAGTAGAATATTGCGAAGGTGATAATATCCAAAGGATAGGTTACTGCAATTGGTTTGAAGATTGACGCAAAAGATCCATCCAAAATTTTGTATAAATTCCGGATAACATGAATAACAAACTGGAATATCCAAAATATTATTGGTGCTAAAAGCCGAATTTGCTTAATTTTCATGTAGATGTTTTTACAAAAATAGCATCTTGCAATTTAACTATTATTTGATCGGGATCATAAATAATGAACGGGGCGTTTTAGTCTGTGAAATGGCATTTGTGATAGGTGATCTGAGGAATTGTATTTTGTGAATTGATGCCGCTGCTTTGTTGATTGCGTTTGATTTGCCCATTTAAAGGTGGTTTCTTTATTCTTAAAATTTAGTTATAGATTTTTCTTTCTGATTTAGGGTTTATTCTGTAGGTATTTCAATTCAAAATAAAGTATGATTAAAAATCACCTAGTAATGGCTAAGCGAATTTTGTTAAACAAAATTGCTTTTACAGTATTGAATGTTTTAGGGTTGGCTATTGGAATTGCCCCATCGGTGCTAATATTCCATTATATTAACTACGAAAAAAGTTACGATTCTTTTCAGAATAACAGCGATAATCTTTATCGGTTAACCTATGGGCGATTAAGCGCTAATGGCGAAAATGTTGAGTTTGCTTCGGCATGTCCTGCTATTGGCCCTTTGTTGAAGGAGTACTTTCCCGAGGTTAAGCGTATAGCTCGAATGGCTGTGCGTGAGGGCACGTTTTCATTTGGCGAAAATAAGTTTGTGGAGCGTAAAATATATTATGCCGAGCAGGATATATTCAATATTCTAAAATTTGATATTCTAAAAGGTGATGTCAAAAATTCGTTGAACCAGCCCAATAAAATTGTTGTCAATAGGAGTATTGCAAAAAAGTATTTTGGTAATACAAATCCAGTTGGGAAAAGTTTGAAGTTTAATAACCTTGAGGATTATCAGATTGTAGCGGTGTTTGAAGATATCCCTTCGAATTCGCATCTGAAACCAGAGATTCTAATGTCGTTTCCCAATCTTGCAGTTTGGCGTGGGGAGTCGTATTTACAATCGTGGGGGCAAACAGGAACTTTCACCTATTTAATACTCGATCCTAAAGTCAATCCACGAGATTTGGAGAAACGAATTATTGAGTTTACGAAGTCGCAGATTGGTGAGCTCTTGGCTCATTGGAATTTGACAATGTATTTCAATCTACAGCCGATAAAAGACATTCATTTAACATCGCATCTGTTGCAGGAGCAGGAGGTTAATGGAGATTCGAAGTCGGTAAACTTTATGTATATAATCGGTGCATTTATTTTAATAATTGCATGGATTAACTATATCAACTTAACAACGTCTCGATCGATGGAACGGGCTCATGAGGTTGGTGTTCGAAAAGTGATCGGGGCATTCCGTTGGAATTTATTTGCTCAGTTTTATACCGAGGCTGCCTTAGTGAATTTTATTGGGTTGCTGATTGCAATTCTGCTTATTGTTTTGCTTATTCCTGCTTTTGCTAATTTAACTGGAGTTCCTTCTGCTTTTAGTGTTTGGAAGGACCGTTGGTTTTACCTGTTTTTGGCAGGAACCTATTTATTTGGAACTTTTGTAACTGGAATGTATCCAGTTTTTGCGCTCAGTTCCTTCAAGCCTCTTCATGTCTTTGCTTTTAATAAAAAAGGAACAGTATTGCGAAAAGTTATGGTGGTTTTTCAGTTGGCCATTTCTATTTTATTGATTGCAGGAACTTACGCTGTTTTTAATCAACTTCAGTATTTGCGTCATCAAAACTTGGGATTTAATATCAATAAAACCCTAGTGATTGGTGTTCCCAAAGCAA
The DNA here is from genome assembly GCA_050180705.1 of Bacteroidales bacterium. GTDB lineage: Bacteria > Bacteroidota > Bacteroidia > Bacteroidales > Tenuifilaceae > SB25. Next base: position 86,140 of record JBFXDX010000014.1, on the reverse strand, counting down.
CGGATTCAACCTATGCAAATCGGCAAAGGACATTTAAGCAGGAGGTTGCAAAGTTGACAGGCGTGAAAGGAGTTGCATTCTCAACCGAGGTGCCGGGTCGAAAGATTTGGTGGGATAACGGTGGTATTTATAAGGTTGGTCTTGATGCTACTGCTGGTAAGAACTATATGATAATGGGTGTCGATGATTGGTTTGTTGATTTATACGAGATGAAATTTGTGGTTGGAAGGAATTTTTCCGAAGAATTTCTTACCGACAAGCAATCCGTTTTGCTAAACGAAACCGCAGTTAAGTGGCTTGAATTTGAGAGTTCCGAGAAAGCTCTGAATAGTCAAATCAATTATTGGGATAAAATTTATACAGTTATAGGTGTACTCAAGGATTATCATCATGAATCGCCGAAAGCATTGCCAGAACCACAAATATTCAGGTTTTTACCCGATATTCCTCGTGGATATTTTTCGGTGAAGCTAGAAGGTAGTTCAATTGTAAAAAACTTGAAAGATATCGAAGGTGTTTGGGGAGATCTTTTCCCCGGAAACCCTTATGAATATTTCTTTTTAGATGCATACTACGATGAGCAATTTAGTGCCGATAAAAAGTTTGGAAAATTATTTGGGATATTTTCATCGTTGGCAATATTTATAACCTGTCTAGGACTATTTGGTTTATCGCTTTATACAATTCAACTAAAAACAAAGGAGATTGGGGTGCGAAAGGTGCATGGCGCAACTTTTTTTGATATAATTAAGTATGTTATTAAGGAATATATTCTGTTGATATTTATTGCATTGCTAATTGCTATTCCTATTCTTTTCTGGGGTATTTTGTTTTGGTTAAGTAATTTTCCAGTAAGGATGTCAATTACGATTTGGTTATTCATAGTTCCAGTTCTGATTGTTACTGCTATTACCATGATTTCGGTTGCTTCGCATACCTTAAAGGCTGCGCACTTAAATCCAGCCGATACAATTAAGCACGAATAAAATTTGAGGGTATCAAAATGATGAAAAATTATATCAATATAGCCCTTCGTAATTATTGGAAGAACAGAGTTTATACACTGATTAATGTGTTAGGGCTGTCGGTCGGAATTGCTTGTTTTATTGGAATTGTTGCCTATGCCAATAATGAGTTGAGTTACGATAGGCATCATAGCGATGCAGCCAGGATATTTCGGGTTAAGTTGAAGGGCGAGATGTCGGGAACTTTTTTCGAGGCCGCAGTTACAGGGGCACCTGTTGGCGAAATATTATACAATGAACTTCCGGAAGTAATTATGTTTACTCATTTTATTCAATATTCACGTTCAGTATTGTTCGATTATAATAATAGTAAAATTTATCAGGAGGGTATTCTATATGCCGATTCAAGTTTCTTTGATATGTTTAGTTACGATGTTGTTGGCGATTCCAAGACAGCATTGCAGGAGCCTTATTCACTGGTGATGCTCGAAAGTGTTGCCAGAAAGTATTTCGGAAACGAGAATCCAATTGGTAAAATTATAAAATGGGATAATAAGTCCGATTACACGGTTCTGGCAGTTATTAAAGAACCATTGAAAAACTCACATATTGGTTTCGAGGTTTTGGTAAGTCGCTCTAGTTTATTTTCCGATCCTAGGTATAGCAGTGTGTACAATAATCTATTTGCATTTACGAATTTTAACTATCTAAAATGCACTACTTCTGATGTTGCAAATTTGAATGTTAAGGTTAATGATACTTTTCAGAGGCATGTAAGTGTGCAATCTAAAGAATCGGGTTCTAAATTGGCTATTGAACTACAGCCAATAACTGACATTTACCTAAAATCGAATATAACGCACGAAATTAAACAGAATGGGAATGTAACAACGGTATATATTTTTATGGTTGTGGCCATTTTAATAGTGGTTATATCATCCATCAACTATATAAATTTAGCTATGGCAAATTCATCAACTCGCATTTCTGAGATTGGTCTAAAAAAGGTTTTTGGTGTTCGTAAATTTTCGCTTTTTTTTCAGTTTCTTGGCGAATCGGCAGTGTTGGTGGTGGTTAGTTTTATTTTGGGATTGATAATTTTAAGATTGATTGCACCGTTGTTCAATGTTATATCTACGCAGCCATTTCTAAATATTCTGAGTGACAATGTTAATTGGTTGGGTTTGCTAATTCTTATTCCGGTGATAAGCATTTTGGCGGGAGCATATCCATCCTTCTATTTGTCATCGTTAAAGCCTGTTAGAATACTAAAAGGTAACTTTGGGTCTGGTCGAGAATCGTTGTTTTTTCGGAATTTCATGGTAGTAGTTCAGTTTGTAATTTCAATTTTTTTATTGAGTAGTACCTGGCTGATTCATAATCAAATTTCGTTTATTGGCAATAAAGATTTGGGCTTCGAAAAGGAGAATACGCTCATTTTGTCGCTTCGGAATGTTGATATGATTCGAAAGTATGGCACTTTAAAGAATGAACTGTTGGAATTACCGGATGTATTGGCAGTCGGTGCTTCGTCTAGTTACGTAGGAAGTTTTAACCAGCGTCGGGGTTTTTATCGCGAAGGATATTCACGAAAGGATATGATGATGATTCTCAATCTTCAGTGTGATGGCGACTTTTTAACTACAATGGGAATTGAAATGATGCAAGGTCGAAACTTTTTTCTGGCTGGCGAAGGCGATAATGATAAAATTATAGTAAACGAAACCTTGGTCCGTGAGTTTGGAATTGTCGACCCAATTGGAAAAGCATTTCGACTTCCTGGTACAGGAGAGGAACCAGATGATTTAAAATTGGAGATTGTTGGAGTGTGCAAAGATTTTAACTATGCTTCGTTACATAATGCTGTAAAACCAATTATTGTCTGGAAAGATCAATCTGCTGGACGATATGTGTCGGTAAAAATACGAGGCGCGAATCGAGCCTCTGCAATCGATGCTATTTCTAGTCAGTGGAGTAATGTTTATCCCGATTATCCTTTCGAGTATTTTTTCCTTGACGAACGTTATGGATCCGACTATCGAGCAGATGTTAATACAAGCCGTGTTTTTTTGATGTTTACAATTCTTGCCATATTTATTGCATGTTTAGGTGTTTTTGGTTTGACTTCGTATGCGGTTCAGCGACGTACCAAAGAAATTGGAATTAGAAAGGTTTCGGGATCAGGAATCTCTGGTATCATGATATTAATTTCGAAAGATTATGTTGTTCCAATTATTGTGTCGGCAGTTGTATCGCTTCCTGCTGCTTGGTATTTTATAAATAAGTGGCTACATGGGTTTTCGTACCATGTCGATATTCAATGGTTTGTTTTTGCTGTAGCTCCAATAATTGCGTTCGCAATTGCGCTTATCGCTGTTAATGTTAAAGCATATGCTGCAGCAAAGCGAAATCCTGTTGAGGTTATTCGGTATGAGTGATATGTTTTTTATTAAAATAGTTCACGACCAGGCCAGTTGCATACTCTTTTTAGAGTGGTGTAAATTTCCAATTCCAGTTGTCCTCCTCCTGGGGCATTAATCCCAACTATAGCCGCTTGTCCGCTTGCTGGATATGCTATGAATAGAAATACTGATCCTGGATAACTATATCCATTATGTAAAAATGAAACAGTGTTCTCTGAAATATTAATCATTGAGCCTATCCCCATTTTAAGAGGAATGCCGTACGCTTCATCGGGGATTTTCGCGTAATCCTTTAGCATGGTTTTCAGTGTGTTTTTCGAAATAATTTTTTCGGATTTTCCTCTATATGTTAACAATATTTCTTGGATAAGTTTTGCGAAATCTGTAGTTGTAGTCATTAACCCGCCTTGAGCTCTTGCTTTTGTGTTTTGATATACTGGCATTACTTTTCCATTGACATGAGGTAATGCTTCGTATTTTTTCAGTTGATCGGGTAGTGGGTAGTTGAATGTAGAAAGGTTCATTGAAAGAGGCTTGAAAATTATATCCGAAGCAATTTCGTCGAAACTTTTATTTAGTACATCTTCTAACACTAATTGAATAACCACATATCCAATATTTGAGTATGACCATTTTTCTCCAGGTTTAAAAATGGGGATGGCCGGTTTGTTAATTGCTGGATTTTCAGCGCTTAAAATTTGGGGAAGCGTTGGTTGGATATTTCCATTATGTCCAAAGTTTGTTCCGGGTAATCCCGAAGTGTGAGTTAGTAGTTGACGAAGCGTAACCGGAACATTAAACTCATTGTTGGGCATTTGCCACGATTGCAGATATTTATTAATATCCTCGTCAAGGTCGAATAATCCTTGCTCAACGTAATGCATTAGTATTACAGTTGTAACAAATTTACTTACGGAACCTGCTTGGTATATTGCAGAGTCATTTGCTGCTATGTTTTTGTCTACATTTAATTTTCCGTATGCCTTGCTCCAACCAATCTCACAATTATTAATTACGGAAATGTTTACCGCGGGAACTTGGTAGTGTATCATCCTTTCTGAAAGGGTAGATATGCTGTCGGATTTGGTTGCACCTGCTTTATCAAAGGTGAACTTTACCACTGAATTTTCGAATTTGCTAATTTGTTCAGTGTTAGTATTGCAATTAGTGCATGAGTTTATTATTGATAAAGCACCTGAAAGTAAAAGTAAATATGTTGTTGAGTTTTTCATGATTATATAAACCAAAATGGAGTTTATTATATTAATTATCAGTAGAAATCTTATCCAGAGAATATTTTCCAAATGAATTCTCGATGCCTAGAACTTCAGCCACCATTTTGCCATCGGTAAAATCGGCTTTCACTTCGAGCAGCGTTCCTTTGCCAGTTTTAAAGGTGAAGCGCAACTTATTTCCTAATAAGCATAGATGATCAATTGGGTAAAATTCTTTTCCGAGCGAAATACTTCCCCGAACCGATTCGTTGATTGATTCGAGTTTCAAGGTCATGCTAATATCCTTATCAGGATTTTCGGGATTATTCATCCAAGTGCCTTTGAAGAATTGCTTTTCGTTTGATTTTGCAGCATCAGTATGCGTTGTGGTTCTTTCAATATATTCATCCACGGTTAATCCGCCGGCGGTACAGAATTTTGGTAAAAATGGAACCAAAATGTTTTTGGTGAAATTCTTTATGAAGTCATGCATTATTTCGTTTGTGTAAGGTGTAAACTTGTTATAAACATTTCCACCTTTTTCAATATCTATATTCAAAACTGATGTTGGCGTATTGTTTGAAAAATCAATCTGGCTCATTGAGAAGGTTTTTATTTCAGGATTAATCCTTGTTTTGAAGTAAATGTTCTTTTTCCGAGCATCGAATAAAATCGACCATTCTGGTTCATCGTCAACCATAAGTTGATGCAACATTTTTATACCGTAATCAACAACGCTTTCGTTAAGGTTGTAATCTCTGGTTAAAACGGCAGTCTTTACAAAACGAGGAACCCTGGGATTGTTTAATGTGGGATCGTAATCTCCACCGAAACCTTTATAGTATTTTAATAGTTCCAGTTCTCGTTCGTAAGGATTGTTAAACAAACCTGCGACGGGCATATTTTCTCCGTTGTGAACAACTACCTTGCCATCGAAAAATTCAATGGCAGCAGTGTTTCCTTTTGTATCGCCAACAAAGAAATGCCACCCCCAGCCATCGATTTCAATTTCCGATGCACATTTAATTGCCTCTTCGGTGGTTGAATAATTGTCGAGGATGTATTGCATCCAGTTCATCTGATTAAGTTTTGGAAGATTTTTGTTTTTAGGATATTCAGTATCTTCATTCATTTCCCAAATAAACAATCCCTCTTCGTTCATTCCGCCATCGGGGAAGTCGCGACCAAAACCATTAAATGTAACTGAGCCAAAACGTGAAATCCAAGTATATGAAGATACATTCGTCTGGTTTTTTGATATGATTTCGCTCCATGTTCGCCCTATTTTGAAAATTCCACGTTTGTTAATAAAAGCCATTCCTGGGACACCAATATCTCCCTCGTTTAAATTGTGTCCATAAACAAGACTATCGCCTTTTTGAAGTTTGAATGTAGAGCACGCAAATGCATGTGTATTCGTTACAGTAAGCAACGCAATGACCAAATGTGTTACGAAGATTTGCCTTGAGAGTTGAGTAAGTTGATTCTTTGTTTTTCCGTTAAGGCAGGTTGTCTTTTTTACTTTATTTGTCAATTCATTCATACCGGTTTACTTTTTGTTTATTATTATAGACTCACAAAAAAAAAATCCGTTGCAGTTGAAAATTACCAGAAATTTCCTTAGCGGTTATTTAATTGTTTTATTTACAATGCTGTATGTTGATATTCTATGTATCCTTGTTATAGTGGAATCAGTGAAATGGCGAAAACAATCGGTAAAATGATTTAATGATGATCGTTTTTAAGAGGCTGTTTTTATGATTTTCAGTATGTGTTATTTATTTAAAAATCAGAATTATGAATGGGATTTTATAGTAAGATAATTCTTGTAAGTTATTTGTTTTTATATTTTAGATAATGTTTTTAGTTTTAACTGAGTAAATATTCTGTAAATAGTTGAAAATATAATTTTTTATTCCAAAATTTATGTTTATGTATTGATATATAGTCTACTTAGAAATATATTTGCTAGGATTTATATAAAAACTAAATAAAATATGAATGATTCTGTTGAAAATGTTACGTTGTATGCTTGGGCTATTACAGATATTCTGAAAAGTTATCAGGATAAAAAGCAGGATTACAGGGAGCTATTCGAAATGTCTAAGGATTTAGACTTGTCAAATCCAACCAATAAAGTTCCTATTAAAGTTTATGTTGATATGTGTAACTGGATCGATCATAAATTGGGTCGGTTTAATCTTATCAAGATTGGTCGTAATATTGGAGAGTCAACATATAAAATGATGATTGAGAATAATATGATTGGTGGCGATAGTTCTCCTCTGGATATTATGAAAGCTCTTATTCTTACAGCACAGAAAGGCGTACAAGATCCTAAGAAAAGAGGTTGGGAAATTGTAAGTTATACCGATAAGTCAATATTGATGCGTAAAACGCAGATATTCAACACTCAAATCCAGTTGGGATTGCTCGATGCTCTTGTCCGTAAATCAAAAGTTTATGGTGTACAGGTAAATTTATCAAAGGAAGAGGCGATGGGCGCAGAATTTGATGAGTATCATATTACTTGGTTATAATTTTTCTTTTTTTGCCAAGCAAACTATTCGATGTTCTATTGTTGAATAGTTTGTTTTTTGTATTAATTAAACTACCATATACATTCCATTTGTATTTCCTAGTCAAAATGTATTACATTTGCAAATTGGGAAATTTTTTTGAAATTCATTATTAAATGACTGATATAGATAATCTTAAAAAGATCGCAGCGCAGGTGCGTCGCGATGTTATTCGTATGGTACATAAACCTTCAAGTGGTCATCCCGGAGGATCGTTAGGTTGTGCCGATTTTTTTACAGCACTTTATTTTAATGTGCTAAATGTTAATGCCCAGAAATTTACCATGGACGGAGATGGTGAGGATTTATTTTTCCTATCTAATGGTCATTTGTCTGCCGCTTGGTACAGTGTTTTAGCCCGTAAGGGTTTTTTTGATGTGAAGGAATTGTCTACATTCCGATTGATTGATTCTAGATTACAAGGACATCCAACTCCTGCAGAGCATTTACCCGGAATCCGAATTGCTTCAGGTTCTTTGGGGCAAGGATTATCTGTTGCTTGTGGTGCTGCATTGGCAAAAAAACTCAATAGCGATAAGCATATCGTATATACCCTTCATGGCGATGGTGAATTGCAGGAAGGTCAAATTTGGGAAGCAGTGATGTTCGCTGCAGCAAAGAAGATCGACAATATTATAGCAACCGTTGATTATAACGGTAAGCAAATTGATGGTCCTGTGGATTCTGTGGTAACGTTGGGCGATTTGAAAGCAAAATGGTTATCGTTTGGTTGGGATGTTTTAGAGACCAATGGAAATGATATGGAGCAATTGGTTAAAACCCTTGAAGAAGCAAAGTCGCATACTGGCAAGGGAAAACCTGTTGTGATACTTATGAAAACTGAAATGGGTATGGGTGTCGATTTTATGATGGGTACTCATAAGTGGCATGGTAAAGCACCAAGCGAGGAAGAGTTCACAAAGGCAATGTCTCAATTACCCGAAACACTTGGCGATTTTTAATTTCAACGCTCATTAAAAGTCTTATCTATGAAAAATATTGCTGTTATTGCTCACGATGCAAAAAAACCAGAATTGGCGCTATTCTTAAAAGATCATGAAGAGTGGCTTCCTGGAGTAAACCTATTGGCAACTGGTCGTACTGCTGAGTTTATTGAAGAGCAGGGTGTTAAGTGTAGACATTTGAGCCCAGGTCAGTCGGGTGGTTATAACGAAATTACTGAGATGATTCAGCGCCACGAGGTTGATCTTGTTATCTTCTTGCGTGACCATAAGGTTATCCAGGCACATCACGAGGATATTCGTAAACTTTTGGAAGCTTGTAATGTTAACAATATTCCTCTTGCTACAAATCAGGCTACGGCTGAGTTGGTTATTTTAGGTCAGATTCGTAAGGAGGCAATCGACCGAATGAAGCGAAACTCCTAAAATTAATTTTTTATTGCCGATTTACTAGCAACAAAACCAATATGAATTGGTAATTCATTGTTGCTAGTATTTAGGCTGAAATAGATAAACGTTACAATAATGAAATATACATCAACAGGAAATAAAGACACTCGCTCAGGTTTTGGGGCTGGTTTGTACGAATTAGGTAAATCGAATCCTAATGTTGTTGCGCTTTGTGCCGATCTTATCGGTTCGCTTAAGATGGATGAATTTGTGAAGGAGTTTCCCGAACGATTTATTCAAACTGGAATTTCTGAGGCAAATATGATTGGAATGTCTGCTGGACTTACCATTGGAGGTAAAATCCCATTTGCTGGAACTTTTGCTGCTTTTGCAACGGGGCGTGTGTACGATCAGATTCGACAGAGCGTAGCTTACTCTAATAAGAACGTAAAAATATGTGCATCGCATGCTGGTTTGACACTAGGAGAGGATGGTGCAACACATCAAATGATGGAAGATCTTGGGTTGATGAAGATGTTGCCCAATATGACCGTTATTAATCCTTGCGATTATAATCAAACCAAAGCAGCAACACTTGCAGTTGCAAAACATGTAGGTCCAGTATATTTGCGTTTTGGTCGTCCTTCGGTTCCTAACTTCACTCCAGCCGATCAGGATTTTGTTATAGGAAAAGCAATCGTTTTAGAAGAGGGTGCTGATGTGTCAATATTTGCTACAGGCCATTTAGTTTGGAAGGCATTAGAGGCAGCCGATCTCCTTGCTGCAAAGGGAATTTCTGCAGAGGTTATCAATATTCATACAATCAAACCTTTGGATGAGGATGCCATTTTGCGGTCGGTTAGTAAAACAAAGTGTGCGGTTTCTGCAGAAGAGCATATGATGAATGGCGGTTTGGGTGATAGCATCGCTCAACTTTTATCGCGCAGAATGCCAACTCCATTAGAGATAGTTGCCGTAAATGATATGTTTGGAGAAAGTGGAACTCCAAATGAGTTATTGGTGAAGTATGGATTAGATACACCAAATGTTGTAGAGGCTGCACTTAAAGTTATTGCTCGTAAATAATTGTTGCTTGAATGAATAGCTATTCCGATAAGGAACTGCTTGATATGTTTCGCAAACACGAAACAAAAAATTATGCTTTTAATCTTTTGATTCGAAAGTATCAGGAGCGACTTTATTGGCATGTTCGTAAAATTGTAATTAGCCACGACGATGCCGACGATGTTATCCAGAATACCTTTCTTAAGGTTTGGAGTGGTTTGGAGTCCTTTCGAGAGGACTCTCAACTTTTTACATGGTTATATCGAATTGCTACCAATGAGTCACTCACATTTTTGAAGAAAAAGAAGAACAAGTTTTTTTTACCTCTTGTTGATGTTGAGCAACAACTTTCCCGAACGCTTGAGAGTGATGCCTATGTCGATGGTGACGAACTGCAAATAAAGTTGCAACAGGCGGTCTTAACGTTACCAGAGAAACAACGTGTTGTGTTTAATATGAAATACTTTGAAGAAATGAAGTACGAGGACATGTCCGAGGTGCTTGGAACTTCGGTAGGAGCCCTGAAAGCATCATTTCATCATGCTGTGAAAAAAATCGAAAAATTTTTTGAGGAAGATTAAACCTTGCTAAATAATTATCATCATAAGTTTAGAAAATATCTTGAAGATGAGTACGAAAGATAAAAAGGAATTTGAGGAGTTTAAGGCAGGCAGGGAATTACCCTTTTCTGTACCTGAAGGATATTTTGATAATTTACCACATCGGATACAGGAAAAAATTTATGCTTCGGGAATTGAGTCTGAATTTATTCCAGAAAAAAGTTGGGTTGTTACATTCCGTTCGCAGTTGGCATTTGTTGCTGGTTTTGCATTCATGGTTGTAGTTGCATATTTTGGGTACTATCTTTCTAGACCTTTGTCTAGCAAAACCAAAACCCCTGTTGGTAAGGATTATGTTGAAATTGTAAATAGAACAATAACCGATTTCGAGGATATTGATCTATACCGTGCAATCGAGAATAAGCGCAAGCAAGATAAGATAGATGAGGTAACTCGCGAAATGTACCAACGTTACTATATCCGGAGTAACAACTGCATTACTATAATTGATGAGAAAAAGGAAGTGGAGCCATGACAAAGGTCTATCGTTTATTACTTGTAGTACTCTTTTCTGCTTTCAGTTGTTTGTTATCAGCTCAGACTGCGAAAACAGATAGTGAGAAGGCTCTTAAGGCCGAGAAGGTTGCATTTTTGACCAAAAAGTTGGAGTTGTCGCCCGATGAAGCCAAGCAATTTTGGCCATTGTACGATGAGTACTGGGATCGAAAAAATGCTATTCTGACCGAGCGTAGAAGATTTGTTGATGAGTTTATGAAGGAAAGCGATAAGTTGCTCGATTCTGATATTATTAATTACACAAACCGTTACGTTAATTCCCATAAACAGGAAACCGATTTGCTTTCGGAGTTTAATACAAGGCTAAAATCTATTTTATCGCCTAAGAAAATAATGCTTCTCTATCAATCTAATTACGAGTTTAAAGATTACCTTTTAAAGAAGGTTAAAGAATCGGGAAAAGAAGAAAAATAAAATTTTTATCAATTATTTTTTCAAAACTTATTTCCGTTTTAACTTTTTTTTACATTTGTCGCAGACACTTTATTTAATAGATTATGACTCAGAGTGAAAATCTGGTTGATTTAATCGATTTACACATACCTGCGACTATCGAAACCCCCGAGGTAAGATGCTCCAAAGAGTTTGGCGAAATTGTTATGACCGGAAATCTTATCCCAAGCGACCCCAAATCTTTTTTTGCTCCAATTCTTCGTTGGTTTAAGGCATATACCATCGAGTATGAGCCTGCAACAATAGTTGTTCATTTTTATTTGACCTTTGTTAATGGTTGTTCCGAGCATTATTTAGGAACTTTGTTAAAGCGTTTGGAGGAGTTGTATTCAAAAGGCTTAAATGTGGAAATTCTTTGCCATTACGAATCTGACGATACTGATATGCGCGATTGGGGAAAGGATTTAAAGCAGATTGTAAAGTTACCAATAGAACTTCTTGAAATTAACTAAATAAAAAATCCTCGGGAATACCGAGGATTTCTGTTTATGGTATTTTGTAGTTTATTTCTCAAATTTTCCTTGACGAATAAATTCTACCGTTTTATCAATCTCCTTGTACATAATCTTATCTAATTCAATAAAAGGTACAATTTGACGGTATTCACCGATGAATTCTTCAATATAAGGTGATGATTTTGCTGGACGTCGGAATTCTAATGCCTGTGCACCGTTGAAAAGTTCGATGGCCAATATTCTCTCTACATTGTCAACAACCCTTAGCAGTTTTGTTGCGGCATTTGCTCCCATGCTTACGTGATCTTCCTGTCCGTTCGACGAAACAATTGAATCGACCGATGCTGGCGAGCATAGCTGCTTGTTTTGGCTAACCATTGCTGCTGCTGCATACTGAGGAATCATGAAGCCAGAATTTAACCCAGGGTTTGCCACTAAAAACTCGGGTAAACCTCTTAGGCCTAAAATTAGTTGTGCAGTACGTCTTTCGGAGATGTTTGCAATTTCGGCAAGTGCAATCGCAAGAAAATCGTATGTAATAGCCAATGGTTGGCCGTGGAAATTTCCTCCGGAGATAATCAAATCTTCATCGGGCCAAATAGTTGGATTGTCAGTAACCGAGTTGATTTCGGTTAATAGCACTCCAGCAACATAGTTGATTGCATCCTTCGATGCCCCGTGTACTTGGGGCATGCATCGGAATGAGTATGGATCTTGCACATGTTTTTTTGGACGAGAGATTAACTCACTTCCTTCAAGAATTTTTCTGAGATTGCGTGCAGTTTCTATTTGTCCCTGATGAGGGCGCACATTCTGAATGTTTGCATGGAAAGGATCAATTCTTCCATCGAAAGCTTCAAGCGAAATAGCGCCAATAATATCGGCAATCTTAGAAATTTTGAAAGCCTTAACCATTGCATAAACACCATGCGAACTCATAAATTGGGTGCCGTTTAGCAATGCCAAACCTTCTTTTGAACGTAGTTCAATAGGCTTCCAATTCATTTCTTTCAAAACCTCCTCGGCAGGACGGATTTTACCATTATGATGAACTTCGCCCATTCCTATCAAAGGCAAAAATAGATTTGAAAGTGGTGCCAAATCGCCCGATGCTCCTAACGAGCCGCGATCGTAAACTACCGGAAGAATATTGTTGTTATAGAAATCGATTATTCGCTGAACTGTTTCAACCTGCACACCTGAGTGTCCAAGAGAAAGCGCGTGCGCTTTAAGGAAGAGCATCAACTTAACAATTTCGGGACTAACCTCGTCGCCAGTGCTGCAAGCATGCGACATTACAAGGTTGTTTTGTAGTTGCGATAGTTCATCCTTCGAAATAGATCTGTTGCAAAGCGAGCCAAATCCTGTGGTGATACCATAGATAGGAGTGCTCTCGTTCTCCATTTTAGCATCAAGGTAATTGCGGCATTTGCTGATAAGTTCAACTGACTCTGCTGATAATTCTAGTTTGTACTGGCAATGGACTAGATCGTCCATCAATTCCCATGTTAATGACTTTGGAGATATTTGGTGCGTTTTCATAATGGTTTATGTGGTTTTAGATATTCTTCTTGATGTAATTTGATATCTCGCCGTAGGCCACGGAAATCTGTTCGCCGGTTTCCATGTTTTTAACCGAAAGTTGGTTGTTTTGTACTTCGTTTTCGCCTGCAATAACAACAAACTTAATCTTACGGTTATTGGCGTAATCGAATTGTTTTTTCATTTTGGCAGAATCGGGGTATAGTTCTGCACTAACGCCAGAACTGCGCAATTCCCGAATTGCCTTAAGGCAATATGCGGCTTCCTTACTGTTAAAGTTGGCAAACATTACCTGTGTTGATGAAAGCAAACTTTCGGGGAATAGATTTAGCTGGAGCATCACATCGTAGATTCTGTCGGCACCAAACGATACACCAACACCACTAACATTCTTCAATCCAAAAATTCCGGTTAAGTCGTCGTAGCGTCCGCCTCCGCAAATGCTGCCAATCTCTGCATCTGCTGCCTTTACCTCGAAAATAGCACCAGTGTAATAGTTTAATCCGCGAGCGAGCGATAGGTCAAGTTCAATTGTGGTTGATAAATTTCCTGTTTGACCGATATAGCCAAGTAGTTCTTCCATCTCTGCAACACCTTTCAATCCGGTTTCCGATGATGCTAGAACGCCTTTAAGAGTTTCCAGTTTTTGGACATTTGTCCCGCTCAGCGTGATTATTGGTTGTAACTTAGTTATGGCTTCGTCGGCAACACCTTTTGAGCGAAGTTCTTCGTTAACAGCATCGAGTCCAATTTTCTCGATTTTGTCGATGGCCACAGTAATGTCAGTCAATCTTTGCGATTCTCCAATTACTTCGGCAATTCCGCTGAGAATTTTACGGTTGTTAAGTTTTAGAATCGTTCTGATCTTTAATTTCTCGAAAATCTCGTTGATGATAAGAACCAACTCTGCCTCATTGAATAGTGAGTTTGAGCCAATCACATCAACATCGCACTGATAAAACTCGCGATAGCGACCTTTTTGAGGTCTATCGGCGCGCCAAACAGGTTGGATTTGGTATCGTTTAAATGGGAATGTTATGTCGTTTTGATTCTGTACTACAAAGCGAGCAAAAGGAACTGTAAGGTCGTAGCGCAATCCTTTTTCGCTAATATCTAACGCGATTGAGGTTGAATTGCCTGACTTAACTTTGTTGATATCAACTTTATCGATAAAATCGCCAGAATTAAGAATTTTGAAAAGTAACTTATCTCCCTCTTCTCCATATTTACCAAGCAATGTGCTGAGGTTTTCCATTGCAGGTGTTTCTATTGGCTGGTAGCCATAACGATTGAATACCTGACGGATGGAGTCGAAGATATAATTACGCCGAACCATTTGTTCGGGTCCAAAATCGCGGGTTCCTTTTGGAATAGATGGTTTTGCTGCCATACTTGTAGTGTTTTGCTTTCGAATAAATGAATGCAAACCTACAATTTTTTTCGCTACCCTATGATGTTGTATATCATGTTGGGACGAAATTAGTTGTTCGTTTATGGTTGATCGAAAAGATAAGAATCTTGATGAATAAAATTACAGAACAACTAATTCTGCCTATTTTACAAACGACTCAAATGCTTTTGCGTATTTTACAGGATTAAATTCAATTACTTTATACTCTGCAATTTCATTTATGAAAAAAGGATCCTTGTGAATAAAATCCCAAACTTCATCGGTGTTTGGAAAATTGGCAAGGATTAAACCTCCTGTTCGGGGATTTTGGGGTCCCGAACAAATTAGGTAGCTCGATTCGTAGTATTCATCAAGGAATGCTCGGTGATTTGCAAGATGCTTATCGACATCTTCAATCGGTTTGATGTAAGTTACAATTGCGATATACATAGTGTTTAGTGTTAGAATTTGTTTTTTCTGATGTCTGAAATCTAATGTCTTTATTCTGTATCAATAGTTTTTCGTCTACTTTTCTTTTCCGAGATAACTCTTTTCTTTTGAAGTCGCTTTTCTTTCGATTCTTTTGTTTGCTTGGTAGGTTTCCGTTTCTTTTGTGGCGTGAGTGCTTTTCTCAGCAACATATAGAATTTCTCGATAACTTTCTCCTTGTTGGCCAATTGTGAACGCTCCGACTGGGAAACTAAGATCAATTCGCCATCCTTGTTTATTTTGTTCTCAAGATTTTTCAGGATAATTTCTTTCTCATCGGCCCAAAGTAGAACAGACTCAACAACATTGAATCGAAGTTCGACCTTTGTGCTTACTTTATTTACATTTTGCCCGCCAGGACCACCGCTACGCGATGTGTTAAAAGTGAATTCTGGACTAAAATCCCTATTTTGGAGTATATCTTGTTCCATGTCTAAATGTTTAACAACTCGTTAACAGTTGCGAGTGGAATCCCACTCTTTGTCGATATTTATTCAGCGCTTAATCCCTCATTATGCATATTTCTTACAAAGACTTCCATGGGTTCTCCAATTTCAATTAAATGGTTGTCGGGATCGAAGAATCGAAATGTTCGTTGTCCCCAAGGCTCGGTATGCATTGTATGTAGGAACGATACTTTTTTTGATTCCAATCTTTGCTGGACGCTTTCAATATTTTCATCCTCAAAGTATAGTTCGAATCTATTGGAAGTGTTGTTGGTTTTTAGTTTTTGGTTAATTATATGCGATTCTTGGATTTCCCAAATGGTTATTCCGTTCGATAAAATGATATTCTTTCCGAAGTCGTGTTCGATTGTTAGGTTAAGTAAGTTTGTGTAGAACTCTTTAGCTGTTTCTATGTTCTTTACAAATAATGCAATGGAATGAAATTTCATGCTCTGGGGTTTAGTTGTAGTTGCTGTTTTCAAGGCGTAAATGTATTAAAAAAGAAAAGGATTAACGCCTTCAATGTTTCGAATTCGTCAATCCTTATTTGGTTATCAATTTTTTTAAAGTGGTTTTACTGGAATGCAAATATCAACAATAAATTTTTTCTCGGGGTGTTCTTCGTGATTATTGTGATAGAGTTCATAAGGGCTTTCGTCGGTAGGTTGATAACCACTTTCCGATAGCCATAGGCATGTCGAATCCCAAGCATCCTGAAATTCCATCTCGTTAATCTCGAAATGGCTAACAAAGTACTTTCCTCCAGGAATGGTCATTTTTCCAATTTCTCCTTCGGTTTTTACATCTTTCTTAACAGTAATGCAGGCGCTCTGTCTTAGTTTCTCGATGTTTGTAACTTTGGGATCGTCGTGGTAGTAGGTGATTCCTTTTGTTTCGGGGAATTGAAGCAAACCTCTTGCTCCAGCCCACCTGAAGAGTTTGTCGTAGGCTTTTCCGATTTGATTGAATTGGCCTACGTGTCGACAGTAGATGACATTCATTGCAGGCATCTCTTTAATTTCTACATTCTTTTTCATTTTAAACCTCCTTGTTTTTGATGAATTAACATCACAAACGTACTTGCTTGAGGTCGTAATCAATTTATCGGTCTTGCTATTCGTTTGACTATTCTTGCTATTTTCGATTTCCCATGAATTGCGGAATTCTTGTGCGCTTGTTTTAAAACGATCCTTGAAGTTTCGGCAGAAAACCGATAGGCTGTTGTAGCCGCATATTGCTGCAACTTCCGAGATCGATCTGTTCTGATCTGTAAGAAGCATGCTTGCTGCTTTCTCAACTCTAATTCTTTTTATGAAATCGCTCAGCGTTTCGCTCATGAAAACTGAAAAAATACGATGGAAATGATATGGCGAAAAGTTTGCAACTTCGGCTAGTTTTTCGAGCGATAAATCATTGTCAAGATTATTTTCAATGTAGTCTACAACCTTGTTTATCCTATAAATGTACTCTTTTTGATACTTATTCATTTTATTTTGATGTTCGGTAAAACAAAAATAAGCAATACTTAGCGAAATGATAATAGTTAAAGACTAAATGGAATTTTAACCATTATCATTTCAAATTCAGTAATCTATAAACTATTATCGAAGTACTATAATGACTAATGTATTTATGTTCAGTTAGTTCATAAAACGCTCCTTTTTGTTGATATTTAATTTGGGGGTGGATGTTGCTAGCATTTTTTTATCCTTAATTTTGCAATCGTAAAATCAAAAGTGTCTTTTGTAAGTATTACGCTATAACACATTTTTATTAGGTTTTCTAGTGTTTTGTGTTTAGCATTTAGAGTTTATTTATATGAGTACAGGTTATTCAGAAGAGAGCATTAAAACGCTTGAGTGGCAGGAGCATATTCGCAGACGTCCGGGTATGTACATAGGAAAGTTGGGCGATGGCTCTCAACCCGACGATGGTGTCTATATTTTATTGAAGGAGGTTCTCGATAACTCTATCGATGAGTATATGATGGGTTTCGGAAAGCGCATCGATATTACGCTTGCAGATTATTCCATTTCAGTTCGCGACTATGGTCGAGGCATTCCACAGGGAAAACTTAAGGACGTTGCCTCGAAAATGAATACTGGGGCAAAGTACGATTCTAAGGTTTTTAAAAAATCTGTTGGGTTAAATGGTGTTGGTATTAAGGCTGTTAATGCTTTGTCGAATCGTTTCGTAATAAAGAGCGTTAGGGATGGAGTGGCAAAGCAGGTTGAGTTCTCTGGCGGTCAGTTGGTAGATGAACTCGATTTTTCGTCGAATGGCGAGGCAAACGGAACTTTAGTTGAGTTTACTCCCGATGAAACTGTTTTTGGAAAGTTCACATACCACGAGGAGTATATCGAAACAATGTTGAGGAATTATTGCTACCTCAATACTAACTTGATTATCAATTTTAACGGGAAAGAGTTTGTTTCAAAAAATGGACTTCTCGATTTGTTGAATGAGAATCTTTCGGGAGATCCTTTATATCCAATTATTCATTTAAAGGGCGAAGATATTGAGGTTGCAATTACTCATGGTAATGGCTATGGCGAAGATTACTATACTTTTGTTAACGGTCAGCACACAACGCAGGGAGGTACCCATCTTGCTGCATTCCGTGAGGCTTATGTAAAAACAATCAGGGAGTTTTACCGCAAAGATTTTGATCCTTCCGATATTCGTACTTCAATAATTTGTGCGATAAGCGTTAGGGTAGAGGATCCTGTTTTTGAGTCGCAGACCAAAACCAAGTTGGGGAGTAAAGATATGGGACCCGATGGTCCATCGGTAAGCAAGTTTATTGGTGATTTTATTAAGAATGTTCTCGATAATTATCTCCATAAAAACTCAGAAACCGCGCAAGCTCTTCAGCAAAAGATTTTAGAATCAGAGAAGGAGCGTAAGGCAATTTCCGGAATAAAGAAATTAGCGCGCGAAAGAGCAAAAAAGGCGAGCCTTCACAACCGAAAGTTGCGCGATTGTCGTGTTCACTATAGCACCAATGATCAGCGTGCCGATGAGTCAACCTTGTTTATTACCGAGGGAGACTCTGCGAGTGGTTCCATTACCAAGTCACGCGATGTAAATACTCAGGCGGTGTTTTCCTTACGTGGTAAGCCTCTTAATACTTATGGCTTAACCAAAAAGATTGTTTATGAGAATGAGGAGTTCAACCTGCTTCAGGCTGCGCTCAATATCGAGGACGATATGGATAATCTTCGCTACAATAAGATTGTGGTTGCTACCGATGCCGATGTGGATGGTATGCATATTCGTCTTCTGCTTATTTCGTTCTTCTTGCAGTTTTTTCCCGAGGTAATTCGTCAGGAGCACCTGTTTATTCTTCAAACGCCGCTTTTTAGGGTGCGTAATAAGAAGAAAACATCCTACTGTTACACTTCGGATGAGCGCGAGAAAGCAATTAAGGAACTCGGTCCAAACCCGGAGATAACCCGATTCAAAGGTCTTGGAGAAATATCACCCGATGAGTTTAAGAATTTTATAGGTGAGGATATGCGTTTAGATCCAGTTCGCCTTACCAAAGATGACCAAATTTTTGATCTGTTGGAGTTCTATATGGGTAAGAATACTCCCGATCGTCAGGATTTTATCATTAACAATCTTAGAATTGAGGAAGATGTTGTTGAGGAGGATAAGGTTGTTCTGGACGAATCTGAGGTTGAGGGAGAGGCTGAACTTTCCGATAATTTGGTTGCGTAATTTTTAGTTTTTGAAGAAATAGAGGAAATACAATGCAATTGGACGATTTTGATGCAGATGAATTACTGAGCGAAGGAAAACCCGAAAATACTTCTCCCGAGTTACATGCCAAGTTAGAAAAACTTACCGGTGAGGTTGTCAAAAAGACCCACCTAACAGGTATGTACAAGGATTGGTTTCTCGATTATGCCTCGTATGTAATTTTGGAACGCGCGGTGCCACATCTTGACGATGGGTTGAAGCCTGTTCAGCGTCGTATTCTTCATTCAATGAAACGCTTGGATGATGGACGCTACAATAAGGTTGCAAATATAATTGGTTTCACAATGCAGTTTCACCCTCATGGTGATGCTTCCATTGGTGATGCGCTGGTTCAGTTAGGTCAAAAAAATTTACTTGTCGATACTCAGGGAAACTGGGGTAACACGCTTACTGGTGATGGTGCTGCTGCGCCACGTTATATTGAGGCACGCTTATCAAAGTTTGCGCTCGATGTTGTTTTTAACCCTAAAACAACAGAATGGATGCTTAGTTACGATGGTCGTAACCAAGAACCAGTAACACTTCCAGTGAAATTTCCACTGCTACTGGCTCAGGGTGTAGAGGGAATTGCGGTTGGTTTAGCATCCAAAATTCTTCCGCATAACTTTAATGAGTTGATAGATGCTTCTGTCGATTACCTAAAGGGAAAAGATTTTGAGTTGTACCCTGATTTTCCGACAGGAGGTTTTGCCGATTGTAGCCGCTATAACGATGGATTACGCGGTGGTGCCGTAAAGGTTCGTGCTCGTATTCAAAAAGTCGATCGAAAGACTCTTGCTATTACCGAAATTCCTTTCGGAAAAACTACTTCGTCTCTAATTGAGTCGATTGTTAAGGCTAATGAGAAGGGAAAGATTAAGGTTAAGAAGATTGACGATAATACAGCGGCAAACGTAGAGATTCTTGTGCATCTTTTTCCCGATGCTAACCCCGATATGGTTATTGATGCGCTTTATGCGTTTACCGATTGCGAAATGTCCATTTCGCCCAACTCGTGTGTAATATACGATGATAAGCCACGATTTATGGGTGTTAAGGATATTCTAAAGGCATCGGTTGATAGAACCAGAGAGTTGCTTACTCTTGAGTTAAAGATCAGAATGAGGGAGCTAGAGGAGGATTGGCACTACTCATCGTTGGAAAAAATCTTCTTCGAACAGCGTATTTATCGTGAGTTGGAAAAGGATACAGAGACTTGGGATATGGTTATTGATGCCATTGACAAAGGTTTCGATCCATTCAGAAAGTTGCTTCGTAGGGCAATTACCCGTGAGGATTTACTGAAGTTGACCGAAAAGCCTGTTCGCAAAATCTCTAAGTTCGACATAAAAAAGGCCGACGAACATATACTTGCTGTAGAGAGTGAAATGGAGGAGGTGAAAAATCACTTGGCAAATATTGTAGCCTATACCATTAACTACTATCAGCAAATAAAGAAGAAATACGGAAAGGGACGTGAGCGTAAAACCGAACTGCGCAGTTTCGATAACATTGTCGCTACAAACGTTGTGGTTGCTAACGAAAAACTTTACGTTAACATGGCCGAGGGTTTTGTTGGTTATGGACTTAAAAAGGATGAGTTTGTATCGGATTGTTCCGATATCGATGATATTATAGTATTCCTGAAGAATGGAAAGTATTTCATTCAGAAGGTTCAGGAAAAGGCTTTTGTTGGGAAAGATATTTTGCATGTGGCAGTTTACAAGAAGAATGATACCCGCACCATTTATAACGTGCTGTATCGCGATGGCTTGAATGGCGACATAATGATGAAGCGTTGTGCCGTTACTGGGACTACACGCGATAAAGAGTACGATATAACCAAAGGCACAGTTGGTTCGCAAATCCTTTATTTTAGTGCCAATCCCAATGGTGAAACCGAAATACTGAAGGTGTTTTTGAAACCTCGTCCAAGGCTTCGTAATCTAATTCTTGAGTTGGATTTCAGCCAGATTGCAGTAAAAGGTCGTAGTTCGCAAGGAAATATATTTACCCGCTATGCTATTCATAAGATCCAGATGAAGGAGAAGATGGCTGGTGTAGTTGAGGGTGTTAAGGTTTGGTTCGACGAGGAGGTTATTATGTTGAATCGTGAGGGAAAAGGAACTTTTCTTGGCGATTTCTTGTCCGATGATAGAGTACTGGTTGTTAATGAGGATGGTACCTACTTCTTGGCTCGTACAGATTACTCACTTCGATTCGACACACAACCATTGCTTGTTGAGAAGTACGATCCCGATAAGATCTTTTCGGCCGTTTACTTTGATGGAGAACAAAAAATGTTCTACTTAAAGCGTTTCCGATTCGACTACTCTGAGAAAACACAGACCTTCATTACCGAGGATAACAAATCGTACTTGGTTAGTTTAAATGGTGACTTATATCCTTGCCTCGAAGTGAAGTTTGGCGGAAAGCATTCGAGCAGGGAGAAGGAGTCTGTTGATGTTGATGCATTCATTGCCGTGAAGGGCTATAGGGCAAAGGGTAAGCGATTATCTACCTACGATATAAAAAAGGTAGAGTTTGTTGAGCCATTAGAAAAGGAGGCTTCTGCATTTCAGGAGGAGGTGCTGCCAGATGCTCCAGTAGATGACTCTATTGCGGAGGACGATTCGGCTGCCGAACAAATGAGTTTAGAGATGTAAAATAGTTAAACGACCCATTCTGGTCGTTTTTCGTTTATCCTAGAAGTTGGAAAATTTAATTAATTTAGCATTGTATAAAGTGATATTTTTAGGTTGAATCAAACAAATTTTTTGTTGCAATGAAGATATATCTTATCGGTTTTATGGCAAGTGGAAAAACCACTGTAGGAAAGGAACTCTCAAATGCGCTTGGCTATAAATTTATCGACCTTGATGAGTATATCGAGACAAAGCATAAGCGAGAGATTAAGCAAATCTTCGAGATTCAAGGTGAAGAGTATTTTCGGATTGTAGAGAGTGAAGCTTTGAAGGAAGTTTCTGCATTCGATGGCGATTTTGTAATTTCTTCGGGCGGAGGAACTTCGTGTTTCTACAATAGTATTGATTTTATGAATAATAACGGTATGACAATTTACCTTAGAATGGAAGTTGCCACTCTTGTAGCCCGTTCAATCGATTCTAATGCCAATCGGCCTTTGCTATTTGGAAAAACAAATGAAGAACTGAGCGATTATATTATCAGAGTTCTTGATGAACGAAGAAAATTCTACGAAAAGGCTCAGGTGATTGTGGATGCCGACAAGCTGAATCCACAAGATTTAGCAAAAACTTTAAAGGAGATTATTCAGGGTGAAACCCACTGTCACTAAATAAAAATTCCGGGCTTAACCCGGAATCTTTTTTATATTTTAAATGAAG
Organism: Bacteroidales bacterium; assembly: GCA_050180705.1. Classification (GTDB taxonomy): domain Bacteria; phylum Bacteroidota; class Bacteroidia; order Bacteroidales; family Tenuifilaceae; genus SB25. Next base: position 63,522 of record JBFXDX010000014.1, on the reverse strand, counting down.
GGCTTTGCTTTATAGCTTAGTAAGCATTTGCTTCATAATAAGAGTCATTTTTTGTTCGGCTTTTGCTCCAACAATCTGAACTTCCTCGTGCGATACTTCTACAATTTTGCCGGGTACACCCAAGTCGGTAATGATTGAAATTGCAAAAATGGGAATATCCATGTGATGGGCAACAATAACCTCAGGAACCGTAGACATACCTACAGCATCGCCTCCGATAACTCTAAAATAGTAGTACTCTTTAGGTGTTTCGAAAGTTGGACCTGTAGTACCAACATAGCAACCTTCCTGTAGTTTTATCCCGTTTGATGCAGCAACCTCTTTTGCCAACGCCATAAGCGATGGTTCGTATGTTCTGTGCATATCAGGGAATCTTGGACCTAGTTCAGCAATGTTTGGACCAAGTAAAGGATTTGGCATTAGATTGATGTGGTCGTTAATAATCATCAAATCTCCAATTTCGAAATCGGGGTTTACTCCACCGCTAGCGTTCGAAACAAAGAGTTTCTTAATGCCTAAGAATTTCATCACTCTAACAGGGAAAGTAACCTGTTTCATATCATAACCTTCGTAGTAGTGGAAACGGCCTTGCATGGCAACAGCCTTTTTTCCGCCAAGTAAACCAAAGATTAAGCGACCAGAGTGTCCTTCTACTGTCGATACTGGAAAATTGGGAATATTTTTGTATTCAATAATTTCCTGATTTTCAATTTCTCTAACTAATCCACCGAGCCCAGTGCCTAAAATAATTCCAACCTCAGGAGTAATGGTTACCTTTTCCTTAATGTAGGCTACCGTTTGGTTAATTTTTTCCAACATAGTCTATTATTTGTTTATTAAATTTTTCTGTGTCATTATTCAAGAAGTTGATGTTTATTGATAGATAGTGTAGTTTTTCTTTAAACATTGGATCTATGTCTAAGCATCTAATTCTTGCTGCATCTTTTTCTGTAGTAACAACTAGTGTATTTTCAGAATACCCTTCAAAGATAAGTTGAATTTCTTTTTTTGAAAAGTGGTGATGATCGGGATAGGATCTTTTACCAACAATTTGGAAGTTTTTTACAAGATAGTTGAAAAATGGTTGTGGATTTGCTATTCCTGCCAGAGCGTAAACCTCTGAGTTGTTATTTAGTTCTATGGCTGTTGTGCTGTTTTCAAAAATAGGCTTTATTGTTCCATAGTTAATGCTCGAAAAATAAAGGCTTTGGTTATTCTTTAGTTTTAGTTCGTTGCTTATTCTAAGCATTTCTTGATTCGATAATTCAGGAGGACACTTTGTGACGATAATGATTTTTGCCCTGCGTTTTTCTGAAATACTATCGCGCAATCGACCGGTTGGCAGAAAAAAGTCGCGAGTAATTAGGTTGTTGTAATCGGTAAGCAGTATCGATAATCCTGGTTTGATGTATCTATGCTGGAAGGCATCGTCGAGTAGAAGGACATTCATTTCGGGAAAGTTGTAAACCATTTCGTTGGTACCATTCACCCTATCTTCATCCACAGCAACAGTTGTATTGGGATACTTCATTTTTATTTGCAAAGGTTCATCGCCGACCTCCTCAACCGTAGAGTCTGTTTTAACCACTTTAAAACCTTTTGATTTTCTTTTGTAGCCACGGCTAAGCAGTCCAACGTTAAATTGATTTTGAAGTAGTTCGATTAAATACTCGGAATGCGGTGTTTTTCCAGTTCCTCCAACTGTGACATTTCCAATGCAGATTGATGATATATCAGGACTATAGCCTTTGAGTAGATTAATATCGAATAGAATGTTCCTAACCTTTACGACAAACCAGTAGAGGAATGATATTGGTAGTAGTATGAACCGAAGTGCTCGCATAGTCTTTAAAAAAAGTCATCCGAAGAATTGCTTCGGATGACAAATTAACGAAAAATACTTTAATATTTTTAGTAACAGGTGATGAGACTAGTTCATCTGTCACCTGCCTTTCCTATTAATATACTTCAACATCGTAAGGGATACGTGCCTGTACACCTTGGTTCTGAATCATGTTAACAATTCTGCTGTAGCTCTTATAGGTTACTCCAAGTTCATCTTTTAGGAAGAATGCTTTAGCTTCGCCAGTCATGCCTTTAATTAATTCTTGGACTGGATCTTTCTGCTCGGGAAGTTCAATTAACCTGTATTTTTCTACGTTGGCTTTTTCTGCAGCAAGTTTAATAGCAGCATTTAGTCCGCCAAATTCATCAACAAGTTTGATGTCTTTTGCATTAACGCCGCTCCAAACACGACCTTGTCCAATTTCGTCAACTTTTTCAACTTCTAGGCTTCTGCCTGTAGCAACGTGGCCAATAAAGGTTTGGTAGGTTTCCTCAATGAATTTTTGACCTACGGCTTTTTCCTCAGCACTCATAGGGCGATATACGCTAAAGAAATCGGCATGATCGTTAGTTTTTACAACGTCGATGTTGATCCCTAATTTTTTATTCATGACATTTTGGAAGTTGAAGAACAAACCAAATACCCCAATTGAACCAGTAATTGTTGTTGGGCTTGCCAAGATTGTAGTTGCAGGTGCAGCAATGTAGTAACCGCCAGATGCGGCAACATCGCCCATCGATACGATAACAGGTTTTACCTTGTTTGCCAATTCAACCTCGCGCCAAATAACTTCCGAAGCAAGTGCGCTACCGCCAGGAGAGTTAATACGGAATACAATAGCTTTGATCGAACTATCGCGGCGTGCTTTTCTGATTGCACGTGATAATCCATCGGAGCCAATAGCATCGTCGCCGCCTTCGCCCATTCCGATTTCTCCTTGAGCATAAATAACAGCAATCTTGTCTTTCATGAATTTGGCTTTCTTGGAAGGAACCTTGAAATATTTTGCAAGAGTAACAGTGTTTAGATCATCTTTTTCGGGAGTTTCGGTTAGCTCTTTTAACTTGTCGATAAGTTGATCTTTGTAAATCAGACTATCGATCATGTTGTTTTCCATGCAGGATTTTCCGTTGAAAATTTCCATATTGTTAGCTAAACTATTCAGTTTATCTACAGATATATTGCGCGATTTTGAGATTCCATCAACCCAGTGATTCCATATTGAGCCCATATAGGTTAATGTTTGCTCGCGATTCTCTGCGCTCATTTTGTCTAGCATGAATGGTTCAACGGCACTTTTAAATTTGCCATGACGAAGAATTTGTGGTTCAACACCAAGTTTCTCTAAGGCACCCTTGAAAAACATTACTTCGGAACGTAAGCCCATCCATTCAACCATTCCTTCAGGGTTTAGGTAAACCTTGTCGGATACAGTTGCTAAGTAGTATGCTTTTTGGCTGTATGTATCGCTATAGCTGATGATAAATTTGCCCGAAGTTTTAAAGTCAATTAAAGCATCGCGGATTTCTTCAACCGTTGCAGCGCCTGCTCCAACAGCATCAATTTCCATGAAAATACCTTTGATATTAGGATCTTCCTTGGCATTGTCGATGGCTTTTAGGATATTGTTTAATCCCATTTTTGTGTTTGGCTGCATCGAGGCGAAGTTGAATCCTTCGAAAGGATTATCACTTGCGCGGTCAACTATTTCTTTATCAAAATTGATATAAAGAATTGAGTTCTCCTTGACTTCGGTTGGTTTGTCGCCAGCCGAAACCATTGCGCCAATTACTCCTATCATTACAAAAAACAGAAGCAATAACGATACGAATACACCCAGTATGTTGATTAATAAGTGTTTGAAGAAATTTTTCATGTGCTTAGTGATTTAGTTATAATAGTATTTGACAGTTTAGTCGTTGATTTGTTACATTACAAAATCAAATTTAAGTAAAAAATGAATGATATATAGGTTTATTTGTTTTAAATCTTTCGATTTCGGCGTTGTGCCCTTGTTTATATATTGTTGGTTGTATGTTAATTAAATATGCTGAAAAAAATTCCAATTGGTTGATTTTTTAATGAAATTTACCATAAGTTTGTGGTCTTAAATTATACTAGAATGGCAAAGGTTTATTTCACAATAGGCGGAAATATTGGCGATAGAGAGTTTAACTTAGGTGAAACTCGTAGGCTAATATCTGAAAGAATAGGTAACATTAGTAAAGAGTCTTCTATTTACGAATCGGAACCTTGGGGATTTGACAGTGAACATAACTTCCTAAATCAGGTTTTAGTTGTTGATACTTGTCTTAGTCCTGCAGCAATAATGCTTGAAATATCGTACGTTGAGACCAAAATGGGACGCGTTCGTAATGGTGCTGGCTATGCTTCGCGAACCGTTGATGTAGATATTATTTTTTACGATCATCAAATAATGCTAACACCCGATTTAACAGTCCCTCATAAGCAAATGCATAAACGTCGCTTTGTGTTGGAGCCACTAAACGAGATTGCAACTGATTTTATACATCCATTATTCTCTCTTACCACTCACGAACTTCTTGTAACATGTCCCGATGAGAGCAAAGTTTGGAAGTATCAGCCTGTAGCGGTTGGTAATTGCTAGCCTAGTTTTGATTGAACTGTTGACTATTGGCGGTTTTTGAGTTTTAGGTGATGACTTATAAGGAATAGAATTCCCACAATTACAAAAGGAATGTTGATTGATAGTACTATGATTGAAGTCCATAGTACCGATTGGTTCATTGCATAGTTATGCATAATTATGAAAGGCATAAATCCTAATCCAATTGCAATGAAAAAAATTCCACCAATACGTTCCCATTTCCATGCAACTATAAGGAGTGCCGTTAGAATGTATGATGGAATAAGATGAATGGCAAATGCTCCAATCTTTTGCCAGATAGTTGTATTGTCTTCAAATGCATCCAGCGCAAACATGCTGATAAACAGGATTGCAATAATGCAAAGGATGCGTGGAGACCAATGGACTAACTTGATTGCTTTGCTCATGGCTATAAAGTTTATCAAGTCAAAGTTACCTTATTATTACCGAGAAGTCAATGGTTGTATTGCAAACTTTAAGATTTAAAGCATGGCAAACACTAGTTTTGAATTGATGATAGTAGGTGTAGATATTGCATAACAAAAAAGGAAAGCATTGAGGTACTTTCCTTTCTCATATAGTTTATTCGGATGTTTATTCTTTCTTTCCGTAAGCTAAATCGCCAGCGTCACCAATCCCTGGTACAATGTACGATTTAACGGTTAACTCGTCGTCAACAGCACCGAGCCAAAGTGTAGTGTTTTTCGATGACAAATTGCGTTTCATGTACTCAACACCCTCTTTCGATGCAATAACCGATACAATATGAGTATGTGCAGGAGTTCCTCTCTCTAGCAGCGCTTTGTGAGCGAGAAGCATTGATGCGCCTGTTGCAAGCATTGGATCTATCAGAATGAGAGTTTTTCCTTCGATGTTAGGACAGGATATGTGCTCGAATTGAATTCTAAAAGTACCATCATTGCTGTATTTTCTGTATGCAGATATAAATGCATTTTCAGCTTTGTCGAAATAGTTTAGCATACCTTGATGCAAAGGAAGTCCTGCTCTTAGAATTGTAGCAAGAACAATGGTTTCGTTGGAAAGATTAACCTCTGCTACTCCAAGTGGTGTTTGAACCTGCTTTGACTCATAGTGTAGTTCCTTGCTGAGTTCGTAGGCGAATATTTCGCCACACCTTTCAAGGTTTCTTCTAAAGCGCATGAAATCGTTTTGTACTTCAATGTTGCGGAGTTCTGAGATAAACTGATTTAGAACTGAATCCTGATTGCCAAGTATGCGTACCATTTTGTTTTGTTTAGACAAAACAAAGGTAAGTAAAATATGGCTTATTTTTCTCGAATTAATACTAATTCCTTGGGTTAAAGAAAATAGTCCATGTATTTTACATGGACTATTTTCTTTAACCCTAATATTTATCTGCTTGGATGTTTTGTTTGTTCTACTTTATTTGGTTTTCAGCCTCTTTTCTTACTAAAAATTTTGCCACAGCATTGTAGTTTGTAAGTAGAAGGTATCCGATAAACATACTAATTCCGCTGGTTGCTAGGTGAATGTAGTCGTTTTCGCGGAACGAAGTGTCAAATCTATTCTGTTGTACAAACAATTTTATGCTAAAATAGGCATTGCTAAGGAATGTTGGAATATTGTTGATGATGATCATTCCTGCAAACAGAACAATGGCCAGTTTAACAATGTTTTCGGCACCAAAGTTTTGAAACTCAATTCTATTTTCGTCGAATCCCTTATCCAATCGAAACGCTTTTATAATGCTGTCGGGTTTAAAGATTAAAAATAGAAACAGAATTATGATGATTGTAAGAGCCAAAATTAACCATACTATACCAAGAAAGTCGGGCTCTCTTAATATTAGTACCGTGTAGTTAGGAACGAAGTAAAAAATACTTGATATTGTAGAGTAAAGGCCGAAAACTTTTATAATTAGGCGGAATAAGTCTTTTTTTGTCATTTTTTGATTTCTTATGTTATGCAAATGCATGGAATTGTTTGAACTATAAATTTTTGTTTAGATACTTAAATTTGGATTTATATAGTTATACCTTACCTCCTTTCTTTGTAAAAGAGTTTGAATTTTATAGTAAGGTTCTTGCTTGACTCTGGGGAGAGTAAAAGTAATAACTATTTTTAATCGTTGCTATATTTTAAAAATTTTGTTGATTAAATATGCTGTTGCGTTGTACGTTTATTTGAAAAAATCCTTTTTGCAATTATTACAGTAATAAGTGTTGTTGATATTGTTGAAAGGTGTTGATGAGAGTAATGATAAAATTACAACAAAGATCTTTTTTAGTTTATTTTTACCGAGCCCAAAACGTATGTTTTTTGAATTGCAATGAGGACATATAATTTCTTCGTTTTGTTGTAAACTTTCGAGGGCTTTTGTTGCTTTCTCGAGATCATCTTCGTCTATAATAATTTGTACTCCAGAACCAAGCATTCCTGTGTGCCCAGGCATAAGAGTACTGAAATTCTCATTAGTTAGAAAACAGTTTATACCTTCGTTTTCTAAAAGATTTTTTATCATGTTTGCCTCAATGGCATTGCTGCATGTGGTTAATCGGATTGTTTTCATGTTTTAAAAGTAATGTTTTTATGTTGTTTAATAAATAACGGCAAGGAAATCCTTGCCGTTATCACCCTTTAATTAACTAACCTAACTACTATACCCCGATGGGATTTTAACCTAAACCTAAATTTTATTACTTAATAGTTAGCTCGTTGACTATGCGATCTGCTTTTGCAAACTTTTCTACAAAAAACAGTATGTATCGTACATCTACACTAATATTTCGGCAATATTCGTCGTTGTACATGTAGTCGGAATAAACTCCCTGCCAAATTCTGTCGAAGTTTACACCTATGAGTTGTCCTTTAGCATCGATTACAGGGCTACCCGAGTTTCCACTGCTTGTATGGCAGTTGGTTATGAAGTTTACATTAAGTTCTCCATCATTCCCATATCTTCCATAATCCTTAGTTTCTATAAGATTTTTAAGTCTTACCGGTAATTTATAATCAACGTTCTCGGTGTTTTTCATTCTCTTCTCAAGGATACCATCGGCTGTTGTGGTATACTCAAATGTTTCTCCATCGTTTGGTACAAGTCCAAAAACCTTACCGTAGGATAATCGCAAGGTTTTATTTGCATCGGGATAAAGGTTCTCTTTTCCATGCATTTCGGCTATGCCTTCTTGGTATAGAGCATAATTTTCGCGTTGTTCTGCTTGTAATTTGTTGCGTTGCATGTTTATTTTATCTACATACGTTCTGTAAAATCCAATGGCCATTTGGTAAATAGGATCTGATGTTAAAAGTTCGATACCCTTGGATGGAACGCTATCTAGAAACTCAACAACCTTATTGCTGTCTGTTAAGAATGTTGTAGCAAAGGCTTCTTCGGTAAACTTTTCAAAATCGCCATTGTATTTTGTGCCAATCTTTTTCATATAATCGGACTGGAAGTTTTTGGGGAGGTTGTTGTAGTATATCTTAAGCATTTCTCCAAATATTTTGGAGTCGACCTCAGCGTTGTAGTTGTTGTAAATTTGATGAATTAGTGTTTTTAGGTGTTTCGCTTCGCCTAGTGCAGCCTTTGCCGCTGATTTGCGTTTGCTTGTAACTATTGATACTAATTTCTCGAATTTACCAGCAATTGGAACTATCTCTGCACCATTAATGGCCGATTCGTTAAAAAGTAGATCGGCTTTATTATATAGCGATACAATTGCATAATGTTTTCTCATAGAGTCGAGCAGGTTGCCATATTTTGCTTTACGAGCATCCTCTTGGTTGATCCATGATTCAAATTCTTTTTCCTCGTCAATTCGCTTAGCAACAATCCCAAATATATTTTCGCCATTTAATTCGCCTTTGTATTTAAGCATTTGATTTGTTAATGAACTTATTCGGGTTGTGTATCTGAATTTAAGGTTGGGATCTCGTGTTATCCCATCTTTCATCGCATTTATCTTTATTTCTCGGATGGCAATTCTAAAGTTATTATCATCCTTAATTATTTTCTCAAGGGCGAAGGACGGGATATATCTGCGGGTTGAACTAGGATAGCCCATTACCATTGCGAAATCACCTTCCTTAACCCCATTTGCGTTTATAGTTAGGAATTTTTCTGGTGTATAGGGTAAGTTGTGCTTGTTATATGCTGCTGGTTTGTTCGACTTATTGGCATACACCCGAAGAAATGCAAAGTCTCCAGTATGCCGAGGCCATTGCCAGTTGTCGGTATCTCCACCAAATTTACCAACGCTAATGGGAGGTACGCCAACAATTCGAACATCTTTGAATACTTTGTATAACGATAAGAGGTATTGATTTCCACCAAAGTAAGATGAAACAAGTCCGTCGAGAGATTTGCCATTGGTTAGGCTATCCGTAATTATTTTCGATCGTTTGTTTATGTATTGTTCCTTTTCAGAAGTGCTAAGGTTTTGAGTTCCTTTAAGAAGAAGTTCTGTAACATCGATTACCTGCATTAACTGGTGAACATATAAGTCGAACGCTCTAATTTCGCCTGATAATGAGTCGGCCCAGTATCCGTTGGCCAGTAGATCTTGTCCTGGGTTGGAGTATTGTTCTATGTAACGCATTACACAATGATAGTTGGTTATTACAAGTCCCTTATCCGATATGAAAGAGCCACTACAGAAATTGGTTAGCCCCATTCCTTCCGATGATAAGCCTACAACTGCATTTGAAAGGCAAGCCTTGTTAATACTATAAATATCCTCCTCGGTAAGTTTAAAACCTGCCTTTTTCATATCTTTAAGGGTGTATTTACTTAGTAGCGAAGGAATCCATAACCCTTCATCGGCCAATACACCTTTCGAAGTTGTAATCAAGATTATTAGTGCAAAGCAGATACTCTTTAAAAATGTCATATTATACTTTGTATTTAAGTTAAAGCACAGGAGAAGACGTGCAAGAACCATTTTATTTGGTCAACTTTCCCCAAAGTCGCAATCTTCTCCGTGCTTATTTCTTTAGTTGTTATCTATTAATGATATTAAGTATTGATAATGCTCCTTTGTCGTTTTGCTTTTGGATGACAAAAGTTGTTGCTGAATGTTTGCTTTTGCTTGTTTTAGCGATGAGCTAATACTGGCTGGCATTTCCATTACTTCAGGTTGAAGATCTTTTGAATGACTCAGTTCTATTAGTTTTCGTATTGTAATAATCTGAAGATTTTTTTCAAAAATTGATAAATCTCCCGATTGGTTAGGTTTTATAACTAGGTTGGTTAGTTCCGAAATGTACTCCGATAGTGTGTATCCATCCTTTATTCCTTCATATTGACTAATTCTTACAGGAATGAAGTTGCCTAGTAGTTTATCGATAATATCACCTTGGTACTTATAGATTTCTCCAGTTTTAATCCCTGTGTATTTTGTAACAGAAGCCTCGTTGAGCCAAGCAACATCCCGTGTCTGGTTAATGATGAATTCCAAACATTGCTTTTGTTTTTTTGCAGCAACAGGTTTGTAAAATTCGGAGTATTGTCCAAGTGTTCCGTAATATCGGAATTCACCGCCAAGATATGCAATTACATTGCCAATCATTTTGCGGTACTGTTTCGATAAGGCATCGTAAAGTTCATCTAGTAAGTCGCTAGAGGCTTCGTTTGAGTATGTCCATTCAGCCATATTTTTAATAATATAGCGAAGATTCAAAATTCCGTATTCTCCGGCTTTAACGGCATCGTCGCCAATTGCATCTGTTTGTCCTGCTGGGTCTGGTTGAATTTCTGATGCAGTGTTGGGGCTATATAAATATTTAGGATCGTTTCCTTTTTCGCGGAGCCATTGCTCAATGATGATTTTCTCTTGGTAAGGATTTCGATCTCCGGGAATTAGTTTGTACCCGAACTTGATGGCAAACTTGTCGTAATCGCCTAGGATTGGAGGTGTTAGTTTTACACCCTTGTCTCCAGGCTGTGCAACGTAGTTGTTACGTGCATAGTCCATAATCGATGCTGTTGTGCCATATTTTTGAGTGAAAGTTGCAGATCGAAGGGAGTCTACAGGAAATGCAAACGATGCGCGCATGTTATGTTCCAGACCAAGAGTGTGCCCTGTTTCGTGAGCTATAGCATAGCGTATTAGTTCGCCCATAATTTCATCGCTGAACTTATAGTTGCGAATAGCCGAATCTACGGCCGCAGTTTGTACAAATCGCCATTCCTTAAGTAGTTTTATTACGTTATGGAACCAAAGAATATCGGCGTGAATAATTTCTCCACTTCTGGGATCGAAGTAGTGTTCTCCACTCGCATTCGAATCTTCTACTGGAAGATATCTCAGGCAGTTCTGTCTAAAGGCGAATTCGTCGAAATCTGGGTCGTTTTTAGGGTAATCCTTTGCAAGTATTGCATTTTTAAAGCCAATTTCTTCGAATGCCTTTTGCCAGTCCTCAATGCCTTGTTTTGCGTAATATCTCCATTGCTTCGGCATGGCTGTGTCGATATAGAAAACAATGGGTTTCTTAGGTTCCACTAGTTCTCCTGCAAAGTAACGTTCTTTGTCTTCATCTTTTGGCTCTATTCTCCACCTCGATATGAATTTTGTTGTTTCAACAGTTGTTTTTGCTCTAAAATCTTTTTTGATGTGGGCAACATAGCCAATTCTATTATCATCGATTCGAATTTGCATTGGAGTTTTCGGTAGTAGTGCTAGTGAATACCTAAACATTACTTTCAGTGGTTCACGTTCGTTCTCGTACAGCACACTTACACTTATCTCAACAGTTTCTTCGTTTGCTTTTATTTTGTCAATGCTAACCCCTCTGGTATCTATCTTCCCTGGTTTTTTCCCACTCCAAGGTGAAACAAAATCTATTTCTCCAGAGAAAAATTTGGTCATATCAATTGCTGCGGAATTCGATTTTTTGTTGTGTTCTACTATTTCAAAAAATTCTGTTTCTGCGGTAGAGTTATTTGCTGCGAAACTTTTCTCCAGTTCAGGAGAGTCTATTAGTTCTTTGTTTTTTAAAGGACGTTCAAGAACTATGAATGTTTCCCGTTTACTGAATCGAATTAGAACTGGATCTCTTCTAATTTGCCCGGCCGATATTATCTTGTTGTTGCTGATTTTTTCAATTCTGCATACAAGAAGTAGGTCGCGTTCTAGAATTGAATCGGGAATTGCAAAGTAAAAATGTCCTTTATTTTTAATGACAGTAATGAAGCCATCTTGAACGAAACTGGCCTTGTCTAAAATGGACGAGTTTGGCTTTTGAAGTGTATCGGCTATATTTTTTTTGTTTTTATCGGGTTTCGTTAACTCATGCCCATATATAAATATGGGCATGAGAATAGCGAATGTAAGTGTTGTTATTCTTGCAAACATAATTAAGCGTAAGGAATGAATTTGAAGCGTAAAGTATATTTTCCGTCGTCTGTTTTTGTAAGATAAGTTCCGTCAGCAACTGAAAAATTTGAATCTGTACATGAAATTGTGATGTCAATGATAATTTCATTTGTGGTGAAATCGTAAGTGCCAGTGGCACCTTCTAGTTTAACAATTACTTGTTCTGCACGCGAAGAGTTTGAGATTTCGCCAAGGGCTGTTCTTGAATCTGCGTACCAATCGTATATTGTATTTCCGCTGGCATCGGTAGTTGAGTTTTTCCAGTCTATACCATCTTTTGCCTTGTAAAGTATAAGATCTTGATCGGCTAAAAGGACTTTTCCTAGTTTACCATCGCGTTGGGTTGGGGCAAATGTAAACCATCCATTTGTAATGTGCTCGTATGTTGATGATGCACTGCCAAATCCAACGATGTAGTTGCTCGGGAACATTTTGATTAGCGCAAAAAGGTCGCTTCCTTGCATTTCGTAACGTTCTTGCTCTTCAACCTTAACTGCAGTCCAATTGGTCATTTTTTTATAAAAGATATGTGTTTGAGGTGTCCAGCTGTTTCGCTTGTCTGGATCTGTTATAAAGTATGGAATTCCAGAATTTGAAGCCCATGCATATCCCGATCCAGCGTCTTCCCAACGGTATTTCTTTGTTTTATATGACACTTTTGAGTCGTACTGACTTTGTAGTCCAAAACTTAGAAAATAGTAGTTATATAGATTTGCCGTATTGAACCAAGAGGTAGCAAAGTCGACGTCGGGGTTGATTAATGCAATAGAAATAGAGCCACGAGAAGAGGACACAACATATCCGTCGCCAGTAGTAAATCCTAAGGTTAGGTTTTTTTCGTCGGTAATGGTGGCACTTTTGATATTTACATAAAAATCAGCAGAAATTGCACCAGTAGCGATAGCCAATTTTCCATCGGTTAAGCCTACCAGTTCATAATCGCTGCTGTTTATTGCTGTGCCGCCTAACTCAATAGGAACGTTAAGGTCGAATGGAACCGATTCAGAAAGACCTACTGTTATTTTAATACTTTCGGCAAGTAGGGGGTTTGTGAGAATTTCGCCTTCCTGCGTGAATGCAATGGTGGTGCTAGCCAGTACTCCGGTGTTAGTTATGGTGATTTCAATACTCGATTTTTCGGTGTCGAGAATAAAACCTGTTCCACTTGTTAGGCTTAGTATTAATGAGTAGTTGTCAAAACTGTTGTCGGTTAATGGATTAATTAGGATATAACCTTCAGTTTCACCTTGCTCAATAGTTAAAGAATTTTCTTCTGAGATTTGGTAATTTACATCTTTTACAGCTGTTCCTGAAATTGTGAAAGGAATAGTAATTGCTTTGGATGCCTTGTTACTAAGTGTGACTTTTACCTGATATGCAGTAGTGCTATTCTCGGCAAGTGTGGTGCTTGTTAATTCGAACGAAGCAGTTGGTGTTTTTTCTTCGTCATCCTTTTCGCATGCGCTGAATGCAAATATTGCAAGTAGCGCTAAAACAAATAGTTTCTTCATAGTTTAAATATTTATTGGTTTAAGAGTGGATTTAGATCAACTGCATCCTTTGGAAAGGGCACAATCATTAAGTCGCTGGGATATGATACGTTTTGATTAACTAGTGCATTGCAGTCTGTACGTGTAATCCCATTTCCTCTGCGAATAAAATCATAAAAAGTATGGCCTTCAAAGGCTAATTCTCTCCTGCGCTCAACTTGTATTTCGTCTTTTAAATACTGTCCCGAAAGTGTAATGTTTGTAGCAGCAGGATTTGCTCGTTTGCGAATTTCGTCTAGGTCGCTTCTTGCCTGAATAGGATCGCCTATTTCTGCCGACGCTTCTGCACGAGTCAAGTACATTTCAGCTAAACGAATTACTGACATATAGCGTTCTATTAAGCCCGATGAGGAATATTTTATTGTTATTGAATCTTTGGTGTTTTCACTGAACGGTATAATCAAATTGAGTCTTGCATCGGCTGGGTCGTAAAGATTTATAAGGTCTCTACTGACAGTTCCATAAACGGCAGTTTCTACATCTACGTTGCCAAAATAGGTTGAGATTGATCTTGAAGATGATGACGATAGATCTGCGACAAAGATATCTTCGTTGTTAGTCGATGTCGATTCCCAGCTATCAACTAGATTCGAATTTGGTACAAGTGAGTATGATTGCTTAATGACGAGTGTTGCATATTTTATGGCATTGTTCCAATCTTTTTTGTATAGGAATATTCTTGCAAGAAGAGCTCTTGCAGCATCGGACGATACCCATGCTTGTTTAATTCCCGATGTTCGGCTATTGCTTTGTAAAAGAGTATCTGCGTTTTGGAGATCTTCGATAACTTGATCGTAAACTTCATATACTTTGCTAGGTGCTACTTGTGTGAAAACTTCCATTGTACTTGTCATTAAAACCACACCTCGGTGTGTTCCCATTGAAGTGTAACTGTAGGGCTGCGCAAATACACGGCATAAATCGAAATGTGCGATAGCTCTAAAAAATAGGGCTTCACCTTTGTATCGTTTTGCCAAGAGTTCTTCATTATAATTGTGGGAATCTACAGCGTCGATTACATTATTACTTTGACGTATTATTTCGTAAAGGTTTGAGTATAGAGATAAAACTAAATCATTATCATCGTCATAGGCATTTCTAAATTCAAAGGATGGTCCTATTTTATTATACATTGCTGTAGTATAACTGTCGCTCATTTTTAAGTTTCCACTACGAAATTCTGAATAAGGAATTAGAATGCTAGAATAGTAGTCGGAACTCGCAAATTGACTGTATATTCCAACTGTTGCATAATTAACACCTTCGATGCTAGAAAATAACTCGGAATTCGATATTGTACCTTTTGGCTCTCGTGATAGAAAATCCTCACACGATGTGATGCTTAGTATAATTATTGAGCCGTATAGTAATTTGTATATTGTTTTCATTTTATTCTGAATTTTTAGTTAGAATCGTAAATCCAGTCCAAATGTGAATGTTCTGGACTCTGGAAATGAGTAACGATATTCGGCTACTCCATTTCTTGACGATGGGCTTTTCTCTTTATACCAGTAGCCTAAATTGTTTATTGAGACGTTTAAGTTTGCATTCGATATGAAGATCTTTTTTGAGATATTGCTAGGTATTCTGTAGCTTAGTGTAACACTCTTAAAACAGATATTTGTTAGGTCGTATAGAAACCTGTCGTTTTGATATGAGATAGCAGCATCCATCGTTAGTTTTGGAACGCTAGTTTTTTGTCCTGGCGTTGTCCATCTATCTAATTGATTTACACTTTGATTCCAAATGAGAATCTGTCTTCCATCAGAATTGGTGTATATTGTTTGGTAGGGCATCATTTTATCGCCTCCAATTTGGTAGGTCATTACAATTGATAGTGTAAGGTTTTTATAGTTGAAATCGTTTACAAAACCACCGAACCAATCGGGCGAACTTTTACCAACAATTACTTTCTGATCCTGCTGGTTTGCCGCTTTATAATCATTGGTGATAGTTCCGTCTTTAAGATACCAAAGGTCATCACCATTAGCAGGGTCAACTCCTGCATAGCGTGCTGCAAATATGCTGCTAACATCTTTTCCTACATATAGTAAGTTGGAGGTGTATGAGGATTGTGGTATTTTATTAGAACTTGCAAGGTGGGTTATTTTGTTGGTGTTAGTGGCTATGTTGAAATTAGTATTCCAAGCAAAATCCTTTTTCTTGATATTTTTAGTTTTAAGCGTAAACTCCCATCCCGTATTGCGCATGTCGGCAGCATTAACCGATACAGTACTGAACCCAGATTCTTGCGGTAAATTGATTGAGGAAATGGCATCAACTATACTGTTTCTGTAATAATCAATATTAAGATTGATTCGTTGTCCAAAGGAAATGTCACTTCCGAGAGTTAGTTTGTAATTTTTTTCCCAGCTAAGGTTTTTGTTAGGGGCATCTTTAGGTTGTGCACCAACTTCACCGTTATATCCGTAACTGCTAGAATAACTATATGTTCCACGTGCAGCGTATGAGCCTACACGTGAGTTTCCTGTTTTTCCGTAAGATACTCTTAATTTAAAAAATGGGACATACTTTACTATTTTGAACCAAGGCTCTTTTGATATAACCCATGATGCACCCGCAGAATTAAAGTTCTCAACTTGCTGATCGCTTCCAAAAAGTGATGAGGCATCGCGGCGGAATGTGTGGGTTAAATAGTATCTGCCATTATAAGAGTAACTTAATTGAGTGAAATAGGATACCGATCCGATTGAACTCTCTGTTGCACTTGCCGTGATGTTATCGGTCGATCCAAGTCCTATTTCGAGTAATTCTTCCATGGGAAGATCTTTCTCGGTTGCTTTCAGCCCAGATGTTTCTTTGTTGTCAACCTGAAACCCTATTAATGCTTGGATATTGTGTTTTTCGAGAAATGTCTTTTCGAAATCTATTTGTGAGACAGAACTCCATAAGAATGAGGTGGAGTAAATATCAATAATTCTTCCATTCGAGTTTCTTCCTGCTGCATTTTCCTTGGAGTCGAATCTAAAGTTTCTACTAGAGTTGTAGTCTACGGCGATGGAACTCGATAGTTTTAATTCGTCTATTATTTGGTAGGATAATTTTGCACTTCCCGAGGTTAAATACTCTTTCTTCCAGTTTTCGTTTTGGGCTAATGCGGCTAATGGGTTTAGTTGAGAGTCGAAAGGGTCGCTGTTGTTGAATGATCCATCTTCATTATATGGAGAAAGGTTTGGTCTGATTGCAAAGAAATTGCCTGTACTGAAAATGTCTTTCTTTATAGTCGAGAACCCTAATATTGCATCGAGAGTTACTTTTTTATTAAGTTTTGCACTAACATTTAAACGAGATGTGAATCTGTTCATCTCATTGCCCATGCTTACGGTTTTAGAATTTGAATAGCCTCCAGAAAAACGGTATGTAACATTTTGGCTACCGCCCGATACACTTATGTTGGTTTGAGAGGATATTGGATTTCGAACAGTAAGCCCATACCAGTCTGTGTAAACATCAGTTGGTCCTGCATTTTTTGCCGCGGTTTCGTAATCAACTCCCGAATTTACCTGTGCCTCTATGGCAAGTTTTACGTAATCTTCGGTATTGAGGTATTTCATTCTGTTGATAATTTCGGAATAGGAGAAACTTTGCGAGACAGATACAGTCGCGGCACCCTCTTTCCCTTTTTTTGTTGTTATTAATATTACACCATTAGCTCCATTGGCTCCATAAATTGCAGAAGTGGCAGCATCTTTTAGTACTGTTACTGATTCTATGTCGTCAGGATTTAGAAGTGCCAACGGATTGATTAACGTTTCTCCAAATTGATTGGCTCTGTTCGGTTCCGATATGTCATTCATAGGAATTCCGTCGATAATGTAAAGCGGTTCACTTGATGCTACAATATCGGATGAACTTACTTTTATTAGGGAGCCTTGTCCTCGTACGCGTACCGACGATGCAGTTCCAACATCGCCTGAACTATTCTCAACAAATACTCCTGCTAATCTACCTTCTAGTATTTTATCAATACTTTCCGAAGTTTTATTTCCTGCAATGTCTTTTGCATTCATTTGCTCAACCGAGCCAATTAGCGATTCTTTAGTTTTTTTAGCACCGTAACCAACAATGATAGTTTCTTCGAGCATTATGTTGTCTTCTTCCATAACAACCTTTATAGGAGCATTGTCTTTTACCTTTATTTCCTGTGTTTTGAAGCCAATCATTGAAAAAACAATTGTCGGAGTTGTGGTATTGCATTTAATGGCAAATTCTCCTTTGATATTAGAGGTTGTTCCTCCTGTTTCGCCTTTTACAACGATTGTAATTCCCGGAAGCGGTTGGCCTCCTTTATCTACAATTATTCCTTTAATATCCAATCTTTGTGAAAAAGCTGAGAATGGTATAAGTAAAGAAATTAGTATTAGTTTTAATTGCTTTATCATTTGATGTTTTCGGTTATGGTTTATGCTTACTTGGTATGTTTAAAATGAAAACTGTTTTTAATTTCTCTGTTTCTAAATTTTGATAGGCTTATTATAGGCCTGTTGAGTTCCTCGAATAGTTTTTCTTTGTCATTTTCTGATTTTGGCAGAAATACTACTTTAAGAAGGGGTAGACTGTCTGGAATGATATTGTATGATACGATGTTGTAGTCAGTAATAATCTTGTCGGATATTAGTTGGCGGAGACGAATTCCTCCAACTATTTTGTATTTATCAATAGTTAGGATAAGTGAATCGGCTCTTTCTGTTCCGGAATATTTACTTTCGTTTTTAGCAGTAGAAAATATATTACTTCTAACACTATCAATCGGTATGGTTTGAGAAATAGTACTGCAATCTATAACTCTATAGTTTACATCTATTTCTTTAAGGATATCTTTGTCCATTATAGAACCCTTTGATGATTCTATCTTTTTTATTAAAGTTTTTATGTCAAGATCTTTGTTTATAATTAAATCGATGTAAGGTTTGTGTTCAAATCCAGATTCTAGGTAGTATATTCCTTGTATGGGTGAAATCATGTTTCTTATGATTAGTCCATCATAGCTGTCGTAGTATTCCGAAATCCATAGGCGTAGTGTGGTTATTTGAGATTGAGAGCAAGATGGGTATGAGATGGGTAACTTAGCTTTTGTATATAGAGTCTTAAGCAGATCCTCTCTCTTGGTCGTTGAGGTGTTGTGCTTAATGATAATTTTATGCTTGAGAGGATGAGATTCTACCGATTCGACTCCGTCTACTCTGCTAAATTTATCCGATAGTATTTCGAAGGATGCTATGGATACTATTGTTTTATAACCTTCAAATTTTTCTGTAGTTAATGTTTCCGCATGGATGGGTGTGTATAACGTTTTCTTTAGGACAAGAATTTTACGTTGGTAGACTAGTGTAACAATTAATGCTATTGCTATAAGTATAGCCATGGCAATTAAACCATAGGTTCTTTTTTTTATAGAACCATATGCGTATTGTTTTATTCTGATTTTTTGATTGCTGATTTCTTGATCAGCTTGGTTTGAAAAATTAGTTTCCATCTTTTCAAATTTTGGGGATAAAAGAACATAATTTGTAAACTCAACTCGTCTTAAAACAAAAAATGAGACCTAAACATATGGTCTCATTTTTTTTAATACTATTATAAGTTTTTAGTAATTAGTGTATTGTCTTATTTGCTCGAGTGGAATTGTTGCTGTGTTAATATTGTCTTATTTTTGAAGCGATAGAATAAACTCTGAGGGTGTTTTTCCTGTGTGAAGTTTGAAAATTCTATTGAATGAGGCCTTAGAATTAAATCCAGACTCATAGGCTACAGCAAGTATTGTATATTTTTGGTATTTGGGATTGTTTAACTTAGATATGATCGATTTTATTCGGTACGAATTTATGTAAAGTGGAAATGATTGGCCTGTTCCTGCTTTAATTGCATGGGAAACATCAAGCCTTGATAGTTTTATTTCTTCGGCAAAACTCGACAAGGATAACTCTGGATTTAAGTAGGGCTCTTTTTCAACCATGAATTTTTCTATTTGGTTGAAATTGATTAGGAGTTTTTCATCGAGAGGTTGTTCTTTTTCATTTTCGTCTGAATTCTCCGAGAAAAGATTCATTTTAATGAAAGTGTTTTTTTGCCCGACATACATAAACAGTATCACAAAAACTGAAATTACAATATTGTTGATGTCTGTATTATCCTCGAAGTTAATAATGCTAATTACCGGCAAAAGTTGAATGGTTGCAATAATGATGAATAGAGTTAGAACACCATATACAACCATGTTTACCCAAGCCAATATTTTTACATTGTTTTGTAGTAGATATTTTTTTGTTCGTTTTAGTCTAATATGACTAACATAGGTGAGCGCTATATAAAAACCAGTAACAAGTATTTTAACAAGACCAATTATGTTTGTGTAAGGATTTTCAGCACACATACATCCACCTTCTTCCTGGCAGTGAAATACCATGAAAACCTTACTCAGCAATATCTTCGTTGCGATTAAGGCTAAAAAAGGTATTAGGTGGAATAAATGATATACTCTTATTCTAAATTTTGGATTGGTAATGCTTCTGTAATAAAAGAAAAGAAAAACACCATGTAAAATATGAGAGGTGCATATAATTTCGAAGAATATGTACACTTGTCCAAAATAGCCATTCTTCTGTAGTAAAAATGCAAGTTCAGTAAGGATTAGAAGAAATAGCCAAAGAATCAAAATCTTATCGGAAAGATTTCGATTCTTCTTTCGTAGTAGAGTTAGTAAGAAAAAGGAAAGTAATGTTAAACACATTACAAATATATAGTCCATATATGGGCCCTTTAGATTAGCTACTCATATTCTAAAATTAGTCGCATGTGCGAAATTGCCTATTTGGCTACACTAAGAATGTGCGTTTGTAGAAATTATCTGGGATCGTGTGTAAATAGTAAGAATGTACAAATTCTAGCCAATAGTACTTGTATTAAACTATTATTTCGACAGAATGTTGCATTTTACTAATTACTTCTTTTCCGATATGGATTCAATTTCCAAATAGTATAAATCGTATGAGTTTTTCCCTTTAGTTTTGATTGCATATTGACCGCAATGATTTCCATCGCATTTTGAACATCTTTCAGGATTAGTTTGAGTATTTATTTTGCGTACCTTTCCAGTGACTATGATGTCTTTCTTAAGAAGATTATTGGGGTCAATGTTTAAGCCTTCTGGAACTAGTAGACCAAATCGGTTGTTCCCATTTGCTATAAAAAATCTATCTTTAGATTTAGGACATTTGCGAAATAGTGTTCCCTCTATAGAAATGCTTTTGCCAACAAACTTTTCTGGGTTAGAGGTTAGGCTTCCTAAATCAATAAGATTTGCACCAAGGCATAAATATGCCATACACAAAATACCGCTGATTAAAAAAATGAACTTTTTCATCTTTAAATAATTTAAATTAATACAATCGAAGAAAAGTTCTCGCTCGACTTTTGGGGCTTCAAATTTAATAATTATTGTAATTTTGAGATGATTAATCTGTGAGAAGCATTTAAATTAATTTGATGTTTTGTATTGATGACCCCGTAATACAAGAACTACAGGCAAAATTTCCATTGCCTGAATTAAAATCATCGTCGGATTTTTATCACGACATGGTTGAGAATATTGTTTGTCAGCAACTTTCGGGTAAGGTCGCTCAGGTTATATTCAATAGGTTTAAGGGACTGTTTGCCGATAATTACCCTACTCCAAGTTTAGTGTTGGCAACTCCCGATGAGGCGTTGAGAGGCGTTGGGCTTTCTGGTGCTAAAACTAAATATGTGAAAGCATTGGCCGAATTTACATTGCATCACGACTTGTCGCTACAGCAAATATCAAAATACTCCGATGAGGAGTTAATAAAATTACTTACGCAGATAAAAGGCGTGGGTGTTTGGACTGCTCAAATGCTGTTGGTTTTTTCGTTGAATAGGGTTGATGTTTTTCCTGTTGATGATTTGGCTATTCAGCAAGGCATGCGAGAGTTGTATGGCCTCAAAATGGAGGGAAAAGCATTTAAGACCCGATTGGTTAAAATTTCTGATAAATGGAGCCCATTCAGAACCATTGGAACTCGCCTTATTTGGGGTTATGTGAACGATAAAAAACTAAATACAACCAGACGATAAGTGTAGTTTTATTCGTTATATATTTAGTGTCAACTTCAAAATAAAGCATAAGTCATGGAACTTACATTTAAGAGTAATGGTTTTATGAGTGCTGGGTGTTTTAATCTAACACCACGCGAGGCCGCTTCTGAGGTAAAGTATAATGATGCAATAATTGTTGATATTCGGTCGGAATCCATGGTGGAACTAAAGAAATTCGAGGTTCCTTTAGTTATATATATTCCTTTCGATGAATTAAAGGAGAACTACGACAATCTTCCTTTGGATAAACCTTTAATTTTTGCCGATTCTGAAGGTTTGTATAGTTGCGAGGCAGTAAAATTTGTTCAGTCAAAAGGGTTCGTTAATGTGGCTAATTTGTCGGGAGGCCTTGCAGAGTGGGAGCGTAATGGATTGTCAGTTGTTATTAGCAAAACCAACCAATCTAATAGTCCTTGCCCTTGTCAAAATCAACGCAAGAATAGGTTGTAATATGTAATCATAAACTATCTTAAATGCAGAATTGAGTAGAGGGAAAATTAGACCAATCAATTAAAATCCCTAATTTTGTAAAATTCATAAGACGAAGAGCCATGGCAATATTCACATTTTTTCGGACTCCAAAACCAAAAGGGTTTAATCATAAGCTCATTTACTATAATGAGCAGAAGGAGGAGATGAGGGAGCGCGAAGCACGCATTAAGAGAGAGTTGGGCCTTAGTGATGGTGACGAACATTACGTTCCCAATATCAAGGGACGATTTAAGAGTGATCGGGTGAAAAAGTATTCTCAAAGTGGAAATTCGGCGTTTCGTGTACTTATCATTTTGTTTGTGTTACTCCTTATTGCTTACCTTTTTTTCAGATAATTTCCTTTTCTAATGGCCGATATTATTCAACTATTGCCTGATTCAATTGCTAATCAGATTGCTGCAGGCGAGGTGGTGCAACGTCCTGCCTCGGTTGTAAAGGAATTAATGGAGAACTCAATTGATGCAGGTAGTAAAAATATTCAACTTATTGTAAAGGAGGGCGGAAGGGCATCAATTCAGGTGATTGATGATGGTATTGGTATGTCCGAAACCGATGCAAGACTTAGCTTTGAGCGCCATGCTACATCGAAAATTCGCGAGGCCAACGATTTATTCGATATTCGTACAATGGGATTTCGTGGCGAGGCATTGGCCTCAATTGCTGCTGTTGCAGAGGTCGAACTTCGTACACGAAGAAATTCCGATGAACTGGGAATTCAAATTCAAATAAATGGATCCGACTTTGTTTCTCAGCAGCCTATAAGTTGCTCGGTTGGGACAAACTTCACAATAAAAAATCTTTTTTTCAATGTTCCTGCTCGAAGGAAATTTCTAAAAGGAACTTCGATAGAGTTAAAGCACATAATCTCCGAATTTCAAAGGGTTGCGTTGGCTTATCCCGAAATAGCCATGAGTCTTACCCATAACGGTGCCGATATATACAGGCTTAATGCATCTACACTAAAGCAGCGTATTGTTGGACTATTTGGTAAAGCTATAAATTCGCAATTGCTCGATATTACAACGCAGACAACAATTGTGAATATCGATGGATTTATTGGTAAACCTGAAAGCGCGAAGAAAAGCCCTGGCGAACAGTTTTTCTTTGTGAATGGGCGTTACATGAAGAATCCATTTTTGAATCGTGCTGTTATTAATGCATATAATCGACTTTTGCCTGCTGATAGTATTCCTACTTACTTCATTTATCTTGATATCGATCCTAAAACAATCGATGTCAATATTCATCCTACCAAGACCGAGATCAAATTTGAGGATGAACGTATGATATGGCAGATACTACATGCGGCAGTGAAGGAAACATTGGGGAAGTTTGCAGTGGTGCCGTCTATCGATTTTGATAGCGATCCAGGATTTAGTATTCCTTTTTTTCCAAAGAATGCTCCTGTAACTCCTCCCGAAATAGAGATAAATCCCCACTTTAATCCGTTTGAGGAGGAAGGTCAAAAGTTTTCGGGTGGTAGTTTTGCCTCCAAAACCGTGAAGCATAAAAGTGCCGGGAACTGGGAGCAACTATATGAGGATAAGCCCGTGGAGGAAGAACCTTCGCAGTTAACTTTACAGACTTTTGCATCTAAAGGATTTGATGACAAACCACTCGAAACATCAACAAAATTTTATCAGGTAAAGGGTAAGTATATTTTAACTACTGTTAAGTCGGGGTTGATGGTGATTGATCAGAAACGAGCTCATGAGCGAATTCTGTTCGAGCAATATATAGAGAGTTTGAGTTTGGAACATAATGCTGCGCAGCGAGAACTTTACCCACAAACAATAGAGTTGAGTGCTCAGGATTTTGCTCTAATTATAGATAATGTAGAGCAGCTCTCGCAGATGGGAATGGAGGTTAGCAATTTGGGTCACAACACTATTGGTGTGAATAGCCTGCCGGCTAATCTTAAATCGGCCGATCCTCTAAAGTTGATCGACGATTTACTGATGGAAATAAAGGAGAATCAGTCGTTACCGTTCGACGATTCGAAGCAGCGAATTGCATCGTCAATGGCAAAGGCTGCTGCAATAGGATATAATAGAAATTTAACTGCATTCGAGATGCAGGAACTTGTTGATAAACTTTTTGCCTGTAATCATCCTAACTATACATCCGATGGGAAAAAGGTGCTTACAATAATTGAAATGGATGAGTTCGATAAAAAGTTTAAGTAAACCTTTAGGAATTATAACTGTTTTTTAATTCGATAAAAAAAGCAGACGCATGAATTATAGTAGTAGAAATGTTTTAGGAGGAATTCCTCCTGTTGTGAAGAATCTAATTCTGATTAATGTTGTAATGTTACTGGCAGCATGGGTGGCCGAAACAACATTTAATACCGATTTAAATGCGATACTAGGACTTTATTCGCCCAATTCACCAAATTTCCGGCCATATCAGTTGGTTACTCACATGTTTATGCATGCTGGTTTAACCCATCTATTCTTCAATATGTTTGCTCTTTGGATGTTTGGTCGGATTTTGGAGCAGGTTTGGGGGCCTAAAAGATTTCTGGTTTATTACCTGATAACAGGCTTGGGTGCTGCGGCAATTCACCTTTTGGTTAACTATTTACATTTGCATTCAATTCAAAGCGATGCAATTGCAATGCTTAATACTCCTTCGCCTCAATCTTTTGCAGCATTTGTAACAAGGCATTTTCCTGAGTATTACGATCAAATCTATTCAAAATTCTTAGAGCAATGGTTTGCGTCTCCATCAAACTCTTTGTATGTAGAGCAAGCTTCGCAGTATGTTCAACAATTAATGAATCTTCAGTTAAGCATACCTACGGTTGGCGCGTCGGGTGCAGTATATGGCGTGCTTTTGGCATTTGGAATGCTATTTCCAAACACGGAGTTGATGCTTCTTATTCCTCCCATGCCAATTAAGGCTAAGTGGATGGTAATTATTTATGGAGGATTGGAGTTATTCCTTGGTTTAACACAGCCTGGTAGTAATATTGCTCACTTTGCGCATTTGGGTGGAATGATCTTCGGATTTATTCTGATAAAGTATTGGAGAACGCGTAAGGATATGTTCTATTAGATTTTAGCTATTTGTTATTTTGCGATTATTTGATTTGACCTAAATTTCGGCTAATTTTACTTAGTAATTATTATTACAGCGATGAGTATTTACAACGAAATAAAGGATTCTTTCCGGTTTGGTAGTAACCTTACCAAGTTAATCTACTTAAACCTTGCCGTTTTTCTGATCTATAATTTAGTCCGGGCATTCTTTTACGTGGGCGGTAATCCAATTGGTAGTTCCTATGCCTATTTGCTATCTGTTCCAGCAAATATCCCAAGTTTGCTATTAAGGCCATGGACATTGCTAACCTACATGTTTTTTCATGAGGAATTTTTGCATATCCTTTTTAATATGCTTTGGCTTTACTGGTTTGGGCAACTATTTATTCAGTTTCTTTCGCAACGTCAACTTGTTGGGGTTTACATTTTAGGTGGTATTTCTGGAGCATTGCTTTTTGTTTTAGCCTATAACTCGTTATCAGTGTTTTCGCAGGAAGCAAGTTTGGCAATCGCATTGGGAGCTTCGGCTTCGGTATTGGCAATTGTAATTGCAGTATCAACCCTAAAACCGAACTATACCATTTACCTGTTATTTTTAGGGCCTGTCAAGTTAAAGTATTTAGCTCTGTTTTCAATTCTTCTCGATATTATTAGTATTCCAGTTTCGAATGCTGGCGGTCATATTGCACATTTGGGCGGTGCTCTTTTCGGATTTCTTTACATAAAGGCATTGCAGAAAAACACTGATTTAACCTATCCTTTTAGTTGGTTCGAAAAACTTGGCAAAGTTAGTTTCGGAAAAAACTCGAAACTAAAAGTTGAGCATCGATCGCCAAATCCAGATTACGACTATAACTATCGAAAAACTGTTAAAAATCAGAATCTCGATAAAATACTTGATAAAATATCGAAGTCGGGTTACGATAGTTTGACCAAGGAGGAAAAGGAAACATTGTTTCGAATGAAAAACGATTCGATAAACTAATGCTACGTCGACTTCTCCATAATTTTCTTATAATTGGCAACATTATAGTTGTCTTAGGATTAGTATCCTGTTACTTTTCGGTTTATGTAAGTCCTGCCGATTTTTGGCTTCCTGCAATAATAGGATTGCTGTACCCATTCTTTTTAATAGCCAATTTGGCGTATTTGATATACTGGATTTTTCGTTGGCGATGGATTTTTGTTATGTCTCTTTTAGCCATTGTTTTTGGAGTTAATCACCTGAATTCTTTCTTTCAGTTTCCTTTTGGTAAAAGCAAAAAAGTTGAGAAGTCCGATTTGAGTGTAATGTCGTACAATGTCAATCTTTTTAGACTTTACTCATGGTCTAAAAATAAGCCAACCCATAACGAGGTTATGGATTTTATTAAGAAGAATAAGTTTGATGTTGTTTGTCTTCAGGAGTTTTATGTGAATTCGTCGAAATTTACAGAGGAAGATGCTAAGCAGAAGTTGGGTATGTATTCTTACATAAAGTATATTCTGAAGAGGCCGCAATCGGCCTACGGAATAGCCATATTCTCAAAGTATCCTATTGTAGACTCTGGCGAGATCATTTTCGAGAATTCATTCAACTCGAGTATTTATACCGATATTAAGGTGAACAATGATACTATTCGAGTTTACAATAACCATCTTCAGTCGATAAGGCTGAAGGAGCGAAACTTCAACTTCTTGCTAAAAAGTGAATTTCGGAATGAGAGTAATAAGTATAGCGAGTTAAAGGATATTTTAACCAGACTACACGATGCTTTCGATAAGCGAGCTTTTCAGGTCGATAAAATAGCCAAGCATATGTCCAATTGCAAGTATCCTATCATTCTTTGTGGCGATTTTAACGATTCACCCGTTTCGTACACCTATGAAACGCTTACGCGGAAGTTGAATGATTCATTCAAGGAGGCTGGTGTGGGAATTGTGTACACCTATGCAGGACTTTGGCCATCGTACCGCATCGATTACATACTTCACTCAAACGATTTTAGAGCGGTAAGTTTTTATAGCCCGCGAGTTAACTACTCCGATCATTATCCTGTTGTTACCAACTATGTGCTAAAGAGGGAGTGATATTCTTTGGCGGTTTTGCCAGGGAAGATTATCCAAATCAACATTTCCTCCGGAAATAATTACGCCAACTTTTTGGTTTTCGAACTTCGTTGGATACTCCATGATTGCTGCAATGGGAACTGCCGACGATGGTTCTATTATGATTTTCATTCGTTCCCATACCATTCTCATGGCTGAAACGATCGATTCTTCTGAAACTGTAAGTATTTCATCACATTTCTGCGAAATTATAGAGTAGGTCAGTGGGCAAAGCGCTGTGAGTAATCCATCGGCAATAGTTTTTGGACTGATTGAGGGATAGATTGTTTTATCCCGCAACGAGCGGAAAGCATCATTGGCATTTAGTGGCTCGGCTCCATAAACCTTTATATTTGGAAATTTTCCTTTTGTGTATGTTGCCGTTCCGCTAAGTAAACCACCTCCACCGACTGGAGCAATAATAATATCAAGATTATTTACTTCTTCTAAAAGTTCAAGCGATGCTGTTCCTTGTCCACATATCACGTTGAAATTGTTGTATGGATGGATAAAGGTTGCACCTGTCCTTTTTTGTATTTCAGCCAAAGTGTCTTCTCGATCTTTCTGTGTTGGTTTACAGAATGTTATTTGTGCTCCGTAGCCTTCAACTGCTTTTTTCTTGATACTTGGTGCATTTTCGGGCATTACAATGTATGCAGGAATGCCTAGTTTCCTTGCTGCAAGGGCAAGAGCCGCTGCATGATTCCCCGAACTGTGAGTGGCTACGCCATGTTTCGCTTCCTCATCTCTTAAACGCATAATGGCGTTTGTGGCTCCTCGAAATTTAAATGCACCAACTTTCTGAAAGTTTTCACATTTTAGGTGAAGTTCGCATTTAAGTATGGCGTTAATGCTGTGCGATGTCAGTACTGGAGTTTTGTTGATATTTGCTTTTATTAAGGCATGTGCCGATTCTATATCGTATGCTGTTGGCAAGTTTTCAACGAATGGTTCCATTATTCCTCAGGTTTAGTCTTTTCTGATTCCTTTTGTTTCTTATACCTTTCAAATTTATCCAAAATTTTTTCTTGAATCTCGTAATCCGAAGATTTTAGCAAATAATCATTCTCAAGATTCAGCTCTGCTAAGAATTTGTATAGTTCATCACCCGAAAGACCTGTTAATTTTTGGACTAACCCTGGATTGTATTTTTGTTCAATAATGCGTTTGTCGTGTTCCTTATCTATAAGCTTTTCAAGTTTTACTTTTTGCTTATGGTACCAATCCTCTCCAAATCCCACGCCCGATGTTCCATTCGGAAGGTTTATTAAATCTGCACCATTAACTATTCTTAAAAAATAATTCTGGAGTCGCTCTTCTTGTTCTTCTTCTTTGGTTTTAGGTATTTTAAGGTTGGCAACTTCGCGTAGAAATCGCTCGTAGGTGGTAAATCGTGAAATCTTAACTTCTTTTATTTCATATACCTTTGGTGTGAGTTGAATCGGATAAAAGATTGTGTCGGATTTGAATTGTCCTAAACTTAAAATCTCCTTCGTTTCGTAACCAATGGCCGTGATCTTTATGTTATCGCCGAACGCAATTTTGATATTGACGTATCCCAACAAATCGGAAATTTCACCTTGAAATTTGGTTTGGTTTATTACATGGGCAAATCCAATAGGTTCTTGTGTGTTTACATCAATTATTCTGAAGTTAGTACTGCGAAGTGTATCGTCAATCTTAAAATTAGATTGAGGAAGTGCTTTGTTTGCTAGACCCAAGGCAAACAAAGATATAAGTATAACTTGAAATAGTTTCAAAGTTTGAAAAGTATTTTAAGTCAAAAATAGCCGTTGCAAGATATTAACCTAGAGGTCGATATTTGGTTTAACCTATTTTAAACAAGAAGTGTTAATGTTGAATGCGATGTTAGATGTTAAATTACCAGGCTGATTTGTTGAATTTTTGTGGCATGAACACCGAATCGTCTACATTGCAATTCACTCTAACATTGAAATACTCTTCAACCATATTTAGCTTTCCGGGAGCGTTGTAGAATTTGATGAGCGTTGCAACTGGAAACCCATCAAATATTTCGTACTTTGCAAAATCAACTTCCCTGTATGCGTTTGCTGTTACCCTTTTCATTTTTAGGAAAAGGAGGTTGCTCGCATTTACCCAGAAGCATAATTTAGAACTATCGCCAACAAGCCATGCCGGGTTCCCATTTAGATCAACTTTTTCGATTAAATTTAGGTTGTAGCCCATTCGTTCTGCTTGGTCAATTGTTGTCTCAATTTTTTGCTGATAAACGTCGAAACCCAGAATTATTAAATCGTGAAGGCGTAACATTTTATTTGATATATAGCCTTTGCTAAAAATATATAGGGAGTCGTTTCGGAAAATCATCCCATTTCCCGATTCCCAACTGGAGAATTTAAGAATGAGTTTGCCTGGTGTTCTGTAGGTTTCGTACCAAACATCAGTTGAAACTAGGGAATCATTTTTATAGTTATAAACGTTTTGGGCAAAGCAGAGGCTTGGATACCATTTGTTTAAGTATTGTTTGTGCATCATTCGAATTAAATCCTTCCCATCACTTGGAGTTGTTTGTGCAAATAGTGTGTTGGCTGATATTAATCCAATTACGAGTAGTTTTAGTTTCATTTTTACAGTTATTTCGATTGTTGATTATTTAGATAGGTTTCCAGCCAATTGTCCATTTCCCAAATGGAGTGTAGAATCGATTGACGAGCCTTGTAACCATGACTTTCGTATGGCAATAATACCAGTCGGGCTGTTCCTCCATGTCCTTTTATGGCAGCGTACAAGCGTTCGCTCTGAAGTGGAAATGTACCGCTGTTATTATCGTTTTCGCCATGGATAAGAAGAAGCGGTTCGTTAATCTTGTCAGCATGCATAAATGGTGACATCGCATTATAAACTTCTGGGGCCTGCCAGTAGGTGCGCTCCTCATTTTGAAATCCAAATGGAGTTAATGTTCTGTTATATGCACCGCTTCGGGCAATGCCAGCAGCGAACAAATCGGAGTGAGCCATAAGGTTGGCAGTCATAAATGCGCCGTAAGAGTGTCCTCCAATTGCTACTCGTTTTGGATCAGTAATTCCCATTTTAACCAGTGTATCGATTGCTGATTTTGCATTGTCGACTAGTTGTTCTATAAAAGTGTCGTTTGCTTCTTGCCCATCTTTGGCAACTATTGGCATCGATATATTATCAAAAACAGCATATCCACGGGCAACCCATAGCACCGCTGATAATCGTGATGGACGAATAAATCTGTAGGGCGATCCTTTTATTTGTCCGGCATGCTTTGCATTGATAAATTCTTGGGGATATGCCCACATTAGTGTGGGTAGAGTTTGCTCTCCTTTTTTATAGTTTGCGGGTAAGTATAGTGTTCCTGTAAGTTGAATTCCATCGGATCTTTTGTAGCGAATAACCTCTTTTGTTACATCCTTTAACGATGGATATGGATCGGGAAAATTTGTTATTTGGGTTGATGCTTTTTTCTTTAACTGATATGCGAAAAAGTTAGGCTGGTCTGTTACCGATTCGTTTGATATTACAAACGAGAGATCGGATAAATTGATGAAACTAACAAAGTATTGGTAGTGCGGTGCTTTCGATTGCCAAATTCTTTTGCTCTTCCCCTTTTCGATGTTGTATTCATCTAGAAATGGTGTATCTCCTTGTTCCGATGCTCCAGTTCCTGTAAGATATAGTTTTTTCTTAGTTTTATCGATTACTAGAACTCTTTGTCCCCAGATGTTGGTTTCGGAAACAAATCGTCCGGGGTCATTGTAGTTGTCTTCATACGATCTATCCCATAATAACCGAGGGTTTTGGTTGGGTTGATCAGGATTGATTGCTGTAGCAACTGATTTTCGAGTACTCCACCAGCGACTGTGAACAATCGCAAAGTTTTCCCATCCCCAATCTATACTTGCAAAACGATTTGTAAGTTCGACGAGTTTTGTTGGATTATCTCTAAATGGAGCACTAAGGCTGAAAAGGGCATCTCTTACGTTGGATTCCTTGTTTGGATCTCCATCGTCTTGTGCTTCGACCCAAACAATGGTGGATGGTTTGTCCGATCGCCAAAAAAATGCACGACGTCCTTTGCGAGCAGCGTCAAATCCCTGGGCAATATCGTCGGCAAGGGGAAGTTCTGCTAAGCGTTTTACCAATGAACCTTTAGAGTTCCATATCTGAAAGTTTGTTGGGAAAAGATAATACGGTACAAGATAGGAGTATGGGCGAACAACTTGCTCTGTTAGAATATAGTTCCCGTCAGGTGATGCCTCAAAATCGGTGTAAATACCTCTATTCCCTAGTTGAAAGGATTCTCCCGTAATCGTTACGCTGTTTAGTTGAGAGGTGCAGTAGTATTCAAATTGAAATTCGTCCGAAGGTTTCTTCAATAAATCCTGATATGTACGTGCATTTGTTTTTTTTCCTGAGGATTGTTGAACCGATGGACCTAACGGAATTTCATTCGGATCAACTTTTTTTAATCCATCGCAGGTTGAAACGTATAGTAATGATCTGTTATCCGACATCCATTGAAATCCAGGTGAGATAATTGATTCGTTTAGATTGGTTGCTAATTTCTTTGCGATTCCATTGCTAATGCTGGCAATCCAAAGTTCTATAGTGTTTGGGTAATAAACACTCATTGCTAGTAATTGTCCATTAGGTGACCATCGGAACGATGTAATTGTTCCTTTTTCTGGGATTCCAGTTATTTGGGTTGTTGTGTTTGTCTTGAAGTCAATCAATTCTAGTTTTGTGTATGAACGATTATTGCTATTGCCGTAATTATTGGGGTTAATTCTGAGTCCCGCAATTTTAAGTTCGGGTTGTGCTAGTTCTGCTAAGTCTGGCATTTCCTTTGGGTAAGCAAGTAAATAAAATTGTTTATTGGGGCTTAACGAAAAGATTGGCGTTGCGGGGGCATCTATCAAATCTAGCAATTCCTTGGGTGGAGTCTGGTACCGAACCAGTTCTTGAGCGGTTAGTTGGATGTTTATGATAGTAATGAGTACCAGAAATAGCGAGAACTTTTTCATAGTTTTAAGGTATTTGGTTGTTCTAGGTTGATGCTTAGACTTTATTTGCTTTTATAAGTTTATTTTTGACTATAACTCATTTCAAATTAAGTTAATCTGCTAATTAGACCTCTTTTGCAATTTAATCACAAAATAGCATACAACAAAAATGCTTACATTTGCGAATTAACCTTAAATTAACAATGAACGCGATACAACAAATTGTTGAGCAGGCATGGGAAAACCGTGAGATGCTTAAGGAAAAAGATGTTCGGAAAACTATAGAGAGGGTGGTCGAACTTCTCGATAAAGGAGAGGTTCGTGTTGCAGAGCCAATGGGTGATGGTTGGAAAGTGAACGAATGGGTGAAGAAGGCTGTGATTATGTATTTTCCTATTCGAGAAATGAGTACAATAGAAATCGGCCCTTTGGAATTTCATGATAAGATACCATTAAAATCAAACTATAAGCAACTTGGTGTTAGAGTGGTTCCACATGCCGTTGCTCGCTATGGTAGTTATCTTGCTAAGGGTGTTATCATGATGCCTTCATATGTTAATATTGGTGCTTTTGTTGATGAAGGTACCATGGTAGATACATGGGCAACGGTAGGATCGTGTGCGCAAATTGGCAAGAATGTTCATTTGAGCGGTGGCGTTGGGATTGGTGGAGTTCTGGAACCAGTTCAGGCTGCGCCTGTAATAATTGAGGATGGCTGTTTTATTGGATCGCGTTGCATAGTAGTAGAGGGTGTAAGAATCTGTCGCGAGGCTGTGCTTGGTGCCAATGTCGTGTTAACGCAATCAACCAAAATAATTGATGTATCTGGAAGCGAGCCTGTAGAATATCGTGGAATTGTCCCGGAACGTTCTGTTGTAATTCCGGGTTCGTATACCAAGAAGTTTCCTGCTGGTGAATATCAGGTTTCATGTGCATTGATTATTGGAAAAAGAAAGGAATCGACTGATAAGAAAACTTCGCTGAACGATGCTTTAAGAGATTTTGGAGTGTCGGTATAATTCAAAATATTTCTGATATGCAAACCGAGAACAAGTATAAAATTGCCTACTATATTACAACCAACATTCAGCATATACCTCCGATTGTAAGGTTAATCCCTTATCTTGGGGGTGTTGTTATAACCAGAAATCCCGATATCTATAATCACTTCACAAAAAAGTACTCCAATTTCAATATTCCAATTTTTCTTGTTAAGAAAACATCACAGGTAAGGAAGGTTATAACCGAAAATCGGATTAGACTTGTTGTGTACACTGGATTTAATGCAGTATACAGGGGGAAGTCTGTACAGATTTTTCATGGAGGTTTATCCGACAAGAATTATGTTGAGTCACTTAAAATTTTACTTTATGATTTAGTTCTTTTTCCCGGTGAAAAAACTAAGGATAAGATAGATCGGGTAGGCTATTTAAAGCACCTGAAAGAGTGGAAGATTGTCGGATATCCAAAGTTCGATCCGCTTGCTAGTCACTCATTGGATGTTACACCAATTTTTAACAATGGTCGTAGAACAATTTTGTATGCTCCAACGGTTATATCAAAAGTCAACGAAAAAGATATTATTCGGTTCTCAAAGTATGGCGAAAGTTCCTTGAATGTTTGGGCGAAGCAATTAATTTCGGAATTGCATAACGAGTACAACATTATAGTTAAGTATCATAGCACAATGGAGCGAGAGCCTGGCGATATCTTCGAGCAAATAGACCAACTTATTAAGGATCTTAATGCAACCGAACATGTTGTTACCATTGTGGACGATAATATTTTGCATTACATGTATCAGGCCGATATTATGATATCTGATATATCCACAGCTTGCTATGAGTGGTTTCATTTTAATAGGCCGATCATATTTGCAAATCCTGCTCCTGGCAAGTATTTTCCATCCAACGATATTTCCTCAAATACCTATGCTTGGAATGCTGGCGATATAATAAATGAACAAAATGATATTTGTCGATT
Source organism: Bacteroidales bacterium (assembly GCA_050180705.1). Lineage (GTDB taxonomy): Bacteria > Bacteroidota > Bacteroidia > Bacteroidales > Tenuifilaceae > SB25. The sequence goes on along the minus strand of JBFXDX010000014.1, from coordinate 29,387 downwards.
GGTTAAGGAAAATTTAGAGGTCGATAAATTTAAAGAGGTGCGAAATCGAATATTCAATTACACGGTTTACAAGCCAGATGGTAACGCAGCAGAACGTCAGGCGAATGCAATTTTAGAGTTATATAGGAAAAACGAAAAAACTCCTTACTTTTGGTTGATATTTTCGTCGTGGGTGTGGGGTCGGAGTAGGCGTTTGACTATAAATGCTATAAACCAGTATTACAAGTGGTTCAAAAAGGATAAACTTGGGAAATAAGAATAACCTAAACCTAATCAATATATAAAATGAGAGCAATTTTAATATCGGCAGGGAAAGGAGAACGCCTCTATCCGTTAACTAAAAATACTCCAAAAAGTCTGCTTGAGGTGGGCAATGGACTAACGCTGCTCGAAACTCAACTTCATAGTTTAATGGACAACAATATTAAGGATGTTGTTATTATTGTTGGTTACAAGGCAGAGCAGATTGAGGCTAAGATTAAAGATTATCAGGATAGACTAAATATTACAACCGTATTCAATCCATTTTTCGATTGCTCCAATAACCTGATTTCCGTATGGATGGCTCGCCATTATATGGACTCCGATTTTATTACGATTAATGGTGATGATGTTTTTACCCCAGTTGTTGTCGAGAATCTTCTGAAGTGCGATAATGATATAACGATGGTTATCGATCAAAAAGAAACCTATGATGATGACGATATGAAGGTTGTTCATGCTAACGGCAATATCCTCGAAGTTAGCAAAACGATAGATACACAGAAGGCCAACGGGGAATCCATCGGAATGATTAAGTTCTCGAAGAAAGGGCCAAGCATTTATAAGTCGATGCTCGAAGAGATGGTGCGTGATCCTAATCATCGTAATTCTTTCTACCTAAAAGCAATTCAGCGTATCATTGATAAAGGGTATGTAGTGAATTATTCTGTTTGCAACGAGTCCGACTGGGGCGAAATCGATTTTCATCCCGATCTTGAGACTATCAGAACATATTTAGGTAGATATATCCATCTTGATAAAGTTAATCCACCCAAAAAGTAGTATTGTTAATATATTGACTAATGCCAAAGATTTCAGCAGTAATTATTACATACAACGAGGAGGAGAAGATAGAGCGTTGCATACGTTCAGTGCAAGGCGTGGCCGATGAGGTGGTTATTGTCGATTCTCTTTCGACCGATAGAACGGGCAAGATTTGTAAAAGTCTTGGAGTGCGTTTTGTGCTTCAGTCCTTCTTAGGTTATCGCGAGCAGAAGAATTACGCAACATCGTTGGCCGAGTACGATCACATTCTTTCGTTGGATGCCGATGAAGCTCTTTCCGAAGAATTGAAGCAATCGATACTTGAAGTAAAGAATGATTGGAAATACGATGGGTACTCATTCAATAGACTAAACAATTACTGTGGTCAATGGATTTATCACTGCAATTGGTATCCCGATAGAAAAATTCGTCTTTTCGATAGACGAAAGGGGGCGTGGGGTGGTTTAAATCTACACGAGTTGGTAAAAATGGAACAGGGTGCAACCTCCAGTTTTCTTAGGGGCGATTTATTGCATTGGGTTCATACCTCGGTTGATGAGCATATCGAGAAGGCCAATCGTTTTTCGACTATTGGTGCTCGCGAATATTTTAAAGCAGGCAAAAAATCAACTTTTCTCTCGGCTATCCATCATTTTATTTGGCGTTTCTTTAAATCGTATATTATTAAAGGTGGTTTTAGAGATGGTTACAATGGCTTTATTATATGTACAATCTCGTCGTACACAACTTTTCTTAAATATATGAAGCTTCGCTTGCTGATTATTAAGGAAAAAGAAAAACAACAGGGAAATAAGAATGAAACTAAGGTAAATATTGCCTCATAATTATAATTGCAAAATCATGAAAATTGTAATTCTTGCAGCAGGAATAGGTTCTAGATTGGGAAATCCGCTCCCTAAAACCTTAACAATTCTTAAGTCAGGAAAATCGATCATGCAGCAGCAGACCGAAAATTTATCGAAATACTTCGATGCCGATGATATCAATATTGTTGTTGGTTTTAAGAAGGATATCATAATGGAGCATTTTCCCGACTTAACCTACATTTATAACCAAAATTTCGATACCACAAATACTTCGAAAAGTTTGCTTAAAGCGATGAAAAAGTACAAAAATAACTCTGTGCTTTGGTTGAACGGTGATGTTGTTTTCGATTCCGAGATACTTAGTCGGTTAAAACCATTAGTAGAGAAGAACCAATCATTTGTGTGTGTTAACAATAGTGCTGTTGGCGAGGAAGAGGTAAAGTATAATCTCGATGGTAATAATTTTATAAGGGAGATATCGAAGAAGGTTGTTGATGCTAAGGGAGAGGCTGTTGGAATTAACTTTATATCGAGTAACGATATAAAGTTTTTCATTAGCAGACTTGAGGAGTGTGCCGATAACGATTACTTTGAGCGTGGACTTGAACTGGCAATCGAAAAGGATGGAATCAAAATACTACCTATAGATATTTCTGATCATCGTTGTGTGGAGATCGATTTCAAGGAAGATCTTGAGAATGCCAATAAACTATTCAATAAGTAAGAGGTGAAAGCAATACTTTTCTGCATCAATCCTTATGCTTTTGGGATAATGAAACCATTGCACGATGAGTTGATAAAATTCGGTCATCAGGTTTTATGGTATATTCCCGATAGAATTAAAGGTAATTGCCCATTTTTAAGTGATGTTGAATTTACCAATTCGATTGCAGAGTTGTATAAATTTAAAAGCGATGCAATTTTTGTTCCTGGAAATGAGGTTCCTCATTATTTGCATGGTGTAAAAGTTCAAATATTCCATGGATTGGCAGGGGAGAAGAAGGGGCATTTTAGAATTAGAAACTATTTCGATTTATATTTAACTCAAGGGCCATACTTTACCAATCGGTTTAGGCAGTTAGCTTCTAGTCATGGCGATTTTGATGTTGTTGAAACTGGCTGGTGCAAGTTGGACACGCTGTTCTCGAACCATGAAAGTTATTTGTTGGAGAGAAGTTCCTTGCTGGAAAGTAGCGGAAAGAAAACTTTGGTGCTTTATGCACCAACATTTTCGCCATCGTTAACCTGTTCGGTTGAGGCAAAGGACAAAATCTTCGAAATAGCCGATAGTGAGGACGTATTCATCCTCATTAAATTTCACGATTTAATGAATGCACAGGTTGCCGAGGAGTATAGACAATTGGCTTCAACTCGTTCAAATGTAAAGGTTGTTGACGATAGGAATATTCTGAAATATCTTGTCATGTGTGATATCATGATAAGCGATACCTCGTCGGTTGTTTATGAGTTTGTATTGTTGAATAAACCTGTAGTAACAGTTAATTCTAAATCGGCAAATATTAACTGGCGCGATATTTCCAGTAGCGATTTGCTTCACGATGCATTGATGGAGGAAATCGAAAAGGATAATTATAAGGATATTCGTCGGGATACTATCGAACAGTACCATCCTTACTCCGATGGAAAATCTTCGGCAAGGATGATTGCTGCTGTAGAAGATTATATAGAGAAAAATGGCATTCCTGCTCGACGCAAAATGAATATCTATCGCCGTTACTTAATGAATAAAATGTTTGGTTCCGAACCTAAATCATAGTATGCTTATCAACACAGAAGATATTCAAAAAGCCGTTGAGGTTTTACGCTCCGGTGGAATAATTCTATACCCAACCGATACAATTTGGGGTATAGGTTGCGATGCAACAAATCCTGCAGCTGTCGATAAAATATACAAACTAAAACGGCGTGACGATAGTAAGAGCATGATTGTTTTGGTTGATGTATCGGGCAGAATTCCCTCATATGTTAATGATGTGCCAGAAATAGCTTGGGATTTAATAGAGTTGGCCGATAAACCATTAACGGTAATATTTCAGAAGGCAAAAAATCTTGCACTAAATCTTGTGGCACACGACGGGAGTGTTGGTATAAGGGTTGTAAATCACGATTTTTGTCAGAGGGTGATTCAACGGTTTGGAAAGCCTATTGTGTCTACGTCAGCCAATATTTCGGGACGGCCTTTCTCTAAGGACTTCAGCGGAATTGCTGATGAGATAAAACAAGGCGTTGATTTTATTGTGCCAGAGATATATTTTGCCCCCATTTCCGATAAACCATCAAGTATTATATCCGTCGGAGATGGCGGTGTTATTAAGGTTATTCGGGAGTAAAATAAAAAAGGAGATCATCGGATCTTCTTTTTTATTCAGACAAAGAGTACTATTTCTTTTTAATGCTGCCAGAACCAACAACTTTTGCATCGATTGTGGGATTTCCCTTAATTTCAATATCGCCACTGCCAACTATTTTTGCTTGAAATTCATCAGTAGCCCAAGCCTTAATATCTCCAGAACCATTAACATGGGCTGCGATTTTTTTGAATGATAGTTTATTTGCATCTACATCGCCAGATCCATTAATACTAAATTCTCCACTTTCAGCAATGTCAGTTCCTGCAATGGAAACATCTCCAGAACCATTAGATTTGATTGATAGCGAGTTTACTTTTAACGATTCAATTTTTACATCTCCGCTGCCGTTTATTTTTATGGACAAATCTTGTGTTGAAATATTTGTCTTTGCTAAGAAATCACCGGATCCATTTAACGAAAGAGAGTTGTATTTTGGTGCCCAAACATTAACAACAACTTTATCTGATGAAGACCAGTTAAAATGATTATTTTTCTTTTTTAGTTTGAGAATACCGTCTTCTACGAAAATATTAAGTTCATCAATCACATTTTGAGGAGCAATTACCTCAACTTTATAATTAGCATCCTGATAAAAATTAACATTGGCTGAAATGCTATTAGCGATACCGCAGAAGTCTTTTGCATCTACGGTGGTGACGTTTTGTGCTTTAGTAGTAAGCGTAATAACTGTTAGGGCTGTTGCCAGTGCGCTATAAAGTATTCGTTTCATAATTTGTAGTTTTAGTTAAATAAAAATTAAGTTTAGATAAATGACTTTATTTGTTGTAATTTTGTTGCATAAGGCATCATTTTACTTTAGAATATTTTTTCTTGGTTGAATATTCGGTATATTTATTGTACCTTAAATTTTGTTAATGCTACTTATTAAATCACTTATATAGTATTCAAAATTATATATGACAGCACCAATAAAACACACACCACGGTGGATTGTATTTACCATTGATTTGATAATTTGTTTGGTATCAATTGTTCTTTCCTTTTTAATTCGATTCGAGTTTAGAATAGGAGTTGAGCAGATGCAGAGCCTTAAAATGATTGCCCCATTGATTTTGTTTATAAGGGCTATAAGTTTTGTTGCGTTCCGTTCGTATGCTGGACTCATTCGTTATACCAGTGCTAAAGATGCTGAACGAATCTTTATGGTAGTTTCTACAAGTACGGTAATATTATTCTTTATTAATTTCATAAATTATTCTGGAACTCAGCAATTCCTTATTCCAAACTCTATACTACTTATTGATTATTTTATTACAACAATTATATTGGTTGGCTCACGCCTTTTTTATAAAGCTGTTTATTATACGATTAAGAATACTGATATAGATAAAGATAATATCATCGTTGTTGGAACTGAGCAGGCTGCTGCTGCTGCAAAACGCGCGATTGATAGAGATACTATTTCAAATATCCGTGTTGTTGCTTTTATTGATCCTTACAATCAGCAGGAAGGGAAAAAAATAGAGGATATCGATATTTACAATACTTATAAGTTAGATTTTTTGCTTCAAAAATATGAAGTTTCTAAGGTTATTATAGCACAGAAGAGTATTGATCCTAACAAGAAGGCCAAGATAATTGAGAAATGCCTCAATTATAATGTTAAAGTACAGGCTATTCCCGATGCTTCGGAATGGATCAACGGTGAACTAAATCTAAATCAAATCAAGAGTGTTAAAATTGAGGATTTGCTAGAGCGACCTCCTATCGTGTTAGATAAAAAGAGAATCCAATCATATATCAAGGGAAAAACAGTATTGGTTACAGGAGCTGCTGGTTCTATTGGTAGCGAAATGGTCCGTCAAATTGCCAAGTTTTATCCTAAAAAGATTATCCTTTTCGATCAGGCAGAATCACCTCTTTACGATTTAGAGTTAGAACTCAAGGAGGCATTACACTTTTATGAGTTTGAAATAGTTATTGGAAGCATAACAAACACCTATAGAGTTAAGAAACTTTTTGATGTATATAGGCCAAATGTGGTATTCCATGCTGCAGCATATAAGCATGTTCCTATGATGGAGAATAACCCATCGGAGGCTGTTTTTAATAATATTAATGGTACAAAGTTGATTGCGGATACTGCAGTAGCCTATGGTGTAGAGAAGTTTGTCATGATCTCGACGGATAAGGCTGTAAACCCTACAAACATAATGGGTGCAAGTAAGCGTATTGCTGAGATTTACACTCAAACATTAAACAAAACAGCAGCAACGAATTTTATTACTACTCGTTTTGGAAATGTTTTAGGCTCAAACGGATCGGTTATTCCTCGTTTCCATAAGCAAATTGAACAGGGAGGACCTGTTACAATTACTCATCCTGAGGTAACCCGTTTCTTTATGACTATTCCTGAGGCTTGTCAGTTAGTGCTTGAAGCAGGATCGATGGGACAGGGTGGGGAAATTTTTATATTTGACATGGGGAAATCTGTAAAGATTCTCGATTTGGCAAAGAAGATGATAAAATTATCGGGATTGACCTTGGGTAAGGATATTCAAATCAACTTCACAGGTCTTCGCCCTGGCGAAAAATTGTATGAAGAATTGCTAAATAATAAAGAAAATACTATTCCGACATATCATCCTAAGATTATGATTGCGATGGTGCAGGATTATAAACCTCAGGTAGTGTTTTCCAAAATAGATGAGTTGATTAATCTTCTTCCCAGCCATAATAATTTTAGGTTGGTAACTTTAATGAAGGATATTGTTCCTGAGTTTATTAGTAAAAACTCTATCTACGAGGATATTGATCGTCATAAAACATTCGAAGCGCATGACCATTCACAAACCGCATAGTTTTTATCATTATACTCCAATTCAAATTCGGTTTAACGATATTGATCAGCTAGAGCATGTTACAAACTCCGTTTATCAGCAGTATTACGATTTAGGTCGGCTATCGTATTTTGAGGATGTGCTTAAGGAACATATGAATTGGGATGTAGAAGGGCCTGTTCTTGCTAGTATCTCCATCGAGTTTTTGTTGCCAATAAGACTTTTTGATAAGATTGAAGTGCGGAGTAAAATCTTTGAGGTTGGTAATAAAAGCATAAAGATGACACAGGAGATTTATAACCATACCAAGGGAGAAGTGTCGTCGACAAGTAAGGCTGTGATGGTTAATTTTAGCAATTCAAGCGGTAAAACATTGCCGGTTCCCGATAAGTGGCGTAAGCAGATTGCTGAGTTTGAAAAGGATTTATCCTTCGGAGTAAATATCAAGTAATCCTTCAGGTATTTCCATTAGGACTGTTTTTTCATCTACATCTACTTCAATTATTAAGTCTTCTACGGCTGGAATAATAATTTCCCCTTTTGGTGTTTCGACGTAGTATATTGAGTTTAGGTTGAACTCTTCGTATCGTTTGATGATTCCGACAACTTGGTTGTTGGCTGAAATTATTGTGTATCCAATTAGATCCTTGAGTTGTAGATCGTCATCTTCCTCAATTTGATCGGATGGAAGTGTCAATTTATGTCCGACGAGCTCATCAGCCGAGTGAAGGTCATCAATATCATCGAATTTAATGATAGTTTTATCGTCGTTCTTTTGTTTTGTGGAGGTAATAAAAAAAGGAATCGGTATTCCGTCTATTTCAACGAATACCGATTCAAGTTCTTGCAGATTTACATTTAGTGAATCGTCCAAAATTGCTTGAACTTCACCCTTTATGCCATGAGTTCTTTGAATATAACCTATTTCAATAAAACCGGCATAGTTCATGCCAATGCTATGCTTCAGTGTTTTCAGCCTCAGTATTTTCTTCGGCAGTTTCAGCAGGAGCTTCTGCTTCTTTAGCAGCCATTTCAGCACGTTTTTTTGCTATTTCTTGAGCACGAGTTTCGCGTACTTTAGATTCAGCATCAAGACGTTGCTTCATAGCATCGCGTTTGCTTTGATCCAGAGAGTCAACTTTAGCTTTTACTTTAGCATCTTTCTCTGTCATCCATGTTTGGAATTTTGCTTCAGCAGTTTCCAAGGTAATAGCACCTTTGCGAACGCCATCAAGCAAATGTTTCTTAATTAAAACACCCTTGTACGAAAGGATAGCCCTACAGGTGTCGGTAGGTTGAGCGCCTTTTTGCAGCCAATCTAATGCCCTATCAAAATTTAATTCAATAGTAGCAGGATTAGTAGTTGGATTGTATGAACCAATCCTTTCAATGAATCTGCCATCTCGTGGCGCCCTGCTATCCGCCACCACAATGTGGTAGTAGGGAAGTCTTTTCCTACCATGACGGCTTAGTCTGATTTTTACAGGCATACTTACGCTTTTTTTAGTTAAACCTACATTCTTTATTTGCCCGGCAAAGGTACACTTTTTTAATATATTAACTAACTAGTAGTATGATTTTTTTATATTATGTCCTGATATTTAATGAATATCGATATCTTGTGTTTATTGTTAAAACTGTTTTTTGTAGGATGCAAAGTAATATATTTGTATTTTAAATTTTATGGATGAAGGCTGCTGATAAAATGAGTCTCGGTATTGAGCGATTTATTCAATCGGTATATGATGCTTGGAGTGATCATAAAGTAGGAATACTCTCTACAATAATTTTTCATCTGCTTGTTCTTATTGCTATTCTATTTTCCAAGATAGAGACCCGGAAGGAGTATTATGGCTCAACCATCGAAATGGAGTTTGAACAACCAAAGGAGGAAAAAGATGAGGTTTTGCAAAAAACGGTTCTACTTCCTAAGGATGTAACGAATCCCGACTTTGAGTCGGAAGCGATTAAAAATTATGCAGTTGATGCTTCCGAAAAGGATTTGAATCCTGGTTTAAGCGATGAGAAAAATATTGATGCCGATGAGCTTTACAACGAGGCCAATAGGTTAAAAGAGCAAATGCAGAATAACAAGCAACTATACGAAGAAGCGCAGAAAAGCCCTGAAGGGATTATTCCTAATACGCCAGAGAAAAATATTCCTGAGCAGAAAAAAAATCAGTATAAGGGGCCAACCGTTGCATCATACTATTTAGAAGGTCGAAAGGCAATTCGTTTGCCAATTCCATCCTACATGTGCGAGTTAGGCGGTCAGGTTGTGGTCAATATTGAAGTTGCACCAGATGGAAGGGTTGTTAATGCCGATATCGACAAGGTTAACTCTGTTTCTGATGAGTGTATAAACGATGCTGCAATTGATGCAGCAAAGAGAAGTTTGTTTACATCCTCAACAGGCCGTTTAAAGCAGAAAGGAAGTATTACTTACTTGTTTGTAAAGCAGTAAGACCTGTTCTTTCCCAAAAGATTTTTTAGAATGCAGCCATCAGCAGATTTATATCTCGCGATGGAAGGTTGTATAGTCGTCCTAAATAATCGTTAGTTAGTATACCGTTATAGACGTAAACCCCGTGCCTGAGTCCAGCATCATCCTTTAGTTGATGCTTGAAACCACCTGTCTCGCCAAGAATTCCAAGCATTGGGGCAAAAACATTGCTCATGGCAATTGAAGCAGTTCTGGCAACTCTTGATGTTATATTGGGGACGCAGTAGTGAATGACATTGTGTTTTATAAACGATGGATTATTATGGTCGCGAAGTTCCGAGGTTTCGAAGCAACCACCTTTATCAATGCTTAAATCTATGATAACCGATCCGCGTTTCATGAGCATAACTAGATCTTCGGGAATGATAAAGCGTTGGTTTGTTTCCTCGGGCAATAGAGAGCCAATAACAACATCGGCCGTTTTTAGAACACGTTCTAGGATTTGCGGATGAAATATTGATGTATAAAGGCGTTGCCCCAGTTGATTTTGTAGTTCCATTAGTCGCTTAATAGAATCGTCGAAAACTTTAACTGTGGCACCTAATCCTAGCGCGGCTCTTGCAGCAAACTCTGCGGCCGTACCGGCACCAAGTATCACAACTTCGGTTGGAGTGATGCCCGAAATTCCACCAAGCATTATACCTTTCCCGTTGTTAACATTACTAAGGTATTCTGCTGCCACTAAAACGGACGTACTACCTGCTATCGAACTCATTGAGCGTACAACGGGATAATCACCGTCGGAATCTTTAATACTTTCGAACGCAATTGCTGTAACCTTTTTTTGAATCAAATTGCGCAAGTAATCACCAGTTGTACTATTTAAGTGTAGCGATGATATCAAAACCTGATTTTCTCTCACATACTCAAACTCAGAAGGGATTAGAGGCGCAACCTTCAGTATAATTTCACTTTGGTAAACCTCCTGCGGTGTTCTAACAATTTGTCCGCCCTTTTCGCTATAATCCTTATCGCAATAATTGGCTCGATCCCCGGCATCTTTTTCAATTATTATTTCGTGCCCTTGATTCACTAGCATTTCAACAGCCTCAGGGGTCAATGGAATTCTACTTTCTGTTGGGTCTGCTTCTTTAGGGATACCAATAATGAGTTTTTTATTTTTTTTGCCGTATTCAAGTCGTTCTTCTTGAACAAGTAATCCCTTTGCGTAAGGAAATTCAGGTATAGGTGATGTAGTGCGTCCCATTTTGGAAATTAATTAGTTAAAGGTAATTAATTGATACGAATATCCGGCAAATTGGTTTAAATATCAAATACAAATTTCAACGGTGCGAGTTTGATCGGTGTTTACTGTTATCTTTAATTTTACAACACCATCTTCTGGAAGGATATCTTCTATTAGTTCGGGCCATTCTATTAGGCAAATTCCAGCATCACCGTAGAAGTATTCCTCGTAACCAAAATCGTAGACTTCTTCTATCTTGTTAATCCTGTAAAAATCGAAATGGTAGATAGGTGAGTTGTTCTTATCTCGATATTCGTTGATTAATGCAAAGGTCGGGCTGGCAACGTTATCCTTAACGCCCAGTAATTCGCAGATCGATTTTATAAGAGTTGTTTTGCCAGCTCCCATTGCACCGTAAAAGCAAACAATTCGATATTCTGATATGGCATTAATTATCTTTTCTGCAGCCTTATTTATTTCACTTAAATTGGCGATTTGTACAGATTGCATCTTGTCGAATTTAAAATCATTTATTAATCGGACTTAAAACTACAAATGGAATAATCATTTCCTCCAAGGATATTCCGCCATGCTGAAAAGTATTCCGATAGTAATTTACATAGTAGTTATAGTTATTTGGGTATGCAATAAAACTGTTCCCGAAGGAGAATATAAAGGAGGAGCTAACATTGGGCTTTGGTAAATGGGCTTCTTCGGGTTTCCGAATGTCAAACACTTCTTTTGGATTATAGTTCAAACTTTTTCCTAATTTATAGCGAAGGTTGGTTGATGTTGCTCTATCTCCAATAACTTTTATTGGGTTTTGCACTCTGATAGCTCCATGATCAGTAGTGATGACAACTTTTATATTATGATTGGAGGCATCGTCGAGCAGCGTTTTCAGATCCGAGTGTTGAAACCATGACTTTGTAAGCGACAGGTAAGCCGATTCGTCGGCAGCAAGTTCCTTCATCATATCGGAGTCGGTACGTGCATGCGACATAATGTCGACAAAATTATACACCAGTACCGAGAGGTTGTTCTTAAGAATTTCCTTCAGATTATCTACAATTTTCTGTCCCGATTTTAACGTATTGCTTTTTTCGTAGAAGGTTTTGTAGTTTTTGCCAAGTCGTTGCAGTTGAGCTTGAAGTAATTCTTGCTCAAACATATTCTTCCCTTCATCTTCCTCGTCGAAAATCCAAAGGTTTGGATAGTTCTTTTGAATTTCGAGAGGCATTAAACCTGCAAAAATTGCGTTGCGAGCATATTGGGTTGCCGTAGGAAGAATGCTATAGTACGTTTCGTCGGTTTCCACCCTCCATTCCTTGGTGAGCAACGGCTCAATTGCTTTCCATTGATCGTATCTTAAGTTATCAATTACGATTAGCAATACCGATTGTCCAGAGTCTATTATCGGGAATACTTTACTACGAAGTAGCGATGGCGATAGAAGCGGTTTGTCTGTGCTGTTTGAACTGAACCAACTAATGTAGTTTTTTTTGACAAACTTGGCGAATTCTGAATTGGCATCAACGAGAAGCATTTCGAAGATTTGCTTAACGCTTGCATCTGACGAGTCGACAAGTTTAAGTTCCCAGGCAACTAGTTTCCGGTATATATCGGCCCACTCTGAGGTGCTTCCTGATTGAGATATGCTTTGGCTTATCTTATTAAACTCAACTCTAAAGTCTGATACTTGTTTTTCACTGATGAGTTCCTTTGCATGTACATTCTTCTTTATCGAAAGAAGTATCTGCATTGGGTTTACCGGTTTAATGAGATAATCGGCAATTTGCGAGCCCACAGCCATATCCATGATGTTTTCCTCTTCGCTCTTTGTGACCATCACAACTGGAAGGGTTGGCTTTAGCTCTTTTATTAACGGAAGCGTGTCTAGACCACTCAGTCCAGGCATGTTTTCGTCCAGAAAAACCAAATCGAACTGGTTGGTTCGAACTAGGTCTATGGCTTCATTTCCGTTCGATGCGGTTAAAACTTTATATCCCTTTTGTTCAAGGAATATTAGGTGAGCTCTGAGGAAATCTATTTCGTCATCAACCCAAAGAATGCTTACCTGCATTTTTATTGATGTTTAGTTTTCGACACTATAGTTCGACTTGAAAAACTTTAAATAATCTGTAACCGATTTGTCGTTTAAGAATGTTGCAAAGTTTTCGATACTAATGATAAACGTTTGGTAATCGTCTTTTTTTACAAGATTGAAAATGGTTTCTTTCTTGCTTACCATGTTGATGTATTTTGTTGCAACCTTTTCATCCTTAAATCCAGATACACTAATAATTTCGATGAAATCGTTTAGTGGTTGGTTATTTACCGACAGATCGGTTTCGATGAAATAGTCTACGTTGAATGAAACCAAGTTGAATTTTAACTGGTTAATATTCGATCGTTTGGGAACCAATAAAACAAAAAGATGCTCGCCTGCAGGTTTTATATAGTTTACAGCGTGTATAGAATCTTCTGCTGATTGTTCGTTCTGGGCTACAGCAACACCAGTTTGCCCAGTAGCCAACTGTAATTCGCGCTGATCGAGGTAGGTGAGCATGCCAAGTGCCATTTCGCCTTCCTCTGTTTTTTCGAATACTTTCGATACTTTTTCGAGCGATGCTCTAAATGTGCGCAGATCGGCGGTTTTTCCAAGGCAAAGTGCTTCCAGTAGATAGAATTTTGGTTCGAGTGCTGTACCTCTGTGCTTTACTAAGCCTTCGTCGGCCAGTTGAAGCGCAGTTGTGTAGTTTTCGCTTTTGTAATTATTAAAGGCATTCTCGTACAAAATATCTCCCTCATTCTGTTTGCGTTGAAGTTCTTCTACATAATTTGGATTTGAGAGAAGCAATGCATATGGGCTTTGTGGATATTTGCTTAGCAAAATGCTCCTGTACTTTTGTGCATCGGTGCTGTTGTTTTCCTTATCGCATAGTTTGTAAAGATTGTAGTATGCCGATGCTGCCAGTTGGTTGCTGGGATATCGCTCGGCTAGGCCTAGGTATGCATTCTTAGCCTCTTTCTTGTCGTTAAGGTCGTTCTGATATACTTCGGCAACCTTAACCATTGCGTTTATTATCTTCTGATTTGAAATCTCTTTTAGAGAGTCGTTTATCGGCAGATTGGCTAAATAGTACTCTGGCGATTTATTCGAAAGTTGTTTCTGCGGATTTTTCGAAGTGTCGGTAGCGCTTGTTCTCTCCGCAAACGCATCGTTGTCGAGTATGCTTTTGTTTTTTCTTCGCCAGTTGTCTTCCAATTTGCGTTTTCCCCATTTCATCTGGAATTCAGACTGTCCATAGCTTAACGAAGATTGATTGTAGAAGTACCATGTACTGCCAGACGACTCGGTGCTCGTTTTGTATCGTTGAGATTGTTGATACATTAATGATTGCTGACGTTCTTCCTGCTCTCTAATCTTAGCCTCTTGCTCTTTTGCCTGAACATTGTTGATTATTTGAGCTATAAGAGCATCGCGCTCTTTCTGCGGCATATTGGCAACATTCAATAAACTATCCTCATTCTTTATGGTGTTGAGATTTTCTACAAGTTTATTAAGATGTCGTGTTTTTGTTTCGAGCCTGTTATAGTCGGGAAAGTTTCTATCTAGTGCATTATACGAACTGTCATAATATGCCTGAGCAACAGTGTAATCCGATTTTTCAAAATAGTAATCAGCCAACACTAGGTACGACATTCCTTTCTGGTTGTTGTTATCGGTGCTCAGTTTTGCAGATAAGGTGTAGTATTCTATGGATTTTTCAATATTACCTTCCTGTCGCTCAATGTTTCCAAGAGTGTAGTATAGTTGATCTAGGTAATCTCTATTTTTTTCATCCTTAGCAAGTTTTAGCAATTCCTTTTTTAGGCTGTTGCCTTGTAGGTTGCTTAGGGCTATTAATTTTATACGAATGCTGAACGCCATTTCATAGGGCGGGTTCATTTTATAAACTTTATTGTAGTAAAGTGCAGCTTCCTGATTGTTTCCTGCTTGCTGAAGGATTTGTGCTAGGATGTACGAGTATCTAAGCCTGTCTACTTTTCGGTTCGCGTTTTCAATCGCTTTTTTTACGTATGGAATGGCTTCCTCGTTTTTGTGCGATTTCAAGTAGTAAAAAGCCCATGTTGATGAGAGCAGATGCTTGAATTCTTTAGTTTGAGGTTTGCGTCTGTTAGCATCAAGCGATTTTAGTCGGTCTAGCGCATCTATGTAATCGTTGGTAATGATCGATAGTCGAGCAAGCCATACCTGTGCCTCGAACCATAATGTTGTGTTGGGAAACTGAAGTAGAACGAATTCTAGTGTGTTTTTTGCACGTTCGAAATCTCCTTTCCAGGTTTGAGCCTCACCTACCAAAAGCCACGATTTTCGAGCCCATTTGACGAATTCGGGCTGATTGTAAAATTCTTTTTCTTTTTTGGTTATAAGTCCTTTTTTTCGTTGCGGTTTTATGGTGATGGAATGCTTGTGTATTAGCATTGTGCATTTGTTAATGGTCCGATCCATATCGCCCGAAACGGTTCCAGTAACTTGTTCATCGCCGACCAAAAGCATCGGTAGTGGAAGTGTATAGTTGAATTTATAGTTCGATTCTGCTCTTTTAATTCCGCTTTTATAGCTATCGTATGCGTTAAAATAGAAGTTGTAGTATGCTGTGAGATTATGGAACGCTCTACTCATTGTTGTATTCTTCTTCGAGGAACAAGCTGTTATTCCTAAAAGAAGTAATATCAACGAAGATCTATATAAAAATTTGTAAACCAATGTGATAAAATGTTGTAATGTTTGATGTCTGTTTTGTTAGTTAAAAACATACAATATTAGCAATAATAGTTGAATTGCCCATAACCCTATTTTAACGGATTAGTAGTGTTTGTATTGTACGAATTTTTAGGAAATTGAAAAAGGGTGCAATTGCACCCTTTTTCAATCATCAAGAGAATGTATAATCTATTTTATTCAACTTCAACTACTAAGTATTTCGAAGCGGACCAGAATTTATCGGGGTTGGTAATTTCAATTTTCTCAACATTTCCGTTTTCGCTGGTTATTAGTTGGTATGAGTCCGATGGATGTGTAGTAATAATCTTGGCTTTTTTTACAAATAAGTCGATACTTTTGGTTTGTGAGATATCCACTTTGGTGAAATAGGAATGATCGAAATCGGCTTTCATCTTTGTTGTGCGGCCAATTCCCAAGAAACCGCCAGTTTTGTCTATTACTCCATGGGCTAGCAACTCTTTTTTGCTGCCAAATGCATACCATGCCGAGTTGATGGCCTCGGTTTGTTTGTTTACTTTTAGAGTTAGCGCAATGTTATCTTCGGTTAATGTGTCAACCTTTGCGTTTAGCGTTTCAACCGAGAAGTTTAGCGCTGTGAGTTGCTCCTTAAGTTCAGTTATTTCAGCATCTTTTGCATCGAGTTGCTGCATTGTTTGGCTTAGCATGCGTTCAAACTCAGCAACTTTTAGGTTCGATTCTTTAAGTTTGCGATTGAGGTATGCAATTGTTTTACGGTTTTTATCCATCAACTCGTTGATGGTTTGAATATCCTCGTCGATTTGTTCCCTTACATCGTTTTTCAGTTCTCTATCCTGTATTGCGTTTTGCGATATTACCTGTTGTCTTTGTTTTACCTCGGCAAGGTTTTCCTCTATTTCGTTAATCAATATGAAGAATTGGTTTATTGTGGAGTCTTTTGCTTTGGCATCGTTTCGGAGCGCTTCGTTTTCCTTGGTGAGTAAATCTATTTGACGTTTTTCCTTTTGGTTGCAGGCAGATATTGCCATAAGAAAAGTAAGTCCTAAAATGATAAATTTAAACTGCTTCATGTTTTGTTTATTAGTTGAATTTATTTTTAGCAAGTTATGATGTTTCAAATGGTGTACTATATATTTCAAGTTGATGTTTTTTAGCGTGTTGTGCTGTCTTTGCAATGATGAGATGATTGTTGTGAGTCAACAATTTGAGGAATAAATCCCCATTTACACGATAAATTTATTTATTTGATTGAATAGATCATCGGGATCAATGGGTTTAGCGATGAATGCATTGCATCCTGCATTTATATAGTCTGCGCCATTGTCGCTAACAGAGTTTGCGCTTTGCGCAATTATTGGAACCTTTGGGTTGATATTTCGAATTGCTTTGGTTGCTTCTATTCCATCCATGAACGGGAGTTGAATGTCCATTATGATAAGATTTAAACTCTTGTCGATAGTGCAGACTTCAATGGCATCTTCCGCATTTTTCACATGTATTAGTCTGGTACCAGTGCGCTGTAAGAGAGTGTCAATGTACTGATAGCAAATTAAATCATCCTCAACTATTAGTATGGTTTTGTTATTCCATTGTAACGGAGGCTCATCGTTATTAGCATTTTCTGTATTCTGGATAACCTGATTTTTGGGTAGGTAGAAGTAGAATGTTGATCCATGTCCGGGTGATGACTCCATTTCGATTCTTCCGCCCATCGAAAACGCGTATCCTTTTGCAATGGTCAGGCCAATTCCGGTTCCCTCGTACATCATTGCATGATCTTCTGTTATATGTTTGAAGAATCGTTCGAATACACGCTGCTGAATTTTTGAGGGGATTCCAATGCCTGTATCCTTAACAAAGAATTTCAGCATAGAAGGAGAATCGTTGTAATATCCAAACTCGATACTTCCAACATTGGTAAACTTAAAGGCGTTTTCAACTAAGTTTGACATTATGTTTTTTACTCGGAGTGCATCAATGGAGAAAATAGCCTGATTGTCGGGGAGCGATTTTATAAGTTTGAAATGCAGATTTTTTGCAAGAAAATCTTCGTTGTTCGAGAATGTTTGGTAAAGGTCGCCGAGCAGATTGTTTATGTTGGTATCGGAGAAATGTAAATCGATCTGATTCGTCTCTATTTTCGAAAGTTCGAGTATATCCTCAACTATACGAAGGAGTTTTGCGCTTAGTTTTTGAACCAGTTTGCCACATTGTTGTTTGTCTTCGCTCGAAACATCGGGTGATACAAGGTATTGGGTGAATCCTATAATACCGTTTAAAGGTGTACGAATCTCGTGACTTATGTTGCTTAAAAATGCGCTCTTTATTTTCTCCAATTCCTTTACTTTTTCCAGAGCTTCGGAAAGATCCTGAGTTCGATCCTTGACCATCTTTTCTAGTTCGTTGTTAAACTTGAATAGTTGCTGGTTGAATCGCTTAATTTCTCTGTTTTTTCTTCGAACTTGAACTGTGAATTTTAGTGTAATACCTAGTAGAATAAAGAGTAAAATGGCAAGAATTGAGTAAATTGTTTTAAGCCTGTTGCTTTGTTTTGACTGAAGTTGCTGCATTTCAAGTTTTGCTTCCAGAAACTTATAGTCGTGTTCCTTTTGGACAGTGTCGAGTTGTACCTGGAGTTCTGCAATTCGGTTGGTTACCTTTTCGTTGTAGGAACTTTCGAGCATGTCTATGTATTTCTCAAGCATTTCGCGGGAGAGGAGTGTGTTGCCTGTTTTAAGATAATATTCAGATAGTTGATTGTAGCATTGCATTATCAGGTCGGTTTCCTGATCTTTTGTGGCGATGGATAATCCCTCATTTAGATTTTTGTGAGCATCGTTGTGTTTTCCTAACTTAATTTGTGCGCGGGCCAATGCAATATCGCTTAATGCAATTCCATGACGGCTGTTGATGATTCGAAAGTACTGGTTCGAAAGAGTGTAGAATTGGAGACTTTGTTTAAAGTTTCCCAATTTTTCCTGTGCATTTCCGAGGTTGTCGTAAATGGAGGCAAGCATTGAGGTGTCTTTGAGTTCTAGCCTTAATTTAAGCGAGGTATTGAAGTGTTGGTTTGCCTCTTCGTATTTTTCTTCTTCGAGGTAGATTAAACCAATGTTGCTTTCGTTTTTTGCAGCATTTTTAATTTGACCTATTAATCTATTAATGCTATAGCTTTTGGCAAAATATTCTTTAGCGTCGGAGTATCTTTTTAAACTATAGTAAACAATGCCTAAATTGTTAAAACTTAGGGCAAGGCTTATGCTGTCGTTTAGCTTAGAACTTATCAGCATGGTTTGGCTAAAGTAATCTATTGCTTTTTCATACTGAGCTCGTCGCATATGGCATGTCCCAAGAAGATTGAATGTTTTTGCAAGGTTTGAACTATCGTTGTACTCGGTGAATATGTCGATGGCTTTTTTAGCATTCGATATGGACTCGGAATATTTATTCATTTGCAGTAATGCCTGTCCTAAACCCAAAAACGCTTTTCCTAAGAGATGGCTATCGCCAACCTGATTTGAGTATTTGACGGTTTGTAGCGCTATTTCATATCTTTTTTGAGGAACTACTACATTTTTTGCCTCATCGATTAATCGTTCAGTGTGAACTTTAAGCGTATCGGATGGTTTAACAGATTGGGCTTTACCAAAAAATGGTAAAACAAAAATAACATATGATATGAATAGTGTGAGAAATCTCATATCAAAACGTCTAGGTATCGACAAATGTAAATTTCATTTTGATAAATGCAAAATGAAACCGAATAAATTACAATTAGATAAAAAAGTTCTTATCGATACTTAACTTTCGGATTAAACAATTTTGCTTTCTGTAAATTGATTGGAATTCAAAAGTTGTATTTGATCTTTTAGCAATTTTTATAACAAAAATATTATAAGGCAATTCATATATTTGCAGAAAAACAACTTAAGATGAAACAATCATTCAAGGATTACTATACAGGAAATAGGCTTAAGGGCAATTTGTATTTTGTATTGATATGGCGTTTCCTGCTGCTCATGTTTTTATTCTCGGCTTGCCGAGTTTTGTTCTACTTTTTCAATAAAGGCTTTTTCCCAAATCTTAATTTTGGAGGATTTACAAAGATCTTTTTTGGTGGTTTGCAGTTCGATGTTACTGCAATTCTTTATACCAATATCCTCTACTTCTTTTTGTTCTTGATTCCTTTTACATTTCGATATAATAATTGGTATCAGGGCGTTTTAAAGTATCTATTCTTTATAACCAATGCAATTGCTCTTGGAGCAAACTGTGCCGATTTTATTTATTTTCAGTTTACAATGCGTCGTACAACGGCTACTGTTTTCAGCGAATTTAAGAATGAGAATAATTTCGGATCGCTTATCCCTAAGTTTATTGCCGATTACTGGTATGTTTTCTTGATATGGATTGTTTTGGTTGTTATCCTCGTTTTGCTCTACCGAAAAGTGCTGAAACCAACGGTTCAGAAAGGTATCTATTATCATCTTGCTTATTTCTTGAATGGTTTAGCATTGCTGTTGTTGTTTGTAACACTCATGGTTGGTGGGCTGCGAGGTGGATTTAGGCATAGCACTCGGCCAATAACCTTGAGTAATGCGGGTCAGTATATTAGCGAGCCTTTGGAGGCGGCTATTGTGCTGAATACTCCGTTTGCCATATACCGTACGCTCGAAAAGCAAGCGTTGAAAAAGGTAAACTATTACAATCAGGAAGAGTTAGAGTCAATTTACAATCCAATTCATCAAGTTGAAAATACCGATTCGATGAAGCGTTCGAATGTGGTGATTTTTATTCTGGAGAGTTTTGGCCGTGAGTATATGAAACCCTATAACGAGCATTTGGTTTCGGAAGGCTATCAGGGTTTTACACCATTCCTCGATTCTATTATTGATAACAGTCTTTACTACCGCTACTCTTTTGCCAACGGCCGCAAGTCTATCGATGCAATGCCGTCGAATCTTGCTAGTATCCCAATGATGGTTGAGCCTTACTTTTTAACCAGCTATTCGGGTAATCGAATCAATAGCATAGCGTCGTTGTTGCGAAGCGAAGGGTACTACACTGCATTTTTTCATGGAGCGCCGAATGGTTCAATGGGATTTCAGGCTTTTGCCAATGTTGCTGGATTTCAGGATTACTATGGATTGAACGAATATCCCAATCCCGATGGATTCGATGGCATGTGGGGTGTTTGGGACGAAGAGTTCTTCCAGTTTTTTGCCGATAAGCTGAATGGTTTTAAGCAGCCATTCTGTGCGGCAATCTTTTCGGTGTCGTCGCACCATCCATTTAAAGTTCCCGAACGTTACGAGGGTAAGTTTCCAAAGGGTACTCTGCCAATTCATCAGTGTATTGCATATACCGACTTCTCTTTGAAACGATTTTTCGAGAAGGTGAGCAAGATGCCTTGGTTCGACAATACACTTTTTGTTTTTACTGCCGATCATGCTAATCAGGCTTACTATCCCGAGTATAAAACCAATGTTGGGGTTTTCTCTGTTCCATTGGTGTTTTATACCCCCGATGGAAGTTTGCATGGTAGAGTTGAGGATTTGGCGCAACAGATAGATATAATGCCATCGGTGCTGGGGTATTTGCATTATCCAAAACCCTTCTTGGCGTTTGGCCGAAATCTGTTCGACAATAAGCAGGAGCCTTTTGTGATTAACTATACCGCCAATACTTATCAACTATACATGGGCGATTACTTATTCCTGTACGATGGGAAAAAGGCCACGGGATTATACCTGTTTAAAACAGATAGACTTCTCTCAAATAATATGCTTGGAGAGCATCCCGATGTTGAGAAAAAAATGGAGCAAAAGGTAAAGGCAATAATTCAGCAGTATAACAGCCGAATGATTGAGGATAAGTTAACTGTGAAATAAAAGTGCAAATTCTCAATATATAATGTTATTTTTGCTTTAGTTGATATTGAATTAAACTGGAATTTTGTGCAAATTTACAGGAAGGGTTTCGCGTTTTTAATTATTCTGCTTGCATTAACACAGGGATGCTCTAAGGATTTGGCACCGCTTACAATTCAGGATGTGCCCGGAAAATCGCAACGAAAGGTTAATAGAGAGCAGCGAAGAAGGGGGCGACGGGCATTCTGGTATGACCGAAGAAACAAGAGGGTGGTTCGGAAGACTGAGCGGAAAATGGAAAGGCTAAAGAGGGAAAACATTCGAGCCGAGAAAAAATTACAGCAAGACCATATAAAGAAACAAACACCAGAGGTACAAAAACGGATGAAAGAAACAAAAAAGGAATCGGAACAAAATACTCCTAAACGTACCCTGAGACAGAAATTCAGGTTTTGGCGATTTAAAAAGTAAAACAATGGATGCAGGAGACTATATCTATATCATTATTGCTATTGTACTGGCAATTGTGAATGCTGTGGCTAATAAAAAGAAAAAGGAGGCAGCCAAACAAAAGGCTGCTATGTCGGAATCGACAACACCTATGAAAGATCCGGCAGAGCTCCTTCAGGAGATTTTAACTGGGAAGGCTGATTTTAAGACTAACAATCAGCCCTCGGAGGAGGATTGGTCGGAAATGCCAACGCATTCGTATGCCGAGGTCGATGAACAAGATGTTGATACAGATAAATCTCAACCTGCCTGGAGCTATGAGGCCAATGAGGACTTTGTTAAATCGGTGGAGTACGAGCAGCCTGTAGTGGAAGTTAAGGAGGAGAAGTTGTATCCATTGCAGGAGGTAACGCCAATTGATGTGCCCGATAATGCTAAATTTACGCCTATCGATTCCTTCGCTTCAATTGAGGATTCAATAAGTGAGTATAACTACGATGCTATATTTGAGGAAAAGGAAGAGACCGAATCGGCTCCCGATATGATTTTTGAGCACGAAAAAGCTATGGCTGCCGAGGAGGCAAAACCATCCGTGCTCGACGATTTTGATGCACGGAAAGCCATTGTTTATGCCGAGGTCATGACACCTAAGTATGTGTAGTTAAGATGTTGATCTATTGGTTTTAATTTCCGCTGCTGCTGTGTTGAGTTGTTAAAATAAATTTAGATATTGGCGGAGCGTATGTATTGAAAAAAAGTTATATTTGCAAAACAAAAGAGTTCCGATGTGTCGGAATTCTTTTTTATTTCATATATAAGGAGGTAAAAAATGTCCAAATTAATTTATTTAACCGAAGAGGGCTTACTGAAGCTACGAGCTGAAGTTGATCAGTTAAAAAGCGTAGAGCGCCCAGCTATTTCCAGAATGATTGCCGAAGCAAGAGATAAAGGTGATTTGTCTGAAAATGCCGAGTATGATGCGGCTAAAGAGGCTCAGGGCCTACTTGAGTTGCGTATTTCGAAGCTTGAGGACACTATTGCCAATGCTCGTGTTATTGATGAGTCGAAGATTGATACCGATAAGGTTCAGATTCTAAATAAGGTTACTATTAAAAACCTGAAGACAAAGGCTCAAATGGTTTATACCTTGGTGGCCGAATCGGAGGCCAACCTAAAGGAAGGAAAGTTGTCGATTGCAACTCCCATAGCAAAGGCCTTAATTGGTAAAAAGGTGGGCGATGTGGTTGAGGTGAACGTTCCGTCGGGTTTAATGAACTTCGAAATCATAGACATATCCCTTTAAAATAGATAACATGGCAACAATTTTTTCTCGAATTGTAAAAGGTGAAATCCCCTCGTACAAGGTTGCCGAAGATGAGAGGTTTTATGCCTTTTTGGACATCAACCCATTGGCCGAAGGCCATACGTTGGTTATTCCAAAGCAGGAGGTCGATTATTTGTTCGATCTCGATCCCGATACTCTATCCGGGCTAATGCTATTCTCGCAGAGGGTGGCAAAGGCGGTAGAAAAGGCCATTCCTTGTAAACGAATTGGCGTTGCTGTACTTGGGTTGGAGGTTCCGCATGCTCACATTCACTTAGTTCCGTTGAACAGTGAATCCGACATCGATTTTCATAAACCCAAGTTGAAGTTAACTCAGGAGCGTTTCCTGGAAATTACGAGTAGTATTGCCAAGGAATTTAAATAGATTTTAAGCTAAAATTAGGAAGTGGATTCGAAGTTTTTTCGGATCCCTTTCTTTTTTTGAGGAACTGATGTTTAGTTGACGTTCTCCCTGTTGGGGGGATTACCTACCATAAATCTCAAAAAACGGGGATGTAAAATGCGGTCGGCTTTTTTCATAAATCGCCAGTTCGATGTGTCGAGTCTATAGCCTATGAAGATAGCAACATGCCCCGAATTTAGGAACAGATCGGTACTCTTATGGTTTATAAATACCGATTCGATGTATGCGTCTACACCCCAGTAGTATTTATCCCCATTTCGTCCGGCCGATAGTCGGTATATCGAGCGTAGAGCTAAATCGTTGTTAACTGTAACGCTGCCATCTATCGACGATTGCTGGTAAACTTTCTGGAACGCAAGTCCTGGGTATATGGTGAACGAAACAAAATTCTTTTTTCTGATAGCTAATAGGTATGAATAACCGACCGAAATTCCGTAGTTAAAGAATGCTACAGATTTTAAATCCAGCTTGGGATCGATGTACTGCTTTAAGCTCGATGGGACTATTGATGAATCTGCTTCCATGGCGTTTAGCGAAACAAAACCTCCAAGTATTATACTGCCGCCGCTACGGCGCATGGATTGAGTGAACTTGTAGGCTGCGTTCGACGAAAATTTGTCGGGGCTAAGAATATAAGCAAATGAAGCCCCCATGGTTGCCGTTTCCATATCGGGTATTTTTGGGTAAGAGTCGGTGTTCTCATTCCAGCCATCTATATACTCTTCAGGATTCGAGATGTGGAATCCTTTGTACTGTTTTAGGGTAATATCAACCATAAGCCGACGTAATGTGTAGTGCATTTCGAGATCGAACTTCTGCGTTTTCCCAAACTTCTGATTCGTCTCTTCGTCGGTGGGGATGTTTACGCTAAAGTCCAGTCCGAACCACGAGTAGCTAAATCCAAATCCCAGAACCGAGCCATAGTTCGGTTCAAAAAGTAACCCATCCTTAAGGTCTGGATTTTGGATTTCTACCTGCGAGAATGTAGGTCCTAGCTTTGTGTAAAAATGAACATGCTTAGGGTAGGCGATAATTCGGGTAGAGTCTGCTGAGGCAAAAGTCGAATTTGCTATTAGTAGAAATAGTAGCGTAACTATTGTTGAAAGCCTCATGCAGTTTGTTTTTATGGAATCGAAGATAGTGCAATTTTGATTAACAAAATCTTTACCAACTATTAATTGCCGCAATAGTTGTTTGCGATAATAGTTTTGCAGAATGGTTTGTTGTACTGTGCGATGTTATGTATCTTTAGTGGTGCTAATGCAGTGCAGTCTGAATGTTTTAAATTGTAATTGTATTGGTTGAAAGGGTTTGCTATTCGAATTGTGAATTGCGTTGGCTTCGTAGAGTGCTCAAAGAGCGAGCAATCTACTACGCCGAGCTCGCAAAGGACGCTCGGTTCAGATTGTATCCCTGCCTAGCGGCAGGTAGGTTTGATTTATTGGTTGTATCCGTTAAGGATTGTGATGTTGATCGGGCTTAGTTGTGAATTGCGTTGGCTTCGTAGAGTGCTCAAAGTATGAGCAATCTACTACGCCGAGCTCGCAAAGGACGCTCGGTTCAGATTGTATCCCTGCCTACCGACAGGTAGGTTTGATTTATTGGTTGTATCCGTTAAGGATTGTGAAGTTGATCGGGCTTAGTTGTGAATTGCGTTGGCTTCGTAGAGTGCTCAAAGTACGAGCAATCTACTACGCCGAGTTCGCAAAGGACGCTCGGTTCAGATTGTATCTTTGATTTATTGGTCACAGCGGCAAAGACTACAAGCCGAGAATACAGCAAGTTGTGAATTGCTTTCAGATTGTATCTTTGATTTATTGGTCACAGCGAGAGATGAGATAGTAATCCATCGGAGATTGTTGTGAATTGCTTTCAGATTGTATCTTTGATTTATTGGTCACAGCGTAATGGAGTTGCGCCTATTCCGTCCTGATGTTGTGAATTGCTTTCAGATTGTATCTTTGATTTATTGGTCACAGCCCGCCTTAACTAATCCAACCAGTAGAATAGGTTGTGAATTGCTTTCAGATTGTATCTTTGATTTATTGGTCACAGCGGAATAGCGAAATAGTGAGTTCTATTAATAGTTGTGAATTGCTTTCAGATTGTATCTTTGATTTATTGGTCACAGCTATCAACTCTTACGACCTCAAGCCATTTTAGTTGTGAATTGCTTTCAGATTGTATCTTTGATTTATTGGTCACAGCAGTATCAACAATACCCAGCTGCTGCATCTTGTTGTGAATTGCTTTCAGATTGTATCTTTGATTTATTGGTCACAGCAGATGCCATTAATACCACAATTCAAACGGTGTTGTGAATTGCTTTCAGATTGTATCTTTGATTTATTGGTCACAGCATCTAGGTTGTCGCTATTCTCTGCTGCCTGGTTGTGAATTGCTTTCAGATTGTATCTTTGATTTATTGGTCACAGCATAGTTCTATTTCTAACTCGCTGGCGCAAAGTTGTGAATTGCTTTCAGATTGTATCTTTGATTTATTGGTCACAGCTTACCACTGACGAACAAAAAGGCGTAGAGTGTTGTGAATTGCTTTCAGATTGTATCTTTGATTTATTGGTCACAGCTTTAATAATGAAGATTTGAATAGTGATATAGTTGTGAATTGCTTTCAGATTGTATCTTTGATTTATTGGTCACAGCACGAGGCATAATAGACATCACACCAATAATGTTGTGAATTGCTTTCAGATTGTATCTTTGATTTATTGGTCACAGCCAGTTCCTGTTTTACCTCCAGTGATAAATGGTTGTGAATTGCTTTCAGATTGTATCTTTGATTTATTGGTCACAGCTGAACACTCTTAAGGGTTTGAACGTGCTTTGTTGTGAATTGCTTTCAGATTGTATCTTTGATTTATTGGTCACAGCAATCATCGCTGGACTAATGAGCAAAGCTACGTTGTGAATTGCTTTCAGATTGTATCTTTGATTTATTGGTCACAGCAATGAGTTAAGGGAGAAGCGAGAAGCCCCTGTTGTGAATTGCTTTCAGATTGTATCTTTGATTTATTGGTCACAGCTTCGACCTGAGGAGTGCCGCCCTTTTTCGAGTTGTGAATTGCTTTCAGATTGTATCTTTGATTTATTGGTCACAGCGATTTTCAATGTTAACAATTCCGCTGCATAGTTGTGAATTGCTTTCAGATTGTATCTTTGATTTATTGGTCACAGCCGTTACGCTTAATGGGGTTCCCGATGCCTTGTTGTGAATTGCTTTCAGATTGTATCTTTGATTTATTGGTCACAGCTTAAAGAGGTAATTCCTGGTGTAACAATACGTTGTGAATTGCTTTCAGATTGTATCTTTGATTTATTGGTCACAGCATAAGCACCTAACACATTAAGAGCAGTTTCGTTGTGAATTGCTTTCAGATTGTATCTTTGATTTATTGGTCACAGCAACCTCAGATATTTGAACTGGTAGTTTACCGTTGTGAATTGCTTTCAGATTGTATCTTTGATTTATTGGTCACAGCTAAAGATTTGGCAGTATATGGAATCAAGTGGTTGTGAATTGCTTTCAGATTGTATCTTTGATTTATTGGTCACAGCGCGTAATTTTTTCTCTTAGTTCAAACTCAAGTTGTGAATTGCTTTCAGATTGTATCTTTGATTTATTGGTCACAGCATTCTATAGAACCTCCACTAATAATTTCTTGTTGTGAATTGCTTTCAGATTGTATCTTTGATTTATTGGTCACAGCATTCCGAAAAACCACACGCCATGTGTCCGTGTTGTGAATTGCTTTCAGATTGTATCTTTGATTTATTGGTCACAGCTTTCGTTTGGTTCTATTCCTTGACTTACCAGTTGTGAATTGCTTTCAGATTGTATCTTTGATTTATTGGTCACAGCAAAGTTTCTGCAGAAACTATACTAAATAGGGTTGTGAATTGCTTTCAGATTGTATCTTTGATTTATTGGTCACAGCCAAGCAGACTGAATAGCCAAAGCATCGAAAGTTGTGAATTGCTTTCAGATTGTATCTTTGATTTATTGGTCACAGCACAGGCTCAGAGCGCCTAGATTCAATCTGCGTTGTGAATTGCTTTCAGATTGTATCTTTGATTTATTGGTCACAGCT
>JBFXDX010000014.1:0-1624 GCA_050180705.1 Bacteroidales bacterium | reverse complement strand
ATCTTTGATTTATTGGTCACAGCGAATGGCATAATTAATCCTAAATCTGGATGGTTGTGAATTGCTTTCAGATTGTATCTTTGATTTATTGGTCACAGCCGATGCTGACAATATATATAACCGGGCTTTGTTGTGAATTGCTTTCAGATTGTATCTTTGATTTATTGGTCACAGCGCTCTTCTGTTAAATCAAGCAGGTGGAAAAGTTGTGAATTGCTTTCAGATTGTATCTTTGATTTATTGGTCACAGCGATAATGAAAATAAACTTTTGTTAGAAGTTGTTGTGAATTGCTTTCAGATTGTATCTTTGATTTATTGGTCACAGCATAACACTATAACCATTTGACCGCTCTACAGTTGTGAATTGCTTTCAGATTGTATCTTTGATTTATTGGTCACAGCATACTGGAATAATGGAACTATAAGTTATCGGTTGTGAATTGCTTTCAGATTGTATCTTTGATTTATTGGTCACAGCGTTAAACCGCCCAAGTATGATAGTTGCATGGTTGTGAATTGCTTTCAGATTGTATCTTTGATTTATTGGTCACAGCCTTTTAGCTCATTAAACACCGACGAGGTTTGTTGTGAATTGCTTTCAGATTGTATCTTTGATTTATTGGTCACAGCAGAACCACTCCTTACACTCATCGCACTGGTGTTGTGAATTGCTTTCAGATTGTATCTTTGATTTATTGGTCACAGCAAATATGTTTTGCATTCTCAACTCCTCGCCGTTGTGAATTGCTTTCAGATTGTATCTTTGATTTATTGGTCACAGCAGGGGCTGTTATTTACCTTGTCCAGTATAAGTTGTGAATTGCTTTCAGATTGTATCTTTGATTTATTGGTCACAGCCAATATACATGTGGGAGTCTTTTATTGAAAGTTGTGAATTGCTTTCAGATTGTATCTTTGATTTATTGGTCACAGCCAACTTAATGAACAAAGTGCTTCGTGGATTGTTGTGAATTGCTTTCAGATTGTATCTTTGATTTATTGGTCACAGCTGAATCTTGGAATGTAATAAATGATTTAATGTTGTGAATTGCTTTCAGATTGTATCTTTGATTTATTGGTCACAGCCGTTGAATAGTTTCTCCTCTGATTGTGTAAGTTGTGAATTGCTTTCAGATTGTATCTTTGATTTATTGGTCACAGCACTTGCAGGCTGTATGGTGATCCTTTTACTGTTGTGAATTGCTTTCAGATTGTATCTTTGATTTATTGGTCACAGCAGATTGTTTATCGAGTATCCAGTTTGATATGTTGTGAATTGCTTTCAGATTGTATCTTTGATTTATTGGTCACAGCTTACAGCATACACATCCTTAAGGTCATCATGTTGTGAATTGCTTTCAGATTGTATCTTTGATTTATTGGTCACAGCGTTCAACCCTATCTTCACCAAAAACATACCGTTGTGAATTGCTTTCAGATTGTATCTTTGATTTATTGGTCACAGCGCTAACTCCGCAATTGTATTTCGGCAGTTGGTTGTGAATTGCTTTCAGATTGTATCTTTGATTTATTGGTCACAGCATAGGTGCTGCTAAGTTTTTGGCCAGTAATTTTTTAGTCCCATTTTTCGCAACAAAAAAAGTGACCATAGTAGAATCCACA
>JBFXDX010000013.1:0-145561 GCA_050180705.1 Bacteroidales bacterium | reverse complement strand
ATATATTTTGCATCGTTTCTGGTGAACCAATTTAAAAATTAATTTGGTTCACCGTTTAGTTCTCATTTTAACTGAAATTGTTCAATCGATATTGATATGCATAAAATATAAAAGCCTGCAAATCATATAATTTGCAGGCTAATGGTTTGGGATAAATCCCGAATTGTCGGGGTGAACCGACTCGAACGGTCGACCACTTGCACCCCATGCAAGTACGCTAGCCAACTGCGCCACACCCCGATCGCAAATGCGTTGCAAAAATACTCCCTTTTTTCAAATTGGAAAATCTTTAGTACTCTTTTTTAGTCAATGTATGTTAATTTATTCCATCATCATCTAGATTTTTGGCCTTTTTACTGCCTCTATAAAGTTCAAACTTCTGCAAGCGGCATTCAAGAGAGCCATTAAACAATTTGATTTTTCGGGATGGTCTAAGTCCAAAATTTTTGAGCGCATCGTAGTTTGCGCTAATTACCCAGGCATCGCATCCCTGATAAAAATGCTTCAATCTAGATCCCATCTCCTTATAGAAATTGGTTATCTCATCTAACTGAAGCCGCTCTCCATAGGGAGGATTCATCACCACCAACCCTTTTTCGCAAATATGCGAGGAGTTAAAAAAATCGGTACGATCGAATGTGATCATACCCTTAACCCCAGCCCGCTTAGCATTCGCAATGGTAATATCAATTGCCCGATTATCTATATCCTGAGCAAAAATTTTCACATCGGAACTAACAATTTTCGATTCGGCTTCAGCCTTAACTGCATCCCAAGTTTTCTCATCAAAATCGATCCAACTCTCAAATCCAAAACCTCTATTTCGTCCAGCAGGAATATTGTTGGCTATTAATGCAGCCTCGATCGGAAAAGTTCCAGAACCGCACATAGGATCAATAAAATCGCACTTTTTATCCCATTCCGATAAGAGAATAATTCCAGCTGCAAGAACTTCACTTATAGGTGCCTGAGTTTGCTGCTGCTTATAGTTTCGGATTCCTAGCGGAACTCCAGAACTGTCGAGAGAAACAACCACGTCTCTATCGCTTACATGAATATTGATTCTAAGATCGGGATTCTCGGTGTTTACCGAAGGACGAATTCCAGACTTCTCGCGGAACTGATCGGCGATGGCATCCTTTGCTTTTAGCGCAACATACTTTGAATGCGTAAATACCTCGCTATGAACACTGGCATCAATCGCAAAAGTCTTCTTATAGCTAAAATACTGCTCCCAATCTGTTCTTTTAATCTTATCGTATAGTTGTTTCTCGTTTGCGGCATAAAAGGAATCGATAGGCTTTAAAACTTTCACGGCAGTTCTCAACAACAGATTACTTTTGTACAGCAATGCATTATCGCCTTTAAAACGAACAGCGCGACTAAGCACCTCAACATCCTCAGCACCAATCGCTCTAAGTTCATTTGCGAGAACCTCTTCTAGACCAAATAGAGTGGTTGCAATTATCTCGAATTTTTCCAAAATGATATTTATTTAAATGGATAACCTTAATCTATTTTAAAACATTCAAAAGTAAGGCTTTTATGGTTAAGGAAAAAATTAAGTAAATAACTCCCTTTACTTTGAGTATCTTTGCAAAGAAAATAGATTAAGCCACACTTTTCAGTCAGAATTACTTTTTATGCGTGTAGGAATTATAGGAGGAGGTGCTGCCGGTTTCTTTTCGGCAATTGCAGTAAAGGAGAATTTTCCAAATGCCAATGTTACTATCTATGAGAAATCGCACAAAGTGCTATCGAAGGTAAAAGTATCGGGAGGTGGAAGATGCAATGTAACAAATGGCTGCGAAACCATTGACGAACTTATTACTGCATATCCACGAGGTGGACGAAATTTAAAAAAAGCCTTCTACACATTCAGCAATTTCGACACAATAAAATGGTTTGAATCGAGAGGAGTACCTCTCGTAACTCAAAGCGATAACTGCATTTTTCCCAGATCACAAGACTCGCAGAATATCATCGACTGTTTTTTGAAACAATCGAAAAAACTAGGAATTAGAATCGAAACAGGAAAAACCGTAAAATACGTAAGCACAAAAGGAGACAAACTGATAATTAATTTTATCAATACTGATCATTCACCTGAAACAGCCGATAAAGTAATTGTAACTACTGGCGGATCATCAAAAACAGATTCATTTAAATGGCTTGAAGAATTAAACCATCAAATAGAAAAGCCTGTTCCTTCGTTATTCAGCTTTAATATGCCCAATGAAGCAATCACCCAACTAATGGGAATTGTTGTTGAAAACACTATTGTGAGTTTACAGGGAACTAAGATCAAAGCGGATGGTCCATTGTTAATAACACATTGGGGAATGAGCGGACCTGCAATACTAAAATTATCATCGTACGGTGCAAGGCCACTAAATGAAGTAAACTACAATTTTAGTGTACAGGTAAACTGGATTAATGAACAAAACAATGAACTTATAACCGACTATCTAGTTGAATTGGCAAATAAGCATCCTAATAAGATTTTATCGAATATCAGACCATATAACCTCCCTGAACGTTTATGGATTTTTCTTTTAGGTAAGCATAATCTTCCTGAACAAAAAAAATGGGGTGAACTGGGGAAAAAAGGTATCAACAAAATGGTAACATTACTTTCAAACGATACCTATACAGTAAACGGAAAATCAACATTCAAAGAAGAGTTTGTGACCTGTGGCGGAGTAAGTTTAAAAAGCATCGACCTAAATACAATGCAAAGCAAAGTTTGCAAAAACCTTTATTTTGCTGGAGAAGTTTTAGACATTGACGCCATAACAGGAGGATATAATTTACAGGCAGCCTGGACAACTGGATTTATTGCTGGCATGCTAAAGGAATAAAAGTTCGCCTTTTAATGCGAACCTAAAAAAAATGGATTTATCTTTATTGCTCAAAACCAATAGTTGAAAGTACGAAATGGAAGAGGTGATTGAAATTAAGAATGCTAACATTTTTCAGGAAGATAACCTTATTCTTTCCGACGTTAATCTTACTGTATCGAAAGGCGAGTTTATTTACATAGTTGGAAGAGTTGGAAGCGGTAAAACCAGCCTAATTAAAACAATCACAGCCGAACTTGCCATGAAAGATGGCGATGGTATGGTCTGCAACTTTGACCTGAAAAAGTTAAAACGCAAGCAAATTCCTCTTCTCCGACGAAAAATTGGAATCGTATTTCAGGATTTTCAACTGCTGACCGACCGTAGCGTTTACGACAATCTTCTTTTTGTTCTAAAGTCTACCGGATGGAAAAACAAAACCGAAATAAAACAAAGAATTGCCGATGTTTTAGAGATGGTTGGGTTAAAATTTAAGGATTACAAAATGCCACACCAACTATCGGGTGGAGAACAACAAAGAGTGGTTATTGCACGCGCACTGCTAAATAATCCCGATTTAATTCTAGCTGATGAGCCTACCGGAAACCTAGATATTGAGACCTCGGAGGGAATCATGCAAATACTTCAGGATATAGCAGTAAATGGCAAATCGGTAATAATGGCTACTCATAATCATCAACTCATAAAGAAATTTCCAGGACGCACCATAAAATGCGAAAAGGGAAAACTTATTGAAACCGAGACTACAAGCGAGATAGATTTTGAAAGCCTGATGGAATAGACTACTTGTATAGCCATGAATCATGGCTATACAAACGCACAATCGCCATCGCCATCGCGAAACTGAATTGCAGAACCTTTTAACTTCTCGGCCAAATAGTTCGTAGCCAAATATTCTCGTTTTCGATCGGAAACACCAATGAAATACATTCTATAATGCTTTAACCCCTCTATCAATTTTGGGTTGTACGTAGTAATATAAGCAGCCTTCAATTTATGAGCATGAAGCAAAACAATCTTGGCCATAATATCGGAGTTCTTAGCATCGAAAAACGAATACGGAATCGTCAATCTACTATGACTATGCAATATATGTAGCATTCCAACAATATCACCATCCTTATAAACTTTAATGATATACTGATTGAACGACGGTATAGCCGATGCAAAAAAATACTTTGAAGAAATTCTATCGCCCAAAGGAGCTGCCATAACCCAAGGAAAACGAAGTATCCAATTCCACTCAATTCTAGAACGACCTGTTACCGTCGAATTTGTTGCCTCCTCGAACATTGAGCTTAACTCATTATCGGGACGAACAAAATACTCCAATTCAACACCATGTGGAAGCCGCAAAAAATTTCGGAATAAACAAGTGACATTAAAAAAGTTAATAAAACGTTCCACAAAAAAAGATGTTAAGAAATTGTGTTGACCATGACTATGCGTTCTTAGGAAGATTGATTTTAAGTAGAACCGCATACCTTTAGATTTAGCAATTGATTGAAAATTATGCGTTTTGTCGTAAACACTCTTAGCATATGGTGCAAAATTGGATGTAAGCACCCGCTGCTCCCAATCTTCGTTAATAGCGTTAAGCAATTCCGAAGATATGCCTCGTCGTCGATAATCGGGATGAACCCACGAACCACTCAGCCACACAACCTTAACAGGAACGCCCTCAACATAAGCAATATCTGGTAATACAGTTCTGTACCCAATCAGTTTTTCGAAATCATAGGCAAGATACATCACCACATCGGATGAATCGGCTCTGGGATTCGCCATAAACGACATTGCCCGCATTCTACTAATTGGCAATAATTCTCTATCAGCAAGGGCTGTATCATTCACAAAAATTGATAATTCTCGAACTGTTAACCGTGAAATTGTAATCATAATATTTTTAATAAATATATTTATCTAATCAATTCTTTAACTCTAAACAGGATTCGAACATAAAATGGCAATCGATCAATCACTACATTCCAATAATTACAAGGTTCGGCTCCAAACCCTGCATAAAAACGAGCGACAGAAGGAATCATTGATCCCTCAAAATCAAGAACCCGATGACTTTCTGCATTCCAGCGAATCAACTGATCAACAATAGCAAACATTGCTCTATTTTTTAGACCAACAGGACTTGAACATGCAAAAAGATAAATCAGTTTACCATTACTTTTTACTATAAAGGCCGATGCACAAAGCGTTCCTCCAATATATGCACCAACAATCTCACCTAATCCCTTTTGTATTACGATCTCTACAATCTGCCTAATTTGAAAATACTTTTTGCCAGAAAACTTAACAGGATTATTGGCAATAAAAAGATCCAGAAAACTTTCAACATCAACGCCAGGAACAACACTCACCCCCAATGCTATTGCTTTTAGATTATTCCGCCGCGTATTCTGGCTATATTTAGACTGAATTTTATTAAAAGTTGATACCAATTCGAGCTGGTAGGTCACCCTTTCTTTGCATGATAAACTGGATTCGCACTTATTCAATGTATTCAAATGGATATTAACATATCTATAGTGCTTCGGGATATTCAACAAGAACGCATCCAAAACTTCCGGAGTGATATGCTTTCGAGAAAATAAGCCGAGCTGCTGTGTAAACAAAGGCTGCTGCAACACATTAACACCAAAACGTCTTAACACAGGCAATGGAAATATATAATCGTAATCATCACCAACCAAAGCACCCCAATTGGGTGATACAATATCTAAATACCAAGTATATGCATACACAATTCCATTGACAGCCCTGTCAATACAAATATTCCAACGTTTATCATCGATTGCAGAACGATTTAGGTACTCAATTCGCATTTTGAAAACTTCTTAAGTACATTAACATCTTCTTTAGCGAATCGAACCAGCCTTTGCTCTGCTCATAACCAGAGAGATAATCGACATGCCAAACACTCACAAAAGTTCCGTCGACCTGTTTCACGCTATCAATCAGTTGCTGTATAATTTTATGAGACTCATCTGGAGATACACGGCTTCGTACCAATGCCGAATCCATTACCTGAAACGGAATAACCTTTATACTTAACGTTTGCTCAGCAAGCAAATCATAAAAAATGAAGGGTGTGCAAGTACCCGCTCTAAATCCAAAGTTATCGCTATAGCCCATAGAATAATCTTCCGTGATCCCCATTTTTTGGAGAATACGGTAAGTTTGAGGAACTCGAATCCTCAAATAATGCTGTCGGCTACAAGCAACCGATTGATCTAAAGCATCAACCAATTCGGACAACTCTGAACGCGTTTTTTGCTCGTTTAAAAATGAACTATACGAAGGGTGAATTCCAATCCTGAATTTTTCGGCTAAACGATTTACCAAAATTTTCATTGAAGATGAGTTTATTGGTATAGATTTATCGTACTTGCCCCATCTTCCAGCATGCACAAACCAAATTGTTTGAGGAGATATTGGTAGTATATCAAACAACTCATCATAAATATCGAATGGATCGATGCTTAATCCCATCGAAACCTTAATTCTTTTTACAAATGCAGGATTTCGACCTGCTAACATGGATTTTAAAGAAGACAAAAACATACGAAGAAGGCCTTTGCTTTTAATTGCATAAGCCGAGTCCAAATCGAGTGTCGTTATTTGCTTAAACTTTCGTTGTTTTATGGTTAATGAAAAATTACGTGCCTTAAAAATATCAAGTAGTTTATATGCCCACAAATCGACAATGGATAAATGCAAAAAGCCATTCTGCGATGCAATACTCAACAAGTAACCGAAACGTCCATGCTTATCGAGTTTAAACCTCGAACATGTATACTCCTCGTACCTCGTGATAAGGTAAAATGATGCTGAAAAAATATCAAACGGGATTTCTGTATCTGGTGCTGTCAATGGAAATGCAGGTAAACCATCCCAATTCAAAACCTCAAAGGAGTGATGCCTAACCCCACTCTCGGTTAATAGACCATTAGGAACAATCTGCAATCCTCGATCAAATTTTTGATGCGAATAGGACATTAATGGGCCATAATATCCCTGTGCTTCAGTAATTGACGTTGTTACGCGATAATTAATTCTAAGTATATCCTTAAAAATAAAACGAAAAATATACTCAACCCGAGGAGTTAAATTTCGCGTATAAATCAGCAGTTCCAATTTTGTAATGTTTGGTACTAAAATAATAAAAAATTAGAACATTTTACATCGAAGAAATAGAGAGTTACTAATAAAGAAAAAGTCTATATATCTATATCGACAATAGTGATTCCAGTACCGCCAAACTCTATATGCTCGTCGGCATAGGATTTTACACCCGGAGCATTACGGAGATAATCGCGAATTACCTGACGTAAAATTCCATTCCCCTTGCCGTGAAGAATCCTAACACGAGAAATACTTAACATCAATGCATCGTCAATCAAATCCTGAACTGATTCAATGGCCTCATCTGCCCTATACCCACGAATATCGATATCGGATTTAAAGTTTAGCCTACGCTTATAGGTATCAAAACCTGCACCTGTAGTTGGTTGTTCAACAGTTTTATTTGCCTTGCGGAACTCGTTGGTGGATATCTTTTCTAATCTATCCAGTTGAACAACAGTAATCATATTACCAAATGCCACCGAAGCAGATTGGCTTGAGAGCGACACCACCTCGCCCATAAGGCTTTGCCCTGCAATTTTAACCTTATCGCCAATACCAATTTCTTTCAGATCCTCCTTTTCTGGAATCGATTCAACATTTTTTGAATCATCTTTACGCTGCTGCTTGCGCTCCTGACGACGTTTGATTTGCTCAATCTTACGATCTATTGTTTCATCGTGAACCTTAATTTCCTCAACCTCTTTCTTGAACTTATCCAACTCTTCACGAACTTGCTTGGTTTGCTCTTTGGCAGCATTGGCCTCCTTTATTGTTCGAATAGTATTTTCAATTTGCTTATTGGCCTCTGCAAGTATTGCTTGTGCTTCCTTTTTGGCATTTGCCAATATCTCCTTGCGTTGCTCCTTTAACGCAGCCAATTCCTTTTCGAGTTTATCGGTAACCTCCTCGGTTTTCTTATTGGCTATCCTAATATTATCGCGCTTCTTTTCCCAGTAACGCTTATCGCGCGAAATCTCCCTTAAATGCTTCTCAAAAGTGATATAGTCCTCACCCACCTTGCTACCAGCATCATTTAAGACGGTATCGGGCAAACCGATCTTACGGGCAATCTCAAAGGCAAAACTGCTTCCGGGCTTACCAATCTCCAACTTAAACAAAGGCTCAATTTTGGCATTATCGAAAAGCATTGCACCATTGATTACACCATCGGTATTGGCGGCAAAGTGTTTTAAGTTGGAGTAGTGCGTTGTAACAACGCCAAAAGCGCCCACATCGCACAATTGCTTCAAAATTGCCTCGGCAATTGCGCCACCTGCCATTGGCTCGGTTCCCGCACCAAACTCATCGATCAAAACCAAGGTTTCCTTCTGTGCATTCCTAAGAAAATGCTTCATATTGAGGAGATGAGAACTGTAAGTACTCAAATCATTCTCGATGGACTGCTCATCTCCAATATCGATAAAGATATTCCTGTAGATACCCATTTCGGAATTCTCCAAAGTACAAGGCAAAAATCCACACTGAAGCATATACTGAAGTAACCCAAAGGTTTTTAAACAAACGGATTTTCCACCTGCATTTGGCCCAGAGATCAGCAGAATTCGATTTTGCTGATTAACCTCAATATCGAGCGGAACAATTTCCTTACCCTCTCGCTTTAAACTTTTAAGTAGAATTGGATGCTTTGCCTGACGCAAGTATGTTCCAGTGGAATTCTTTAAGATTGGCTTTGCTCCGTGATACTCAACTGCAAACAATGCCTTAGCCCTTATAAAATCTATAGTCCCAAGAAAATCGTAGGCAGACAATAATTCTGGAAGATATGGACGAATGCTATCGGCAAAATCCACCAAAATTCGAATAATCTCACGACGCTCGTCGTACTCAAGTTCACGAATCTCGTTATTCAACTCCACAACTTCAACCGGCTCTATAAATACGGTTTTACCTGTTGCCGATTCGTCGTGAACAATTCCCTTAAGTTTCCGCTTATTGGCTGCTGAAACAGGAATAACCACCCTACCCTCGCGAATTGAAGGAGTAACATCTTGCTCAACCACACCCTGCTCACGGGCATTCCTCAAAATACTCTGAACCAACTTTGAAACTGAACCTTGCTTTGCCGCGATTGCTGAACGTATCTTGGCCAGTTCAGGTGAGGCATTATCTTTTATTCGTCCAAATCTGTCAAGTATTGAATCGATTCGCTCAACCACATAAGGATAATAAGCAACTGTTGTTGCTAACTCTGCAATGCTGGGATACTTTTCCGAAACTTTTTTCAGAAAAGCAAGGATTGACTTAATGGTTTCGAGTGAACGTTTTAGATTTTGCAGTTCAATCTCGTCGAGCCAAGTTCCTACTTTAGCAATTTTATTTAGCGAAGGTGTTAGGTCGTAGTAATTATCAATAGGAAATGAGTTCTCCATTAAGCAGATTGATTTCATCTCATCAACCTGATTGATTAAACTCTCAATTAAACCAAAATTAAATTCAAACTCAACAGCAGACACTTTAGCCGCCCCTAAAGGACAAAGACATTTGGCCACTACCAGCTCGCGCACTTTATCAAATCCGACCTTCTGCTCAAAGGACGATGGGAATACATTCAACATTTAAGAATCTCATTATTAAATCAAAAACAACCTTGCAAAAAATTTCACGAGGCCAAAATTAAAATAATTATTCTTTAAGACAGATATATTTTAATTAGCTTTGTCCCAAAATTTTAATTTGTAACAAATTAAGCAAAGAACTTTTAACCCACTAAAAACCTTTTATCAATCATGAAAAACAACACACATAATAATAAATGGGAACACGAAATTCTGGATGTATTAACATAGCAATAGCCGACGATCATGAAATATTCAGATTGGGAATGAAACACCTTTTAAACGAAATACCATTTGTCAACCTTTTAATTGAAGCGTCGAACGGCAAAGATCTATTGATGAAATTAGAAAAAAGCCTTCCTGATATTATATTTATGGATATCAATATGCCAATACTGAACGGTATAGATACCACTAAAATTATTAAGGAAAAATACCCCAGTATAAAAATCATTGCACTCACAGCACAAAAAGATATTCAACGCTTCAAACAAATGATAAAATTAGGAGTAAATGGATTCATACATAAATCGGCATCGGCAAGTGAAATCCGTGCATCTATTTTCCGGATAATGAATGGAGCCTCTTTTATTTCATCCGACCTGTTCGACACTATATCTAAGATAGTAATGGGGAAGGAAGAGGAAAATTCCATTTTCAGCAAAAGAGAACTTGAAATACTAGAATTGATTTACCATGGACTAGAAACAAAAGAGATTGCGAACAAACTGTGCTTAAGCCAAAGAACTGTAGAAAAGCACAAATCGAATATGATGAGTAAAACCAAAACGAGAAACACTGTACAACTAATAATTTATGCTATAAAAAACAACTTAAAATAGCAGATCTTACCTGCACTGGAATTTATAACGATCCTTCAAAACCAGAAACAGCCAAACCGGAAAACCTACCATCTCAACTCCGGATAAAAATATTTTAATTCCATAAATAAGTATTTACACTACCCCAACTAAGTAAAATCACATAGCATATTCGAGGGGAAATACTTATTGAAAAATCAAAACATGCCAATTACTTTAGCACAATTCCATATGCAAGGAATTCTATACTTCAAGCAAAACATATACTCCAAAAATAAAAATACAGTAAACCAAACCTAAAGTAATAACACTAAATTGACTAATATGAATTGGAATGATTTAAAGGTGTCCACCAAACTCTATGTGGGTTTCTACATCGTAATTTTTTTATCGGTAATAATCGGTATTGCAAGTTTTAATGCCATAAACAAGATTCAAGACCGAGCAAAGAAAACTGAAGATATGCACTCCATTCTATCCGATCTAACAACAGCCCGACTTTACATGCGTACCTTCACACAGTTTCAAAGGGAATCTGATATGCAAAGCGGGATTGAAGCGCTGAACAAGATTCTAACGAATGCAACAGATTTAAAACAAAGATTTCAATCTGTTGACAACCAGGAATACGCCAAACAAATAATTGAGAATGTTGAGAAGTACAAAACAGGTTCTGGCATTTTAGAAGAATCAACCAAACAAAAAATGGCTGCTATTGAAAACATTGATAAAAATGCAAAACTAATTGAAACCATTTCATCCGATAAAGGCATAAATCAAAGCACAGATGCATTTATCCATTTGCTAAAATGCCGTATCATAGCAAACCAATACGTACGATCAGGAAATCCAGCACTTGCAACTACTTTTCAAGAAAGTTTTGCAAAAGCTTCAAGTGCTCTTAAAAGTAAATATCCAGGTCTTTATGACAAAGTACTTAATGACTACAGCTCTGATTTTTCTAATATTGTTGATGCAACTACTCGTTCAAATGAAAATGATGCAAATTTAGTTGGGTATGGACAAAACACCACTGAGAATGTAAAGAAATCAATGGAAAGTCTCAAGAATCAGCAAGAATCAATTATTCTTCAATCCATAATAATAGTAATTGTTTGTGCAGCCTTTGCATTGCTTCTAGGAACTCTAATTGCACTATTTATATCAAAATCAATATCTAATGCAATTAAAACCACATCCGAGATTATTGAAAAAGTGTCTCAAGGAGATTTAATGGTAAACATTGACAAACAAGTTAAAAATAGGAAAGATGAGTTTGGCGTTCTCATGGGGATTGTAAGCAATATGGTTGATGAACTTAAAAAGATAGCATCGAGCATATCGAGCGGGATTGTTTACATTGCAGCGGCATCGGAGCAGCTAAGTTCTACATCTCAGGAACTATCGCAAGGGGCATCGGAACAAGCATCCTCTGCCGAGGAGATTTCCAGTTCAATGGAAGAAATGGTTTCGAATATTCAGCAGAATTCCGAAAATGCTCAAAATGCTGAAAATATTGCGCAAAAGGCTGACAATGGAATGTCTCAAGTTGGCGTATCTGCATCGAAAAGCCTTGACTCCGTAAAAGAAATTACCCAGAAAATATCAATTATAAGCGAAATTGCATTCCAAACCAATATTCTGGCGCTAAATGCAGCAGTTGAAGCGGCTCGTGCAGGAGAGCATGGACGTGGTTTTGCCGTTGTGGCAGCCGAAGTTCGGAAATTGGCAGAACGGAGTAGAGTGGCAGCAAACGAGATTGAAATTCTATCAAAAACAAGCTTAAAAGTTACGGAGGAATCGAGCAGCTACATGAGTGCTTTGTCTCCCGAAATTCAAAAGACCACGCAACTTGCAAGAGAAATTGCAGCCGCCAGTCTCGAACAACTAAACGGAGCCGACCAAGTAAACAATGCAATTCAACAACTAAATCAAGTTGTTCAGGGAAATGCCGCTGCCAGCGAAGAAATGGCAACAAGTTCAGAAGAACTAGCAAGCCAAGCAGAGCAACTTAAACAAGTAATTAAATTCTTTAAGGTGGAAGAAGGCTCCGATACAATTCACAAAACAACGACAAATCACCACACCAATAAAATTCATACAAATCCAACACAAACAACAAATAAGCCTAAAACATCAGGAGTAGTTCTAAATATAAAAGATAAAGACGACGAATTCATAAAATTCTAACAAGATTACAAGACAATAGGGATAATATTTAAATCAACTGTGGTATTATTCCTATTGTTTCAATTTAATTGCCCTTCGAGAATATCCTATACAAATTATTACTGCAATTTGTAATAAATTATCACTTCACACTAGCAAACCTTCACCCTTTCATAATACTATGACCTCCAAAATTCAATATAAACAAATTGTTGTATCGCATATCGAGCACAATGTCTGCCTTTTCCACATGGTTGAATCCAACTTAAGAAACGAAGAACTATTCATTATAGGGCTTGCTCAATTCATTGAATTCGCAGAGTACATCAAACCGACATATGTCATCTTTGATAGAACCAGTTTAAACTATAAAGTGCCTGATATCCTGATCGGTCATTTTAAAAAATTTGGGATTGATATTTTCTATAAACTAGGAGTTAAAAGTATCTTTTTAATTGCTGATGCCAACCATGAATTGAATGCCGATCTAAAAAAAGAAATATCAACTTTTACAAGCATAGAAGACTGTCTTGCTTTTATTAAAAAACAAAAAAACATCATGCTAGAGTCACTCTAGACATGATGTTAAAACCTGACCGTTACTGACAACTGCGATAATCTACAATTTAACTAATACACAACTGCGGTTATCGGCAAGAGCTACCTTCTTAAAGAAGTCGGTAATTTCCTTATAGTTATCTTTTGAATAAACTCCTCGATTGACAATAAACTTTCGTATATATTGTAGTTTATTATCGTTTACACTATATAATTTCGACTCATATTCAGCACAAAGTCCACTAAGTTGTGTTGTGGGATAATCAAATTCTAGTTTATACCCTGCAGGAATTAAAACGGTAACTGTATCAGAGACGGTTATTCCCGTGTCAAAACTTATATCATTTTCCCGTTTCGATTGGGTGAAAGGCAATTGATTCTTACTAAGTATATTAGGCTTAAACATCAATCGGTTACCAGTTATTGAGCCATACTGAAGAATTGTTGCATCATAAGTTAATCGCCCAATAGGTATCTTAAAAACACTTTCATTTGAAAAATTAAACTGATTTAATTTTGTCCCAGGCAATGCAATTTGGGAATAAAGTCTCTTTTCCTGCTCACTTTTTGATTCATATAAATAGGACATAACTCTATCGAACAATTCATTCTTATAGATTTTATCCACTTTTAGCGAGATATCGCCAGATTCATTCAGTACAACATCGGTAACTGTGCTTAATATATTGTCAGAAGAACTATATGAAGGAGTGTGCAATAATTCCCCTCCATTTTCAGTAATAGCCAAAGCTAATCTATTCGAATTACTTCCTCCAATATAGCCAAATGGTATTTTACTACTAGTACATTCTAACCAAATTGTATCTGACTTCAAAGGGACAACCAAAATCGCATGATTTGTTTGATCTATACTGGCAAAATCTTCAAATAAAATTTTAGTACGATCGCCACTCCCAATCTCAGTGTAGTAGGAATTTATACCAACAATTTTTAAAAGTGCTTTAGTGTAATTCGAAAGTGCTTTACAATCTCCATACCCATATTTATCAACATTTTGAGCCTCGATAGGTTGATATCCTCCGATGCCTTTGCTTACATTTACATAGCGCACCTTATTCTGTACATACCCATAAACTAGTCTTGTTTTTTCTACATCTGAAGCAATTCCAGCGCAAAGATTTTTAAGCTCTACTATAGTGTTTTCTGGCAAATTATCCCTACCATCAATTAATTTTTTAACCAAGAATCCATAGTTTAACCAATCCTTAAAACTTGCTGAATATCCATAAAACAAAGTATTATTAGATGACAAGAATATTGTAGGCTGTAAAACTGAATAGGTAGGAGAATATGGCTCTCCATCAAAACTTTTAATACCCCTAACAGTCCATGTTAGAATATCGCCAGACTCCCCTGCCGTATAATTATATGTTGGATTAATATTCCACAACTTTGAAACAATATTATTCCCCAGGGTATAAATAGTTAATGATGCATACTCTAATGATTGCCGATAATCATCAATAGGAGACCAACT
This sequence comes from Bacteroidales bacterium, assembly GCA_050180705.1. GTDB lineage: Bacteria > Bacteroidota > Bacteroidia > Bacteroidales > Tenuifilaceae > SB25. Next base: position 130,935 of record JBFXDX010000013.1, on the reverse strand, counting down.
CGGAGACAAACCCGAACCAGTATACTCTACCTCAACCTTATACTCAACTGTATATGGGTACTTTTTCACAAGAGGATCTACAACCTTAACCCTAGAGTCGCTAAATAAAGTGTAAGAAGCATATGCGGAATAGTCTTGAATTTGCTTACTCTTTAATTCGTCAACCTTAACTCCATCTGAATTATAAATGGTTCCCTCTATTTTCTTCACCTTTGCATTACTATCATAGAAAACTTTGAGAACAGAATTATCATCAGCTTTCTCATTAAAAATTGTAACTGCAAAGTCCTCCGTAACAACTATTTTTGACTCAGTCTTATAACGGTACTCAGTCTTTTTAAACCGCACTACAGAATCTGAGTTCTTTTTTAATGAATCGGGAATGGCAGAAACAGCCAATGATCCCTGAGCAAATAGTTCAACTGTAGAAAATATAAATGCAAACAGTAAAATCAATCTCATTGCTACTTTAATTTTAATACAATTTTCTCATTTTGCTTTGCAATCATTTTGCGATAAAACTCTTTTAAGTCACTGTACTCTCCTGGAATATAAAGTGTTTTAGATCGATTATAAAGGGATGTTACTACCACTTTATTTCCCAATTGCGATGCATTATATGCATACTTGGCAGACTTATCGGATAGCACAATAGAAACTGCTTGAGGTAATGACTCTACAGTCATATTTTCAGGAATTTCATATTGTGCAGTTATCATTACCTGTGCAGGATAATCAAACTCAACAGGATAAGTTCTATCCTCTAGCTTAAAGGGGGATTGCTTAGTTGTCTCATATAAAAAAGGTGAAATAAAGGCCAAGGTTCCAGTTGTTTCTATCGCATTTGAGAGAGTTATGTTACAATCTAAATATAATGGTTTGCTTAAAGTATCATAACCGCTAATAGAGCTCGAATCAATCTCTAAACCGGGCGCATTCTTATACGTTTCACGAATATAACTATCATTATTATTATGTTCACGAATATCAAGACGCTCAAGATATGCTGCATGATTATCGAGCTTAGAAACAAACTTACCCTTTAACGTAAAATCTGAATCAATCTGTAACTGAAAACTGGTTTGCTTCTTATATTTTGCACCTGCCATAAGATCAACCCACTCTGCAGCCCCTGCTTTAACAATAAGACCTTTGTCATTTAAACACCTTATCGGTAACTGATTAATTTCCAACAAAGGATCTGTCGCATCAATCATAAAATACTTATCATCAATTTTAGCATAAGCAATCACATAATTAAACGCTGAAATAGTTGGATGAGTTAACTGTAATGCCCCATTTCGCTGAGTACTTAACACCACAGGGTAAGACTCTATTCCTAATTTATTAAGCAGTGCTACTAAACATAAATTTATATCTGAGGAGTTTCCTACGCCATCTTCAAACACTTTTCTTAAACTCTTCGAAAGATAAACCCGGTTATATTCATTCCACTTAATATGACTACTAATATATTTTGTTGCAGAAGAAATTAACTCTTCCTTTGATTTTCCATCCGTTTTTAGTACCGATGCATAATCATCAAAAAAATCATTTCGATTAAGTTTTACGCCAAAATCATCATCTTGCATTAAATCTTTAAGAACCCCCTCCCAAGACATTGTGTGATTCTTTATTGGTGCTCCAGGAAACTTAGTATAGGCTAATTCAAATTCGGCTTCCGAGGTATAATTATCCGGAGTCTTTAAATACGAGTCTTCAACAAATGCAGGTATATTTTCGCCCAAATATGTATTAACAGTCTCTTCAAATTCTACATTATAGTTATATGTAGAACGACCACTTGCAGAACCATTCGTAGAGCCAGACAACCCAGCGCCCCAACCATTATCCACCTCTGTAAATCTTATTGTATTTCGCTTATGCCCACTTTCTGATTTAATTGCAATATACCCTTTTATATTTCTATGATAATTAAAATACTCAGGAACAATAGTCGTATAATTACTATATAAAACAGGGATAGGATATTGAAATTTCCAATTTCTAAGATTAAAATAGAATCTAGATTGAACCGAATATTTGACATCTATAACAGTTCCGGCCTTAACATTTGGCATAGGTATTTTAACCGATTTCCAGTTCTTGCTTCGTTCCTCATAAATAAGGTTTTTCTTTTCAAATTTACTTTTTACAGTTTTTCCATTTTCTATATTAAAAGAAACAGCATCTAAATCGGCTAATTTTTCTTCAGTACTACCCGAAACATACAAGTCAATTTCAATATTCCCATAGTCTAGAGCTGAAGCATCAATAAATTTTATTCTGAAATGTCTTTTTGTATTCATTACAAATCCAGAATTAGAACTATGGTCGTCAGCCCGAATCGTTGCTTGAGGATAAGTAAACGATGTTTCTCCACAATCAAAAATAAAATAGGCATGAGCATTTGAATCGATTGGGCAGATAGTCGCTTTTAGGTCATTCTCATTTATTTTGCCAAATTTCGAAGGAGCATCCTGCGCAACAAGCACATAAGATGCAATAATCATACATAAAAGTATGAATGATATTTTTTTCATATACAAAAAGTTTTTTTTAATAATAAGATGTGAGATAAATATAGAACAAAAATAAAAAAACAATTAAGTCTTGCAAACCATCAAGTAAATTAAAATTATTTTAAAAATAAAGAGGTTAGCAATGCTAACCTCTTCCGGAATGTAATTCATTTCAATATTAATAGTTTGTAGCCTTCTCCTCGAAATAAGCCTCGGGATGATGACAAACAGGACAATTCTTCAACGCTTTCTTTCCTTTATGTACATATCCACACTTACGGCAAACCCATTCTATTTCTTCCTCGCGCTCAAAAACTTTTCCAGCATCAACCTTGTCCAATAGTTTTTGGTAACGCATCTCGTGTTCTTTCTCCACCTTGGCAATAAGCTTAAATGCTGTTGCAACTTTGGGGAATCCCTCCTTTTCGGCCACCTCGGCAAAATAAGGATATAGCTCCTCCCACTCTTCATGTTCACCCATTGCTGCGGCCTTAAGATTTTCGGCAGTTGTGCCAATTACGCCTGCTGGATAGGATGCAGTAATTTCCACCATTCCCCCTTCGAGGAATTTAAAGAATTGCTTGGCGTGCTGTTCCTCCTGCCCTGCTGTAATCATAAACAATTCGGCAATTTGCTCGTAGCCCTCTTCCTTGGCAACTTTAGAAAAATAAGTATAACGATTCTTTGCCTGCGACTCTCCTGCAAATGCTTTAAGCAAATTTTTCTCGGTTTCGGTACCTTTAATGCTCTTTTCCATAACGGTATAATTAAGTGTTAATAGTTTTCGTTTGAACTATTCAAAAATAGCAAAAAACAAGAAGCAAAAAAATTCTCACACCTTCATTTTGACAAACCAATGTAGCCTATGCAAGTAAACACAACCATTGAATCGTCGGAGTAACATAGCGCCAACCCGAAAGTAATATTGACACTGTTTATTGAAAAGATCCAGACAATTCCTCCGCTGAACACCAATTTGCCCCTTCGAGGTATTAAATCGCCCCCTTTAACAACCTTTTTGTTTCTTTAAGAAGCAAATTTCTCGCTCAAAGATACCTTTTTCTCCTTCCAAGATACCTTATTCTCACTTTGAGGTACAAAATTGCTCCCCGGAACAGCCTTTTTCTCCTTCGGAATAGCAATTATCGTGTTCCGAGGAGAAAATTGCCCCTCGGAGCACCAATTTTCATCCGTCAGCTCATTAAGAATATCATTGTAAAGGTTTTATTTAAGCTTTACCGATAACAATTTTGTGAATATCGTTCATAAAACATAATTTTGATATAATTTTGTTAATCGAAACAGCGCAAATATTATGAATAAAAGCCTTACAGGGTTTCTCGTTGCAGTTATATTTATTAGTTATTTCACCGCCTGCAATTTCATACCCAAACCGCCAATTGCAGATCAGTATCCACATAAAATGGTAATGCTTGGAGATACCCGGGTTGATCCTTACTACTGGCTACAAATGCGCGATTCGCAAAAAGTTTTAGACTATTTGATTGCCGAGAATGCCTACACCGAGGCTATGATGGAGCCCACAATTCCGCTTCAGGAAGAGCTATACAACGAAATGAGGGCTCGCCAGAAGGACGAAGATGTCACGGTTCCTGTTTTCCTGAACGGTTATTACTACTACATTAGATACGAAGAAGGGAAGGAATACCCCATCAACTGCCGCAAAAAGGGCACCATGGATTCGCCCGAAGAAATAATCCTCGACGAAAACGAAGTTGCAGCGGGTCATCGTTTTTGCCAGGTGGCCAGCTTAGACATATCGCCCAACAACCAAATTGTCGCGTACGGTGTCGATACCATTGGTCGTAGAAAGTTCACCATCCATTTCAAGGACTTACAATCGGGAAAACTAATCAACACAAAAGTAGATAATACAACCGGAACCATAGCTTGGGCTAACGACAACAAAACCATATTCTACTCGCAAAAGGATAAGTCATTACGTCCCTATAAGATTTTTAGGCACACCCTAAACTCGCCCACGGCATGTAACGATGCATTAATTTATCACGAAATCGACGACTCCTTCGATGCGCATGTATACACCTCAAAATCGCGCGAATTAATCATGATAATGACATCGAGCAGCACATCCTCGGAATACTGGTTCCTAGATGCAAACACCCCGCTCGGTAAATTCAAGGTAGTTCAGCCCCGACAAAAAGGGCTAGAATACAGCGTCGATCATTTGGGCGATTTCTTCTACATTAAAACAAACTGGAATGCCACCAACTTTCGGGTGATGGAAGCTCCGGTTTCTAAACCATCCATCGAAAACTGGAAGGAACTCATTCCACATCGGAATAATGTCCTGATTATGGATGTCGACATATTCAAAAACTTCTTAGTGGTAACCGAACGGAAGGATGCCCTTATACAAGTTAAAGTGCTAAACCTATCGGACAAAAGCGAACATTACATTGATTTTGGAGAAGAGGTTTACACTGCTCTTCCCGCAGGAAATCCAGAATTTGACACCCCCTTATTTATCTACTCATACACATCGCTAACTACACCGAGCTCTACCTACCAGTACAACATGCAAACGCACGAAAGGACATTGCTTAAGCAGAACGAAGTACTTGGAGGCTACGATCCGGCCAACTATGAAACCAAACGGCTATGGGCCACAGCCAACGACAGTGTTAAGATTCCAATATCAATTGTTCACAAAAAAGGGATCAAGCTAAATGGCAAAAATCCGTTACTGATTTACGCATATGGCGCATACGGCTACTCCGAAAATCCAACATTCGATCCTAATTTGCTCAGCTTACTCGACAGAGGATTTGTGTATGCAATTGCCCATGTTAGAGGTGGCGAAGAAATGGGACGCGGCTGGTACGAAAGTGGAAAAATGCTCAACAAAAAGAACACTTTTTCCGATTTTATAAGTTGTACCAAGTACCTTATCGATCAGAAATACACTTCGTCCAACAAAATTATTGCACAAGGTGCTAGCGCGGGAGGATTACTTATGGGAGTTATTGCCAACACACGACCCGATTTATACAAAGGAATTGTTGCCGAAGTACCGTTTGTGGATGTTGTTACAAGCATGCTCGACTCTAGTTTACCATTAACCACCGGAGAGTATGATGAATGGGGAAATCCGAACGATTCAACCTACTACAACTACATAAAATCCTATTCTCCTTACGATCAGGTTAAAGCCCAGAACTACCCTAGCATGCTGATATCGGCTGGCTATCACGACTCACAGGTACAATATTTCGAACCCGCCAAATGGGTTGCAAAGCTTCGCGCAACCAAAACCGATAATAACTTGCTACTATTAAAAGTTGATATGGACTCTGGGCATGAAGGTGCTTCGGGGCGATTTAAGTACATAAAAGACCTAGCATTCACCTATGCATACATGCTCAAAACGGTTGGAATAAACAAATAAGCCTAATCTAAAACTCGTACCCAAAGTACTCTATCTCCTTTTTAAACAGATCGGCAACAAGTGCCCTATCCCTATCGTTATAGTAAGACGAATAGTGCAACGTGTGGTTTCGAGTTTTGCTCTTTAACCGAAGAAGCCTCTCGGAATTAATTTTCAGTCGACTACAAACACTATCAAAGTCGGACTGAAGATTCTCGTACCTGATATAGTAATCACAGATGGCATTTCCATTAATATCAAAGTAAAATCGAGTATTAGTCCATTCTTTATTAAAATTTTTAAGGAAGTTACTAAAACTTCTCAACCTTACTAATTCCAATAATCGAATGGTTAATCGGCTGTAGAGTTCTAATTTAAAAGGGTTCTCTTTAATCTTACTTATATTTCGTTTAATCTTGAATACAATAAAGGATTTCTCCCAGCAAAACCTCGAAACAACCTGATCCCAAGGATTACGAACAACCGTAAATTTAAAGTACGAATTCCACACATCGGTATCAACCATACACTTTACCTCATCAGGAGTTATGTGATTGTAAAAATCTTCCTCGTTTTGCGATTGATGAGTATAGCGATCATCATCAAACGCATCGGAGTACTTAGAAATTGATGTCACAATATCCCCTTCGACACAGTGCTTTGCCAACGCAACCTCAATACTTGTTCCAGCAACCTTGGTTGGCTTAATAAAAATAAATTTATGTTGATGAGATATTATCACATTTTGTCATGTATGATTACTGCTCCACATCCTTCAAGGTTAGTTGAATCCTTTTACGGGGAATATCAACCTCAAGCACCTTTACCTTAACGTGCTGATGAAGTTTTACAACTTCTAGAGGGTCGGAAACAAAACGGTTTGCCAGCTGCGATATATGCACTAGCCCATCCTGTTTTACACCAACATCGACAAAAACGCCAAAGTTGGTAATGTTGGTTACAATTCCGGGCAGAACCATTCCAGGAACCAAATCGTCAATTTTATAGATTCCCTCGGCAAACTCAAACACCTTAATTGCCCTACGTGGATCGCGACCAGGTTTGGCCAACTCCTGCATAATATCGTTTAGGGTTGGCAGTCCAATCTTATCGGTCACATATTTCTCTAGTTTAATTTTTGAGCGCAGCTGCTCGTCACCCATCAAATCGGAAACCTTGCAACCCAATTCCTTGGCAATTTGCTCCACAATATGGTAACTCTCAGGGTGAACAGCACTATTATCGAGCGGATTCTTAGCATCGGTAATGCGTAGAAAACCCGCGCACTGTTCAAAAGCCTTATCGCCCAACCGAGCAACTTTTTTAAGTTCATTTCGACTAGCAAATGGACCATTCTGCTTGCGGTAATCCACAATATTCTTTGCCAACTGTGGACCTAAACCAGAAACATAGGTTAACAAATGCTTACTGGCAGTATTTAGGCTAACGCCAACGTGGTTAACGGCACTCTCTACCACCAAATCCAAACCATTCTTTAGCTTTGCTTGGTCAACATCATGCTGATACTGCCCCACTCCAATCGATTTGGGATCAATCTTAACCAACTCGGCCAAAGGATCCATCAATCTTCGTCCAATGGAAACTGCACCACGTACAGTAACATCATACTCGGGGAATTCCTCGCGAGCAACTGTGGACGCAGAGTAAACCGATGCGCCATCCTCACTCACAACAAACACCTTAATATCGCGGTTAAAACGAATATGCTTAATAAACGACTCAGTTTCACGACTTGCCGTTCCATTTCCAATAGCAATTGCATCAATCTTAAATGTATCGACCAAGTTTGAAATTTTAGACATCGCCTTTCCATGCTCATTCTGCGGTGGATGTGGATAGATAGTTTCATTGTGTAGTAGATTACCTTGCGGATCGAGACAAACCACCTTACATCCTGTTCTATAACCAGGATCGAGAGCCAGAACGCTTTTCTGCCCAAGTGGTGCCGAGAGCAAAAGTTGACGAAGATTCTCGGCAAAAACTCTAATAGCTTCTTCGTCGGCCTTTCCCTTTAATTCTCCAGTAAACTCGTTCTCAATCGAAGGCTCTATCAATCTTTTATAGGAATCGGCAATGGCTAACTGCATCTGCGCTGCATTATCGCCACTGAGTTTTACATAATTTCTATCAAATTCTTCGATTACGGGTTCTACAGCAGGTACAATTGAAACACGAAGAAAACCTTCCTCCTGCCCACGGCGCATGGCCAAAAAGCGATGCGATGCACACTTACGAACCTCCTCCTCGAAACTAAAGTAATCGGAGTACTTAACACCATCGGTTTCTTTACCTTTTACTACCTTCGATTTAATGATAGCACTACGTTTAAAGTGTCTACGGGCAATATTTCGGGCCTTCTCATCCTCACTAATCCATTCGGCCACAATATCGCGAGCACCTTGCAATGCCTCATCAGCATCGGCCACTTGATCATTTATAAAGTTCTCTGCCTTAGCAAAAATATTGCGTTCAAACTGCTTCATTATTAACAGAGCAAGAGGCTCTAAGCCTTTTTCCTTCGCAATTGTTGCCTTTGTTCTTCGCTTGGGTTTATAGGGAAGGTAAATATCCTCCAGCACAACAGAGTCATAGCAATTAATAATTCGCGACTTTAATTCATCGGTAAGTTTCCCCTGCTCCTCAATGGTGGTAATTATAGTTTCCTTACGCTTATCAATCTCAACATACTTAGCCGATAAATCTCGAATAGATGTAACCTGAACTTCATCCAAATTGCCAGTCATCTCCTTACGGTATCGACTAATGAATGGAATTGAGGCTCCCTCGCCAATCAATTTTATAGTATTCGAGATTTGACGCGAAGCCAAGTTTAACTCCTTCGAGATCAAATCGACGTGCTTTGCAGTATTAACAAAATCCATAGTACAACATATTATTACACAAAAAAACAAAAATAAAATGGGATGGCAAAGATAGTTGATCGTTGACCATTAATTACAGACAAAACCAACACACCAAGAACTCAGTTTTATCGCAAAACTTCCACACAAACCTTAACATCCTTTAACCTAGCTGACAAAAAAATATCTCACACAAAATTTGTTAATCAATTCAATTAAGTATCTTCGCAGGATAATTATTGAAATAGACAATCAACTTAATGCAAATAACTATGAAATTTTCGAGTGTACTTGTAGCCATTACATTAGTGGCTTTTTTGGCATCGTGCCAGAAATCGAACCAAAGCGTTGGGAAAGTAGTCCTAAAGGGTGAATCTGATAGTCTCAGTTACGCACTAGGTATTAACATTGGCAATAGTTTAAAAAGCAACAAATTTGAAGATGTAAACTTCAAAGCATTAGCTCGCGCCATTCAGGATGTATACAAAAACGACTCTTCCAACATTAAAATGTCAAACGAGGATGCAATAAAGTTCATTCAAGAATACATGCAGAAGAAAGAAGAAAAAACTGCTGCTAAAAATCTTGAAGAAAGCAACAAATTCTTAGAAGAAAACAAAACTAAAGAAGGTGTTATTGTTGATTCAACCGGCATACAGTATAAAGTTATCACAGAAGGCACAGGTGCTCAACCAACCGCTGAGGATGTTGTTAAAGTACACTACACTGGAACACTTATTGACGGAACCAAGTTCGATTCATCATACGACAGAGGAGAACCTGCTCAATTCAAATTAAACCAAGTTATTAAAGGATGGACAATTGGCGTACAAAAAATGAAAGTTGGTGGAAAATATATGTTCTACATTCCTGCTGATTTAGCCTATGGCACACACGTTCGTCCTGGTGGACCTATTGGTCCAAATCAAGCACTAATTTTCGAAGTAGAGCTTCTTGAAATTGTTAAAGAAACCGCTAAAAAGAAATAAAACATTTTAACTCGCAGCTTACCAGCCGGGTGTGATTGCATCCGGCTGTTTTTTCATAATAAAAAACAATCAAAATGAGTTTAGAAATATCAGGCAAATTAGTATCGAAACTGGGACAACAGACTGGACAAGGCAAAAACGGTGCATGGGTAAAGCAAGAATTTATCTTTGAAACACAGGAACAGTATCCCAAAAAGGTTTGCATATCGGCATGGGGCGATAAAGTAAAAGAACTCGATGCTGTTTCAATTGGAGAATCAGTTAAGGTATCAATCAATATTGAATCGCGCGAATTTAACGGAAGATGGTATACCGACATCAGAGCATGGCGTGTAGAACGAATGAATAATAACAATGGAGTTCCAGACCTTCCACCATTCTCCGATGACTACCCAATGCCACCAACAAACGATTTTAATCCCGACAATGATCTTCCATTTTAAGTAGTCTTATTAAATTTGTAGATAATAAATCTTAAATATATCCATCATGCAACTACCCGTAGAACAAATACAGGAGCAAATTGCTGAAAAATACAAGGTACTCGAAAACCTTGAATCGTGGCTTTTGAGTAGAGGTGTGAACGAAACATTTGCTCAATTTTTTAAAGTTGCCATTTCGATTGGCGTTATAATCATTCTCGCATTTATTGCCGATTGGATTGCCAAACGTGTTTTTCTAACTTCAATGTCGAGAGTTGCAAAGCGCACTAAAACTGAGTGGGACGATATATTAGTTCAAAAAAAATTCTTTCATCGTTTAGCACACTTTGCGCCAGCCATTGTGATTTACCTTACAATTGGAGTTGCACTTTACGACTACTCACCTAAAGTAACCGTATTCCTGCAAGCATTAACTAAAGTGTATATGGTTTTTGTATCGCTTTTAGTTGTAAATGCATTTCTTGATACAGTTAACGAGATATACCAAGAATTACCTTTTGCCAAAAGTCGACCAATCAAGGGCTACTTACAGGTTGTAAAAATCATCATCTATTTCTTTGCTGGCGTTGTAGTTATTGGTATAATTATACACAAGAATCCAAGTTCAATTCTTGTGGGTTTAGGCGCATCTACCGCAATTCTAATGTTAGTTTTCAAGGATTCAATTACTGGTCTGGTTGCATCTATTCAACTATCGGCAAACGATATGCTTAAAATTGGGGATTGGATTGAAATGCCATCGCGTAATTTAGATGGAACTGTAACTGACATAAACCTAACAACCGTTAAGGTTCAAAATTTCGATAACACAATAACAACAGTTCCTCCTTTTGCATTGGTAAACGAGAGTTATAAAAACTGGAGAGGGATGAAGGAATCGGGCGGTCGAAGAATCGTGAAGTCCTTATTTATCGATTATAAAACCGTTAAATTCTGTACTCCCGAACTGCTTCAAAAAATGAAAGATTTTCCATTCATTGACGAGAAGGTGAAGGCTTACCTTGAAAAAAATTCCGATTACAAAACCGATGCTGCACTTCTTAACGGAGGTATGCCAACCAATTTAACCTTATTCCGCGAATATATTGAGAACTATCTGTTATCGCAACCAGAGGTTAATCCATCGCTCGATATGATAATAAGAATAAAACAGCCCATAGAATACGGAATTCCTCTTGAAATTTACTTTTTTGTAAACGAAAAGCGTTGGGCTTTCTACGAAAAAATTCAATCGAATATGCTGGAACACTTTATGGCTGTAATTCCTATGTTCGAACTAAAAGTTTTTCAACGAATGACTAGCGATGACATTAAGTCCATTGTAAAAGGGAACTAAATAGACATTGATAAATGAAATGATAAATTCCAGTGTTAACACTGGAATTTTTTTTTACTCGCAAGAAATAATCATTGCATTCTTTCTAAGTTTCGCCTCAAGTTTTCGATATTCGCAATGGCAATGTATTTTTGTCTATGTGAGTTAACTTTAGCCGTTTCTTATTAAATTAGGAGAATTGAAATAATCATTATGGACAACAACGAAGTTTTTATGGATGAAGCCATTAGCCTAGCGATTAAAGGTGTATTGGCAAGCGAGGGAGGCCCTTTTGGCGCAATCGTAGTTAAAGATGGAAAAATTGTGGGACGGGGAAACAATCACGTTACATCAACCAACGATCCTACTGCTCATGCAGAGGTTATGGCAATTCGAGATGCCTGCAAAAACCTAAATAGTTTTCAATTAGATGGCTGTGTTCTATATACATCTTGCGAGCCATGCCCAATGTGCTTTGGAGCTATTTACTGGGCAAGAGTCGACAAAGTTTTCTATTCGGCAAATCGGCATATGGCATCGTACCACGGCTTCGACGATAGTTTTATTTACGATGAGGTAAACCTCAGCTTCGACCATCGTAGAATCCCATTTATTCAGGTAAGTCCCGAAAAAGGGGTGATACCTTTCAGAGAATGGGATAACAAGGACAGTCGAGTTAACTATTAGTAGTAGTAAAACAAACTCGAAAAATCATTGTCGAGGAATAATCAATAAGATTATCTATTTGAATTATCAATGGAATCGTCCAATAAATCCAAAAACGTAGCATTAGTTCTCTCTGGCGGAGGTGCTCGCGGACTTGCCCATATAGGAGTTATTGAGGAATTGCAAAGCCGAGGTTATACTATAACTTCGGTTGCAGGTTCCTCCATGGGTGCGCTAGTTGGCGGCTTATTCGCTACAGGGAAAATAGCTGAGTTCAAAAATTGGGCTGTTACCCTAAATAAGAAAGATGTTATTTCGTTGATAGATTTCACGCTAACGACAAAAGGATTCGTTAAAGGGGAAAAGGTTTTCGACAAAATGCGAAATCTCAATCTCATACCAGATATTGAGATTGAAAATCTTCCAATTCCTTACGTTGCGGTTGCTGTTGATATAATTAACAACAAAGAGCACATCTTCGAAACAGGTAGTTTACAAACAGCCATTCGTTCATCGATTTCAATTCCCAGCGTTTTTACACCCGTTAGCTATAATGATGAACTATTGGTCGATGGAGGTGTGCTAAATCCACTTCCCTTAAATCACATAAAAAGAAATTCCTCGGATTTACTTATTGCTGTCGACTTAAATGCGCTCATACCCTACGAAAAGCCGAATCTACCTAAAAAGGTTAAATCGAAGGAAAATCATAATGAGAGCGTTGCAACTCTTATGCAGAAATGGGATGAACTATTTGGACTGAGCAGTAAATCTGAATCAAAAAAAAGCAAGCAAGCAAACTCCCTAAAAATTGGCTATTTCGATTTGCTAATGCGATCGGTAATGCTAATGCAATCGAGACTAACAGACTACGCAACAGAAATAACACCGCCCGATGTTTTAATACCTATATCGAAGGATGCATCAACAGTTTTTGAGTTCTACAAAGCGGAAGAACTTATTGCTTACGGAAAAGAAATGTGCTCAAAAATGCTAGACAGCAAAGGACTATAATCCTCGCTGCCGCACAATCTCGTAAAGTACAATTCCTGTTGCCACCGAAACATTCAACGATCCTATTTTACCATTAATAGGAATTTTAACAACTTCGTCGGAGAGTTTTATTACATCGGGACTAATTCCAGTATCCTCAGCTCCCATAACCAATGCAACTGGGCCATTCAAACTCGACTCAAAAATTGTTTTTTCTGCTTTTTCGGTGGCCGAAATAACCTTTACTCCATTTTGCTTTAGGTAATTCGCTGTCATTTTTAAGCTACCAACCCTACAAACAGGAATATGATGCAAGGCTCCAGCGGAAGTTTTAACAGCATCACTTCCAATATTTGCAGCCCCTTTGGCCGGAACTACAACGATATCGACACCTGCACACTCGGCAGTTCTAACAATTGCACCAAAATTACGCACATCGGTAACTCTGTCGAGCATAAGAATGAATGGTGTTTTCCCCTCATTCAGCAGCTGAGGGAGCAACTCTTCTAAATTCTGTAGCTCAATTGGCGAAGTAAAAGCAACCACTCCTTGGTGATTTTTATTCTTGTATTTATTGAAAACCTCTGCCGGAACATGCTGAAATGGAATATTTTTAAACTTAAGGGTTCCCATAAGTTCAGAAGCCAAGTTTCCGGTTAAACCTTGGCGAACAATCACCTTACTAATTTTTACATTAGAATTTACCGCCTCTAGAACAGAGTGCAGTCCATATATTAAATCTTCTGAATTCATACCTTTTTATTGTTTGTCGATCGTTACTACTAATTTAACCTTTCGCATTTTTTCGTTTCTCCTGAAGTTCATCCAATTCAACAGATAGCATCTCCCACTCACTCATCATATCTACTAACTGTTTCTTTACAGACTCATAGCCATTAAAAAACGATTTATCATTCAAGTCAACTCCACTCTGTTCGGGATTTGCCAACTTATTATCCATATCGGCAATCTCCTTCTCATATTGCGAAATCTTCTTTTCAACTTCGGAGACTCTACTTTCAACCTTTCGAATCTGTTTATCAATTTCCTTTCGTTCTTCCCAAAGCACTTTTTGATCGGAGCTGGTTTTTGTTTCCAAACTTTTGGAAACCTCCTGCTGTTTTCGCTCTAATTCCTTCAAGCTCTCCAACTTTCTTCTCCGAAGAAAATCGTAAATACCGCCAATATGCTCGCGAACTGTTCCATCGGAAAATTCATAGATTTTGTCAACTAAGCCATCCAAGAACTCACGGTCGTGTGAAACAACAATCAAAGTTCCATCAAAATTCAAAAGAGCATTTTTCAGCACATCCTTGGAACGCATATCCAAGTGGTTGGTGGGCTCATCGAGAACCAATAGATTGTAAGGCTGAAGCATTAACTTGGCCAACGCCAAACGGTTTCGCTCGCCGCCAGAGAGAACCTTCACTTTTTTATCCACATCCTCGCCACGGAAAAGGAATGCACCAAGAATATCGCGCATTTTAGCACGAACATCGCCCACGGCAACTCTATCAATGGTATCGAGAACGGTCATCGAGCTATCGAGCAATTCATCCTGATTCTGAGCAAAATATCCGACCGAAACATTATGCCCAATTTTAGTAACTCCATCGTAGTCGAGCTCTCCAATAACAATACGGCTCATGGTAGTTTTTCCTTCGCCATTCTTTCCCACAAAGGCAACCTTCTGCCCTCGTTCAATGGCAAAGTTTACATCCTTAAAAATTTGATGGCTTCCAAAACTCTTTGCAACATTCTTAGCCTCACAAACTATATCGCCAGAACGAGGAGCCGCAGGGAATCGAATGTTCAGCGTTGACAAATCCTCCTCCTCAACCTCGATAACCTCCATCCTATCGAGCATTTTTATGCGCGACTGAACCTGCACAGCTTTTGTGGCCTTGTAGCGGAAACGCTCAATGAAATCCTGTGTATCCTCTATTACTTTTTGCTGATTCCTGTATGCAGCGAGTTGTTGCTCCTGTCTTTCCTTACGAAGCGCTACATATTTAGAGTACGGTACCTTGTAATCGTATGCACTACCAAGCGACAATTCCACCGTACGTTGCGTAACATTATCGAGAAAGGCTCTATCGTGCGAAATTAATAACAGTGAGCCTTGATATGTTTTGAGATAATCCTCCAACCACTGAATCGATTCTATATCGAGGTGATTTGTGGGCTCATCGAGAAGTAAAATCTCCGGTTTACGAAGCAGAATTTTTGCCAACTCAATTCTCATTCGCCAGCCACCACTAAACTCCGTTGTAGGTCTTAAAAAATCGGTACGTCTAAAACCAAGCCCAAGCAATGTTTGCTCAGCCTGAGCATCAGCGGTGGTACCGTCGAGCATGGCAAAGCGATCGTTCAACTCAGTAAGATGATTGATCAATCGCAAATACTCATCGGAATGATAATCGGTTCGAGTTGCAATCTCGTGACTCAACTTATCTATTTGACTCTTTATTTCGATCGTTTCCGAAAAGGCAAGCAACGTCTCCTGCAAAACACTTCTACCCGAAGCCAAAGCCATTTGCTGAGGCAAATATCCCAGCCGAATATCCTTAGGCATAGAAACATTACCCGATGTAGACAGCATTTCACCGGCGATAAGCTTAAGCAACGTTGTTTTACCTGCCCCATTTTTACCTACAAGTCCAACCCGCTCGCTCTCGCTTACCTGAAAACTAATCTCCTTGAACAAATCGAATCCGCCAAAACTAACGGTAACCTGATTTATCGATATCATTCCAAATACATTTGCTAAAATTCGTGCAAAGGTACTAAAATCATTTTGTTAATTAATGAGAGGTAAGCATGTGGAGCCAATTATGTACTCCTAATATTAATCAACAAATTGACAACAATGAGTGAGATCAACCCGATGAAATGCTTGTAACCAAAAGAAGAATCTATAACACTAAAAAATAAATTACCAACTAATGCGAAACTAGATCAATAGATCTAATTTCACACTATATTTGCAGGGTAAATAAGTTGAAACTTATCCTTGAAAAGTTCAGAAAAATTTATTCTTGTTTTCCTTGCCATTGCTATCACCTACGTAAGTATAAACGCTGGTAGTTACTGCAACAATTCTTTTTTTTCTACACCGAAAGCCGACGAACAATCCTCCGAATATTTTTTTGAGAGTAAACATAACCTATCATTCTTTCAACGCTCCGAGAATAGTACCGAGAAACTTGTCGAGAATGTTTTTTCATTTAACATACCAAAATTCCAGAACCCTAAATCGGATAGATATTTTGGAATCGAACATCTACAATCTTTTACTGCAATACAGCGCATTGAATTTTCGTCTAAGCTGAGAATTAGCTTAACCATTCGAGACTTAATATACCCATTCGACTATTTCTGGTAAGAAACTTCCAATTATTCCCAACAGTAAATTGCACTATTTTACTGTTCTCGTACATTTCAAAAACATTATCAATAATTCTAATAACTGGAAGTTATGAGTATTTCATTATTTTTAATAGGATCGTTATTCCTAGCAATTTTTATTTTGCCCGTAATATATATTCACAGAGTACAAAAGAATAAAAGCAAACTGTTCTTAAAACATTTTGCATCAGTTGCAGCAAAAAATCAAGTAAAAATAACCAATAGCGACATTTGGAATTCCAACAATTGTATTGGAATTGACACTAACTCCAACAAACTATTTACATTGATTAAAAAGGATAATCTAGAAGACACCAACCTCATAGATTTACAAGATGTATCGCAATGCAATGTATCCGAAACTTACCGTAAGACAAAAGGAAATAAGCATGACAACATCACTGAAAGAGTAGATTTAATTTTAGGATTCAAGAATGGTTCAAAAGAAACAATTAATTTCTTCAATTTAAACGACAATTCCTTTCTGTCCGATGAGCATAGCTTAGCACAAAAATGGACAGATATAATTAACACCCAAATTCAATAATAAGTAGAAGTATAACGGGAAAGCACTTACAAAAACTTTCCCGTTATTTATTAATCCTTAAGCAGAAATTCCCCCTTAACTAACCACGAAATACCGAAAGCCCAAAGAGCAATTGTTTCGAACCAAAAAACATAGTGTAAAGCCTCAAGCCTCAACTTAATGCCTGCAGGAAGAACAAAATAAAATACGATAGAAACTATACAGGCAACCATTACATAGCCACAAATCCGATACACAATGTTCCTATGTTTCTTCCTTTTAGTTGGATTTGAACTCCCTTTAGTAAATAGGAAAAGTGAAAAATAGATCAAAGTTGAAAAAAATAGCAACGCTGATATCAGGTGAATTGTGCCGATTAAAGTATTGGATGTTGGACAAAATGCAATTCCCAACGCAAATATCGCCGCTAGATCACCTGCTAGATTATCAATCCAGGTGTATCCTGTGTACGAAAAGAAGAACAAAGCCTCGGCACAAAGAATGCCCACAAAAGCATCGCGCATATGGGTATGATAGTACATACTAATTGAACGCTGAAAAACATCATCCTTTCCAATGATTAAAGTTCCAAGCACAAGCACTGTGGAGAAAAGAAATCCAATTATTCCTACCGCCTTTCTTAATCCAAGATACGAAATAACCATAGGGTTTTCATTCATCATAAAAGTAAAGTCTCTAATTTTAAAACACGAATATACTCGTTATTCGTAATCCTAGGTTCTTTTCAAAAGGATACTAAAAATCTAAATTACTTTCATTAATTATCTTAAACATTAAAAATATTTAATTGGAAACTTACGCTGTTCTTCATCAGCCTGTTCTCTATAATATTTCCAAGAGTTTATATTTTTAAGTAAAAACGTTGCAACACTTCCATTCACATTGTTATAGGTCATTTTCACAAAACCATAGTCTAAATTAAATAACCCCACAAAACTACTTTTCAACTCTCCACTTATTGATGCTGCATGTATTTCATAGCAATCAATTTTTCCAAATTGTGCATTTAAAAAAATACTTGTAACACCAGTAACTTCGTACTTATAATTGCGGTTTTGGGGTGATAATCCTAATTTATTAGCCCAGTACTCGCCAATAGAAACTTCCCATTTCCATGATTTATTTTCTTTTAAAGGAAAATAGACAATAGGAAAGGGACTATACTCCAAGATACCAAAAACTCCTTGCCGTATAGGGTGTAAATAAATCGAATCTTTATTCTCTCCAACTTCGGTATTCTCTCCAACTCCTATTTTAAAATAACCATAAATAAAATCTTTTAACTCAGTTGTCCACATTACTAAATATTGATCTTCTAAATAGTCTTCTTTCTGAGTTTTTGTACAAGCTAAATAAGCAATTCCTTCTTGTAAATCTTTGCTATTCTCTATAGAATAAGCAAATTCAAAAACTCTTTCTTCATTATAAATTTGAGCAAATGTTACTTGTACAAAAAACAAGCAACCTATTAAAATTAACGTTTGTCTTTTCATTCGTAAATAATCATTAAGTAAAAAACATCAATACATTGAAAACAAGCAAGGAACTAAAAATTCAGACACATATCATCTACAAGAAATGATAGTTAAACTATTCTTCATTCTGCTTTTTTACATCACATTCAGATTCCATCAAACACAGATAATTATAATTACAAAGATCTCCAAGATCAAAATGCTAAACAACTAAAAATCTTCGGATTTTAACCATCTATGATTCTTTTTATGAAATCTAATTTCATTTTGTAACTTGCAAACGCTTTTAATTTTAAACCTTTTTGCCTTTTTCAAGTTTAATTATCAAGACAATCAACATCTAAACACCCAAACTATAACAAAATGAGAAAATACAGTTTGATTTTACTAACCCTAATTACAACAAGCCTTATGGTTTCTTGTGAGAAAAAGGCTGAGAATCCTTTCCTACAGCCTTACAATACTCCATTCGGAGTTCCTCCTTTCGATAAAATTAAACCCGTGCACTATGAGCCGGCTATACTGGAAGGAATAAAAGAGAACTTGGCCGAAATTGATGCCATTACATCTAACACCGAAGCACCAACCTTCGAGAATACTATTATTCCATTGGATAACAGTGGCGAACTTCTACAAAGAGTTGTTATTGTAATGGAAAATATCAAAGAGGCAAACAGAACCGATTCGCTTCAGGAGGTTATCAAAAAAGTATCTCCAATCTTATCGAAACATCGCGACGACATTAGCATGAACGCAAAGCTATTCGAGCGAGTTAAAGCAGTTTACGATAAAATGGGCGAAGCAAACTACACTCCAGAGCAAAAACGACTAATCGAAAAAATATACAAAGGATTCGTTCGCGGAGGTGCAAATCTTAATGCCGAAGATCAAGAAAAACTTCGCAAAGTTAACCAAGAACTATCATTACTTGCACTTCAGTTCGGAGAGAATCTCCTTGCAGAAACCAACAACTATAAAATTGTTATTGAAGACAAGGAAGATCTGGCCGGATTACCTGAATCTGTTATTGCAATGGGTGCATCCGATGCTAAGGATATGGGACTTGAAGGCAAATGGGTTTATACAGTTCAAAAGCCAAGTATGCTTCCATTCCTAACCTATTCGACCAACCGCGATTTACGCGAGAAACTATACTACGGCTACTATATGCGAGGCAATAACGACAACGCCAACGATAATAAGGAAGTAATCAAGAAAATTGTAGATCTACGTCAACAAAAGGCTCAAATTCTTGGCTATCCAACCCATGCTCATTTCGTACTCGATGTTAATATGGCTAAAGTCCCTGAGAATGTTTACGACTTGCTGAATAAACTTTGGACTCCTGCATTAAATGTTGCCAAAGCCGAACGTAGCGAAATGCAAAAAATGATTAACGCCGAAGGTGGCAAATTCAAACTAAGTGCTGCCGATTGGTGGTTCTACGCCGAAAAAGTACGTAAAGCAAAATTTAACCTAGACGAAGAAATGCTTCGCCCATACCTTTCGCTCGAAGGTGTTAAGAAGGGAGTTTTCAACTTAACCGAAAAATTATACGGTTTAAAGTACAAAAAACTAACCGATGTACCAGTTTACCATCCCGATGCAGAAGTTTACGAAGTACTTGAGGCTGATGGAAAACACCTTGGTATTCTATACTTAGACTTCTTCCCACGCGAAAGCAAGACTGTAGGTGCTTGGTGTACCGGATTCCAGGAGTACAAGGCAAAAGCAGATGGAACAATCCAAACTCCTATCGTATCAATTGTATGCAACTTCACAAAACCAACAGAAAACACACCTTCGTTGCTAAGTTTCGATGAAGCAGAGACCTTCTTCCATGAATTTGGACACGCTCTACATGGATTATTCACAAAAGTAAAATACAATGGATTACAAGGAGTTCCTCAAGATTTCGTTGAACTTCCTAGTCAAATCATGGAGCACTGGGCTAGCAATCCTTTATATCTAAAAGAATATGCTAAGCATTATCAAACTGGCGAACCAATGCCCGACGAGCTAATTGCTAAGATTGACAAGAGCGGTCATTTCAACCAAGGATTTGCAACCACAGAATTCTTAGCAGCATCAATTCTTGATATGGATTACCATACATTGACAGCCGACAAGGCAAAAATCTCCGATATCGTTGCTTTCGAGAAAGCATCGATGGACAAAGTTGGATTGATTCCTGAAATATGGCCTCGTTATCGTACAACTTATTTCAATCACATTTTTGGTGATGTTATGGGATACTCAAGCGGTTACTATTCATACATCTGGGCTGAGGTGTTAGACGCCGACGCTTTTGAGGCTTATGTTGAAAGTGGCGATATTTTCAACAAGGAAATTGCCAACAAATTCCGCACCTGTGTACTCGAAAAAGGTGGATCGAAAGATGCGATGGAACTTTACACCGATTTCCGCGGTAAAGAGCCCAGCATTGAACCACTACTTAAGAACAGAGGATTAAACTAAATATAAAAAAGAGCGAAACTTTAAGTTTCGCTCTTTTCGTATTACATAAAATTAAACCGGAATTTCACCTTAAAAAACTTTCGAAAAAAACTCATTCAGCCTCTCTGAAGCATTCGTATCAGAATATCAGAATCGAGCGTATCAGGATGTCTGAATCGAGCGTATCAGAGTGTCTGAATCGGGCGTATCAGGATGCATGGATCTAGTGTATCAATGCCAACCACAGCCAGAGTACTGTAATAAAAAGAGTCAGTGTACAATAACGAATATTTTTATCTACTTATTAACTCTTACCGCAATCATCACGCATCTTATAAATTTTCTCCATATACTGCTTAAACAGACAAGTTCCACCACCATCTGCAATTATTTTCAATGTATTTTCATCGAATGGCTTAAATACCGAACCGAATAGTCCTTTAACATTTGGATACTCAAACAACGCATCGTCCATGGGCGTTGACGGGCCAAGTAAAAAGATATCGGAAGACGAAGGAGTATTTCTTACAATTCCCTCGAAAGTATTATTCGAGATACTTGTTGATGTAAGTATAACACAATCGGCCTTACTCAAGTATTCCGCCTGCTGCTCCATTGGTAGTACTGGAACTTCGCGCTGATCCAAGTCGAAAATATTTAATGCAATATTCTTTCCCATAAACTTATTCACCAATGGGCCAAAATATCCAATCATTACTATGCTGGAATACTTGTCAAAATTTATAATACTGAAAATATCTCCACCACCATCGAACCGAGTACTATAGTTTATGTAAGAATTAACCAAGGCATTTATTACAATTCGATCCTCGGTACAATCAAAGTTTAGGTTATCTATATCGAAACCATCAATCTCATTCCCTAAAGTGGCACATACGCCAATGTGTCCAGCACTATTGGTTACTGCAACATACTTTGCACCGAGAATATAGCTTAGCTCTGCTTTCTTATTTTGATGAATCTTTTCAAAAAGGGTTTTAAGAATATCGTTATTACACTTCATGATATTATTTTTGGTGAAAATTAGATTTTACATGGACGAGAGCAAAATATTAGAGCGGCTAAGATATTCACTTCGGAAAAATGATGTACTCTATATGACCGAAATTTTTTCGAAAAATCCTAAAGGCATTGACACTCTAATAGACCTATGCTCTAACGCTGACAATACATTGGGCTTTCATGCCGCATGGGTTCTCGAACACATAATTATCGACAAGCCTGAACTCCTAAAAAAATATTTTGTTTCTATCGTAAATAGAATGCCAGAGACAAAGAATCCCTCTGTTCAAAGGCATTTCTCAAAAATAGCGAAATGCTCGTTGGAAAGTGGAGCGGTTAAAAATATTATTGCCACTAAAAAGAACAACAATAGTATAGAGTTGCTTATTGAGGTATGCTTCGAATGGTTGCTTAATCTCAAAACTCCAATCGCTGTAAAGGCATACTGCATGGATATTCTAGTGTATCTTGCTCCCAGCAATACTTGGATTAAGGAGGAGTTGCCTCATGTTATCAGGCTCAATATGATTGATGCATCGCCCGGAATTTCATCTAAATCGAAAAAGATTCTTGCTCAACTATCGAACTATGAAGCGTCTTGACATATACCTTGTAGAGAAAGGACTTGCCCAATCGCGGGAGAAAGCGAAGGATAGCATACAAAAGGGTTTGGTCTCTGTAAATGGTACAGTAATTACAAAACCATCATTTAACGTAGACGATAATGCCAATGTTGAATTCAACGCAGCAGAGGCAATGCCATTTGTGGGCCGTGGGGGATTAAAGCTCGAAAAAGCAATCGTCGACTTCAACCTCGGTTTTAAGGATAAATACATTTTAGATGTTGGCGCATCAACGGGTGGCTTTACTCACTGTGCGCTACAGCACGGCGCTGCCTTTGTTTGGGCAGTGGATGTTGGAACAAATCAACTTGACTCATCCTTAAAAATCAATCAGCAAGTGTGCTCGATGGAAGAATGTGATATTAGAACACTTGAAGAATCGGCAATTCCCAGAAAAGTCGACTTTATTGTTGCCGACCTATCGTTTATCTCATTAACCATGGTTGCCCCATTCCTACCAAAGTTCCTGACTCCTAACGGTGCTATGATGCTGCTGATAAAACCGCAGTTCGAAGCGGGACGTGTATTTGTTGGCAAAAACGGACTAGTTAAAAATCCAAAGGTTCATGTAGATGTTATAAATAGGGTTGCCGAAGCCTTTGGCAAGTTAGGTTATAGCCTCAGCGCATTAAGCCATTCGCCCATTTACAGTAAGGAAAAGAACATTGAATACCTTGCTTTTTTCAGCCATTCCAACCTGCAAGTAGCAGATGTAAAACAAAAAGTTAATTTTGCATTCGAATTTCAGAAAAAACTATAAGTCACTTGGTACAAATCCTATAAAATGAAAAACTATAATTACTTTGTAAAATCAATATCTTGGCTAGTCGGTTTTATTGCTTTTGGTATTCTTCTCTTTTTCCTATCCCGAATTGCATATCTACTCACCTACGCGAATTTTGCAGAACTCAGCAATTTCAAGGTTGATGTTTTACGCGCATTTGGAATAGGTATTAGATTCGATATAAAAGTACTCACCATAGGATTACTGCCGTTGGTTCTACTATCATTTTTAACGTTACTTTTCGGCAATAAAGGATTCAAAATAATTCGTAAAACATTTCATATATACGGATTCATTATCCTAAGCATTTTTGCACTTTTGATGATTATCGATTACTACTTTTTTAGTTTCTATAATTCCCGAATAAGCGTAATATTCTTTGGATTTTTTGAGGATGATACGCTTGCTGTGCTTAAAACCATATGGACCGATTTCCCATTAATCCCAATACTTATAGGCCTATTTGTTGCACTATTCTTACTCTATAAAGCAAGTGGCTGGGTTTCCAAGGATCAGGAATTTCCAAAATTACTATCGAACAGAGTATTAATTCAGGCATTCGCCATTTTGGTTTTCGTTGGGGTTTACTTTGCAGGAATGCGTGGAACCTTAGCAATTATTCCACTCGATGGCCGACATGCAACTTTCTCGGAAAATACTTTTGTTAATACATTAGCGAATAATGGTGTATTTGCACTTAAAATTGCTTACTCCGATAGAAAAACCTACAAGGTTGATATCAACATACCGAAAATGCTTAAGCAGTACAAGTTTAAAACCGAAAGCGAGGCGATATCGACCTACCTAGGCAAACCAATAAGCAGCGATACAGTAAGTATTGCCTCATTAATTTCGACAACAGCAAAAAACGATTTCTTGGAGCAAAATCCACCTTCGGTAGTATTTGTGATGATGGAAAGCATGAGCAACTGCTACCTCAACTTTCACTCCGACAAAACAAACCTACTTGGGGCACTCGAAAACGAACTTAAGGACTGCTACATGTTCCGCAACTTTCTATCATCGTACAATGGTACAATATTCTCACTCGAAAGCATTATGGTGAATAGCCCTCAAGGTCCGCTATCGCAATCAAAGTACCAAACTGTAACGCTCGAATCATCGTCGGCAAAGCCATTTGTTGAAAAAGGCTACCAAACAACCTTCATAACTGGCGGAAAAATGGGATGGCGCAGCATGGATAAGTTCATCAACAAACAATACTTCGAAACTATTGAGGCTGAACCCAACCTGCTAAAAGAATACCCCGATGCCAAACGATGCGAATGGGGTGTTCACGACGAGAACATGTTCGACAGAACCTTTGAAATACTTAGCAACGCTAAGAAACCTCAATTCATTTATGCGATGACAATATCGCATCACTCGCCATACGATATTCCTGAATCATATCAAGGTTACCCGCTAGAGTTGACCGATGAAATGAAGAGCAAACTCAAAGCCACACCTGAGATTGCACTAAAGAGCTTAAAGGCATATCAATATGCCAATGATTGTTTGGGAAAATTCATCAATAAGGTCAGAAATTCGCCGCTAGGCAAAAACACCATTATTGTTGCAACTGGCGACCACAATATTCACCAAATATTCGACTTTACCGACAAGGATTTGTTGATGAAATACTCCGTTCCATTCCTGCTCTACGTTCCCGATGCCTACAAACCCAAAAACGATGTTAACACCAAGAAATTTGGCTCGCACAGAGATGTTTTCCCAACACTGTTTAACCTATCACTTTCCGATGCCAAGTACGTAAACTCTGGTAATAATCTACTATCGAACGATAGCTAGGATAACTATAGTGTATACTGCTATCGCATTGCGATGGATAGCGTAGGGTGCGTCGATTATTCATCAACCCCGCTATATTTCCGATGGAGTGATACGAATACGATGCAACTTGAACCATCATTGCAAAACCCCGATGAGCATCTCAAGGAATTAATGATAAAGTCAAAAGCCTACACCGCTTCCATGAATATCTTAGTTATGGAAGATTTGGCAAAGAAGACAAATCAAAAGAAATAGCCATATAATTAGTACAAGCATTAGTCTTGTTTATTTTATTTGTAATTAAAATAAACATGTTGTAATTTATGCTGTTATCATGTAAAATTTAAAAGCATGAAAGGGCATAAACTCATTATACTATTTCTTTTTCTACCCTTACTAGTTTTTCCTCAAGCATCGGGAACTGTAAAGGGACGTGTATTCAACAAGCAAAGTAGCGAGCCAATTCCTTTTGCCAACATCATCATATTTGGCACAACAATAGGAACTACCTCCGACCTGGAAGGGAATTACTCTTTTACAGGAATAAATCCTGGCTATATAGAACTTCAAGTTTCGGCAATTGGCTATAAACCTTATATCTCCGAAGCAATACTTGTTACCAACTCAAAAATCTCCTACATAGATTTGCCAGTAGAAGAAACGCCCATAGAACTGGAAGGAGTAACCATTAAAGCGTCTACATTCAGGAGAAGCGACGACGCGCCATTATCGCTCCGCAGAATTGGAATTGACGAGATTGAGAAAAATCCCGGGGGAAATCGAGACATTAGCAGAGTAATACAATCGTTACCAGGTGTTGCATCGTCGCTAGCATACCGAAATGATGTTATTGTTCGAGGTGGTGGCCCAAACGAGAACAGGTTTTACCTCGATGGCATTGAAATTCCTAACCTAAATCACTTTGCCACACAAGGAGCATCGGGTGGCCCAACAGGAATTATAAATGTCGATTTCGTTCGCGAGGTTAACTTCTACTCGGGGGCATTTCCTGCCAACTACGGCAATGCAATGAGTTCTGTGCTTGATTTCAGACAAATTGATGGTAACAAAGACAAATTAAAGGTAAAAACTGCCGTTGGTGCATCGGATTTGGCATTAACGCTAGATGGCCCTGCTGGAAAGAAAACATCGTTCATATTCTCGGCTCGAAGATCGTACCTTCAATTCCTGTTCGATGCATTGGGGCTTCCATTCCTCCCAACCTACAACGATTTTCAGTTTAAAACAAAAACTAAGTTCGACAACAAGCACGAACTCACCGTTATTGGACTCGGTGCAATTGATAATAACGAATTGAATACAGGCCTTAAAAATCCCGACGAATCGCAACGCTATATTTTAGGATACTTACCGATTAACACACAATGGAATTACACCTTAGGCATTTCGTATAAGCATTTCAAGGAGAATGGTTCCGAAACATTTATCGCTAGCAGGAATATGCTTAATAACCGACAGTATAAGTATCAAGATAATGATGAGTCGAATCCCAAACTGCTGGATTACACATCGTGGGAAGCCGAGAATAAATTCCGCTACGAACGTCAACTAAAACTCACAAATGGCTACGATCTGAATTTTGGACCTGGACTGGAATACGCCCGCTACTACAATAGCACTTTCCGAGCCAAATACATAGATGAAACCTACCTCCCCGACGAATACAAAACAAACATGGAGATGTTTAAGTGGAGCTTTTTCGGACAAATCAACCATACTTACTTTAAGAGGCTAACCCTATCGTTGGGGCTTCGTGCCGATGCAAATAATTACTCCAAGCAGATGAATAATCTCATCAACCAAATAAGCCCAAGATTTTCGGCATCGTACGAGTTAACCCCGAACTACTACCTAAACTTTAACGTTGGGCGGTTTTACCAGCAACCATCGTACACAACGCTAGGATACGGCAATTCTGCCGGTGAACTGGTAAATAAATCGAATGGGCTAAAGTTTATTCAAAGCGATCATATTGTATTTGGAGGTGAATGGTTACCCAATGAATCGAGCAGATTATCGATAGAGGGATTTCTTAAGCTGTACAACAACTACCCCGTATCGCTTACCGATTCGGTCTCTATTGCCAGCAAGGGAGCCGACTACGGAACGTTTGGCGATGAACCCGTAAAATCGGTTGGAAAAGGTAGAGCCTACGGAGTAGAACTCCTGTACCGTAACAAGAATCTATTTGGTTTTAACACGTTGATATCCTACACCCTTGTACGAAGCGAAGCATCCAAAATGGATGAGAATCTGAAACCAACCTCGGAATACATTCCAACATCATGGGACAATAAGCACCTACTATCAATCACGGCCACAAAAACCTTCAAGCATGGATGGGATGCCGGATTTAAATGGCGCTATATTGGTGGCACACCTTACACTCCATACAATTTAGAGAAATCGGCAATAATTGATATTTGGAATACCAACAATCAGGCAGTTTTGGATTACAGCAAGTTCAACACCCTTCGGCTAAATGGATTTCATCAGCTGGATGTTAGGGTCGATAAAATGTTCTACTTCAACAATTGGACACTGAACCTTTACGTTGATATTCAGAATATCTATAACTACAAAGGCGAGAAAAAAGACTCGTACATTACAGAACTCGACTCAAATGGCAATCCCATTGTTGACCCTACCGATCCTACTCGATATGTTCTAAAGAAAATTAAAAACGATGGATCGGGAACAATACTACCAACCATTGGAGTTATCCTCGAATTCTAACTTACTTAACACCTAAATAGCATGAAATCGACAGTAGTGATTGGTGGAACTGGTTTAATTGGTCGAAAATTAACAGAGAGTCTACTCGATGAAGGTTACGAGGTAAAAATTCTATCGCGTGACAAATCTAAGATTGAAAAGATTTTTGGGAACAGAGTAATTCCAGCTACATGGAATGGCCATAGTTCCGAAGAACTGGCAGCCATAATCAATGGCTCCGATATTTTGGTAAACCTAACAGGCCACTCAATTGCAGTCCCATGGAGTAAACCGAATAGAACTAAAATATGGAATAGCAGAGTTGGCATAACCGAGAGAATTGCAATGGCCATAAACCGTTGCGAATTGCCTCCAAAAGTATTCGTGCAAGCCTCTGCTGTGGGGTTCTACAACCACAACTCAACAGATCGGGTTAACGAGAATTCTCCCAGAGGAACTGGATTTCTCTCGAATTTAACAGCCGAATGGGAAAACCGATCAATAGTTTGCTCTGCAAAAACCAGAGTGGTTATAATCCGCACGGGAATAGTTCTTTCCAATGCTGGAGGTTTTCTGCCCAAAATCCTAAAGCCATTGAAACTATACCTTGGAGCAATTCTGGGCTCTGGAAAACAAATAATTCCATGGATTCATATCGATGATCATATTTCTGCAATAATGTTTTTAATTAGCTCAAACGCCAACGGTGCTTTCAATCTGGTTTCGCCAAATCCAGTTTCATTCTCTAATCTATCAAAAGCGATAGCTAAAAGAACACAACGGCCTGTACTGTTTAGAATTCCTTCGTTTATATTGAAACTTGCACTGGGCAGCATGGCAAATGAGGTTTTACTATCGAGCCAGAATGTAGAGCCCAAGAAACTAAAAGAACTCGGATTTGAGTGGAAATTCCTAGAAATTGAGAATGCCTTAAATGATTTGATTCCCGAATAAGCAATCGCAACTCCCCCTGGAAACGCTTCCATGTCCTTTCAGACAATGGGAGGTCTAGAAAAAGAAGTTTTCCAGCAGTCATCGAATCTTACTGAGCTATGAGATTATCGCTACCCACTAACGGGTTGTAGCGTCACCCAATAACGGGTTGTAGCGTCACTCGCTAACGGGTTGTAGTGTCACTCGCTAACAGGTTGTAGCGTCATCCACTAACGCACTGTATCATCCCCACCGCAAACCAACGAAAGAGTATGAACTATGAAACGATTTACCAACAGTACTCCTTTTGCAACGTTCTTTTGAAGAACCATCCACTATCAGAGTTTTGGGATCTCAATAGGAATAGGTAAATACCTCACAAATGATAATCTGATAATATTGCCGTGACAAACGCGACAACGTTATCGTGGGTGACACGACAACGTTAGTGTGGGCAACACGAACGGGTTGGTGTGGGTAACACGACAACGTTAGTGTGTTCTACACTCCAACCGCACTAGTGCACAGTAAGTATTTTATCGAATAAATCTGGTGAAGTTTCTAACTCTTCCATGTCCTACGGACTATGGGAGGTCGGAGTAAAAAGCAACCTGGCTGCATCACTGGGCATGCCCACCCTGCCAGAGGTTCTAGGTAAACATACCTACTGGTAATCGAAAATCTGATAATTACCGCTAAATATCATGGTTAGCCTTTAAAAATATTCCAAAACGCTTTCGGCTTTTGAAATACAGACAAATCAACTCTTTCGATCGCTTCAATCATCTCTCCTGCTGTTTGAAACCTTGCATCAACCGCCACTTTTTCAAACTCAACCAATTCCCTATGATTGTAAAAGCGTGGTGGTTTGGGGAGTCTAGTTTTGACTGTCGATTGCTCAATCACTTTAAAAATATCATCTGGAATTCGACGATGTGCTGGCAATGGTATTACTAATTGAATTTGAATCCGCATTAACGGATTGCTGCTCTCCCACGGAGTTTTTCCGGTGAGTAGCTGCCAAAGAGTTACCCCCATCGCATAAATATCGGTTGCCGGAGAAATTAATTCCCAGAGGTTAAGCACCTGCTCGGGCGACGAGTATATCAATGAGAATGGGAGCTTTTCCTTTCTACTACTCAATGGTTCCGATGGCTTTCGAATTAACCCAAAATCGATAATCTCAACCTGCGGATTATCTAAATCGATATCGCCATTAATCTTTTTTATAATGATGTTGTTAGGCTTAATATCGCAATGAATATAGCCTGAATCATGAATCCGCTTTAGCGCTTTCAGCGCTTGAATTACTATTTTGATGATTTGTTGCTGATTGGCCTGCTTTCTTAACTTTCCCGAAATTAACTCTCGTAGATCAACCCCATCTACAAAATTGCGAACAAGGTACTTTACGTCATTATGAATTATAAGTTCAGGATTTTGCGATGTGCAAAACTTAAGGGCTTCAAACTCTCGTTCTGCACGATTAGCAAACGCAGGATTCTCGTTAAGGTATTTATGGAACCGTTTTATAAGAACAGGTTGCTTATTGCTTACCCTTTGCCCCAAAAAAGTAGCACAAAGTTCGCCATTAGGCTTAAGAATGCTTTTAGGATTGGTAGGATATAACACATAACTATCGTAAGTTCCTGTCAATTCTACCCTATCATTCCCATCAAGCATATTAATTCAACTTAAAGTAACTTTCAAGTTCCTGCAAACTGTTGCTGTGAGTTACGCTATCGTTCACGAGTTTACCATCTTCAAGAATTAAGATTCTAGAGCAAATTTCGGTTACATGCATTAAATCGTGGCTCGATATTATAATTGTAGTGCCATTGCTATTCAATTCCTTTAACTTCGATTTTAGCCACAACTGCGAGCTGGGATCTAAGTTTGCAAATGGCTCATCAAGGATAATGATTTCAGGATTCGAAATCATTGCAGCCAGAATACCTACCTTGTTTTTATTTCCCGCAGATAGTTCGCGTATATACAAATCCTCGTCTTCGATTGAGAAGAAATCTTCATTTTCTTTCAGAAAGATTGCTATGTCTGCTTTATTTTTACCATGCAAACCTCCAATAAACTCAAAAAACTCAATGGGCGTAAGGTAAGGAATCAAAAAACGCTCATTCAAATACGAACCCGTGAAGTTTTTCCAATCCTCAGATTTATTCACCTCCAATCCCTTCGACTTAACAGCACCTGCTGTTGCTGGAATTAAATCGAGCATCAAACTAAGCAAGGTGGTTTTGCCAGCGCCATTATTACCCACCAAACCAACCAATTCTCGCTGCTTAACGCTTAATTGCTCAACAGTAAGAGCAAACTTTTTTCCATATACCTTTGAAAGGTTTGTAATCTCTATCATACAACAAAAATTTACTGTCTAAAACCACAAGCCATCCTATACTTTCGTTTAATAAGTTGATGGCTAATAAAACTTATAAGATATTTATGAAATACTATCGCAACTATACCTACCAAGGCAATTGCATAAAAACTATATTTTTCGAGACCAAAAATGTGGAATGGTAAAATAATAAGCATTGGAATACCAAAAAGAGGCAGCATCATCAAGAAATGATGAGCACCAGTTCCTTGGTAATTCATAAATTGGCTTTTTCCCAAGTCGATAAAAGAGTTACTGAAGGAGCCAAAATAAAAAAGCACAATTGACGACACCCCAATATTAAAAAGCACCATGGCAGTATTGATAAATGCTATTTTGTAATCGACAAATGCATAGGGTAAGGTTACAATGTAACTCAACGTACACATCATCGCAAAAAGGTAATACTTTGATGACACAAAATCCGAAACTGGGATTCTATGAACCAAAAAAGTATCAAAAAAAGAACTCTCCCACGAAAAGACAAACTGGTAGTAAAACATTGCAAGCGTAGAGGTTAAAAATATACCTACAAAAGCCATCATATATGGATTATTCATGTACACTTTCTGATAAAAGATAAATCCATAAAGTAGGAAGAATGCACTTAAGTAAAGCATCGATTTCGGGCGTTTATTCCGAAGAATCAATTTCATTTCTGATCCAATTAAACTACCGATAATCCCATAGTTGGCAAGAAATTTCATTTTATTCACCTTAGAGCTACCATTTTTCCCAGTCGATTCGATGTAAGAGTTTTTCTTTAAAAGCATGTATGCCATATAGTAAAAAGCCACTAACACCACCATTGGCACTAACACTAATAATGTATATTGACTATAGTTGGCAAAATAGTTGGACAACAACGATGGGATTGAAATGAACCCCGAACTATCCAAAAATATTATAGTCCCAATAAGCATAATGCAGATTATTACCAACAACGATTTTTTAGTAAAGTATTTCTTAAGCGAAAAATTAAGGAAGTTGTAAACAAAAATTAAAGACAGCACAGTAATTAACCAGAATATGCAATAACTTAAAGATTCGGATGGAACTATCACTTTTATGAAAAAGGGCACAACCAAGATTAATCCAACTAAATTGAAGAAACTAAAAACACTCCTCAAAAGTGGAAAATGAAGCAATGTGCTCTTCTTGATTGGCAATGATAAATAGGGTTGAATTGCAATTACAGGCAGTTGTTGAAGAAAGAACCGTAATACTATATCGAATAGAAAATAGTAAAGTAATAAGCGGTTGAATGAGAATAATACTTGCTGATTTGGAAAAGCGCTTTTCAGAATCTCATCGGCAAAATAACTCAATGCTAAACAATTCAACATTAAATACAGGGCCAAAATACCCAATACGACATTGATAAAAACACTTTTTTGCCAAAACGGAGAACGGATTTTCTCCTTCCAGTAATGAATAAGTAATTGATACATAAATTTGAATGCTTCTGAACGGTTATTTTTAGAGTTAACAATCTCTATATCAAAGATAGTTTTTTTCAAATACCATTATAAATTAATTCAAAAAATAACCCCGTTCTAAACAAACGGGGTTAATCTATATATTAATTCTACTATCTACTACTTAATGCTATTAATAATCTCCTTGGCCTTATTCACTTTTTCAACGAGCATTGCCGTTGTTTTTGCCTCGGCAATGAAACGTAGGTAAGGCTCGGTATTCGAAGGACGAATGTTGAACCACCAATCGGGGAACTCAACGCGGTATCCATCAAAATCGAACGACGCAGTTGGCTTTTCGTTGGTAATAAAATACTCACGAACGGCATCCATTGCCTCTTGTTTTTTCTCAATCTTAAAGTTGATTTCGCCAGAATTTGCATAGGTTTCAATCTTATCTATCACCTGCGATAGCTTTAAGCCTTTCTCCTTCATCTTGCTAACGATATTCATAATCAGAATACAAGCTAGCATTCCAGAATCGGAGTAGAAGAAATCGCGGAAGTAGTAGTGACCAGCAAGTTCGCCACCATAAATACCATCAATCTCGCGTAATTTTTTAGCGGCATAAGCACGACCTACGCGCCAAGTATGCATAGTTGCACCCTTTGGAGTTAGGTATTCGCCAACAGCCTTTGATGTTCTGATATCCTGAAGCACGTTACCCTTCAGACCTTTTTCCTCTAGAAAATAATGACCAAGCAAGCCAATCATAAGGTCGGGAGAGATAAAGCGGGAATTCTCATCAACAAACATAACACGGTCGGCATCGCCATCGAAAATAATACCGAAATCGCATTTATGCTTACGAACCAAATTCTGAAGATCTACCACATTCTCGGGAATCAATGGGTTTGCCTCATGGTTAGGGAATGTTCCATCCAACTCATCGTACAAGTAGACTGGAGTATGACCAAGAATATCCTTGATGATAAGCGCAGCCATACCATTTGAGCAATCGATACCAACCGAAAGATTCGAATAATCGCGCTTGAATCCATTAAGGAACGCGATGTACTCCTGCCTTATATTGTGATCAATAATTTTTCCTTTTTTAGCAACAGGAACAACTGGCGTTGTTTTCATCTTATCCTCGATAAACTTTAGGCCAGTATCGTAACCAACAGGTTCGGCATTCTCACGCGACACCTTCATTCCATTGTACTCACGAGGATTGTGCGATGCTGTAATTTGCACCGAAGCATTGAAATTTCCTTTTGCTGTTGCATAGTAAACCATTGGAGTTGTGGCCAACCCTAAAGTATACACATCGGCACCGGCATCGGTAATTCCATTGGTTAAATACTCATATATCTCATCAGACGATTCGCGGGCATCTCTTCCTACCAAAACCTTATCGGTTTTAAGCAGTTCCACCAAGAAAAATCCTACCTTGTAGGCATCATCCTTGTTAAAATCCTTATTGTAAATACCACGAATGTCGTATGCATGAAATGCTCCCATGATTTTAAAGATTTATAGTTATACAATATTCATTAAACCGTAAAAGTATAATTTTTTACCAAGAAAATGAAAAATAACAGAATGGGAAGTTTATTGCAAAGAAGTTAGAATTAAGAATTAAGAAGATAGAACACCTTGCAAACACCACACACTATAAACTACAAACACTCTTTAACTGCTCTTAAAATATGCCTTTTGCCGGGAGGTCCGACAAGACGCTCTACCCTAAAACCCACAGTTCTTAAGGCTTGCTTTACAATTCCTTTCGATGAATAGGTAACCAGCACGCCTCCAATCGAAAGAGCATCGTATAATTTCTGAAACATTTCAGCAGACCACATCTCTGGCTGATCCTCAGGTGCAAATGCATCGAAATAAATCAGGTTGAAAGTTTTGTTCGGAATCCACTTAGTGAAATCGGAATTTATTTTGCTAACCCCAAAGTAATCGTTAATAGATACTGCATTGTACCATTCTGCAAGCATTATTCTATTCCAAAAATCGGCAATTACTGGCTCTAAAATTTCGCAATAATTTAAAGCCTTAATCTGCTGCTCCGATATTGGATATAGTTCAATTGCAGTATATGTAGTTTGAATGGCAAGTTCTTGAGATTCCTTAGCAGTTAAGGCTGCATTTAAGCCGGTTCCTAAACCAACTTCGAGTACCGAAATCTGCTTAAATTGATTTGACACGTACCGAAAACCAGCATCAATGAAGATGTGCAAAGACTCTGTCAAAGCACCATTCATGGAATGATAATAGGCATTATGCACCTCAGAGTACAATGTATGCGAACCATCGGCCGTAATATGAAGATTATCCTTTTGCATGATGCAAATTTAGCAAAGGAGAACAACTGACAGCATTAATCGTTGCTAAAACTAACTGCAATCAGCCTTTGTGATCCATCCATCCGAATTTCTAACGGTTCTGGGAATCGAACATGCTTAAAGAACTTTGTCCGGTTGACAACAGGTAACGCATCAAGTCTATTCCACGAAATAAAGGAATAACTATCGTAATTTCCTATGGAGCAGTATCCCACATTCATCGATATTACATTGTGGAAGAAGTGTGAGCCATACGATGCATCCAAAGGAAAATCATCAAAACTTGTCTCTACAATCACCTTGGCGTTCGAAATCTGAGGCCAATTCACAGGAATACCAATCCATCTATCGCGCGACCCCCAACGCCCTGGACCAATCAGAATATAGTTTCGGCTCTCGTCTATCAAGAGACTATTCAAATGCTCAATCTCCTTGGCCATCTCCAAAGTCATCGACTTATCGAAATTTTCCTTATCAATATAAATAATATCAGAAATAGTATTTATCAAACCATTCCCCATGCTATTGTTCGAAAGCAACACCAACTTATCCTTTTCAATTGTATCGGGATTTATTTTGTACTCTTGAACATTTCCCATCAAAGGCTTTATCTGAAGCAGGAAAAACGACGCCTTATAGTTTGCATCACGGTTTAAATCAACCGCAAACTCTATTTCGCAAGGTGCACCAAGCGCTTCCTGAACAATATCAAGGATTACATCGATTGTATTCGCCAATGGTATATAGTTATACTTTAATACATTGGCAAAATTCACCACTCTTGGTCCCGATTGACTAAGTCCTGGAGTAAGACTGCCATTCTCTGCACTATACACCGATGCACAATGCTTTAGCGTTCCTTGTTTTTCTGCTTCAAACAGGTCGAGATGAACCAAGCCAGCCTCATCTCCTGTCATCAAATCGTACTCGCGCCGTTCTGTATCAACTGCAAGAAACTCCACCTGCGAATTTTTAATCAAATCATCCAGCGTATAGTTAATTAGAGTTGGATATTTTGGGCAAAACCTATATGCCCGACCACCCTCAACAACATACTTTCCTAAACCAATAGCTATATTGGCAAACCCATCCTCTGGCTCGATATGTCCAAAAGGATAGTAATTATACGACTGAGCGACTCCACTTATATGCGGGTAGTAGTAATTTCCGAAATTTTCTCCAACAACCTCCTGAATTATCACTGCCATTTTCTCATCCTCAACACGAAGATTTAGCGCTTTTATATACGCTAACGCTGTAGGCGAAAAAACCGACGCATAAACCAATTTAATTGCATTCATTAGCCGTTCCATTCGAACCGATCGATCGGGATGGGCATTGGGAATTAAGTACGTTTCGAAAATTCCTGCGAATGGTTGCATTATTGAGTCCTCGAGCATTCCTGAAGAACGAACCGCCAATGGGCGATGATAAATTTGAAGAAGCCTATCGAGCCTCATCTTTAACTGATCGGAAAGTTCAGCATTGATAAAGTGCTGCTCTATCTCCTCATAATTATTAGAGGAAAACACCTTCTCGTAAAGATCATTTCTAGTCATGAAACACTCAAACTCATTGGTTCCTATGATGGATGTTCGAGGTGTTCGTAAATTAATATCAGGCGTATACTGTGTTATATCGAATGTGTAAATCAATGTATTGATGAATGACAATCCCCTACCCTTTCCACCAAACGAGCCATCAGCAAGACTTACAATGTTACTCTCATCGACCTCCCAGTCGGTTTCGAATCCAACAATCTTCCCACGACGTTTTTCCTGACGATACTTTTTTAGCGTATAAAGTAAATATTCCCGAATTTCGGCAGGTCCCGAAAAATCATCAATTTTAGATGGATGTATAATTCTTGCAACCTGAATTTCGCCACGGGCAGAAAGCCACATGGAGAAATGGTTCTTTTGAGCATGAAACAGGAGACTCTCATCTGGAATTATGCGTAAAGCCCTTTCGAACTCCTCCATGGTTGCCGCTATTGCAATTGGACTTCCATCCTGATCCTTAAACACAAAATCGCCAAAGCCCAAATAATTACTCAAAAAGTTCTTGATATCCTGTAGCAAACTTTCTGAGTTCTTATTTAGGAATGAAACTTTCAGCCTAAAAGCAATCTCCTCATTCGAATTCTCATATGATTGAAGAATCACCGGAAGATTTGGCAACGTTTTGCGAGCATGCTCCACAAGCGCAACGCCTGCATTATCATCCAAAACGCCATCTCTATAAAACTTCACATCGGATATCAAGCAAAGCATGTAATTTTTGTACCGATTAAAAAGCTCCATGGCCTCCTCGTAGTTTCCGGCCAGCAGTATTTTTGGACGAATACGAATTCGTAAAACTTTGTACAAATCATCGGTGCTAACATCCTCAACAACCCTTTTTGTTTGCTCTAGCACACTACCATACAGCAAAGGCAGATATCGCGAATAATACTTAGGCGAATCCTCAACCAAAAGAATAACCCGCGTTAACCCAACCCGCGTATCATTCTCGATATTGACTTTATCCTCAAGCAACTTTATCATCGAAAAGAAAATCTTAGGCTCACCATTCCACACAAAAATCTTATCGATGCCCAATATTGCATTAGGATTCTTTTCAATGTCGTTTACAATTGCATTGTTATTAACCAGCAAATACAATGGAATATGCTGATAATCCTCCTTAATTCTCGATGCCATTTTAAGAGGGTTAACCGTGTCGGCTCCCATCATAATGATAATCATATTGAAGTACCGCTCCTCCAACTTCTCTAATGCCTCATCGAGAGTAGAAACACCTGTTATACGAGGCACTCCCGACAAACTCAGTTTAGCGTACTCGCCCAAAATATTATCAGTCAATCTATCCTCGCGCTCAATGCTGTAAGCATCGTAAAGAGTTGATATAAGCAATATCTCATGAACCTTAAAGGGCATCAAATCGTGATAAACATCCCTATCGGCATTATGCTGATTGATGAAACGCTGAAGTAACTTTTTTGTATGAGGGGTTTCTGCCGCCTGCTTTTTCTTGGGTGAGATTTTCCCCTCCCGAATAACATCACGTCCCTTAATGCTGTTGATATAGCCAAGTAGAATATTGGCAAGATTGTTTATTAAATCTCGCTCCTCCTTAAGAAATGGACCTTCAAACTCCTTCGAAAAATCTCTTGTGTAAAAGATCTCAACAGCACCAAAAGTACCATCAATCGACTCAAACCCCTGCCTCTGACACCAGGGCGTTTCCTTAAAACCAACTGTTTGAAACTCAAACTCACCATACTTCACCCGCGCAACAGTATATTCGGGGTATTGCCATGCATCGGGTAAAATAAGGCAAAACTGATGCAATGTTTCAGGAATTGGCTTTCCCTCCTTTAATATTGTAACAGCATTATTTATTGCGGATAATTCCTTTAAGCGCTCCTTGCTTTGTGCTAATAATCGGAAAAATTCCTCGGGGTTTGCATTTTGCTCCATAACTCTATATGGTTTAATGGAAGTCCTCAATTCTATAAGCCAAAACAACTTACTCAATTGAAGACCACAGTACTCACAATCAGTCAATCAAGATATAGAGAATTTTAGTCTTAATCAATAAGATCATCCTTAAAAGATGAAAGTAATCCAAACTTTTAGCACAGGATCAAACACACACCATTCTAAAAACCCGACAATTACAAGGTTTTTCAAAAAACATATGACAATTATCAATTTTTTATGAAAAAATATTTACACATTAACAGTCAGCTTATTATTTTTTTAATAAATTGTAGCGAAATATTTCATTTGGCTATTTAATTGTAACTGTATTGTTCCTTGTTTCATTAACATTCTTTATTAACCAACTAAATTTACGTATTATGAAAAACATGGCCTTACAAGAAAAAGCAAACGCCTTTATGGCTAATTTAGTAGCTAAAAATCCTGGCGAACCAGAATTTCACCAAGCAGCCAGGGAGGTAATTGAAAGTATTTTGCCCTACATCGAAGAACACCCTATCTACAGCGATGAGAAAATACTTGAGCGAATTACTGAACCAGAAAGAGTTATTATGTTTCGTGTTCCATGGATTGACGACAAGGGCAACATCCAAATAAACCGTGGATTCCGAATTGAAATGAACAGTGCAATTGGTCCATACAAAGGTGGTTTACGTTTTCACCCAACTGTAAATCTTAGTATTCTTAAGTTTCTAGCATTTGAGCAAGTATTCAAAAACAGCCTAACATCACTCCCAATGGGTGGCGGTAAAGGTGGTTCCGATTTCGATCCTAAAGGAAAAAGCGATAAAGAAGTGATGCGCTTCTGCCAAAGTTTTATGACAGAACTTTCTCGCCATATTGGTCCCGACACCGATGTGCCTGCTGGCGATATAGGTGTTGGCGGACGTGAAATAGGATTTATGTTTGGCCAATACAAACGTATTAGAAACGAGTTTACTGGCGTCTTAACAGGTAAAGGTCTTAAATGGGGTGGTTCATTAATTCGTCCAGAAGCTACTGGCTATGGTAATGTTTACTTTGCTCAGGAAATGCTTAAGACTCGTGGGCTAAGCTTCAAGGATAAAATCGTAGCAGTTTCAGGTTCTGGAAATGTTGCTCAGTACACTGTTGAGAAAGTTAATGATCTTGGTGGAAGGGTTGTAACGCTATCCGATTCCGAAGGTTTTATTTACGATCCAAAAGGTATTGATGCTGAGAAATTGAACTATGTAATGTGGCTAAAGAACGAGAAACGTGGACGTATTAAGGAGTATGCCGAAAAGTATGGTTGCGAATATTTTGCATCCGAACGTCCTTGGGGAATCAAGTGCGACATTGCATTACCATCTGCTACTCAGAATGAAATAAATGGAGAAGAAGCCAAAACACTGGTAAAGAATGGCTGCATCTGCGTTTCAGAAGGTGCAAATATGCCATCAACCCCCGATGCAATTGAGGTTTACCTAAATGCAAAGATACTTTACGGACCTGGCAAAGCTGCTAACGCTGGTGGTGTTGCCACGTCAGGACTTGAGATGTCACAAAACTCATTGCGTTTATCGTGGACTCGCGAGGAAGTTGACCAACGTCTACATCAAATTATGATTAATATTCACGAAACTTGCAAGAAGTACGGCACTAAACCCGATGGTTTCATCAACTATGTAGATGGTGCAAACATTGGTGGATTTGTAAAAGTTGCCGACTCAATGATTGCTCAAGGAGCAGTATAACTCATAACTTTAACCCTGTCAAAGTTTGGAATCCTGACAGGGTTATTTCATTTTCTTTCATTACTAAGACAATATGCAAATATTTGCATATTTTACAGCATATATTGAAATATCATATCGAAAAAATGCTTTTTTTGTAAATGTTTAGTCGGATTTCCATAAACAAACAACCTTCTTATTAATCAAATAATTAACCTCTGCAATGCGCATACAGAGAATTAGCAACAATGTAGATACTGTTGAAATTAACAGCGAAGTCGATTTATCGTTAATTATGCCGTTAATCAACAAGTACCGTGGTAAAAGAGGCAGTCTGATACCGCTACTTCAGGGAGTTCAATCAATTTATGGGTATATACCTAAAAGCGCCTTTGAACTTTTAGCAAAGGAAACAGAATTAACCCTAAGCGATATGTATGGCGTAGCCACATTCTACGCACAGTTCAGACTTAAACCAGTTGGCAAAAACGTAGTGAAGGTCTGCCATGGAACAGCCTGTCACGTTCAAGGTGCCGATGCAATTTCCACCGCAATAAAGGATGCATTGGGCGTTGAAGATGGCGGAACAACATCCGACAAACTTTTCACACTGGAAACCGTAGCCTGCCTAGGTTGCTGCTCTCTTGCCCCAGTTATGATGATTGGAGAGGAAACCTTTGGTAAACTCACAGGCAGCTCTGCAGTGAAAATAATCAAGGAAATCCGAATTAGGGAAAGCCAAAACAAATAGTTTATAGTTGTTCGTTGAAAGTTGATGGTGCTGAAACCTTTAACTTTTAACCTTTAACTCATCACTTATTATGACACAAACAAAGGTAATTGTTGGACTTGGTAGTTGCGGAATTGCAGCAGGAGCCAACAAGGTTTACAACAAAATAAAAGCCCTTCAGGAAACCGAAAAACTCGACTTTGAACTTGCAAAAACGAGCTGTATTGGAATGTGCTTCCGCGAACCACTTGTTGAAGTGATTGACGATAATGGCTCAATGATTTATGGAGATGTTGATGAGGACAAGGCCATTGAGATTATTCAGCAACACGTTATTGGGCTGAATCCAATTAAGGATTACGTTGTAAAAACCGATTTATTCACCACTCCCGACAGTGTTTACTTCGATGGTCAAGTTAAGATTGCCCTTCGGAACTGTGGATATATCGACCCCGAGAATATTCAGGAATACGAAGATAGAGGCGGTTACTCTGCCTTAAAACTAATTGCAAAGGATAAAATTGCAGCCGATGTTGTTATCCAAACCATTATCGACTCAGGTCTTCGTGGCCGTGGTGGTGGTGGATTCCCAACTGGTATGAAATGGAGATTTGCCCGTGCAAGCCAATCCGCCGAAAAGTACATTATTTGTAATGCTGACGAGGGCGACCCCGGAGCATTTATGGATCGCTCACTACTCGAAGGCGACCCACACGCGGTTATTGAAGGTATGATAATTGGCGCATACGCCATTGGTGCTACTGATGGTGTTATTTACTGCCGTGCCGAGTACCCTCTGGCAATCAAACGCCTAAACATCGCATTGGCCCAAGCTCACGAGCGTGGCTATTTGGGAAATAATATCCAAGGCATTGAAGGGTTCAACCTCGATATTCATATTAAGGAAGGTGCTGGTGCCTTTGTTTGCGGTGAGGAAACCGCATTAATGGCATCAATAGAGGGAAAACGCGGAATGCCATCGAAACGTCCACCGTTCCCAGCCGAATCGGGACTATGGCGTAAGCCATCTAACATCAACAACGTTGAAACATTTGCCAACGTATCGTACATTGTAAGTCACGGTGCTGGATCGTTCAACAAGTATGGAACCGAGAAAAGTAAAGGAACCAAGGTTTTTGCATTAACAGGTAAAATTAAGCACGGAGGTCTTGTTGAAGTTCCAATGGGAATGAGCCTTCGCGATATCATCTTTAAACTTGGTGGTGGAATTCAGGATAACAAGCAATTCAAGGCAGTACAGCTTGGAGGGCCTTCGGGCGGTTGCATTCCCGAGCATCTAATAGATCTACAAGTTGACTACGACCAAGTTAATGCGACCGGAGCAATTATGGGCTCAGGCGGAATGGTTGTAATGGACGAAACAACCTGTATGGTTGACGTTGCCCGTTTCTTCCTCGATTTCACACAAAAGGAATCGTGTGGCAAATGCACATTCTGCCGTATTGGAACAAAACGAATGCTTGAAATTCTAACCAGAATCACCCAAGGTGAAGGAAAGGAAGGTGATATAGAAAAACTTGAAGAACTTGCATTACAAGTCAGGGATAGTTCTCTATGCGGATTAGGTCAAACTGCTCCAAATCCTGTACTGACTACAATTAAGTACTTCCGTCACGAGTACGAGGCTCACATTCGCGATAAGAAGTGCCCTGCTCATAGTTGCAAGAAACTTCTCACTTACGAAATTGATGCAAATAAGTGTACTGGATGTACCATTTGTGCGGTGAAATGTCCTGTTAAAGCGATTGATGGAGAGCGCAAAATGGTTCATCACATAAATCAGAATATATGCATTAAGTGCGGCGATTGTTACTCAACTTGCCGTTTTGATGCAATTACAAAAAGTTAAGAGATAAAAGTTAAAGGTTAAATGAATTAGGAATAAGAATATAGATTTCGATCTAATAGCCTAAAATCCTATAGTCTTTAAACCAAACAGTCAAACAGCCAAACAAACAACTCCAAATGAGCGAACAGGTAAATATAGTTCTAAACGGAATTAACACAACAGCCCACAAAGGCGAGTATATACTTGATGTTGCACGCAGACACGGAATTGAAATCCCAACCCTTTGTCACGACCCAAGATTAGAGCCATACTCATCGTGCTACGTTTGCGTGGTGGAAATTGAAGGTCAACGAAACCTACAACCGTCCTGCTCAACACGTGTTGCCGAGGGAATGAAAATCAACACTGACAATAACCGCGTACACAAGGCTCGCAAAACTGCGCTGGACTTGATAATGAGCAACCACTATGCCGATTGCGCCGCACCTTGCCGCGAGCGTTGCCCTGCTAGTGTTGATGTTCAGGGTTACATTTC
The DNA here is from genome assembly GCA_050180705.1 of Bacteroidales bacterium. GTDB lineage: Bacteria > Bacteroidota > Bacteroidia > Bacteroidales > Tenuifilaceae > SB25. The sequence continues at coordinate 87,491 of JBFXDX010000013.1, read as the reverse complement.
GCTAATTGAGAAAGGACTATACAGCGAAGCAATTGGACTAATTAAGCAGACTAATCCGCTACCAGCAATTTGCGGTAGGGTTTGCGTTCGTCCTTGCGAAACAGCCTGTCGCCGTAACAATATGGACGAGGGAACTGGAGTTGGTATCGATTACCTAAAACGTTTCGCCGCCGACCGCGATTTGGAATCAAATCATCATTACAAACCCACCATTGCACCATCAACAGGTAAAAAGGTGGCGATTATTGGTGCTGGTCCTGGCGGACTTTCAGCCGCTTACTTCCTTCAACAAAAAGGTCATCAGTGCGACATTTTTGAGGCACAAGCGCACGCAGGTGGTTGGTTACGTTACGGAATTCCAGAGTATCGCTTACCAAACGATTTGCTTGATAAGGAAGTTGCAATGATTACCGAGCTTGGAACTAACATATTCTACAACCAAAAACTGGGTGAAAACCTAAGCTATAAGAAGATTAGCGAGGAGTACGATGCGATGATACTTACCATTGGATCACAGCGCGGTGCGCTTTTAGGTGCCGATGGCGAAGATGCAGATGGAGTTTTCTCTGGTATCGATTTCCTTCGAAATATGGAGGTTACAGGTCAACGATACGATTTCAAAGGAAATCGTATTGCCATAGTGGGTGGTGGTAACACCGCTATGGACTGCTGCCGCACATCAATCCGCTGTGGAAGTACCGACGTTAAAGTAATTTACAGACGTACTGAGGCTGAAATGCCTGCCAATCCTATCGAAATTCACGAATCTAAACTTGAGGGAGTTGAATATCAATTTTTAACTGCCCCTGTTAGAGTGAACAAGGATGCCAACGGCAAAGTTAAATCGATGACCCTAATCAAAATGGGATTGGGCGAACCCGACGCATCGGGTCGTAGAAGGCCTGTACCAATTGAGGGTTCGGAATACGATATGGAGTTTGACTATATCCTTGCTGCAATCGGTCAAAAAACAGATATCAACTTCCTTGAGGATGTTAACAAACACGCAAAGAATGGTGAGTTAAAAGCCAACAAATGGGGCGATATTGACACCAACAAGGCAACCCTACAAACTGGCATTCCATCAGTTTTCGCTGCTGGCGATGGTGTTTCTGGTCCTGCAACCATTATTGAGGCTGTTGCTCAAGCAAAATTGGCATCGCACAGCTGTCATCTTTACTTAAGCGGACAAGAAGTTGATGCACCTAAAAAGGAATTCCTAAGCAAAAAGGATAACTTCCATCAACTTAGCAAGGATGAATTTGTAAATAGATATCAGCATCAACTACGCGAGGACATGCCAGTTCTGGCAGCCGATGGCCGCAAAAACTTCAACGAAGTTGAACTTGGCTACACCCACGAACAGGCGCACCACGAAGTTGGCCGTTGCTTGGAATGCGGCTGTAACGAGTACTTCGATTGTCAACTAAAGCAACACGCCGACACATACCAAGCCGATCAAATGCGATTTATGGGCGAGCATAAGGAGTTCAACGTGAACTTCTCACATCCATACATCGAGATTGATAACAACAAGTGTATTCTTTGCTCACGCTGCGTTAGAATTTGTAAGGATGTAGTTGGTGCAAATGCTCTAACGCTTGTAAAGCGTGGTTTCGAAACCTACGTTGCACCAGCACTGGGAGAAACATTATCTAAAACAACCTGCGAATCCTGCGGAATGTGTATTTCGGCTTGTCCAACTGGCGCTATCACCGAGAATGTTCCATTCAAACCAGGCCCTGTAAAAACAGAGACATTCGAAACTATTTGCGGTTTCTGCTCAGTGGGATGTGCCCTAACCTTCCATCATCGTGGAGGTTATATAATGAAGGTAACTGGCGCAAAAGGAATGGTTAATGCCGATGGAAACCTTTGTATGTACGGCAAGTTTGGTTATCGCAAATTCAATAGCACTAGCAGACTTACAAAACCTTTGAAAAAGGTTAACGATAAATTTGTCGAAATCAGTTTCGATGAAGCGTACCAAATGATTGCCGAACAAATTAAGAATGCGAAACCTGAGCAAAATGTATTTTTTGCAGGTGCATCGCTAACCAACGAGGAACAATACCTTGTTCAAAAGTTTGCCCGTGCCGCTGCAAAAACCAACAATGTTGGTAGTTTCCACTATATGAATGGCGACAGTGCTTTTGCAATTGACTCGGCGGCAAATTTCAACTTCGACTCAATCAAAAACACAAATCACATCTACTTACTCGCTAGCCAAATAAATAGAAACAATCCGGTATTGGGCTATATGTTCAATACAGCGAAAAAAACTATCACGGTAATCTCAACAAAAGAGAGCAACCTTGCCGATAGAGCAAATGAGTTTATACAAGTCCAATCATACTATCACTTTGTAAAGGCTGTTAACCATTACCTGCTTGCTCACGACAAGCAAAATATGATTTTCATTGGCGACCACTGTGAAAATTTTGGAAAATATGATTCTACCTTGTTACTTGAAGACTTTAACCAGCTTTGTGAGAATGCGGGTGTTAGTCATTCACAGGTTGAGCGTTTTGCCAACGAGTTCAACAACGACTTTGGCGCATTGCTAGTATTTGCAGAGAACGAGGTTTCCAATGCAACTGCACAGGAAATCATCAACCTAATGCTTATCACTGGCAAATTAGGAAAATCGAATGGTGGATTAATTGCTCTTAAGCAAAAGAATAACTCCCACGGCTTGGTTGATATGGGTGTTAGACCCGAAACAGGAATTGGAATGCAAAGCATAACAAGCCCTGAACTAGTATCGCAATTGAAAACGAAATGGAAGGTTGACGCAATTCCAACTGAAACATTAAAAGTTGAGCAAGCATTTAGCAATGGAGATTTCAAAAACATCTTTATTTTCGGAGAAGACCCTGTTGGTACTGCCATCCATAAACTTAACGTAAAGGAGAATTTGCAAAAAGCAGAATTTATTGTTGTTCAGGATAGTTTTATGAGCGAAACGGCCGAAATGGCGAACCTTGTTTTACCCGCCAGTATATGGTTCGAAACCGGTGGTTCATTCACCAACAGTAACCATATGGTTCAACAGTTCCGCGAGGGGTTAAAGCCAAAGGTTGAACACACAACGATTGATCAACTTCTTGCGCTGCTAAAACAATTCAACATTAATGGTTGTAAGGACGTTTACGATGTTCAAACCGAAATACTATCGTTGCTTCCTCAAACAAATCATAGCCATAAATATTCATTTGTGGAAACAAATTCAGACCTTGGTCACATGCAATTTGTAAGCGGCTGCAACCATATTATGGTGCAATTCGACAGGGAATTTGAAGCCAAACTAGAACATTCTAAAACCAATCAATATGAACGAGTTTAGAAACATCAACGACATCCTCGATTTTGCAATCGAACGGGAACAAGATGCAGTTAATTTCTACAACAAAATGGCTGCCAGTGCTCGCAATGCTGATATGAAATCGACCTTTGAGCACTTTGCCCAAGAAGAAATGGGACACAAAGCTAAACTTTTGAAGATTAAAGTAGAAGGAGTTAACTCAATCAAAAATGAAGAAGTTCAGGATTTAAAAATTGCCGACTACATTGTTCGTGACGAGCAACGTGGAGAACTAAATTACGAACAGGCATTAATTCTAGCGATGAAACGCGAGAAAGCAGCGTTTAGGCTTTACCTTACTCTATCGGAAAGGGTTCGAAATTCAGAATACCGAAATCTATTCCTTTCGCTAGCACAGGAGGAATCGCGCCACAAACTTCGTTTCGAACTTGAATACGACGAATTTGTTCTAAAAGAAAACTAAACCGATAAGAACTAGACGTTAGGCCGTGGTTATTCAAACTATAGCCTAACTTTTTTTGACTACTGATTAATTAATCCTGCATTCTTTTTCTTCAAAATTTTCCATCCAAAACAACATAATTATTCCATTCGATTATTATACCTTTGTCGCGGATTCAGATTCAAGGTCAATGTTTCGCATTATTATTCGAATTCTTTTAGTTGCAGTATTCCTGTACATTACAGCATCGTGTGTAGAGCCCGGACATTATCAAACCCGGGAGAGGTATGTTGTAAACACAAAAAGTTTATACATTAGGAGTTCCCCATCCCCTATTTCGGAGATTATATCGAGTTTTAAACAAGGCGATACCATTGTTGCCTTAGCATCAGACAAATATTGGGTAATGGTTCGGTTTGGCAGTAAAACTGGATTTGTATCGACCGATTACCTCAATAAAATAAATGCACCCAGCACCCCCATCTTATTAGAGAAAGTTGAATCAGTGGCCAATTGGAAGGCTTGGTATTTTTGGGTAATTGCAATAGCAACGACTCTTTTCTGGGTTTTTATTGAGGAGTTAACCATTAAGTTTAAGCAAAAACTAAAGAATAAACACGAGATTTCGGTAAAAGGATTACTAATTTCACCTGTTGTATTCTTTGCCGACGCAATAATGTGCGGTGTTCTTTACTTAAATTGGAAGGATCAGTTCGTGGATAGTTTGCAAAACGGATTCACATTAGTTCCCGAAAATCTCGATATTATTAGTTGGGTGCTCTGGGCTCAGTTGCTTATTCTACTTATAGGAGTTTCGCTCGATTTGCTTGGTTCTATATTCAAAAGTGGAGTTGTTTGGGGATTGATATTAACGTTAATCGATCTTCTTTTAGGTATTTACATCTTTGCAGTATCGTTCTACCTAACAATATCGCTCTACTACTTTGCAATCATCTTCCTTTTGATATTCTTTGGAAGCCAGTACATATCTATGGTTTACCAGAATAGTAAGCGCACTAGGCTATATCAACGACCAAAGTAGATAGTTTTTAGACTACTGATGTTTTCACTATCAACGAACAACATCCAACAATCAACTCTAATTAAACCTTAGGTATAAATCTTAACGAATTTGCCTTGAACGACACCCACACTTCGGAGCCGCGTTGAAGTTCTAATCTATTAATGGATTCCCAAGTCACTAAAGCCAAAACCTTAAAGCCTACGTCAACTGTAACCTCGAATCCAAATCGTTGTGGAAATATATCGAGAATCTTTCCCTGAAAGACATTCAATGCGCTTTGATTCTGACTGGTCTTCGAGATACTCACTGCACTCTCAGGAAAACACACAAAACCTTCGCCCGAAAGTTCATCGGTATAGCCACCAATTTTATGACCAGTATTCATCTGAATAATTCTGAGATCGTGCTCAGTTGTTTCTACAATTTTTGCGGGATAAAAATTTCTAACACCAGTGAACTTGGCAACAAACACCGATTTTGGGTTCTGGAATATTTGCTCAGAGGTATCGCACTGCTCAACAATTCCATTATTCACCACTGCAACCCTATTGGCTAACGATATTGCCTCCTCGTAATCGTGAGTAACGTGAATAATAGTTGTACCCTCCCTGTTGATAGTACTTAATATCGAACGTAAACCTGATCTTAACTGCGCATCAAGCGACGATAGCGGCTCGTCCAGCAAAAGCACTTTTGGCTCTAAAGCCAAGGTGCGCGCTAGAACTAAGCGTTGCTGTTCTCCACCCGACAGGGTTTGAGGATTCCGATTGAGCAAATGATTAATGGAAAGTTTCTCGGCCAACTCCAGCACTTTACGATGCAGCGCCCTCCCATTAACACCCTTTCTCCGCAAGGAATATGCAATATTATTGTAAACCGACATATGAGGAAAAACAGCATAGTCCTGAAAAACCAGTCCAATCCCTCGCCTACTTATCGGTTTACGAGTAATATTAGCATTATCTAGATATATATTTCCACTATCGGGAGTAACCAAGCCTGCAATAATCTCTAGTATCATCGATTTCCCTGCACCCGATGGCCCTAACAGCATAAAGTAATCGCCTTGGTTCACTGTAAACGATATGTTGTTTAAAGCAAACTCCCCGTACAACTTCGATATTCCTTCAACCTTAAGCATTGGGCTTCCCTTTTCGTGACAACAATCGAATTACAACAAATACAACCAAACTAACTCCAATAAACAATACTGCTACAGGACGTGCATACTTTAATCCAAATGCACCAAATCGTTCAAATATCAGAACTGGCGATACCATTGGGTGATATGCAACTATAACTACCGCACCAAACTCGCTCATTCCACGGGCAAACATCATTACTAAACCTGAAACAATGCTACGCCAGGCCAACGGAAGCGATATGGTGAAAAACACAGTTGCTGGCGATGCACCCAAATTAAGCGCAGCCTTCTCCAAACGTTCAGGGACAAGGGCAAAACCCTCGCGTGCAGCATTTATAAGATACGGAATGCTCACAAAGGCCATAGCCAAAGCAATTCCTGCGGGTGCGCCAACCAACTCCAAGCCAACCGCAGAGGATGCTTTTCCCATAAAACTATCGCGGGCAATAAATCCAAGAATTGCAATACCCGCTGCAGAATGCGGAACCACTATAGGCACATCAATAATTCCAAGCACCAAGCGCTTAAAGGGAAAATCGTACCGTGCAAGCAAATAGGCCAAAGGAATGGCTAAAACAGAGAACACAATTGTAGCAGTCATCGACACCCAAATTGTTAGCCAAATACTATCAATCACCTCCTGCTCTGCTGCTGTATCAACCAAACTTTTTACAGGGGTTGAAATTACCATTCCAAGCAATGGCGATATGATAAAAAGCAAAACCAACCCTCCCAGCAAGGCTGAAATCAGCCTAAACCAAGAGAAGTTGATATTATTGGTTACTTTGCTTAACATTATTTTCTACAGTGACAGATGACAAGTGATTTGCGACAAATAAAGCAATAAAATATCAATTATTATAGTCACTTGTCACCAATCTACTATTTTAGAGCGAACACCCTTAAAGGTTCAGGGATGCTATCAAAAGTTGCAGTGGTACTTGGTACTACCGGAGTTTGCCCCATTTGCTTTAGAATTGCCAATCCACCATTCTGACTCAAAAAGAATTTAGCAAACTCAAGGGCCAATTTAGGATTCTTCCCATTCTTGGGAATGGTTAAACCATAAACCATAGGTTCTCCAACCATTTTAACCGATGAATTTGGTGTTTTGCCAAGCACGTCAACATCAACCTTAGCGTAAGTTGACTCATATGACGGCGACGAAAGATTTACCTCCAACGGCAATGATAAGTATTTAAGGTTATGCTGTACTGCCACTGATTTATAAAGAAAAATATAATCGATTGCGCCTGTTTCCAATAAAGCAATTAAATCAACCTCCTTGGGGCGAATAAACTTATTATCCTTTTGAAGAATTTTACCGGCAATTCCCTCATTTTGATAATACATCTCAGAAAGTTTAAGAGTCATAACCGTTCTGTAGCCACAGGGATCAGAATTGGGGTCGCTACGCCCATAGGCAACGTCATCCTTTAAAAGAATGTCGAACCAGTTGCTCAAACTAATCTCATTGGCATATCGCGATTGATCGTGGTACACTATAGCCATTTCGTTCCCGGCAAAGGAAATATTCCACGATGCAAAATCGGGAATCAGTAACTTATCTATCACTTTATAATCGGCTGATGCAAACAAATCACAGGGCTTACCCAATTCTGTTATTTTACGTGCACACTCCACGCTTCCTGCGGCTTCAAGGTAAATCTTAACCTTAGGGTTAATCTTAGTAAAACTATCAACGGCTGCCTTCATAGGCATCGAAAGGCTTCCAGCGTGAAAAACCACTAACTCACCCGAGTTTTCTTGCTTCGATTTTTCTCCACAAGAGAAAAATAAAATAACGGATAGCAGAACAACTGACCACTTTAAACTCCTCATAAATATCATTTTATTTAAAACTATACGATAGACTTGTCTGGAAGAAACGCCCTGGAGACATCAACCCCTTTTTATCGGCATAAGGATTATCTAACAAATCGAAAATATCCAACGTAACCTTAAACGACTTATACTCTTTCCAAATCCTTAAATCGAAAGTATTCCAAGAGTCGTTCTTATAGCTGTTAATCTCATCGCCCCACTGCTCCCCAATAAATGTCCATATTAAACCTGCATTAATATACTTGTTAACGACAAACGCCTCAACGGATGCCTGCTCAAGGGGTACCTCGGCCAATGCCTTATCAGTTAAATCGATATTTACCAATGGATTTGCGTTAAACTCGGTTATTTCAGAGCGATTGAAGGAGTAGTTTCCTCTAAGCAGCAACCACTTCACTGGGATTACCTTCAAAGAAACTTCGCCACCATAAATTCGAACTCCTGTAATATTCTCCCTTTTCACAATTGGCTTAAGATCTGCACCACCAGTATCGATAGAATCGCCTGTAGAAACAAAGTACTGAAAATCGGAACCCTTTGAGTAAAACGCAGCAATATCGAGCCTAACCATATTATTGAACTTAATTCCTCCACCAACCTCATAGGTTAGCAAATGCTCAGGCTTCAACTTCGGATTTGCCAATTTAAATCCTTTTGTGATTTTTCGCGACGAGCACAAATCGTCAAGCTTTGCTGGCATAAAACCCGATGAAACTGAGCCATATATACTTATCCATTCAAAAGGCATATAGCGTAAACCGAGTTTTGGGTTGATAGAATTCCACGAATTTGATGAAAAATTAGCAACAGTATCGTTAGCAAAACCAGTATTTTTAGTTGGATCAACAACGTTTAAGTAACCATCAAAGAAAGTTGCATAATCGAATCGCAAACCAGCCAATATCTTCAATTGACCATTGAATAAACTATGCTCATCCTGAATAAAGGCAGCGGCAAAAGTCACCTTGCCATCGCGTTCAATGTAATCGGTAGATGTGCGGTAAATGTCCTCGGCATCCATCCAACCGTGCTTTAGATCAAGACCAAAGGTGAAGTTATTGTTTGCAAAAACCTTTCTCGATGCATTCGCCCACAACCCCAAATCGCCCGACACTTGGTTTGTGTGGAAAAGTTTATACTCATCGCTTGTATTTAGGTTTTCGTTTTGTCGATTATAAACCTCGTGCTGAGCAAATCCATAAATATCGACAAGATATTTACCTACATTTCCATTGTAACCAAAACGGATACGCTGCGTGGTATAAGCATCGTAACTCCCATCGCTCATATACACCGCACGACCAGCACCACGCTTATCCTCATAAAAATTACCGCCCACAAAAAACGAGGAACTATCCGTTACCGGAATAAACAATTTAAACGTTGCCCCTTTCTCCCTTAGGTATAATGGCACATTGGTGGAATCGCGAATGGCAATGGGTTCTGCAATATAACCATCGCCCTCGCGCCAGAACCCATAGGTCATTACATTGATGCCTTTTTTGAGCACAGGAATCGTTCCGCCCAAGGTAACCCTTGCACCGTAAAGCCCAAAGCCTCCAGCCTCTACAGTTGCAGTTCCGTAAAATGGTGAATCAGTTGGATTTTTAGTTCGGATATTGACAACACCTGCCATTGCATTATTCCCAAACAATGCCGAAGACGGACCGTGAACCACCTCGATTTGATCAACCAAATCGGGCGAAATCAAACTCCAGTTTATAAATCCGTAGGATGTTTTGTTTAGAGGTGCACCGTCGTAAAGGATTAGCACCCGGTTCGAGCCATCTAACCCGCGCATTGTAACCGATGCATTCTTGGAGTAAACACCATTCGATCTATCCACAAATAGTCCGGGAACCGTTTTTAAAAGATTATCGACATTGGTGCTAGGTGAACCATTGACACTTACACTATCGATAGCGGTTATCATTGCAGGAACTTCCCACTTTGGCTGAGGGTTAAGTGTAGCAGTAACAACCACCTGCTCAATTTGAATTGAGGAGCGTTTTAACTCCACCCTAAGGCTCTCTTCGTAATCATATATCTTAAACTCTACCGGCAAATAACCTAAATGGCTAAATACTAAAGTACCGATATTGCTTTGACCACAAATACTGAAAGTGCCCAACGAATCGGTTATTGTTCCGTGATTCGTTCCTTTAATAAGCACCGCAACACCCTGCAATCCTCGTTGAGTTTCAAAATCAACAATACGCCCCTTCACGCAATGCTGGGCAAACCCAAATTCTACAGAAAGAGCAAGAATAAAGGTAAATATCGATTTTACTAATGTCAATTTCATCAGAAAAAAACTACTTCTGCATCACTACAGAAAAAAACAACCGTGCCTGTCTCCTGACCTGTTACCTCTACAACCCTGAAAACGCCGTACTTTCCATTGCTTTCCACTTTGAACGAGTAAGTATCGCCAGCCTTTAAATTCTTGGCCTTGCGTTTTCCATCTGCCTCGGAATAAAGGCTTACAACATATGATGGTTCAGATATTGCATCGAACTGTTCCTGAGTCATTGTTACAGGATAGAAACGTGCAGTATTGTGTATTGTCCAACTCGACAAATCATAAATATTAGCAAGATTAGCACCGGGCGATGCAATTGTGTTGTAATCGCCTGCTGGATCGTAAAAGTAAAGCATATGAATATCACCCGGTATTCCATTTGCATCCTGCATTGTGTAAGAAACGCCATTGGTTAACGACAGAAAACTTTTGCCATTTTCAACGCTTTGCGCATCAAGTTCAATACTGTTAAAGCGAACCAACTCACCACCAATAGTTCCATCATCCTTGTTTACAGTAAGCGAAACGCTGGATGAACCGCCCTTAATATCGCGAATGGTGAAAATAATCAACTCAACATCATCGGTTCCCTTGGCAAAGGTTACCTCGCGTTCAAACTCCTTAACGTTCATACCCTCATCAACCACGCGCTTATCGTTGCTGGCAACAATAAAGTTGGTTAGAGTATTATCGCCATTCCAGTTACAATGCACCTTAAATTTCAGCATTTCGGCAACTGAAGCCGATGTATCATCGGTTATAAGATTTTCGCCACTAACCAACTCAATAAAAGGGGCATCAATATTTTTATCTGATTTCTTGCAGGAAATTGATATCACAACAACCACCACAAGCATAAACCAAACACGAATCGAAATATTTTTCATATCGATATTAATATAAAAGGGCCATTTTTAGCCCTAATTATTCTACTTCTTTAACCTTTTCAACCCTGAGGCAGCCCCAACTCCAGCCAATGCTCCAATAAAACCAAAAATGAAGTGAGTAAAAATTGGAAGCATAAATCCAGTTGCCAAACTACCGTAAAAATAGCCAGTTAACGAAGAAAATACAATTCTGACAAGTGGAATTAGAGTGTAGGTTAATCCGCCTAATAATGCAATAACTGGAATCCAAACTAATTGTTTACGCCAACTGTACCAAGCAAAATCAATAAAAGCCCCCATTCCTACGTATATGTACGGCATAATTGGATCGGTAAATCCAAATCCTGGGATAAGGGTTGTTAAAATTGAACCTGCTATTGTAATTGATGTTGCCAAACGCAAGCTAGATAAGTACCTTGCACCCATAACCAGAAGCATAAACTCCAAACCATGCCTACCGGGCATTCGCAATGGAATTCTAAACTTATAGTGTAGCCAAGTTGCCACAAAACCAACTATAAGCAAAAGTAGTATTTGCGCAGTGGTCGAAAAACTAATTGGAAATGCTCTTGATGCACTCTTTGTCTGCAAGTTTGTAACCATAACCATTATTTTTATCAATTTTACTCACAATCAACGTAATTAGACCCTCTTGGTGAACTGGCCGCAGCCAACCCTCCATGAGAATTGATGATGAATTGTCAACAATTTCACCATTCAAAGTTATTGCCCGATCTATTTCAACAAGGGCTTTCAGTTCGGCCAAAGTTTTAACACCTGTAATTGTTCGAACATCGGTTCCCTTAAGAGCCACAAACCTACCATCGTTACCCGATGCTCGTAACCCAATAGCAGCCATTGAACCAATAACTCCATCGTGATTTCCTGTAAGACCAATTAGGGTGATATTTTCTCGTTTTGCTAAATTCAAGCCATCAATCTGCCGGACCAAATCTTGCTTGGCAGTTTTGCCCCAATCAATTACTGAACTTGGAATATTGTCGGCATCAATCATACATAAACCACAATCGGAACCAATGGCACAGGCTTTAAGCAAGTACTTAATCATAAAGTTGAGTAGTTCATCTTTATCATTAGTCTCAACCTCAATGCAAAGCGATGAATTATGCGATGTATATGGTACACGAGGATCAAAAAGCAACTGGTGACGCGAAATTGCGCCTGTTGTTCCAAGTCCATTGGCAACAATCTGTTCAGCCATTGTCCTTCCAACAAAGCCAGTACCTCTGCTCTCAAGATTATCAGTATCGTCTATTCCAACCAGAAACCTCATCACTCTCTACTGCTCGTTAATTCTATGAAAAAAATTCTTCACAATGACTTTAATTGATGCATCGAACTCAGCCTTTAACTCCTTATATGATTCAACCAAGTTTTTACCTTCAAGGGTAAGAAAAGTATTACCACCATCGCGTCCGCCACGATGTTTTTCGAGCAAAGGGAATCCCAATGTTTGCTCAGATTGATGAAGTAACCCCCAAGCCTTTCGGTAACTAATCTTCATTTTTTCAGCGGTTGCCACCAACGAACCCAACTCCCCTATATTCATCAATAGTTCAAAGTGCTCCGCTGTCAATACAGGATTTCCATCCTCACGATGTTTCAAAAAAACTGAAAAATCGAGATATATATTGTAATATTTAGAACCTTTAGGACCAGCCATACAATGCAAAATGAAAGATTATTATGCAAAAACCATTTAAGCAATTCTTGTATCCACAAAGTTAAGTTTAATAACAGCTTAAGGCAAATGATTTTAATCAGAAAATTCACAATCATAATACCCACTAACAAATAAACCGAGTGCATTGCTATCCTCAATAAAAATGAACAATTCAGCATGTTCTATGTTAATTAAATGTTGTTTAACACAATAAATAATCAACAGAATTGACAAAAATCATAACAATTAAAAATCGTTATGCATTTATTTGCATATCGATTTAACTCATAACTAAGTAAGAATATGAATAACGCAATTTTCAATTTTGAATGTCCCAAAAATGAGCTAATTCTTGAGTATAGGCCTAACTCTCAAGAAAGAATTAGACTTGAAAAAGAATTAGAGAATCTTGCCAACAACCCAATAGAAATTCCATTAATTATTGGAGGTAAAGAAGTTAAAACAGGAGTTACAGCCAATGTTGTAATGCCTCATAATCATTCCAAGGTAATTGCAACCTACCACATAGCTAGCGAAAAGGAAGTTAACATGGCCATTGAAGCAGCATTGGCTGCTCGTCATAAATGGGAGCAAACATCGTGGATCGATAGGGTTTCAGTTACATTAAAAATTGCAGAACTAATTTCAAAGAAATATCGTGCATTAATTAATGCTGCCACAATGCTTGGTCAAAGCAAGAATGCATATCAAGCAGAGATTGATTCGGCCTGCGAGGTTATTGACTTCTTGCGTTTCAACGCTTACTTTGTAAGTCAAATCTACAACGAGCAACCTATTTCAGAAAACGCTCACCTAAACCGCACAGAGTATCGCCCATTGGAAGGTTTTGTATTCACTGTTTCTCCCTTCAACTTTACCGCAATTGCATCGAACCTAAACATGTCGCCAGTTTTGATGGGAAACACTGTTGTTTGGAAACCAGCCACGACATCACTCCTATCAAACTACATCTTGATGAAGATTTACAAGGAAGCTGGGGTTCCCGATGGTGTTATCAACTTTGTTCCAAGCAAGGGTTCTGTTATTGGCAAAGAAGTATTCAAACATCCGATGCTTGCAGGCATTCACTTTACAGGCTCAACAGGAACGTTCAACCATTTTTGGAAACAAATTGCAGAAAACCTTGGAACATATCGTTCATACCCTAAATTAGTTGGCGAAACGGGTGGCAAAGATTTCATTATAGTTCACCCAAGTGCACATTTAGACGAGGTTGCAGTTGCAATGGTTCGTGGAGCATTTGAATATCAAGGTCAAAAATGTTCAGCAGCATCGCGTGCATATATCCCAAAATCGATGTGGCCTGAACTAAAAACAGCCATGGGCAAAATGCTTGGTGAAATAAAAATGGGAGATGCTACTGATTTTACAAATTTCGTAAATGCTGTTATCGATGAAGCATCATTCGACAATATCATGGGCTACATCCAAAAAGCGAAAGAGGCCAAGGATGCCGAAATAGTATTTGGCGGCAATGGTGACAAAACTGTAGGATACTTTGTAGAGCCAACCGTTATTCTTACCACTAATCCTCATTTCTTAACAATGGAAGAGGAGATTTTTGGTCCAGTTCTTACTATTTATGTATATAACGATAACGAATACGAAAAGACCCTAGAACTTTGCGATCAGACATCGCCATACGCTCTAACTGGTGCCGTTTTTGCAACCGACCGTAATGCTATCGATATGGCAATGGAAAAATTGCGTTATGCCGCAGGTAATTTTTATATCAACGACAAGCCAACGGGTGCGGTTGTTGGTCAGCAGCCATTCGGTGGAGCTCGGGCATCGGGAACAAATGATAAAGCAGGGAGCCATTTGAATTTAATCCGTTGGACAAGTGCTCGTACGATTAAAGAAACTCTAGTACCTGCAACAGATTATAAATATCCATTTATGCAGAAATAATTAAACTTTGTATTTAAAAATATTGAGTAGGAAACTACTCAATGTGACGCCAAGTCATAGATTTTATAATTATTGTTTAAAAAGTTGGAGCGCTATTACTCCAACTTTTTTTGTAATGTTTCGTGCCAAGCCTTCTTGGGTCGAGTTGGTGGATAACCATTTTCAAGACGATATTTCTTGCGTTCCTCGGTAAAGTTCCACCACTGTTTACTAGCATCCTGCGTATTGGCATAGTAAACCACCAACCGGAATTGATCCTCAACACAAGGATCAATCCAGGATCCCTTCTGTAGTTCAAATTCATCGGTTAACAAAGCGCCATCCTTTCCCTTTAACTCTGCTATAGAATAATAACCCAATGAAATCAAATCCTCAGCAAATCTAACGCCGACCGATGGAATACTCTGAAACTCAACGTAAGCATATATTTCTCTAGCACGTTCAAACGAAACTCCAAGTAAAACCGCAAGTTCATCAACTGCAAAATTGGCAATATCAGATACTTTTACTTTATTTTGTTTTAAGCGTTCTTTTTCGATACTGGTTAAAGGTATCTTTAGACTCTTACTTCTCATTAAATTGTTATTAGGACTTAATACATTCCGACACACGACCTAAAAATAAACCCAACAAGAATAACTTCGCACTAAACATTAACAGTAGTCTAATTATACAGCAAAACTACTTTTTAAAATTACAACAAAGACAATAATATTAGATTACATCTATTGTGATGAGTTAATAAAATTTACTTAACAATTACTTTTACTATTCTATAACGGTCATCAATTAGATCAACTTTAACAACATAAACTCCTTTTGTTAAATTAAATTCAGATCTTCTACCTGGACTATGTATTGAAAGTACACTGTTTCCAAGAATGGTAAATACATCAATTTCTTTAATTTCATTCTCAGCATTAATTACAACGGTTCCATTCAATGATGGGTTTGGGGAAACAGAAATTAAACTAGAAAACTTTTCATCAACTGAAAGCAACTGCCCTTTTGTCAAAGTGTTACTATTAGATGTAATCTCCTTGTTGGGATCAAATACAGCCTGAGTTGCATTAAAACCTATATTCGCACTAAGCAACTGGTTATTTTGTGTATTATGAAACCATACAATTGTATCCTGTGTAGCATTGCTAAACCGAATGGGAATTTTCATTTCGAAAAACGAAACCGAAGCATTCGATTGTGTTTGCTCAATACGCACCCAAACTGTTTCATCAGCATCTTGCCATGTAATTTTGTATTTAGGAAACCCCTGTCCATATATCCAATCGTTAAAAAATTCGGTTAAAGATGAATCGGCCACTAACTCTATATGAGCCTCAAAATCTTGAGTTTTTGCAAAGCCATTGGCAAGTGCCGGATCATTCAAATAATTTCTGATTCCTTTGAAAAATGCTTCGTCACCAATCTGTTTCCGCAACATGTGCAACACCTCGCCTCCTTTGGCGTATGACAATCGTCCATTAAAAATTGCATTTACACTTGCAGTATCAGTGCAGTATACAGAACCTCCAGGTTGAGAAGTGATTTGAATAATTTCATTAGTTCTCCAATTTTTAAATTCTTTTTCTCCGTAAGTGTATTCAAGATAAAGTCCTTCACAATACGTTGCAAAACCCTCATTAATCCAAATATCTGCCCAACTACCACACGTAATATAGTCACCAAACCACTGATGAGCAAGTTCATGTATAACAAGCACTTCACTATTATCGTACATAAAACTCATAGTCTGATGCTCCATTCCCCCGCCCCAGCCAAACTGAGCATGTCCATATTTCTCATCGGCAAAAGGATAGGTTATAAAAATATCATTGTATACTTTCATAGCATTTACAACATTTTGCTGATTAGTAACCCATTGACTATTATCCTCGGGATAGCAATAGTCAATTATTTGAATTGGACTCTGACCTTCAACCGGCACCTCGGTACGTAATTCTTGATAGTTTGTAACAGCAAAAGCAACAAGGTAGGTTGCTATGGGATGTTTATGTTTCCAATGATACGCTACTCCCATTTCCGTATTTTCAGTTGATACTAGAACACCATTCGAAGCAACCTTGTTGCCTGTTAAAGTATTTACAATAACATCAATGCTGTCGGCTTTATCGAATAACGACTGTTTACATGGCCACCATGTGAACGCCCCATATGGTTCACTTAATGTCCATATGATAGGAATCCCATTATGGGTTGTTTGCTCGAAAGCACCAAATCCAAAACTCATTGGTGCACCATGATAAGAAATAGAAATACTAGATAAATCTTTGGCATTAAGGGTTACTGGTAATGTGATTTCAATCTCATCGTCTAAATGAGCAAACGAGACCAATTGATTGTTGAATTTTACACTATCAACAACCATATTGTTAAGCAAATCGAAAGTAATTTTATTTCCAGAGTTTTTCATTTCAAAAGTTGTAGTAACAGTCCCGGAAATTCCATATACAGATGGATCAACCTTTAAATCAAGTTTATAATGCTTAACATCTAACATTCCGCCAGCTTTTGTTTCCTTAAAATCCCATAGACTTTGCAAATTGCGTTGTTTGGTTAAAACATCCGATCTATTTTGAGCCCAAACATGTGTGTTTAGCATAAGTAGCATTAAAATTGTTAATTTTGTTTTCATTTACATAAGTTTTTTTATAATATTAATTAATAATAGATTATTCATATACTCACTCTTTAGAGTTCCAATAACAGTTCCTCATAATGGAACAATATCATCGGATTATTCTAAGTATCTTTTCCAGAATGGGCGTTTATTTTTTTAATTTTCATGTATTTTATAATTATCACTTCCGGATGTAATGTAAGTAAAGTTTTTTTCTTAAATGTAAACAATTACAAACTAAATCGTTTTCCACTGGTTGATATTTTTTAGTGGGGACACTGAGTAATCTATTTAAAATTGGCCCTGAAAAAAAACAACGGGTCATAATAATACTTATCTAAATACTCACGAGTGAAGCAAATCAGCGAGTAGGAATTGTAGAAACGTTCAAGATTATTAGCAGTAGGTTTTATTCGAAGAGGTTTCACCTTTAGTACCTCAAGATGAAAATGGTTGAACTGCCAACCATATCTATTCAACTCTTCTTTGCTCATAAATCGAGCAATTGGGATATTTGGACTAACACTATCGTCCACGCCTACCTTAATTCCTGCAATATGCTCGTACAACGACCAAATTTTTCTACCATTAATAGTATGCACAATAATCAAATTTGCGTAAGGCCCATCGGTACGCTTGCTAATTATAACACCACTTGCAATTGGGTAAATTGGCTCGGAAGTATAATTACTATTTGGCCGCATAATATCAACACCTGTATGGTAATGCTTTGGCACATTGGGGCGGGCTTTACGCATCAACCCAAACTGGCCAATTTCGGTGAGATGAATCCCAGAAATATCGTTTCTATCTCTCGTATTAATTGGGAGATAAACATGAACAGACAAAAAGAAAGATGCAATTATTATTACAAACACATTTGTCATTTTATTTAGTATTTCTGATTACGGGTAGAGCACAACTTATCGTAACTGAACAAACATAGTATTTCATTATTTCTATTAATTTAAGCAGATACTATAAAACCTACTTACAGAGCCTTCTTCACAAACTTCTTTTGTAATGTAAAACTATAAAAGACTCAATAGCATCACATCTCTATTAAAGTTTTTTGAATTCCTCGATTTCATCAGTTCGGTATACTTTAATGTTTAACTCTCGAAGTTTATCTTCAATGTAATATTTATGATCTATGCCAATTGCAACAAGTATTTTCTTGCCAGAATAACGTCTAACAATATCAATGATATTAGCCACAATACTATCGTTTCGTTCCTTCTCATAATCGGCAATAAAACTATAAGACAAATTTTGACGCATTACACTATACTTAAACTCGCTTTTTGCCTTCCAAATTTCGGTTATATACTCGGAATTAATTTCAGCAAAGTCCTTTTCAATAAAATAACCGTTCAACATCGCAAACATAGCACCAAACAGTTTAACCTCAGCAATAAAAGCGGAATCTCGGAACAAATCTTTCTGTAGCGTCCTCCACTTCTCACCCTTTTCCTTATCCCACCAATCAATTCCGTAAATAGGAATAGAATCTTTCAATGCTAATGGAATCATAAACTTAACAAAGTCGTAAGGAGTCCCTTTAAAACTTTTATCGGACGCAGACTTTGACAATGTTTCTACCAAAAGAATATCGGGTTTTAGCTCTTTGTATATCTCGCCCATTCTTTCATACGTATATACCTTTGCTTTTTCGTGTGATTGGTGAATTCCACCTAAAACAAAAACTCCGCCAGTTGATTTGGTCTGTGATTTTAAAGTTAACACACCAACTATTAACAACAAAATCAACATTGAAATTAGCACCCTAAGCAAGACTCTCAAATAGTTCATATCTATTTATTTTTAAATAGTTAGACACAGCATTAAACAACATGAATAATAGACTTTTGTAAATGACGATAAATAATAACAAATGCTGCAATGTCAGAACAACTTTAGAACAGAAGGGCTCTAACTAAAAGCAAATTAAAAGTTTTATGCTTTAATAATTTCAAATATAAAATTCTAGTACAATTTCTTAAACATAAAAACAACTGCAAAACCCTGATTTTATATTGCAATCCCTCTCCTCTTCTCACTGTACTCTGAAAATAAAGAAGATGATAATACAGACAAAGTAGAGTCAGGATGTGTAGCAATCTAGGGCATAGATTATACTTTAAACCACAATGAAATTTCAGTTACAGGTGAAATAAATCCTCTCAGATGGGTGTACATGCATTTGTTTTATTCCTTATCTTCCGATTTCACATTAACCGATGCTGAAGTAAATAGAACTGGTCAAATGAAAGAATTTTGCATATGAACAGTAACCGTTAACATTGAACTGGGTGTCCATTCTTTTTTTTAACGAAAACAATCCTGAAATCAATGCCTTCATCGTTGAATTTTACAATTGCAATTGCCCATCTCGTTTTATACATTTACACTACGTAAAATTTCCAACAATGTTAAAAACAAAACTATACCTCTTGATAGAAAAAGGGAAGAATGGATCTAAGATAAACCTTTGGTTCGACTATTCGATAATGATTCTAATCATGCTAAATGTAATTGCAATTGTGTTTGAAACCGTGAAGATCATCCAAACGCATTACAACACTTACTTTAGAGTATTTGAATTGTTTTCTGTAATAATTTTCACCTTTGAATATCTGGTTAGAATCTACGTTTCGGATTTAACACACCCCTCGAATAGTAGACTAAAATCTGCATTGAAATTCGTTTTATCAGGCTATGGGCTAATCGACCTTATTGCGATAATCCCTTTTTATTTACCTTTTATCATAAAACTCGATTTGCGATTTATCAGAATTCTAAGAGTAATGCGCTTTTTAAGGTTATTAAAACTAAATAGATACAACAGTTCACTTAACTTAATCTGGGATGTTTTCAGAGAGAAGAAAACAGAACTAACAATAACCGTCTTCCTCACCTTCATGATCTTACTAATAGCATCGTTTTTAATGTACTATGTCGAAGGAGATGTACAACCAGATAAATTCTCCAACGTTTTTGAATGTTTCTGGTGGGCAATTGCCACGCTAACCACTGTAGGTTACGGCGATGTTTATCCAATAACCGCTCTTGGAAAAATTATCAGTGGCTTTATAGCCATACTTGGCATTGGATTAGTTGCCCTGCCAACAGGATTAGTAAGCGCAGGTTTTCTTGAAAAAATTAACAAGAAAAAACAGCAACCCAAAAGATGTCCACATTGTGGAAAAGAAATCGATTAAACATTTATATGGACATTAGTATTTTTACTGATGAACCAAAAGTTATGACAACCGAGAATCAAGAAGGAGCCATTAACACACTCCTAATGTGAAAAATTGCGGGGTACGCCTATACAAAATAACCAAAGGCAATAGATGAATGAAACTTTAAAATTAAAGATAAATGCGAGTTATTGTATAAACGATATTAACACTACTATCAAAAAATAACTATCCGAAGCAAGGGTTTACGCGCAAGGACATAAATTAGAATTGACATTAAGAATAAGTCAATGGTTTACGACATTAAGAAATTGATTGATATCAAGATCAAAAAAAAGAACATGTGGCTATTGCCCATCAGCCTCTAATGAATCATTATCATTCATCTCTGATTGCTTCGATCGTTTAAACTTGTAGGAATAGAAAACTCCCAGCACATAGGAATCCTCAAGATTGTTTGCATTCAATTTTTCCTGATACTGCCAGAATACCTCTACTTGACCTCTTTTATTTAATGGATATGATGCACCTGCTCGTAACCGAATCCTATTAAACTCTGATTGTTTTCCAGAAGAAATATCGTAGTAAAGTTCGCCTTGTATAAATGGCTCTAACTTAGTGCGTGGAATATTATAGTTCAAATGCACTCTGTTCCGCAAATTATCCATAACCTCTACACTATATCCATCCTCATACCAGTATATTAAACTTCGCTGATTATGGCCCCGATTAACTAACGAAAAACGGCCAAAATCGATTTTAGATCGAATCCCTGCAAAATATCGCGAATCATTGAATCGATCGTCAAAATCCTTCTCGTAGAAACGAGAATAGCGGTAGCCGCCCTCGAATTGCACCCACGAAATCAACTTTAAACGAAAGCTTGCCTCAAGTATAAAATCCTGCATTCGAAATGGAGAATTCTCACAGCGCAACTCCGGCGATATATTAACACTGAGCGATTTTGTCAATGGCTTACTTAAATCAACACCCATCCACAAACCTCGTTTGGTTTGCGATTCTCCAACATAAGAGAACGCCAACAGAACTAACAAAACAACTATGCTATACCGGAATCTTCTCATTGCTTACTAGTCGATAAATACATTACTCTCTTTGATTTCAAGACAACAGGATTCTTCTCGTGTACAATAACCGAAACAAAATAGATTCCAGTTGGAATTGATGTATTGGTTATATCCCAAACAAAAGATGAATTAGCATTCTCCACATCAACTTTTTTTTGGGCAACCAAAACTCCTGCAACCGAATAAATCGAAACCGTGTAATCTGAACTTGGAGCAAAACTAAACTCAATATTCAATGTTGTTGAAAAAGGATTTGGGTAAACGCTAATTTCAGGCAATATAGTCCTATGCGATTCATCTGTTTTTACATTCGAAAAACCTGGTGTTGGAGTTTTTAACTCCAAAGGTAATCCTTCGGAATTTGGATAATAACCTAAGGAATGATTCTTCAGAATTGCAGAAATACTATAGCCATCGATATATTTATACCCTAACTCCTTAGATGTGAACAAGCCAATATCCTCTCCCTCGCTATTCAACTTAAAAGGTAAGTGCATGCTACCTTTTGATGTACTATCGTCGGCCCAAAATAACAGAAACTCCCCGGGATATATCACTAAATTTGGAAGTTGCCACTTCCCTTGCTTTTCTAAATTATCGGTAATATTTATATCACCTAGCGAAATAGGACTTCGCCCATAGTTGTAAAGTTCAATCCAGTCGGAATAATCGCCATACTCATCGGCAAAGGTGTGAGAGTTCGAAGTCATCACCTCGTTTATGCACAACGAAAGATTTGAGTTAGCAGATAAACTTATGCTATAGTTGCCATATAAGGGCTCCCTAGTCTTAAGATTACTTGCATCTGTTGCCGTAATGTAATAACTCAACCTTGAAAAAACTTTACCAGTAGGTTTAATCTGAGCAATATAGAATAATTTTCCATCAAACTTCATATCAACCCTCTGCGGCATATCATCATCAAGCCAGTACGTTAACACAACACTGCTGGGAGTTGCCTCATCATCAACCGTTGCTGCAATTTTAATCGGTATCTTGTAAGAATATGCCTTATGGTAAACATTTGAAATAACAGGAGGAACATTCGACGCCGAAATTTGAGACAATGCATACTTACTCCGTTTTTCGATATAAGGAATTAATCCATACTTAACATGTGCGCCCAACGCCTGTGTGTAAGAATTATCGAAATCTGAAAAACTCCAACCATAGTCCAGCGATCTGTAAGGATCGATACTTGCATATTGCCTAATTCGATAATGAATCGCATTCGCCTTGGCGGTTAAAGTTGATGTATTAAACTGATTCTTCAGCAATTGCTTTAGGTAAAATTGGTACCTGCGTTTATAAACATCAACACTAAGAATCTTTTTATTTAAAGGTCGATCCTCGTTACTCACCCACGACAAAACATTCCTTGTTGCCCAATCTATACCAAACCAATCAATTCCAAAAGTATTATCAATATCGTAAGGAATAAATTCGAATTTGCCCGTCAATGTATTTTTATATAGATAGAAGTTGTTCTTATTATACGAGTATCCATCCCAATGACCCACCAATGCTTCCACAGCAAGGTATTTAAGAAATGAATTCACATTAAAAACCGGCTCTAACTTTGCGGGCAAGTCGCTGGTCGAAGTTTGGTTAATAATCTGAATTAACTTTGCAATATCGGAGTAATCATCGGCCTCTAAGTTGTTTTTTAAATCGTACACCCGATATCCATTTTCAGTAAACTTGTAACTATCCGGATTTGTTCCTCGATAGGTTAAATCGGCAGGATAGAGACATTTATATAGGTTACCGTTGTTATTTCCAAAATGCAACTTTACAAACTGATCGTCAATATGCTCAACACTAATATACAATCCATAATACTGATTGTTAATATATAGCCTTACATGATTTGCCCGCGATGCTGGCACGCCAATGCTGTTAAGCATATCCCAACACAACTTAGAGCGCACTATAGAGGGATCGTTATGCTCGCCATTCAGGTTTAGTTTCTCTAAACCCTGAAATTTTTGACCAGCAACATATGTATTGAACGATACCTTAAACGATTTTTTCTGCGAATATCTCGAGGTATTCCCCCTTAGCCTAATACCAACATTATATATAGTATCTGTAAGTTCTGAGGAGTTAAACACAAAGGTTGCCGAATACTCAACATTACTCTCCTCGTTTCCCGACTGATAAATTGCCTGTAAATCGGTGTTGGCAATAATGATATCAATTCTAGGAATCTCTGTATCTATATAAACAGGCTTATATTCAGGAAACAAAGTTTGAGAATACACCTCATACTGAAAGTGAAATGCAAATATCAATATCAAAACTAAGTAAAAACGATGGGTCATTGATTATTTAGTGTTAGCCAATTGTGTAAATATAAAACCAGCACAAAACTTAACATAAAATTAACCCACATTTTGCCTCTGAATCAATGCAATCGATTGAAATCGGAATATTTATGGATAGTATAATTAAGCATTTTAACTCAAAATTTCATTATTTGGACTTATTATAAATTAACCAATTGTATAACATTTTACACAACGATAGCCAAAGAAATTTAATTTTGTAGTCGATTAAATAATCGGGCAAAAATGTCATCAAAACCACATATAATTGAGCATTTAGGTCGTGTTGATGCAATAACCCCCAACGATGTGCGAGTGGTTATTGTTAGTCAGTCGGCATGCGCAAGTTGCCATGCAAAAGGTGCCTGCACTGCATCCGATTCCACCGAAAAGATAGTTGTCATAACTAAGCCAAACCACAATTTTCTGGTTGGAGAAACAGTAAAAGTATTACTTAAGGAATCGCTAGGTTTTAAAGCACTATTCTTAGGATATATCCTTCCATTGATAGTAATTATTGTAGCACTATTCTCATTCAGCGCATTGGGACTGAGCGAAGTTAAGGCGGGATTACTCTCATTACTGATGCTTATTCCATACTACTTAGTTCTTTACCTATTTAAGAATGCCATTGCAAAGCAGTTTAATTTTGATATTGAAAAACTCTCATAAAAACCAACCTATATGAGTTCTGTTCTTTTATTTTCAGTAATAATGCTAAGTGCACTAGGAATTGTATTAGCAGTAATACTTTATCTGGTTGCGCAAAAGTTTAAAGTCTTCGAGGATCCTAGAATCGATGAAGTTGAAGCAGTTCTTCCGGGAGCAAACTGTGGAGGATGTGGATTTCCTGGTTGTAGAGGATTCGCCGATGCTTTTGTTAAAGCAGAAGACATTACCACAATGTTTTGTCCGGTAGGAGGAAACAACACCATGAACGCTGCGGCTGCAGTTATGGGAAAAACCGTAGAGGCTAAAGACCCACAAGTTGCTGTTGTTCGCTGTTCTGGAAACCCCGAAAACCGCAAACGCATTGTGAAATACGATGGAGCATCATCGTGTAAAATTGCAACTTCGCTTTACAGCGGCGATACTGGCTGCCAGTATGGCTGTTTAGGATTAGGCGATTGCGTGGCAGTTTGTAAGTTCGATGCAATCTACATCGACCCCACAACCCTACTTCCAGTTGTGGACGAAGAAAAATGTACAGCCTGCGGTGCTTGTGTAAAAGCTTGTCCAAAGTTCATTATTGAACTTCGCAAGAAAGGCCCAAAAGGAAAACGCATTTTTGTTTCGTGTATCAACAAGGATAAAGGCGGAGTTGCGCGCAAAGCATGTACGGTTGCATGTATTGGCTGTGGAAAATGCGTAAAAACATGTCCTCACGAGGCTATTACGCTAGAAAACAATCTCGCCTACATCGACTACAACAAGTGTAAGCTTTGCAGAAAGTGCGTTGAAGAATGCCCTACAGGTGCAATTCTGGAAATCAACTTTCCTCCTCGCAAACCAAAGGTTGAGGCCGAAGTTCAAGCAGACAAAACAGAGTAGCAACTATTCAACCTAAACGAATATGTTAAAAACATTCTCAAAAGGTGGAGTTCACCCTCCAGAAAATAAAATATCGGCAAATAAATCAATCGAGATATTGCCATTGCCACAAAAAGTGAGCATACCTGTATCGCAGCATATTGGGGCACCAGCCACAGTTCTTGTTGCCAAGGGCGATAAAGTAAAAGTTGGGCAAGTTATTGCGCAAAGCGCAGGATTTGTATCAGCTAACATACACTCCTCGGTATCGGGTACAGTTGAGTCCATAGATGCAGTTCTTGACAGTTCGGGCTACAAACGCCAAGCAATTACAATAGCAGTTGAAGGTGATGAGTGGGAGCCCAGCATCGATCGCTCTCCTGAACTCAAAAAAGATATTCAGCTTAGTCCTCAAGACATCATTAAGCGAATAAACGAAGCAGGAATTGTAGGTTTAGGTGGAGCAACATTTCCATCGCATGTTAAACTATCGGTTCCAGCAGGCAAAAAAGCCGAAGTTCTTATTATCAATGGTGTAGAGTGCGAGCCATACCTAACTTCGGATCATAGACTGATGCTCGAAAAAGGCCATGAGTTGATGATGGGTGTTAAAATTCTAATGCAAGCCCTCAATGTTAATAAGGCTTTAATTGGTATCGAAAACAACAAACCCGATGCAATTAAGTACCTAAAAAGTATTGCTGTCGAATATAAAGGGATTGAAGTTCACGCGCTAAAAGTTAAATACCCTCAAGGTGGCGAGAAACAACTTATTAAATCGCTTACAAACAGAGAAGTTCCATCGGGCGGATTGCCAATCGACATTGGAGCAGTTGTTCACAATGTAGGAACTGCTGTTGCCGTGTACGAAGCAGTTCAAAAGAATAAACCCTTGTTCGAACGCGTAGTTACTGTTACCGGTAAAAACCTACCAAAAACCGCAAACTACATAGTTCGTTTAGGAACTCCCATTGCCAACCTTATTACAGAGGCTGGCGGACTACCCGAAGACACCGGCAAGGTTGTAAATGGCGGTCCAATGATGGGAAAAGCGCTAACAACAACCGATGTACCTGTTACAAAAGGAACTTCGGGCATTATAGTATTCCAATCGAAAGAATCGCAACGCAAAACCGACAGTGCCTGCATTCGTTGCGCAAAATGCGTTTCGGTTTGCCCAATGGGATTGGAACCATATCTGCTTAATAGGCTAAGTCAACGAATGATGTTCGAGAACATGGAGCATGAGCACGTGCTCGACTGTATGGAATGCGGATCGTGCAGCTTTGAATGCCCTGCAAACCTACCACTGCTCGACTATATCAGACTTGGCAAAGCCGAAGTGAACAAGATTATCAGATCAAGAAAAAATTAGCAATCAAACTTAACCAGCTATAAACTAGTTTCGAATGGATAAGCAAATTATCGTATCACCTTCACCACACGTACATAGCGGGGAATCGACAAGCCGCTTAATGTTTAATGTGGTGCTAGCCCTGATGCCAGCCTTTGCGGTATCGCTCTATTACTTTGGCTTTGGGGCACTCATTGTCACCCTCCTGGCAATAGGCTCATGTGTCATTTTTGAGTTTCTTATTCAAAAATACTTACTCAAAGTTAAACCAACCATCACCGATGGTTCTGCAATAGTAACTGGGTTACTTTTAGCGTTCAACGTTCCCAGTAATCTGCCTTGGCACATTGTTGTTATAGGTAGTTTAATTGCGATTGGCGTTGCAAAAATGAGTTTCGGAGGATTAGGAAGTAATCCTTTTAATCCTGCATTGGTTGGGCGCGTATTTATGTTGATTTCGTTCCCAGTTCAAATGACCAGTTGGCCACTACCCGTTGCATCAAGACTTCAATACCTAGATGCAGTTACAGGTCCAACTCCATTAGCAATTCTTAAAGAAGGTTTAAAGAACGGAGAAACCATCTCACAGATGGGCGACAAAATCCCAACCCATATGCAAATGTTCATGGGTCTTATGGGTGGATCGCTTGGCGAAATTGCGGCATTTGCTCTATTAATAGGCTTTGCGTGGCTTCTAATAAACAAAGTAATTACATGGCACATCCCAGTATCTATCTTCACAACAATAGCAGTATTTACTGGAATTCTTTGGTTAATCAACCCCGAAAAAAATGCAGATCCTATATTCCATCTTTTAACTGGAGGTGTAATGATTGGAGCAATATTTATGGCTACCGATTACGTAACATCCCCAATGAACCCAGTTGGAATGTGGATATTTGGAATTGGCATTGGATTGCTAACAGTAATTATCAGGGTTTGGGGAGCATATCCCGAAGGAATGTCATTTGCAATTCTAATCATGAATGCATTTGTACCCTTACTTAACCGATACATCAAACCTAAACGATTTGGAGAGGAGGCGAAGAAAAATGGCTAAAGTAGAATCGAGTTTCAAGAATATGACGCTAACTCTGCTAATAATAACGTTAGTTGCGTCAACAGGTCTAGGGTTAGTTTACCAATCAACAAAAGATCCTATCGCCAAAGCTCAAATGGCAAAAATTAACAATGCAATTAAGGTTGTTGTACCCGAATTTAACAATCAACCATTAGATGAATCATACAAAGTAGAAGCCGACGGCGGTGAATTAGTTTTCTATCCAGCAAAAAAAGATGGACAATTGGTTGGCACAGCCGTAAAGACTTTTACCAAGAATGGATTTGCAGGTTTAATTGAACTAATGGTTGGCTTCCAGCCCGATGGTTCAATCTATAAAATAGCCGTTGTTTCACATAAAGAGACTCCAGGTTTAGGAGATAAAATTGATCCTAAAAAATCGAACTTCGAGGTTCAGTTTGAAGGTAAAAATCCTGAAACTTTTAAACTTATAGTAAAAAAAGATGGCGGTGATGTTGATGCTATCACAGCTTCAACAATATCTTCAAGAGCATACTGCGATGCAGTTCAACGTGCTTACAAAGCACTTAAGGAAGGAGGTGCAAAATGAGTAGGTTCTATAATTTAACCAAAGGTATCCTAAAGGAAAATCCAATTTTTGTGATTGTTTTAGGAATGTGCCCCACACTTGCAACTACTTCATCGGCAATGAACGGGCTGGGAATGGGATTAGCAACAACATTTGTGTTGCTAGGCTCAAACATTGTAATTTCCCTAATGGCGCGTTTTATCCCCGACAAGGTTCGCATTCCATCGTACATTGTTGTTATTGCAACATTCGTAACTATAGTTGACCTAGTGATGCAGGCATATACACAATCGCTATATGAAAAGTTGGGTATATTCATACCACTTATTGTTGTAAACTGTATTGTACTTGGTAGAGCTGAAGCATTTGCCAATAAAAACAATGTTTTTGAATCGATACTCGATGGTATTGGCATGGGACTAGGTTTCACCTTCGCATTAACTCTGCTTGGATCGGTTAGAGAAATATTAGGAGCTGGCTCCATTTTCGACCATAAGTTTATAAAAGGCGATGGTATCTTAGTATTCATTCTTGCACCAGGTGCTTTTATAGCACTTGCATACTTAATTGTAATTTTCAATAAAATTAAAAATAGCGGGAGGTAATTATGGAATATATATTGATTGTTATAGCAGCTATTTTTGTTAACAACGTAGTTCTTTCCCAATTCTTAGGAATTTGTCCTTTTTTGGGTGTTTCTAATAAAATAGAAACATCTCTAGGAATGGCTGGTGCTGTGACCTTTGTAATTGTTCTTGCAACAATGGTTACATTTCTTCTACAGCATTATGTTTTAAATCCGCTGGGCATTGGATTTATGCAAACCATTGTTTTTATCCTTGTAATTGCAGCGCTAGTCCAAATGGTGGAGATTATGCTTAAGAAGCTTAGCCCATCTCTTTACCAAGCGCTTGGAATATTCTTACCGCTCATCACAACTAACTGTGCAGTATTAGGAGTAGCCATTCTTGTAATTAAAAAGAATTACAATCTACTTGAAGGTGTTGTTTATGGAGCATCTACAGCAATTGGCTTTGGACTCGCCCTAGTTATAATGGCAGGAATAAGAGAACAACTTGAACTTGCGAATATTCCAAAAGGAATGAAAGGCATTCCTATTGCATTGTTAACAGCAGGAATCCTAGCGCTGGCGTTTATGGGATTTACCGGAATTGTTAAGTAAATCAAAAGATATTAAATAAAAAGGCCACAAAATTTGTGGCCTTTTTTGTTATTTCTATTTTCGTGTCAATACATCATATATTTAAATCAATCATTAAAAAACGCTATTGATAGTATTGAAATAAAGATTATTCAGCAGCAATTACCACCACAGTATCTCTAACTAATGTAGTATACTCTGCAAACTGGAATATATATTTTTTTTCCAATGTTGGTGTAAATGTATAAACTGTATCCTTAGTAACTAATCCATCAGCACAAGTTTCACCATGATTTTCAAATGTTGCAACTGCTGCATAAGTACATATTGTATCACTTCTTACACCGCTAGCAAAACGGATATTACTCCAACATTGATTTGGGGCATATGCATGTAACGATATTTCTAAAGGGGTGTTCACAGTTACAGTATCAGGAAGGTTAGCAGCTTCCACCACAATGTAATCAGTAAAGACAATGCTTGTATCATTATCATCTATACATGAAGTCAACGATGAAAATGCCAATACAACCAAAAAAGATAAAATTTTTCGCATAATAATTATTTTTATTTAATTCTGCATAGATAACAAAAATCATGCTATCATCAACATGTAATTACTTGGATTTAATTAAAGTTGGATATTTTAATCCAGAAACTGATTTTACTCTTGCCATAACACTACCAACACGAATAGGCGATTCAATCAAAACCGGAAGTTTGTTCTTATCGTCGGTTACCCAAACATATATTTTCTGATCACCCTTAAAGATATCACCAGCAACAACATCTACCTGAAATTTCAAACACGGTAATTTTCCCAAACCAGGCACATCTTTTTCCTCTCGTCCAAGAAAGCGATATCCAACATTGTAAACGGTTTCATCCATTATCGCTGCAACGGGAAAAACTTTTCCAGGTTTCACATTTGAAAAATCGAGATTCCGGCCAATATAAATAGCAGTAACAACATCGTAACTACATTTGTCTATTTTTAGGGTATCGTAGCGATTAGCTTTTTTCTTTCGTCGTACACGTACAAACAACTCATTAGTATCCCAATTGAATCGATATTCATTCTCCTTTGTAAAACCTCCCTCATATATATCTCGATTAAAATAGTAAGGAGAAAGTGTTACTGGGTCAACCCACGACTCGTAAAGGTCTCGTACCTTAAAAAACCAATCATAAAAGGTATAGCTTTTACCAGTAGCCTTAAGGTGAAGTAAATCCTTTCCAAATCGTTTATCAGCACTTACAGTAAATTCAACCTGTCCCACATCGGTCCAAACAAAAAGCCATGTATAACTCATTTCATATACAACTTTTTCGCCAACCACAAATGCATTGTTTACAACACCACAAGTATTTACATTCTGGGTATAAGCAACCGAATACATACCAAGGAAAATAAAAATGATTACCAAAAACTTTCCTAAAATTTTCATCAACTAATTTTGCTTAAATTATTCTTAACTCTACTATTTATTTCTACCAATCTTTGAGCCAGTTTTATATTCTGGGATTTCGACAACAATGGATCGTCCCTCAGAATACCTGCGACAACATTGCGCACATACTGCAACAACTGGCTATCGGTACTTAAACTTGCCAACTTTAAATCGATAGGAGTTCCGCTTTGCATAGTACCCTCAATATCGCCAGGGCCTCGAAGTTTAAGATCAACCTCGGCAATAGCAAATCCATCGTTAGTTGAAACCATTGTATCGAGCCGTTTTCTGGACTCAGCAGTCAATTTCACCTGCGACATAAGTATACAGTAACTTTCATCGGCACCACGTCCCACACGTCCTCTCAACTGATGTAACTGAGAAAGTCCAAATCTCTCAGCGCTTTCTATAATCATTACGGTAGCATTGGGAACATTCACTCCAACCTCTATCACTGTTGTTGCAACCATTATCTGGGCTTTTCCCTGTGCAAATAAATTCATCGAAAAATCTTTATCCTCAGGCTTCATTTGCCCATGTACAACAACCGTTACATACTCTGGTGGTGGAAATGCACGCACAATACTCTCGTAACCATCCTGCAAATCCTTTAAGTTTTCCAACTTTTCAGATTCCTTAATCAAAGGATAAACAACATACACCTGACGACCAGCCTTTATTTGTTCCCGAATCATCCCAAAAACAACATTCCGTTTAAGATCGGTAAAGTGCATTGTTTTCACTGGCTTTCGACCTGGAGGCAACTCATCGATAACACTCACCTCTAAATCGCCATAAAGAGTCATTGCCAACGTTCTGGGAATCGGAGTTGCAGTCATTACAAGAATATGAGGAGGATTATCGTTCTTCTCCCACAGTTTAGCTCGCTGCATTACACCAAATCGCTGCTGCTCATCAATCACTGTAAAACCCAGATTTTTAAACTTCACAACATCCTCCAACAGTGCATGCGTTCCTATGAGAATATTTAAGTCTCCCGCCTCGAGCGACTGATGCAAGTTATTTCGCTCCGATCGCCGTGTACTTCCGGTTAACAGACCGACAGTCACAGGCATACCTTCGAGCAAAGAGGAGATTGATTCATAATGTTGATTTGCTAGGATTTCCGTTGGAGCCATTATACATGCCTGATAGCCATTATCTACAGCAATAAGCATCGACATTAATGCAACCACAGTTTTACCGCTTCCAACATCACCCTGAAGTAACCGGTTCATCTGTTTGCCACTTCCCATATCCCTACGAATTTCGCGAATCACACGTTTTTGCGCCTCAGTAAGAGGAAATGGAAGTTTTTCGTGGAAAAAGCCATTAAACATCTCCCCTACTTTGCTAAAAACATGCCCGTTTACTTTTGTTAATCGAACCGATTGCCTTAAAAGAATTCCTAACTGAATAAAAAAGAGTTCTTCGAACTTAAGTCGATGCTCCGCGTTACGCAACAAGGCAACAGTTTTCGGGAAATGAATATTAAGCATTGCCTCTGGCAACGTCATCAACTTATGCTGCTCAATAATATAACTGGGCAAGGTTTCTTCTAACTTTCCAACAACAGCACTCAACAACACCTGCTGAAAGGCAAGAATCGTCTTAGAAGTAATTCTATTGCTTTTTAATTTTTCGGTAGTTGAATAGGTAGGCTGCAATGCTCCCATAATTTTCTCCTGTCCAGCGCGGTACTCCTCCATTTCGGGATGAGCAATGCTGAAACGACTTCCGTATCTACTGGCTTTCCCAAAAACTAAATAATCGACATTTGGCTTGAGCCACTTTGCCATCCATGTAATTCCCTTAAACCAAACCAACTCAACACTACCACTTCCATCGGTGAATATTGCGTTTAATCGCTTATTACGCCCTACTCCGGATTCATCAAACCGAACAATCCTTCCGACAATCTGAATATATGGCAAATCCTCCGATATCTCCGAAATTCTGTAGATTTTTGAACGATCGATATGCTTATAAGGATAAAAGCAAAGCAAATCCCCAAAAGTGCTTACGTCTAACTCCTTCTGAAGCAGTTCTGCACGTTTAGGGCCAACACCCGAAAGAAATTTTATATCGGTTTGAAGTATATCGTTCATTTTTTTTGAGAAACACAATTGACATCCAATACCTACAGGTATCTAATATTTCTATTCTTAATTCTTACAAATCTAAATATAAATAAATATACTACGTACAAGAAAGCACTTTTAACACTCCGATAATTAAGAGAAAATAACCCATTTTAAACCTTTTTTAACAGAATAAATCATACTTAACACCTCGTCAAATCGTACATTAGCAATATAAAGATTTACGTTTTGAAACATGAGGACAAGTGTAATTGGGCAGTTAAAGAATTATTATAGATTTTGGCTTGACAGCAAGCCAACTGGGGGACATGGAATTCACTCACCTTATGTTTATAAATTATACACAGAGGTAATTGAGCCCGACAAAAAGGAAAAGGTCTTTGACAAAATTGAGGAATACCGAAGGGAACTAAAAGGATGTGGTCTATCCGTTATTAGAAAGTCTATTGCTGAAAATGTTAATAGCGGATACAGAGGTGAAGAAATTTCGCTTAAGAAGATTGCAAAAACAGTCTCCATTCCCTCGCATTTAGGACGCTTACTATATAGGCTAGTTAATCATTACAAACCCGAAAACATTATTGAACTAGGGACTTCAGTAGGAATCAGCACTATGTATCTCACTGAAAACAATCCTAATATATCGATGTTTACTATTGAGGGTGATGAAACAGTACTCGGAATAGCCCAGTCTCGTTTTAGACAAAATGGGCTAACAAATATCCAAACTTTATCGGGAAATTTCGAAGATCAACTACCAAGAGTCCTTAATGAGGTAAAAACGGTTGATATGGCATTTATAGATGGGGATCACAGTGGTCGAGCCTTAATAAACTATTTCAACCTTTTATTGCCTAAGACTAGCGAGAAAAGTATAATTATTGTTGATGATATCCGTTGGAGTAAAGGAATGGAAAAGGCATGGGACTATATTCGATCCAATCCCGAGGTCAGCATATCTATTGATCTTTTCCGTTGCGGTATTCTAATTTTTGAAAAAGGAATTACGAAGCAGCATTTTATGCTTAGATATGGTCCATATTAAAAGTTTTGTTGTTTAGCATTTAAAGAATATATTTAGGATTTTAACCTTACAATAAAAAACTAAACCATTCAAAATGAACGATACTGGTTTAATAACTATTCGCGACATAAAAAAGTTCTACCAAGTTGGTAGTGTCATTGTAAAAGCTCTCAAAGGAGTTGACTTGGTGATACACAAAAACGAATATGTTGCTATTATGGGACCGTCAGGTTCTGGAAAATCGACATTAATGAATATACTAGGATGTCTCGACACTCCTACTGACGGTGCTTACGTACTAAACGGCACCGACGTAAGTAAACTCTCTGACGATTCTTTGGCTGAAATCCGTAATAAAGAGATTGGATTTGTATTCCAAACATTCAACCTTTTGCCTCGCTATAGTGCGTTAGACAATGTTGAATTGCCTTTGATATATGCGGGAATTCCCAAGCACGAAAGGACTCAAAAAGCAATTAATGCGCTAAAAAATGTAAGCCTCGAAGATCGTATGGAGCATAAACCCAACGAACTATCAGGAGGTCAACGTCAACGTGTAGCCGTTGCCCGCGCATTGGTGAATACCCCATCGATTATTCTTGCCGATGAGCCAACTGGAAACCTCGATACCAAAACCTCGATAGATATCATGAATCTATTCGAAGATATATATGCCCAAGGAAATACTATAATCCTGGTTACTCACGAAGAAGATATTGCAAAACATGCCAGAAGAATAGTTCGACTTCGTGACGGTATGATCGAATCGGATGAAATTAACGAGCATCCTACACTAAAACAAAAAGTAGTTCTAGCTGAACAATAAAATACACTATACGTTATTTTGTGAAAGGCTTGCAGGTTACTAGCAAGTCTTTATTTTAAAACAAAAAAAGTTAGTCGTAATGAAGATATATACCAAAACAGGAGACAAGGGTACCACTTCGTTAATCGGAGGCAAAAGAGTGCCTAAATACCATGCCAGAATTGAAGCATATGGCACTATCGACGAATTAATGTCCTACGCAGGCTTACTTAGAGATCAAGCCATAGATAATTACACAAAACAGGTTATAATTAAAATTCAGGATCAGTTAATGAATTGTGCATCAATTCTAGCTGCCGATTGTACCGATTGTAAAGTCAGAATCCCTATAATAAAAGATAATGATATTGAGTTCCTAGAGCAGGAGATCGATAAAATGGACGCTGAATTAGAGCCATTAACCTCATTTGTTCTACCTGGGGGCAATCAAGCAGTATCAATTTGCCATATTTGCAGAACTATTTGTCGAAGAACTGAACGAATTACCATTAAACTGGCCGAGGAAACCCCTGTACATGAAAATGTGATAAAATATATAAATCGTCTCAGCGATTATTTTTTCACACTATCAAGAAAATTAGCAAAAGATTCAAATATTGAACAAATAAAATGGCAAGCTAGTATTTAATATTATATTTTTTCTATATTTGTTAAAAGTGACAAAATTACAAGAATTTAACAGTCAATAACTTAATAACACCTTACATTAACTATGTACTGGACACTTGAATTAGCATCAAAATTGGAAGATGCGCCTTGGCCAGCAACAAAAGAGGAATTAATTGATTATGCCATCCGTTCAGGCGCACCTCTTGAAGTAATTGAAAACCTTCAAGAACTTGAAGACGAAAACGAAGTTTATGAGAGCATAGAAGATATCTGGCCAGATTATCCAACTAAAGAAGATTTTTTCTTTAACGAGGACGAATACTAAAAGAGAGGTTTTATAACCTCTCTTCTTATTTTATTACATCAGCCTCCTTTTTAAGTTCGACTGTAGGCGTTATTAATCTTTTGGGATTACCCTTTTCCACTGGAAAGAGAACTAACTTCCTAGGAATAATAGAGTATTTATCTGTAGGTCTCAACTCTTCTCTCCATTTGAACCCCTTCAGAGTAACCTCCTCCAAATCGACAAGTTCTATAGGATAAAAGTTAGAACTAGGTTTGGACTTGTATACAATCTTGCTAATTTTATTTTCCTTGATGTGAATCGAGATATCGGTACATTCAACCCTGTTTACCATTGTAATAGTATCGTTCTCTTTGCCATAGTAAACAGATTGCCCATTCCCAAACACATCCATCTTATAAAGTTTCCCTTCGTTGAACCGAGCGTAAATCGTTTTTCCTCTCATCTGATTAAAGTGAATGCTATCCTCCTTTGATGTAACAAAAGCAGATCCTTCAAAATCTAACTGACGAATAGATTTATTGCCAGAATGAACAGTAATTATATCGGCCGACATTTGGTTGGCTTCATTCCACATCACCGGATTTACATGCATTATCAAGGTTGAATCGAACGAATTGTAAATCATCGAATCGCAAACACCCTGAACATCATTTCTAAAATACTTCACGGCTCCAATAGCCTTAATTAGGCGGTAGGTTGAATCGGAAGTGGTGCATCTGGCATCCTTAATTGTTCGAAGGAATAACTTATCAGATCGAAGATAGAGCGTATCGTTCTTATCAATCATCATCACATAAGGGTTCTCTGTAACCTCTGCCTCTTTTCGCTGATCCCAATAATTAGCTTTATCACCATAGACATTAGTTTTATTCACAGTGTCTACCACAACTACATTTCCTATGGCACGTGCATAACCATTTAGTTTATCGTAGAAAATGTTATCCCCAAACAATTTTTGGCTACCTGTAAGTATATAAGCATTCTTCTGGAAATTTGATTGATTTAACTTTCGATTATGCCAGCCTTGCTCGCAATACGAATAGTTATCCTTATTGTAAAGATCGGTCGCCCCATAAAAATGGGCAAGTTCTGAAGTAGAATTGTACTCCAGAGAATCGGTATAAAGGTCACCATCGGGACTATGCAACTCTACCTTTCCTGCAAAGGAAGCGGTACTCTTATTCTTATCGTAATATCCGCGAATACTGGTTAACCTAGAATCCTTCGATGTTAATACGCCACCAGTTGTATAGTAAGCATAACTTGTTTTTGAGTTAAAGTAAAGTTTATCAGTAACAAGTGTTGCATCTTCATCAACTAATTTAACCTCGCGTCCAGTTAGAACACCCTGTGAAATCTTCCCTTCAAAATGCAACTTATCTCCATAAATTTTTGTACCGTCCTTTATTATTACCACATGACCATATGCATCGAAAGAATTCTCCTTTGGATCCAAATAGGCGCTATCGCAAAGCATTCTTGTATTTTCATAAAAAAACCTTGCATCGCCAATATATCTGATGTACTCCTTCTCTCCAATTTTAAGATTTTGAAGAGACCTTGCACTTTCAAATTTAATCTTCTTTTGTGCTAACAAACTTTGAGTGCACAGAACCTGTGCACTCAGAAATAAACATAAAACAGTAAATCTCTTAAACACTCGCATTTTAAACGCTACTTAATCCAACCCTTTGACTCGAAATTACAATTCCTGAACGACGGATCAATTCTGATAAATGTAGTTTTTTGCTTTTTAGCAATCCACTCCTTAAGAATATCATCCTCGATACTTCTCTTCGCTAAACTCTGGATAACATCGTAATCATCCTTGATATTTGCCCTGTGGGCATTAATAATTCGTTTAACCTTAACTATTTTAAACACCACATTGGCATGATCGTCACGAGACTCAAAAGGAGCACTCATATCGCCAACCTTCAATTCTTTAATTACATAAAAATCGGATGGTTGAAGTTGATCCTTTTCAAATAATGATGTATTGGTGTAAGGGTTAATTACAAGACCTCCATTAAGGTTAGATTTCTTGTCCTCCGAAAACTTCATAGCACTTCTTTCAAAGGTTAAACTGTCATTCTTAATTAGAGTTGATATACTATCTAACTTAGCAATTGCCTGACTCATCATATCAGACGAATATTGAGGTTTCATAAGTATATGTCGCACATTAACTCTGTCACCTTTATTTTCAATCATCTGAATAATATGGAATCCATATTCTGTCTCAACAATATTACTAACCTGTCCTTCTTTTAAGTTAAATGCCGCATCAGCAAAAGCTTTCACCAACTCATCGCGGCTACGCATTCCCAATTCACCACCGCGAATTGCCGATGCTCGATCCTCTGAGTAAGCCACAGCCAAAGTCGAAAAACGTTCTCCCTTAAGAACCCTATCACGAATCTCCAAAAGTTTTTCCTTTACCTGATATTTTGCCTCTGCGGTTGAAGGAGGAAAAATCATTATCTGCTGCAATTCATACTGATCGGGAAGCATTGGCAAACTATCGCTAGGAACACTCTTATAAAAACTCTTCACTTCCGAAGGGGTAATTGCAACCTTTTCTACTATTTTTTGACGCATTTGCTGGGTTAACTGCTGCTCTCCAATTAACTCTCTCAAATCATCCTTTATTTCATACATCGGTTTTTTGAAGTATTCCTCCAAACCCTTTTCGGAACCAATTTGATTGATAAAATATTTAAGTCTTCTATCAATCTCCATGTCAACAGAAGCATCGTTAATGGTTAAACTGTCAACTTTGGACTGTGTGAGCAATAACTTCTGAATTAGGATTTGCTCCAAAATATTACATCTATCATTATCTTTAGTAATATCTCCTTGCATTTTCATTCGCATGATCTCCTGCTCAATATCGGAAAGAAGGATTCTTTCTCCACCAACAACCGCAATCACCTGATCAATTACATTTTGCGATTTTACGAATCCGACAGAACTTACCATGGATAGTAATAAAACGACTGAAAACCGAAAAAATCTCATGAGAAAAATTTATTAAATTAATACTCTACTATATCAAATCTAAAAAACCTGAAAACTGGCATCATCCTGCGCTTTATTATACAGATTCTGCTCTAAATTCTGAATTAACTTTTGTTTCCTCGAATTAATTACAATCT
Organism: Bacteroidales bacterium; assembly: GCA_050180705.1. Classification (GTDB taxonomy): domain Bacteria; phylum Bacteroidota; class Bacteroidia; order Bacteroidales; family Tenuifilaceae; genus SB25. The sequence goes on along the minus strand of JBFXDX010000013.1, from coordinate 48,517 downwards.
CTTTGATTGCATCAATTTCGTAATCAAAAGGTGCAATTGAGCCCTTAAAAAGTACCTCTCGGAAACTTACAAGATAAACGAAATCGCCATCCTCCATTTCGATACTTCGTTGCTTATTCAGTACATCATCGGGATTCTCGATGGGAAATGGTATTTCTCGCAGGATAAAAGATAATGATATCCATTTATCTCCAAAATAATCATATTTAGTTGATGCTTGATACGCTAGATTGTCCAATTGCTTAATATCCTCATCCTCGGTTGATTGATACAACTCTTTTATTTTCTGAATTTGAGGTGCTTCTTTCCTAAGTTTAATATATAAAGCCTTTACAATGGTTTCTTCCAGCACAAAATTATCCTTATGATCTTCGTAATATTTTTCTAGTTCATCGTAATTAACCACGGTATCCATTTTCTGACCAACATATTCCTGCTCATACTTAAATATAAGCAACGATGTACGGTAATCTTCCAGTTGACGAGAAACATTCTTCTGCGAATCACTGAGATTTTGCTCGGCCATTCTCAACAAAAGTTGAGTTTGTACCCATTTATCGACATATGCCTTTGCGATTAAAGCGCTATCATCCTTTGATACACCCTGAAGGAAAAGATTATCAATATCGGTTGAGTAAAGATACTTATCGTAGACACGTGCTATTGGTTTGGGCTTCTCCTTTGCATCCATGCATGAAGTAAAAACGCATGAAAATCCAAATAAAGAAAGCGCTATCACCTTAAAAAACTTCATACCAATCATTCTATTAGTTACTTTTTAAAAGATTCCACCAACTCAGTAAACACGGCATCATCTACATTAACGGCATACTTAGCCCGCAATGTTTCAATCCACTCATTCTCTAGATCTTCCTGATAATCGGCAACAGCCTGGCCTCTGCAATCATCCAATAATTTAAGATCACCTGTTGTAACATCAATAATTTCGGTTATTACAGCTTCGCCCTTATCGTTTGAAAGAACATTAACACCGTCATTCCATGTTTTATAGTTCTGCACATCTGCAAAGTCGTTATTCGCAACCTTTTTCTCAACCGAAACAACAGTATCTTTCTTATTAAACTTTGCAATTATATCGTTTGGCAAAAGTTTCTTTTTCTTTCCTTTAACAATTGCGCTAACCAATTTGTCCTTCAACTTTGAATCGGTAAGAGTGTAAACAGCATAATGAACTCTTTCGCCCCATTTATACTGATCTTTATGAGTTGCATAGTAGTTTTCCAAGCCTAAACTATCGGAACTTTTATGCCACACAACCTGATTGGTAATTTCGAAAAGTAGCATTCCCTCAAGATACTCCTTTGCCAACTGCTTATACTCAGGGTACTTCTCTGAAAGTCTAGACTCCTCGAAATCAAGAATTGATCTATTCACCCACTCCCCATAAGCTAATTTCACAAAACTGTTCAAAGGATTCCGCCCAACAAATCGTTGATTACCTTCTATAAAACCTGCAAAATCGGAAATTTTATAAGTTCCACCAGTAAAACTAAAAAGCACAGCATTTTTCTTAAACTGAGGTGCTTTCCATTCGCCTTTATACAAAGTAGAATCAAGTGCTATCCTAATTTCCTTTAAATTTGAGGTATCTTCTTTGAAACTATATTCCAGCTTCAACTTACGAATAAGAGATTCTCTAGACTGAAGATTTCGGGCATCCTTTGTAACCTTCATCTTAATCTCGGGCATCATCTCTTCTTTTGTTCCTACTTTTTTGCGACCCAAACGTTTTATAATATGCCACCCAAAAATACTCTGGAATGGTTCAGAAATATCACCATCGGCAGCAAGTGCAAATGCAACACGATCGATCTCAGGAATAATTTGTCCAGAATTCAACCAAGGTAACTCTCCTCCACTTTTTGCGGTTGATTGATCTTGAGACTCCTCGCGAGCTATTGTTGCAAAATCAGCACCATTCTTAAGTCGTTCATGAATATCAACAATTCTCTTCCGAGCATTCTCAACATCCTGTGGATTTGCATTTGGATTCACGCGAATCATGATGTGTGCAATCTTCACCTGACCTTGTGCAGGGCGTCGACCATGCACCTTTATTATATGATACCCAAATCGAGTACGCACTGGCATCGAAACCGAATCGATTGGAGTATTGTAAGCAGCAGTTTCGAATGGATAAACCATCTGAAAAACGGTAAAATAACCCAAGAATCCATTGTTGCGAGCCACTGAAGGATCATTGCTAGTTGACACAGCAACCGCACCAAATGGTTCACCTTTCAACACTCTATTTCGAGCATCCAAAGCCTTATTATATAATTTCAAAGTATCGGCAGGGCTTGCATTCTCTGGAACATTAATTAGAATATGGCTAGCACTTACTTCGTACTGCATTCTCTCGTATGCTTCATCAAGCAACCGCTCATCGCTAGCCGAATCGGTCAAATATGGTTGTGCCAACTGCTTAATATATCCCTGATACTCGTTCATAAAAGCTGCAGATGTATCTATTTTCAAACTTTTAGCTTCGAAAACCTTCAACTTAAAGTTGACAAAAAGTTTAAGGTAATCCTCCAGCGTTTCTCTATCAATGGCTGTTGTCGAGTTATTATTTTTCAGATAGATATTCTTAAATTCATCAACAGTAATGGGTGTATCGGCAATTGTTAGTAATGTTTTATCGGATATAGACTGAGATAAAGCAATGTTACTTGCGATAACAAGGGACAAAATAGCGAAGGAAAACTTTAACCTTTTCATCATTTAAATTTTAATACAACTTTTTAGATAGAAACAGGATATGAACTATGCACCACCCTCACGGCTATAGTTTGGAGCCTCACGGGTGATAGCAACATCATGTGGATGACTTTCGGTCATACCTGCACTTGTAATCTTAACGAACTTAGCGTTTTTCAACTTTTCAAGGGTAGGTGCACCACAATACCCCATTCCAGCCTTAAGGCCACCTATCATTTGATAGAATACCTCGTTTAAAGTTCCTTTGTACGGAACACGTGCCACAATTCCTTCGGGAACTAACTTCTTAATATCGTCCTCAACATCTTGGAAATATCTATCCTTTGAACCTTGCTGCATTGCATCGAGCGAGCCCATTCCACGGTACGATTTGAATTTACGGCCATTATAGATGATCGTCTCTCCGGGCGATTCCTCAACACCTGCAAATAAAGAACCGGCCATTATAGTATCGGCTCCTGCTGCCAATGCCTTAACAATATCGCCAGAATAACGAATACCACCATCTGCAATAACAGGAACTCCTGTACCTTTTATTGCATTGGCTACATCCCAAATAGCATTCAACTGAGGGACTCCAACTCCAGCAATAATACGTGTAGTACAAATAGAACCTGGGCCAATACCAACCTTAATAGCATCGGCTCCATTGTCAATAAGCATTTTTGCAGCATCGGCTGTAGCGATGTTTCCTACTACAACTTCCAAATTAGGAAACTCACGCTTAACCAATTTAAGCATTTCGTTTACCCCCTTTGTGTGTCCATGTGCTGTATCAATAACAATTGCATCGGCCATTACATCATACAATGCTTTAACGCGATCCATAGTATCGGCAGTAACACCAACACCTGCGGCAACGCGTAAACGGCCTTTCGAATCCTTACTAGCATTCGGATTGTCCTTAACCTTTGTAATATCCTTATAAGTTAATAGTCCAATAAGCTTATTATGCTCATCAACAACCGGCAATTTTTCAATCTTATGCTCCTTTAAAATAGATGTGGCTTTTTCAAGATCGATTGATTTTGTTGTTGTAACAATGTTCTCGTATGTCATCACCTGACGAATTGGCGTTTTAAGGTTTTCCTGAAAACGCAAATCGCGATTGGTAACGATACCAATTAAAAGGCCACCTTTATCAACCACAGGAATACCTCCAATGTGATACTCACGCATTAAACCAAGAGCATCGCCAACAGTAGCCTCAGGATTAATGGTAACGGGTTCGTAAATCATTCCGTTCTCGGCACGCTTAACTTCACGAACTTGTTTTGCCTGAGCCTCAATGCTCATATTCTTATGGATAACACCAATTCCACCTTCTCTGGCAATTGCAATGGCAAGCGCAGATTCAGTTACAGTATCCATTGCAGCAGAAACGATAGGAGCTTTAAGCTCAATATTTCTACTGAAACGAGTCGTTAAATCCACATTGCGTGGTAATACTTCGGAATATGCTGGAACCAGTAGCACATCGTCGAATGTTAGCCCATCGGCTATTACTTTATCACTGTAGAATGACATGTTTGAACAGGTTAATGTTTAAAAATGCGGCAAGTTATAAAAATTTAACGGAACCTCAACCGCTATTCTCAATCAATCTGACATTTAAATGTTATATAATGTGAAAGGCCATTCTCTACTGAATGTATTGAAAAATAGACATAAGCAGAAAGATGTACTGAATCATTTTACAGTTTGAACACAATATCCTTTCTAAAACAGATATAATCTTCTGATTATAAATTCTGAATTCCTCGCTTTTCGTATAACCCCATTCTAACAAGTCCGACATTTTAACTATTTTTGCTAAAAACATTGTTATTTTTGGATAGATTCGAGCAAATACTAAAACAATACTGGGGCTACAGTTCATTCCGATCCATTCAACGAGAAATCATTGAATCGGTTTATAACGGGAACGACACCCTTGCTCTAATGCCGACAGGCGGCGGTAAATCCATCACTTTTCAGGTTCCTGCACTGGCAAAAGAAGGTGTGTGCATCGTCATCACTCCGCTTATTGCTCTGATGAAGGATCAGGTTGAAAACTTAAAGCAGCGTGGCATTCGGGCGACAGCAATCCACTCTGGGCTATCATCTCACGAAATCGACATTGAACTCGACAACTGCGCATACGGCGATGTCAAGTTTTTGTACCTATCACCAGAACGCCTTTCAACAAAACTCTTCAAGGAGCGTTTGCGAAAGATGAAGGTCAACCTTGTAGCAATTGACGAATCGCACTGCATATCGCAATGGGGCTATGACTTCCGTCCCTCTTATCTTAAGATTGTGGAGATACGAGAACTACTTCCACCCGAGGTTCCATTCCTTGCACTTACAGCAACGGCCACACCCGAAGTGGTAGAAGATATTCAGCAAAAGTTAGGCTTTAGAAACGGAAAAGTTTTCCGAATGAGTTTTGCCCGCGATAATTTGGTTTATCTAGTTCGCAATGTCGAGGATAAAACCAAACATCTCCTAAAAATCGCAAATAGCATCCCAGGAACTGGTATTGTTTACGTAAGAAGCAGAGACAAAACAAAGGAGATTGCGTTACTGCTCCGTAAAGAAGGAATATCGGCCGATTTCTACCATGCTGGACTAAGCATGGAAATTCGCAACGCAAAGCAAACCGACTGGCAAAGTGGAAAAACTAGGGTTATTGTGGCAACAAATGCATTCGGAATGGGAATAGACAAGCCCGATGTTCGATTTGTTGTACACATTGATTTACCCGATTCGCCCGAAGCATATTTTCAAGAAGCGGGACGCGCAGGACGCGATCAAAAGTTGGCCTACGCCGTTCTACTTTTCAACGATTCCGACATACTCAGGATTAATCAACGAATTGAATCGAACTTCCCTCCCGTGGAGGATATCAAAAGAACGTATCAGGCTCTGGGATCGTACCTAAACATGGCCATAGGAACAGGCAAAGGCGAAATATACGATTTCAACCTAATGGATTTTTGCGCAGCATACCGCTTAAACTCCGTAAAAGCATACAACTCTCTTAAAATACTGGAACGCGAAGGATACATAGAATTAACAGACGAACTAGACAATCCCAGCCGTTTAATATTCCTTGTCGACAAGCAAGAGCTCTATAAATACCAAGTTGCCCATGCCGACATGGATCGATTCATAAAGGTTATACTGCGAAATTTCACAGGAGTATTCTCGCAATATGTAAGAATAGACGAAACCTACATAAGTCGATTGGCAGCAATACCAACCGGAAAGGTTTTAGAAAACCTTAAAGTACTAAGTCGCCATAAAGTTATAAACTACATACCAAAGAAGCGTACTCCATTACTTATCATGACGGAGGAACGATTGGATGAGAAAAACGTACGAATCACGCCCGATTCATACAGGATGCTACACGACAGATTTGTTAACCGTATCGATTCTCTTATAAATTACGCCCGCAGTCAAGCCAAATGCCGCAGCCAAATACTCAGCGAATATTTTGGAGAAACCGATGCGTACCGTTGCAGAAAGTGTGACGTTTGTACCCAACGGAACGAACTCGACATGAGCAAGTATGAGTTCGACATCATTCTAGATGGAATAAAAATGGAGGTTTCTCGGAATCCGCTCTCCGACGAAAAATTAATAGATAGCCTTAAGCTTTCCCCTGAAAGGGTTGCTCGGGTTATACAGTTTCTACTCGACAACGGAAAATTAATGAGGGATGATAATGGCATGCTAATATGGCATAGCATGAAAAACGAAGGGACAGAATAACCCCTACGACAAAGAAAGATTTATATCCAAACATTTTTAGCAGTATTATAGTCTAGATACAGGCTATAATACATACACATTTTCCATACTAACTATTTAAACCATTCTTTTGAGACAATATCAAACCAAATGACAAAATTATCGTAAACTTGCAGGTCTAAAGAAAACTTCAAATGATTAAAGCAATTAAGTGGATTTCAGTATTGGCAATTAGTCTTATACTGATAAGTTGGGGATCAACGGGGCACAGAATTATTAGTCGCAATGCACCACTATCGTTTAATGAAGAAATGGAACTATTTCAAACGTGGGGCGACTACCTAGCATCGCATGCTTCCGATGCCGATTACAGGAAAAGTGAAGATCCAAACGAATCGCCAAGGCACTATATCGACATAGATAACTACTCCGAATTTGTTAACTACGGGTACATTCCTCAAACATTGAATGAAGCTATAAATCTACATGGCTACAACAACGTTTTCGATTGGGGTACTCTGCCTTGGGCCACAAAAGCCACCTTCGATTCATTGAAATCCAATATGGCAATGCAAAACTGGGATAACGCAAAATATTTTGCTGCCGACCTCGGTCATTATGTCGGTGATGGTCATATGCCTCTACATATTACTAAAAATTACGACGGACAACTTAGCGATAACGATGGAATTCACTCACGCTACGAAAGTACAATGATAGGAGCACATGCAGCCGATTTAACATACACAGGCGAACCTATTGAGCAAATCGATAATGTAAACCAGTACATACTGGATTATATATACGAAAATCACAAATACGTTGATTCCGTACTACTTGCCGATGACTATGCTGTAAGCATAAATTCAAGTTACTCTTCCACTGAATACAAAAATGCTTTATGGGAAAAAACTGGAGCATTCACCACTATGCTATTCAAAAATGCATCACACGCTCTCGCCGAATTAATATATACTGCATGGAAAGAGGCTGGAAGTCCTTCGCTAACAGGAATAGACCTTACAAACGAAAACAACACCAATATTATTTTAGAACCAATAACCCCTAACCCTATAATAGATGCCGCAACAATATCGTTCCATCTCAAATCAACCGCAAATATAATATTGACCGTTCACGACATTAATGGACGCCTAGTAACAACCCTTGCGGAAGGAAAATTATTGGAAGGCGATTATTCAGTAAATTGGATTCCCTCAAAACAAAGTCCAGGCATATATTTCATTGTACTGAATAGCGGTTACAACAGAATCTCACGGAAAGTTATTCTGGAATAAAAATAATATTTTGTAGGTTTATTATTGGCAATACATTTTATTTCTTAATTATAAATTGACATTAAACAAATGCTTTTGTAGTTATAATAAATAGTTATAAATTTATTTCATGCATTTACAAAGAGCATTACTAACTTGAAAAGATCAGAGATAAAGTACACAAAAATTGAAGATGTCGAATTTCTTGACCTCTTTGATATAGATGTTATTCAAAAACTGCAAGATTCATTTGCCGCAGCAACAGGTGTTGCATCCATAATAACAAAACCGGATGGTACTCCAATTACTCGCCCAAGCAATTTTTGCCGGCTATGCCGAGATATTATTAGAAACACAGAAAAAGGATCCAGAAACTGTCGACTTTCTGATTCAATACTAGGTAGACAAAACAAAAACGGCCCAATATACCAAAAATGCCTAAGCGGAGGATTATGGGATGGCGGTGCGAGCATTTCTGTTGGTACTAAGCACATTGCGAATTGGCTAATTGGACAGATAAAAAACGAAGAATCAGATACTGAAGATATAATAAACTACTCAAAAAAAATTGGAGTAGATGAACAAGAATTTAGAAAGGCATTAGATGAAGTTACCACAATGCCCTTGGAACAATTTAAAAAGATTGTTGACTCCCTTTTTATTTTCGCCAATCAACTCTCTGAAAAAGCGTACCAAAACTATCAGCTCAAAATACACAAAGAACATCTAGAACTCCTCGTAAGGGAAAAAACACAAGACCTAGAATCGGTAAATGAAGAACTAAAAACCATAAACGACGAACTCTCCACTAAAAATCAAATAATCAACAGTCAAAATATCGAACTAAAATCAACATTAAAACATCTGAAAGAAACGCAGGCACAATTGCTCTATGCTGACAAAATGGCTTCGCTGGGTATTCTAACGGCAGGGGTTGCCCATGAAATCAACAACCCGCTCAACTACATTATGGGCGCATACTTTGGGCTCGAGAATTTTTTCGACAACGAAACACCCGAAAGAAAAGAGGAAGTCGCAATTCTGCTTGCCAGTTTAAAAGAAGGTGTAGAAAGAGCCGCTGCAATAGTGCGCGGGCTCAATCAGTTTAGCCGGGATAGCAAAAACTATGACGAACAATGCCACATACATTCTATCATCGACAATTGCCTTGCAATGCTCTACAACCAGTACAAGCACAAAATCGACATCGAAAAATTCTACGAAAAGGAAGACGTAATAGTAAAAGGAAATGTCGGCAAACTTCACCAAGCCTTTTTAAACATTCTAACGAATTCTATTCAAGCCATTAAAGACAAAGGAAGCATTTCGGTTTCAACAACAAAAAACAGCTCCAGCCTAACAATCCTAATCGCAGACTCTGGCTCCGGAATAAAAAAAGAGTATCTCTCCAAAATAATGGATCCTTTTTTCACAACAAAAGATCCTGGCAAAGGAACAGGACTCGGACTATCTATAACTTACAGCATCATACAGGAGCATAGAGGAGAAATCGAATTTGAGTCTGAAATAAACAAAGGCACTACTGTAAAAATAACACTACCAATAACATAAGCCGATATTCGCAAAATTCTCAGGGTTCAGATAGAAAGAATAACTCATCTGTCCCGTTGGAATTCTGCCAACCTAAAGCTACATTTACGCCAACATTAAACTCTACAGATTATGAGTAAGAAACACACTATTGTTATATCGGTACTTTTAATTATTGCCGCCGTTGTCATCCAAGTTCTTATGGACGATTCCAACACAAAACTCGACAAGGAGCTTATTGGGTTCTTCTCGGGAATTCTATTTGGAGTAGGCATTGGCATGCCAATACACCTGTTTCTGAATAGAAAGAAAAAGCAGTAAACGCTGCTCATCGCAAAAATCAACCTATAATAACACAACACACTATGTTCAACAAGATGATTGCAGCCATGCTGCCCTACTTTCCAAAGAAACTTATTTGGATATTCTCCAAACGCTACATTGCCGGAGAAACTATTGCCGACGCCATTCGTGTATCGAAGGAGCTCAACAAGGAAGGGATTAAGGTTACCATCGACATTCTCGGTGAGTTCATTAAAACCTTAGATGAGGCCGAAAAGAACAAGATTGAGTACATTGAACTGATCGATTCCATTGAGAAGGAAAAAATAGACGGCAACTACTCGGTAAAGCCTACCATGTTTGGGCTGCTAATCGACAAGGATGCTTGCCATAGGCATATCCGCGACATTGTTGCCAAGGCTGCATCGTACGGCAACTTCATCAGGGTTGATATGGAGGATTCGCCATGCACCGACCTGGAGATTGAACTATACCGCAAGCTAAAAGCCGAATTCCCCAGAAACGTGGGGTTGGTTGTACAGGCCTACCTAAAAAGAACCCTAAACGACATCGAAAACTTAATGGACATACACTCCCAGGAAACTCCGCTCAACTATCGTCTTTGCAAAGGGATATACGTAGAGCCAGCCGCCATTGCATACAAAAAGTACGAGGAGATAAACGAGCATTACCTTCTGGATTTGGAATACATGATGAAAAATGGGGTTTACCCCGGCATTGCCACCCACGATAAACCACTAATTGAAGGTGCATACAAATTGATAGAAAAATACAATGTTCCCAAAAACATGTACGAGTTCCAGATGCTTTACGGAGTAACCCCGGAGCTCCGAAAATCGATCGTTAGTAAGGGACACACCATGCGCGTTTACGTTCCGTTTGGCAAGCAATGGTTCGGATACTCAACCCGTAGGTTAAAAGAAAACCCCAAAATGGCCAGCCATATTATGAAAGCAATATTCGTAAGGGGCTAAATAGATTTACCTGTAGCGGGTAGTTATCCCTACAGGTAATCGGTAGTTACCACTACCGATTGTTGGTAGTTACTACTACCGATAGTCGGTAGTTATCTTTACCGATAGTTGGTAGTTACTACTACCGATAATCGGTAGTTACCGCTACCGGTTTTGTCAAGTTGCCACAACCAGCCAACAGCCAATACCCAGTTGGGTAAAGCGTCTTTTTACAGCCTAGCAATCCGCCACAATACAGGAACTACACCAGAGTTCTTGCGTTTTACGATAAACTCAGGGAAATAGCATTTGTTGCATTGCAGCAGCCAAGCGGCAGTTTAATCCAATTACTTTCAGCTTGGTAAACAGGAATTCCCCACCATTAATTCTATTTTCTCCATTCATATGCCTATCTTTGTGGCCATAATTAAAAATCCATGGATACAAAAAGCATTGTTTACAGCCGTAATGTAGTTGAGTTTGCCACCGTTGCCAAGGAATTCTGCGGATTCCTCGAAAGCTGCGAGCAGCAACAAACCAAATCATTTGTTGCCACAACAAGCAAGCTGCTCCCCCTACTCTACTACAAAGCCACGCTGCTCCCCAAAACCGAGCCAGTTTACGACGAGGGCAACGAGCAATTTGTTTCCGAGCTGGACTACAGGCTCATTGAGTCTAAAATTGAGTACCTACTGGGTCAGCATAACGATTTCCTTGAGATTCACGACAAGCGCGCCGATGGCAACGATGGTCAATTCACCGTAAGCATTGCCGAGTACCTGGCCGACATATACCAGGATCTTAAGAATTTCGCCATGCGGTACCACGTTGGCAATATCAACGTAATGAACGATGCGCTTTGGGAATGCATGGAGAACTTTGGCGAGTTCTGGGGCATTAGAATGGTCAACCTCATCAGGGCATTCCACATTCTGGAGTATAGCGATATCGACCTCGAAAATATTGAACATCCCGACAACGAAAATACAGACAAAAAGAACTCGCAATGGCTCTCATCTGCTAAAGATGATGAGGATGAGGATAATTTATAGACGAATAAAATGTTTGCGCAAAATATCGACAACGAAGAAATTGTAAAGCTTCCACGCCAAAATTTCCCAGGCGAAGCCCATGTTATCTCAACCCACGAAGAACTGGCGGAATGGATCAATGTTTTACAGCAAAGCAGTATCATTGGATTCGACACCGAATCGAAACCCTCGTTTAAGAAAGGCCAAAACAATGGCATTGCGCTGCTACAGCTATCAACGGAGAACGTGGCGCTAATAATCAGGGTGAAAGAAACGGGAATTCCAGCGCAGCTAAAAAAAGTTCTCGAAGACGAGAGCATTATTAAAGTTGGCGCGGCCATACGCGACGACCTTAAAGGCTTAAAAAGCATAAACAGCTTCAACCCAAAAGGATTTGTCGATCTACAGCACATCGCAAGCAACTACAACATTGAAGGGCAAAGCGTTCGAAAACTCGCCGCAATTGTGCTGGGGGTACGCGTATCGAAAAGCCAACGGCTTAGCAACTGGGAAGCCGAAGAACTTACCAATGCACAAATAGATTATGCCGCAACCGATGCCTGGGTTTGCCGCGAGATATACGTTAAGCTAAACGCCATCAATCCAATAATACCACAGAAATGAGCTATTCTAAAATCATACTTAAGCCAGGGAAAGAGCAATCACTACTACGGTTTCATCCCTGGGTATTCTCCGGTGCCATTAAAAAGATTGAAGGCTCTCCTGCCGAAGGCGAGATTGTTGAAGTATTTGGTTCCGACTCATCGTTTCTGGGAGTTGGACATTTCCACTCGGGCTCCATCAGCGTACGCATCCTCAGCTTCAAGCAGGTAGCTATTAACGACGATTTCTGGAAATCGAAACTACAGGATGCACTAAACCATAGGAAATCGCTCCGGCTATACCCCAACACCGAAACTAACACTTTCCGGCTGGTACACGGCGAAGGCGACTCGCTCCCTGGCCTAATTGTCGATATTTACGGCAATACTGCCGTTATGCAGTGCCATTCCATTGGAATGTACCTAGCAAGACATACCATTGCGCAACAAATCATCGATATTTTTGAGGGATACATTACGGGTGTTTACGACAAAAGCAGCGGCACATTGCCCCTACGCGAAAAGTACAACCCTACCGATGAGTTTATTGCCGGCAATGGCGATTTATCGGGGATATTCCTAGAGTACGGAAACAAGTTTGAAGTATCGTGGAACGAAGGCCAGAAAACAGGATTCTTTATAGATCAACGCGAGAACAGACGCTTGGTGCAAGAGTACTCTAAAGGCCTAAAGGTTCTAAACACATTTGGCTACACGGGTGGGTTCTCGGTATTCGCAATGCGCGGTGGCGCAAGCGAGGTTATAACGGTAGATAGCTCCGAAAAGGCCATTGCCCTATCTGTGCAAAACATTGCCGCAAACTTTGGCAACACCCCCAACCATAAAGCAATAGCCGTTGATGCCTTTGAATACCTAAGAACTACCAACGAAAAATTCGACTTAATAATACTAGATCCGCCTGCATTCGCAAAGCATCAGGATGCATTACGCAATGCGCTACAGGCTTACAAAAGGCTAAACCTTGCTGCAATCAGGAAGCTGAACCCAGGAGGAATTCTCTTCACATTCTCCTGCTCGCAGGTTGTAAACAAAGTTGATTTCAGGAATGCAGTATTTTCGGCATGTGCCATCTCGGGTCGCGAGGTTTCCATTTTACACCAGCTAACGCAGCCAGCCGATCATCCAATAAACATTTACCATCCCGAAGGAGAATACCTAAAAGGACTTGTGCTCAGGGTTAAGTAAAATCCACAAAAATCAACTACCGAATAAATACCCACTTATTGCTGGTGGATAAGGGATCGCTGTACATATACCCCTCGTAATCGAATAGTTTTAGATTCTCGGTTTCGGCAAATCCCGATTTAATGGCATACCGAGCCATAAGCCCTCGGGCGCGCTTTGCAAGAATAGGGATAACTTTTAAGCCATCGGGTTTGTTCTCCCGAAACTCAATGTTCAGCACTGTTGCCTTAAGCTGCGCTAAATCGACAACCTTAAAATACTCATTCGACGCAAGATTTATAAGCACGTCATCACGCCCCAATAAACTATTCAACTCGTTAGTTATAGTCTCGCGCCAGAAGCTGTAAAGCGATAAACGCCCCTGCACTTTAAACGATGAACCCATCTCAAGCCTGTAGGGTTGAATTAAATCGAGAGGACGAAGCAACCCGTATAGTCCCGATAAAATCCGAAGGTGATTCTGAGAGTACTCAAAATCGTGCAAATCAAAATCGCTCGACCTTAAACCATCGTACACATCACCCGAAAAGGATAGAATTGCCTGTCGGCTATTCGACAAATCAAAGGGAGCAGACCAATCCTGGTATCGCAGCCAATTTAGCTGAGCTAATTTAGGACTCACTCCCAGTATAGTTTTCAGCTCCGAAAGCGAACACTGCTTTATCTCGTTCACAATTTGAATGGACTTATCGATAAACAATGGCTGCGTATCATTCACTGGATTTTCGTTTCTAACTTCGGACAAAGACTTCGAAGGAGATAGTATTATTACGTGATTAGCCATAGTTTGAGTATATTTGTTAAATAATAAGAATTAAGATGTTCCTAAAACATTTTTTGGAAAATGATTCTTAAACCAAATTAAATTTGTAACTTTAAATAAAAGAGTACAAAATTGAGTAATAACAACGAATGAAAAAAAACATTGTTCAATATATAACCTTTAAATCACCTATGCAACTTAAGCATACAACGCTTATGTTGCTGTTTCTGATTTTATTCTCAGTTACATTTCCCTCTCAAAGCTATAGCAAAACAACCGACAAGGTAGTTCTCCAGTTAAAGTGGAAACATCAGTTCCAGTTTGCTGGCTACTATGCAGCATTAGAAAAAGGATTCTATGAAGAAGTTGGTCTCGACGTTGAAATTAGAGACCTAAACCCTAAATCAACTCCAATTGATGAGGTGCTATCGGGAAATGCCAACTTTGGAATTGCCAACTCAGAGTTACTGGTGCACTATATGAATGGAGACCCGCTTGTTGCGCTTGCCCCTATATTCCAAAACAGCCCCTCGGCAATAGTTGTTAGAGATAACTCCGGAATTATTACTCCTCACGATTTCTTTGGAAAATCGATAGAAATTGACACAAAAGGGGGAGCCAACGAAATTCTTGCCATGCTTTACATGGAGGGGGTTAAACCATCACAAATAAAAGTAACAGAATCGACCCTGTCGCTAAACAATTTACTGAACAGCAAGGTTGATGCAACCGCAATTTACCAAACCAACGAGCCCTACTTTCTTGATAAATTTGGGATCCCCTACCGTATAATTGTTCCCAAGAATTACGGAATCGACTTTTACGCGGAATGTCTATTCACATCTCAGAAAGAGTTAAAGAAGCACAAGGCAAGAGTCGATAAATTCATTGCTGCAAGCATCAAAGGATGGGATTATGCACTAAAAAATCAGGATGAAATTGCACGTCTTATTCAAACCAAATATAAATCCACCAAAACTCTCGACCATTTGCTATACGAGGCCAGTCAGGTAAAGAAATTCATTCAACCCGACTTTATAAACATCGGCCACTCAAACAAAGGACGTTGGCTACATATGGTTGAGATATTGAGCCAAACGGGCATCATAACCTCAACACATAGTATCGACGGTTTTATCTACAAACCAAACGAAAACAGCATTATTTCATCATACAAAGCAATAGGAATAATCGGAATAATTACAATTGCTATTATCCTAGGCATAATCCTTCTCATTAGATTAATCAGGCTATCGTCAAAGAATAAAATTATAGTTCAACAACAGCAACGAATTGAACATCTGGAACTGGATTTAGATACGGTTAAGTCAAACTTTGATTCATTAAAAAAGAGATCGCAGGGATTAGAGAAATTCAACGATTCGTTAATATCTAATCTTTCCTTCGAAATAAGGTCTCCGCTTAACAATATTTTAGGCTACTGCGAACTACTTAATGCTCCAAGGATAAAAGCAGAAGTAACGAAACAGTACACCAAGGAAATTTCCAAAAGCAGTCATACGCTCCAACATCAAATCGATAATTTGATTGAACTCTCTAAAATTGAAACAAACCAATATAAGCTAACCTACCAACGAATTAATTTATTCGATTTCTTCAACACCCTTCACATCGTAACCCTTAACGAGCTAAAACTATTCGACAAAGATCATATCGCCATAAAAACAACTATCAACGAGGATGAAATCGACTTCGACATTCTTTCCGACAGAAGCATCATCAGAAGTATTTTTGGGCGATTGATAAGTAATTCGGTAAAGTTCACATCGAAAGGATACATAGAGATAGGCTGCAAAAAGTACACAAACAATAACTTACTATTCTGGATACAAGACAGCGGAATTGGTATCTCCAACGAAAAACTCAAAGAAATATTTAAACCATTCCAATCGAATATCGAAGGGAATGTGTTTAGCAATTTGGGGTTAGGACTCCCCATTGTGAAGGGACTTACCGAAGTTCTTAGCGGCAGAGTATGGGTTGATTCTGTTGAAGGATCAGGAACAACCGTTAATTTCACAATACCAATAACTCCGGTTGGGGCTCGCAGCATGAAAGCCAAAGCAACACCATATTACCTTCAGCAAGATGCGCCAGAACTCAGCAATAAAACCATTCTAGTAGTAGAGGACATTCAATCGAATTTCTTGCTTTTATCAAAAATGCTAGAAGAAACAAAGTGCAAACTGCTACACTCTAAAACAGGCGAAGAAGCAATCGAAATGTTCAACTCGAATCCTGAAATAGATCTTATTTTTATGGATTTAAGGCTAACCGACATGGATGGTATTGAAATCACCAGAAAAGTTAGGCTTAGCAGCTCAAAGGTTATCATTATAGCCCAAACTGCTTATAGTTCGGGGGTGAAAGTTAACCTGAGCATTGAAGCTGGCTGCAACGATTTCATAACCAAACCTATTAGCAGATTGGATCTATTCAACATTCTGAGAAAATACTTATCACCCAAAGATGCAATCTAACCCTGATGATTTAGAGGGAAACGAGCAAGCGGAGTTACATCGTGTGGAGAAAATTCCCCAGCCAAATAACGATAGTAACCAGTAATTGCAATCATGGCTGCATTATCGGTTGTATAGCGGAATTGCGGAAGAAAAACTTTCCAACCCTTCAGCTCACCCAATTTCGTTAAAGAATCGCGCAAACCCGAATTTGCAGAAACACCACCAGCAATTGCGACTTCCTTTATACCATACTTCCGTGCAGCAATTTCAACCTTTCCCAGCAATATGCTGATAATTGTATGCTGAAGCGATGCACACAAGTCCTCCTTATTCTCCTCTATAAAATTGGGATTCTCCACCATTTTATCGCGCAGCGTATACAAGAATGAAGTTTTTAAACCACTAAAGCTAAAATCCAAATCTTTTATTCTAGGACGAGCCAATTGAAACGCATTAGCATTCCCCAACTTCGCCAATTTATCAATAACGGGTCCACCGGGATAGGGTAATCCCATCACTTTTGCACACTTATCGAAAGCTTCTCCAGCAGCATCGTCGATTGTTTGACCAACAATCTCCATATCCAAATAATCTCGAACAATAATAAGCTGCGTATGACCACCGGAAACTAAAAGACATAGAAACGGAAAATTCGGATGAGTTTGGTTAACATCATCCTTAACAAAGTGCGCCAAAACATGGCCCTGCAAATGGTTTACAGCAACCAACGGTAATTTCCGAGCAAGCGCAAATCCTTTCGCAAAGGAAGTTCCAACCAACAACGAACCCAATAGGCCTGGGCCTCGGGTAAAAGCAACGGCATCAACTTCGTCAATAGTAATTCCGGCCTTCTTTATAGCGCTGTCGACAACAGGAATAATATTCGCCTGATGAGCCCGCGATGCCAATTCGGGCACAACACCTCCGTATAACCTATGAACTTCCTGACTGCTAATTAAGTTAGACAGTAAAAACCCATCGCGAATTACGGCTGCCGAGGTATCGTCGCACGAAGATTCAATCCCCAAAATTGTTACACTCATCGTTATTTTTTATTAAACTACAAAAATTATACTCTCTAATTGCTAAAAAATCACCTCCAATTGCTATTTTCGGTACGCCATTTGGTAAACATTGCAAGCAATCTAAGTCGACAAAATTATTAAAAAATTACTTAAAATATTAGTATGGCTGTTTGTCCTATTGCTAGGACTGCCAACCATGCTTTGGCTAGTTATACAAAGTAGCCAAGTTCAAACTATTTTAGTTAGCAAAGTAACATCAATACTTCACAGTAAAACAGGTATCAACATTTCTGTTGGAGCTATCGACTTCCGTCCTTTTAACAGAATTCTGCTCAAAAATGTTTACATAGCCGACCTAAATAACGATACGCTAATTCATGCCGAAACAATAAGCCTCTCATTGCTGAATATCAATTTAGACGAAGGAAACTACAAACTTAACCGTGTCGTTATTGATAAAGCAACCATAAATTTCATCTCCGATACATCTGGCTTGTTAAACCTAACTGCACTTCTCGATAAGTTGCCGGAAGATACAGTTCAGCAAAGCGATTCCAGCAACTTTATCCTAAAATCAAATCATGTTTCGATTACCAATTCTAGCTTTCGACTAAAGCAAATTAATGCTGATTCTGTGGAATATGGCGTTAACGTCAAGGACCTACACCTCGATAACCTTAATATCGATGTTGGCGATTTCTGCATAAATGCCGATACAATTGCCATGGCCATTAATGCGATGAACTTTAAGGATCATTCGGGTTTCCAGCTCGATAATCTTCGTGCCAATTTCAACATGTGCAACCAGCACCTCAACTTTGGGAAACTCCGCATACAGGCGCATGGATCATCGCTAAGGTTCGACCATATGAACATGGAATTTAGCAGCTGGAAAATGTTTAGTGATTTTGTAAATAAAGTTCGATTCGACGCCGATTTCACCAACTCATACATCAAAACAAGTACAGTCGCATATTTTGTTCCGACATTTAGGGATATTAACATGGCATTAACCCTGAATGGATCTCTCAAAGGACCTGTTAGCAATTTCAGGGGAAAGAATATAACTATCACAACTGGTGCGCAATCTACAATCTCAACTAGTTTCACAGTGACAGGGCTGCCTAATATAGACCAAACTTTGATGGTTGTTGATATTAAAGAACTTTCCACAACGCGCAACGATCTTACTGCAATAACAGGAAAAGACGAGAAATCTCCATTGATTGAAGTTCCTAGCAATCTTGATGTGCTTGGCAAGATGACCTACCGAGGAAATTTTACCGGCTACATTAACGACTTTGTTGCTTACGGAACGCTAAAGAGCGCAATTGGAGGTCTGGCTATCGACCTCTCATTTGTTCCCGATCACAAAAAAGGGATTAACTTCAACGGAAATGTCAATGCTATAAATCTCGATATAGGGAAATTGGCCCAAACCGATGTACTAGGAAGAACAACATTCCATGCCAAAGTGAAGGGAAACTCCGACGAGAAGGCCAACGTTAGCGCATTTACCGATGCTACCATAAAATCGTTTGTCGCAAACAACTATAACTACTCAGGGATTGAGATATCAGGAAATCTTTCAAATAAAACCTATATTGGATCGGTACATTTAAACGACCCCAACTGCAAATTAAACTTCCTTGGGAAAATTGACTTCGCTGATTCTATTCCAGTGTTCGATTTCTCTGCATTTGTTCCCAAGATAGATCTCGTAAAGTTAAACCTCAACACATCCGATTCAATCTCGCAGGCTTCGTTTCTCCTAACCACGAAATTTACAGGGAGTAATCTGGACAATAGTAAAGGTGAAATTAAAATTGTAAACTCATCGTATAAAAACCAACGGGGAGAATTTAAGCTCTCCGATATTGTGGTAAATGCCGACAATACTGCCGAGAGTAAAATAATTAGTTTAAAGTCGGAGTTCGCCGAAGGCGAAATTCGTAGTAAGTACAACTATTCTAAAGTATTTGCATACCTAGCAGATTTAGTTTACAAATACGTACCCACCTTTGCTCCCAGCAATACAAAACAAGCAGCACATACAACAGGAGTCGACAAGCCAGAATTCAACGATTACCTAATCAAATTTAGGCTGAAAAAGACTCAAAAAATAACGACCGTACTTGCCCCAGACATAAGCATTGCCGAGAATTCTAGTGTATTTGGAATTTTAAACCCAGATCTGCAAACGCTTACCTTCAAGATTAAAATTCCAGAAGTACAAGTTGGGTCAACTGCGGTTAAGGATTTAAGCATTGATGGGCAAACCAAGGATAGCATGCTTGTTGCAAGCATTACAACTCCAACTATTAAGATTGGCGAATCGCAAATCCGGAATTTCAAGATAAACACCAATATCAAGAACAATACGCTAAACTTCTCGTTAGGCTGGATGAACCCTCAAAAGCCGTCTACATACGGACTCATTGAAGCCATTGCCGATTTCAACGAATCGGGTAAAAACGGACACATTGCCCAACTCAACTTTAAACCATCGTCGTTTGTGATTAACGATTCCACTTGGCAACTGTCTGCATCGAGCCTGATTATTGACTCGGCAAACATGAAGATCGATAATTTCATGGTCAGCAGCCAAGACCAGCAGCTGAGTATAAACGGAAGCCTATCGGCCAACGAGCAAGATACACTGGCAGTTAACTTGCAAAACCTCAACCTTTCCTATCTAAACATCTACCTACAAAGCATGGGCTATAAAGTTGATGGGAAAATAGATGGCTACGCCAAGGTTAACAGCGTCTATAAAAGCCCGACTCTTTTTGCCGACATAAAAATTAGGAATCTTACATCGAACTCGGAACCAATCGGTAATGTTGCCTTCAAGAGCATTTGGAACAACGAGGAAAAAAGAATGGCATTGAACCTTGTTAACGAGTATCAGGACACAGTTACGTTTCAGGCAAAAGGCAACTACTACGCACAAACTGACGACATTGATATCGACGTAAATATCAACCGAATTAAGCTATCGCATCTATCACCCTTACTCGAAGGAAATGTTTCGGACTTAAATGGCTCGGCAAATGGCAAGATAAAAATAACTGGCACCACCGAAAAACCCTTACTTAATGGCAACATTGCGCTATCGAACACCCAGCTAACCGTCGATTATCTTAAGACCAAGTACTCCATAAACGATAACATAGCTATTGAAAATAGCGACATATTCGTGCGGAATGTAAAAATATACGACCGATACATGCATACTGCCATGCTAAACGGAAATATCAGGACCAACCACTTTAAAGACTTCAACCTAAACCTAAGCCTAGCCGCCGATAATTTCCAGTGCATGAATACCACCGAACATGATAACGACTCGTTTTACGGCACAGTGTACGGATCGGGAATTATACTTATCAATGGAAAATTTGACGACCTGAACCTCAACATTAAACTAAAAACAGAGAACAAAACTGCAATATTTCTTCCCTTACCCAGCGGTGGAACTGTTGAACAAAACAACTTTATCACCTTTGTTAACAACGATCCAAACCTTATAGTTATTGACGAACCTATAGTAACCGAAACAACATCAAATTCAAACTTAAATTTGACGTTGGAGCTACAGGTTACCCCTGAAGCCGAAGCACAAATTATTATCGATAAAAAACTCGGTGATATTATCAAAGCCAACGGAAACGGAAACCTAAAAATGGAAATCAATCCGTACACCGATGTGTTTAAAATGTTTGGCAACTACAATATCGAAAAAGGAGATTACTTGTTCACATTGCAGGGCGTTATAAACAAAAAGTTTAGGATTGAAAGTGGCAGCAGCATAACGTGGAATGGCGATCCGCTTGATGCAACCATGGACATTAAAGCCGTTTACAGGGTAAAAACATCGCTACGGCAATTGCTGATGGACGAACGCTACACTACACGCATACCCGTCGATTGTCAGATTCTTCTAACCCAAAAACTGATGTCGCCCAGCATTAAGTTCAACATCGATCTACCCAACGCCGATGCCGAAACCAAAGGACTTGTTACAGGTGCATTGAACACCGAGGAAAAGGTGAATACTCAATTCCTCGGGTTACTTGTGATAAACAGTTTTATTGTCGATCAAAACGCCACTACCTCGAGCACCGAGAGTGGCAACTCTAGCCTTGGAACTACAGGCTTATACAACACTGCCAGTGAGTTGCTATCGAACCAACTAAGCAACTGGATGTCGCAATGGAGCAATAACTTCGACATAGGTTTTAACTACCGACCCGGTTTGGAAAACGAGATGAGCTCCGACCAAATGGAGCTGGCCCTTTCGACCCAACTCCTCGACGATAGAGTATCCATAAACGGCAACGTTGATGTGGGCTCAAAAAATACCAACAACCCAATTGCCGGCGACTTCAACATCGATGTAAAGCTTAACAAATCGGGGAAACTAAGGCTAAAAGCCTTTGCCCGCTCCAACGACGACCTAGTTCAAACAACGCAGGAGAGCAACTACACAACTGGGGCAGGTATTCTTTACCGCGAAGATTTTAACAACTTCAAGGATTTGTGGAGCCGAATTCGGCATACATTCAAAAACGATGAAATTATTGTTCCCTTGGATGTAATAGATAATGACTCAGTATCGGTAAAGCAGGATTCTGCACAGAAAAAAGAAAACTTTATTGAGATAAAATAGGTTCACTTTGAGCATATTTAACAAAACTCAGTACAGTAAAATACAATAGATTGCAACATTAAAGCGTTTTTTTAGTAATTTTCGCAAAAAAATAAAGCATATGAACATTCTTTCTTCAATTCTTTTAGTGATAAGCACAGCACAAGCCGGCACAGAGCAAGCCGAAGAGGTTTCGTTGAGTTTTCTTGACCTAGCCCTAAAAGGGGGATGGATTATGGTTCCACTATTCTTGCTATCGGTAGTGGCTATATACATTTTCGCAGAAAGATACTTTGCCATAAGAAAAGCCTCCGACTCCGATTCCAATTTTATGAATCGTATCAGGGAGTACATACACGAAGATAAGATTGACTCGGCACTGGCGCTTTGCCAATCGAAAAGCACCCCAGTTGCCCGCATGATAGAGAAAGGCATTCAGCGCATTGGACGCCCTCTTTCCGATGTTAACACCGCCATTGAGAATGTTGGCAACCTCGAAATATCCAAGCTCGAATCCAGCCTACCATTCCTTGCAACAATTGCCGGAGGGGCTCCAATGATCGGGTTCCTTGGAACAGTAATTGGTATGATTCGCGCGTTCTACGACATGGCTATGGCCGGCAACAATATCGATGTTGGATTGCTCTCGAACGGTATTTATACTGCAATGGTAACAACCGTTGCGGGTTTAATAGTTGGTATTTTTGCTTACTTTGGCTACAACTACCTGGTAGCAAGAGTCGAGAAAGTAGTATTCGACCTTGAAGCAAAAACCTCCGAATTTATGGATTTACTCAACGAACCCGTTGCATAACAATATAACCTATGGCATTAAAACGTAGAGCAAAGGTAGACCCCAGCTTTAGCATGTCGTCGATGACCGACATCGTATTCCTTCTACTCATATTCTTCATGATCTCCTCCACCCTAGTGCATCCGAATGCATTAAAGCTGCTACTACCGCAAAGCAACAGCCAAGTGTCGGCAAAGCCCATTACATCGGTATCAATTACTGCCGATCACAATTTCTACCTCGAAACAGTTCCAGTAACCATAAATCAGCTGGAGTACCTTTTACAGCAAAAAATGAAGGAAGAGGAAGATCCTACCATCGCCTTGCATGTTGACCGATCGGTTCCTATGGAGGATGTTGTTAAGGTAATGAACATTGCCAAGGATAATCGGTATAAGCTAATTTTGGCAACACAACCATTAAAGAGCAACTAAACCTATGTCGATAAGCAATAGAAATAAAGGTATTATTGGAACAATTACAGTTCATGCGCTGGCAATTCTACTGCTTATGGTTTTTGGTTTTACAACTCCGCTGCCATTACCCGCCGAGCAAGGTATACTCATAAACTTTGGAAACTCAGATAATGGCATGGGAGCCATCGAGCCCAAAACGGAACAGGGCGCAGCACTGCCTAAAGCTTCGAGCACTGCCAAGCAGGAGGAAGAGTCGCCCCTTACCCAGGATACCGAGGAAGCACCATCGCTTCCGGTAAAAAAAGAGGATACAAAGAAGAAAGAAACCGCCAAGAAAAAGGAAACGCCCAAAAAGGAAACCTCAACCGAAAAGGCAAAGGATCAGTCCGAGACACAGGTTGAAAAGCCTCGCGAGGCCAATAAGAAAGCGCTATTCCCAGGACAAAAAACCGATGGTGGCACAACTGGCGAAGGTGAAACAGGAAAAGAGGGAAATCAGGGAGGCGAGGAAGGTTCTGTTGACTCGCAAAGTAGAATTGGTTCGACTGGCGGTGGTGGCGATGCCGAAAGGGGCATTATTGCTAACCTAGGTGGACGAACAGTTTTAAAGCTGCCCCAGCCAGATTACCCAAAGCAGAAGAACGGGAAGGTTGTTGTACAGGTTACCGTTGATAAGCAGGGTAATGTAACCAAGGCAGTTCCAGGTATTAAAGGGTCAACAACGCTTGATAGCGACCTACTCAACGCTGCCGAAAAAGCTGCAATGAACGCAAAGTTCGATGTTAACGCCAATGCACCAGCCTACCAGATAGGTACTATAACCTACATTTTCAGGCTACAGTAAAACAGCTTCAGCTATTCTTTAGCTGGAAACAACCCAATTAGTCGGTAATTAATTGGCATGGCTTACCTGCGCATAAAGCAACATGTACGCAATTAACACCCACACTAGAATTCAACATACATAAGGAGTTGCGCGAGGGTTTATTCTGTAAGGTCGAAATTTTTATTCCGTAAGGTCGGAAAAATAATTCTCTACGGTCGGAATTTTTATTCCCTACGGTCATAATTTTACCTGCCCCCTGTAGAAAAATTCACTCGAGTATGCAGGAAATTATTTTTCCGATACGTAAGGGGATGCCTCCAGTGCGCAGGCGTTTCTTTCGCAACAGCGATAAAGAATTTGCAGCTACGCTACCAAACAAGAAGTTTTAGGGCAAAAACCAGAACTGTGCCAAGCAAAAACCAACGAATAAATTTAGTGCCTTGCTTTACAGCTACGCGTGTGGCAATCCAAGCACCAAGCATATTTCCGGCACCAAGGATTAAACCCAATAGGTAATCGACCTGATTGTTCACAATAAAAATAACAAGAGCCAAAACCGTAAACACAAGGGTAACCAAAACTTTAATTGCATTGGCCTTAAGCAAATTCATCCCCGCCCCCAGCACTAGGCCTGTAAGCAGAAAAAAGCCGACACCCGCCTGAATAAATCCACCGTAAAAGCCAATTAACAGGAATATGAGAATTCGCAGCGGAGTTACCTTAATTGGATTTTCGGAATTACTATTGCCAAGCCATTTCTCGGGTTTTAGCAGAATTACGAAGAACATAAAAACCAGTAGCCCACCAATAATCCTATTCATAAGCTGCTCGTTTAAATCAACTGCAACCCAAGCCCCGACAAGAGCACCTATTCCGGCCGGAATTGTTAGCCAAATACCATCGCGCCACTCAAACACCTTATTCTGCTTAAAGCTGCCAACAGCAACAACACTTTGCAGTAAAATACCAATCCGATTTGTACCATTCGCCACATTTGCAGGTAATCCCATAAATATTAACAGCGGAAGCGTGAGTAACGATCCACTTCCGGCCAAAGTATTAATAAAACCCGCTGCGGCACCAGCAAGCACCACAACAAGATATAACCACCAATCCATACTACAAACGCTTTACTTTTTTTTCTCGAAATGTTGGTACTCTGCCCTATCGCATTGAATACCTTTAAACCCGCAAACCTGCTCTAAGCGATCCTTTATCTCAACCACCTTGGCATAGGGCAACCATCCTAAACTTACCACCTTACGCTTTCCGGTTCGTTTAAAGAATGCAACATATGTGGGCCCCAGCTTAACCTTGGTAACGGTGTCCCAAATAATAATCTCAGCAGTCCGTTTAATCATACCAAAACTGAACTCCACGGCATACTCGTCGGCCTGAACATAGAGCTTTGCGTTATAGGTAGTCCAAGCATAGTAAATATAGAGTAAAAGATAAACTGCCATAACAATTACAGGCCACATTGCCCCACCAAACTTGTCCTTGAGTAACATTGAAGACCCAACTCCAAATACAACAAACATCAATGCGCCAAAAGCCCATACTTTGTAAAGTTTCGACTTTTTGTGAGCCATTTCATTTAAATCGATAAAGAAAGATTCCATAGTTAATTCAGGCTAGTTTAACATAACTGTATAAAAATAAAAGACCAAGTTATAAAAAACCCCGACACATTGTGCCGGGGTTACTTAATAATTTATAAAAGATTACCAAGCAAACAATGGGAAATCCTTCATCAGCTTGTTAACCTCAGCGCGAACTTCGGCAATAACAGCCTCGTTATCGACATTCGAAATAACCTTGTCAATTAAATCAACAATAATCGGCATGTGTTGCTCCTTTAAGCCACGGGTTGTGATTGCAGGAGTTCCAACACGGATTCCAGAGGTTTGGAAAGGAGAACGGCTATCGTAAGGCACCATATTTTTATTAATGGTGATATCGGCCAAAACTAGTGTATTCTCAACTTTCTTTCCAGTAATATCGGGGAATTTAGTACGAAGATCGATAAGCATTGAGTGGTTATCGGTACCATCGGAAATCACCTTGTAGCCTTTCTTGATGAACGCATCGGCAAGTACTGCTGCATTCTTTTTAACCTGCAACTGGTACTCCTTGTACTCAGGAGCTAACGCTTCGCCAAAGGCTACTGCTTTTGCAGCAATAACATGCTCAAGTGGACCACCCTGAACGCCAGGGAATACGCTTGAGTTAAGAATTTGCGACATCATTTTAACCTCACCCTTAGGTGTTGTTAAGCCCCAAGGATTTGGAAAATCTTTACCCATTAAGATGATACCACCACGTGGGCCACGTAATGTTTTATGAGTTGTTGATGTTACTATATGAGCGTACTTAACAGGGTTATCAAGTAATCCAGCAGCAATTAACCCTGCAGGGTGAGCCATATCGATCATAAGCAGAGCACCTACCTTATCGGCAATCTCGCGCATACGCTTGTAATCCCATTCACGAGAGTATGCAGAAGCACCACCAACAATAAGCTTTGGTTTTTGCTCCAAGGCAACCTTCTCCATCATATCGTAATCCACACGACCAGTTTCCTGCTTAACTCCGTACGATGTAGCTTTGTACCACATACCGGAGAAATTTACAGGCGAACCATGCGAAAGGTGTCCTCCGTGCGAAAGGTCTAAACCTAGGAATGTATCGCCAGGTTTAAGAACAGCCATAAACACAGCCATATTTGCCTGTGCACCAGAGTGAGGCTGAACATTTGCATACTCCGCATCGAAAAGTTTCTTAAGCCTATCAATGGCAAGTTGCTCCGACTGGTCAACAACACCACAACCACCGTAGTAACGAGCACCAGGATAACCCTCGGCATACTTGTTGGTCATAACAGAACCCATGGCCTCTAGCACCTGTGGGCTTACAAAGTTTTCAGAAGCAATCAACTCGATGCCATGCATTTGACGCTGACGCTCTTGCTCAATAAGATCAAAAATTTGTGTATCGCGTGTCATTATAGTAGATTTAAATTTATGACAAAATTAGTGCTTTAATTGTCTCGATAAAATTATTTTATATGTTGCTAAGCAAATTGCAAAAGTAGTTCGAGCAGCTGCGCTTTTTTTATGGGCTTAGCAATGAAAGCCTTTATTCCAGCATTCATACAACGCTCCTCCATGCCCACAGAAACGTAAGCAGTTTGAGCAATAATTGGAAGATTTGGGTGATCCTTCAGAATCGTTGTGGCTAACTCAACGCCATCGGCATCGGGCAACCTTAAGTCTAAAAGAACAACATCGGGCACATTGCCCTTTGCAAAATGCTGATTTGCCTCGTAGCCACTCCTTGCATAATCTATCTGTGCCTGCGATAAAGTGAGCAATTCTCTCAAAAAAATTCGGCTGACGGTATCGTCTTCTATAACCAGAATTCGCAACCCGTGAATCCGTGAAATATCAATATTGGTGTTTGTCATAATCAAATAAGCCTCTCGTCACTTCAACAAATATAGTTGATTTTGAGAACTATTCGTCCGAAAACTGAATTAGCACATCGCGATAGGCCGAAAATATTTTCGACTTTGATACAAAGCCAACATACTTATCGCCATCTATCACGGGCAGGTTCCAAGCACCAGCCTCCTCAAACTTCTTCATAACGGAGTCCATCGATTCCTTCACCGAAATAAACTCAGGGGGAACAGTCATCAACTCCTTTACCGAAACCGAATCGTACACCTCCTTATCGAACATAATAGGACGAATATCGTCGAGCAAAACCACGCCAACAAAAACATTCTCGGTGGTAACTACCGGAAAAATATTCCTACGCGACCGGCTAATCTTGCCAACTAAATCGCCCAAGGTTTCATCGGGAGTTACAGTTATGAAATCTTTCTCTACAACACGGCCAACCTGAAGTAAGGTTAAAACCGCTTTATCTTTATGGTGAGTAATAAGTTCTCCCCTTTTTGCCAACCCTTTCGTATATATCGAGTGTGGCTCAAAGTACATTATGGTTAAAAATGATATGGTTGATGTTATGATTAGCGGAATAAACAGCGCATACCCTCCTGTAATTTCGGCAATAAGGAATATTGCAGTTAATGGCGCATGCATAACACCGGCCATTGTTCCCGCCATTCCAATGAGCGTAAAGTTACTTTCCGATACATCAATAAAGCTGAACTTATTAATTAGCTTTGCCACAAAGAAACCCGAAACGCCTCCAATAAATAATGTTGGAGCAAAGGTTCCTCCAATTCCTCCCGCACCCGTTGTTACCGCAGTTGCCACAGCCTTTACTGCAATTAGCAGCACTAAGCCAACCAGCAAAAGCCAGTAGTTATCCTGCAGAGTATAAAATAAACTATTCTCGAACACCACCGACGAACGACCATCGAGCAATGCATGCAACACCTCGTATCCTTCACCATACAGTGGAGGAAAAACAAAGATCAACAACCCGAGTACGATACTACCAACAATCCACTTCCTGTATAAGTTAGTCATTTGGGTGAATCCCTTCTCAATTCGCATCACCATCCGCATAAAATATACAGAAACCAACCCACAAAATATTCCCAGAAAAATGAAGTACGGTATATTGTGAAGTACAAACGGCTGAACCACTTCATAGGCAATAACCACATCGCGCCCCAAAAAGAAGTAGGAAACCATGGTTGCCGACACCGCCGAGATAAGCAATGGAATTATTGATGCAGTAGTTAAATCGAGCATTAAAACCTCCAATGTGAAAACAATACCCGCCAATGGGGCATTAAAGATTGCCGCAATTGCACCTGCAGCACCGCATCCAACCAACAAGGTTAACGTTTTATAGTTCATCCTGAAGAACTGACCTATATTCGATCCAATGGCAGCACCGGCATAAACTATAGGAGCCTCGGCTCCTACCGAACCTCCGAAACCAATCGTAAGAGTACTCGATATTATTGAACTATACGTGTTATGGGGTTTAATTTTGCTATTCTGCCTCGATATTGCATACAAAACCTTGGAAACGCCATGGTTTATATTCTCCTTTATGAATATCCTTACAAAAAATATTGTAAGCAAAATTCCCACAGCTGGCAGTGCAAAGAAAAGTATATTGGCCGAGTCTTTGGGCAGCGAATCCTGAAGAAAAGCATGCGTAGCATGAACAGTATTTTTTAGAATAACAGCAGCAACACCACTTAAAATACCTACAATCAAACTTAGAATTAGAATAATTCGACTTTCACCGAGTCTTCGCAACGATATCCAAAGACTGTTCAACAATTTCTTAAATAGCAATCTCATTTTTCATTTATTAATCCCTAAAAATAACCCAAAATCAACATATCGTTAATAAAAATGGTTATTTTTGAAAGAATATGTGAACGACATAAAACTGAGGCAATAAAGCAGACATCAAACTGATTAGTAGTAATTTTGATCTGTTTTTAGTCTGCAACCTAAATTTCCCCAAATTTACAGCACTTTTATTAAAAGTTTAAATAAAATGATTGAAGTTATTAAACATATATTACCCAACGGGCTAAAGTTAATTATCCATCAAGACTTTAGCACGCCTATTGCGTCGGTCAACCTGCTATACGATGTTGGGTCTAAAGATGAAGGCCCCAACAAAACTGGCTTTGCCCATCTATTTGAGCATTTGATGTTTGGAGGCTCTGTTAATATTCCATTATTCGACGAGCCCCTTGAGCATGTTGGTGGAGAAAACAACGCCTTTACCAATAACGATATTACAAATTACTACATAACCCTTCCTGTCGAAAATATTGAAACTGCATTTTGGCTCGAAAGCGATAGAATGCAAAGCTTAGCCTTCTCAAAAAAGAGTTTGGATGTTCAGCGCAATGTGGTTATCGAGGAGTTCAACCAACGCTACCTAAACCAACCCTATGGCGATGTTTGGCTACACCTTAGACCGTTGGCTTACACGGCTCATCCGTACATGTGGCCCACCATTGGCAAATCAACCGACCACATAAAAAGCGCAACGCTCTCCGATGTAAAGGATTTTTTCTACAGCCACTACGCCCCGAATAATGCGATTCTCTGCGTAGCAGGCCCTGTTGATCCTGCAAAGATTATAAATCTGGCAAACAAATGGTTTGGGCCAATTGAACAACGGAATATTGCAAAACGCAACCTACCCAAAGAGCCAATACAAACTGCACCAAGAGAACTCGAAGTGGTAAGAGATGTGCCTTTTAATTCAATATACAAAGCATATCACATGTACAATAGGCACCACAAGGATTTTCCTGCAATCGATTTGATGTCTGATTTACTATCGAACGGAAAATCGGCTCGGTTGTACCAGAAACTGGTGAAGGAAAAACAACTCTTCAGCAACGTAAATGCTTACATAACTGGCGATATAGAGGAAGGCCTTTTTATTATTACAGGCCAACTATACCCAACAACAACATACAAACAGGCCGAAAGTGCTATAGCCGAAGAGGTATTGAACCTTCAGGAATATGCAGTGAGCAACTATGAACTTGAAAAAGTTCAGAATAAATTCGAGTCAAATTTCACTTTCGAGGAAACTAGTGCACTCAATAAAGCAACGAATTTATCGTTTTTTGAGTTGCTAGGCGATGCAAACAATGTAAATCTTGAGGTGCAGAAATATCGAAATATCACACCCGAAAACATTCGTAGCGTTGCCCAAGAGATACTTACCGAGAACAACTGCTCGACACTTTACTACACTTCAAACCAAAAATAATATCAATATAGTTTATGCTCGATAGAACCAAAGCTCCAGAAAAAATAGCAACAGGGAAGATTCACATTCCCCAAACACAACGTTTTGCATTGGCAAATGGGGCTCAACTAATAGTTATTGATGCAGGTACGCAGGATGTATCAAAGATTGAGATTATTTTCAATGCAGGAACCCGTTTCCAAAGTCAGGCATTGGCTGCCCGAGGAGCAGTTTCGTTACTCAGCGAGGGCACTACCACAAAGAACTCTCAGCAAATTGCCGAGATGTTCGATTTCTACGGAAGTTTTCCGGAACACACTTTCGATCGGGATTTTGCATCGCTAACACTATATTCAACCAATAAATTTTTAGAGCATTCGCTCGGGATTCTCTCCGATATGATTTACAATCCTGTTTATCCCGAAAACGAACTCAACATTTTCAAAAAGAAAGGGAAGCAGGCTTTGATAGTTGAACTTGAAAAGGTTGTTACAACTGCGCGCCAGAACTTTTTCAGCACAATGTTTGGCAACCAGCATCCGTACGGTACCTATGCAACTCCAGACGATTTCGACACTTTAAACAGACAGACAATTGTCGATTTCCACAACAAATACCACTCATCCGAAGATTGCCTAATAATTTTGGCAGGAAAAATCTCCGATCGCGAAATCAAAACCGTTGAAGAACTGATTGGAAAACAAAAATTTGGAACAGCAGCAAAGCAGCAAAGTTTATCACTACCACAAGTATCATCAACTCAGCAAAAAGTATTCTCGGAGAAAAGCGATGCTGTTCAATCGGCAATACGGATTGGGAAACAGATGATAAAACGGAATCATCCCGATTTCCCAAAACTTATGGTACTGAACACGATACTTGGAGGATATTTCGGCTCTCGGTTGATGCGAAACATTCGCGAAGATAAAGGATATACCTATGGAATTTCATCGGCACTCCTTCCATTCAAGGATACTTCGGTATTTGTTATAGGAACAGAGGTTGGTGCTAATTTCACCAACGAAACGCTTAAAGAAATCTACCTCGAAATAGATAAACTCGCAAAAGAACCAGTTCCACAAACCGAACTCGATCTTGTAAAGAGCCATCTCACTGGCGAGGTGCTACGAAACTTTGATGGGCCATTTGCAATTGCCGATAGTATTGCAAGTTTATATGAGTACAATGATCTTGATTTTTCTTTTTTTGAGCGAACTATAGAAACCATAAATACAATAACCTCTGCTCAACTTATCGAAATTGCCAATAAATATTTAAATACTAACAATCTTATTGAAAGCGTGGCAGGCAAAATGGGAAACAGTTAAACTACAGGCTATGAAAAAGAGACATATCATACTAGTACTGCTCTGTTCAATGTTCAGCATCGTTGGACTTGCCCAGACATACAGCAAGCCAAACGAACCAACTTTTGACTATTTGACTATTGATTTAACAACAGGCAACCCTACATTACATTGGACTGCACCATCATACAATCCTCAGTATCCAAATCCAATCGGATATATTATTTACAAAAGAATTATAGATCAGTATGGAAACGACGGTTTTTTCGAAATTGCAACGGTAGACCAGAACACCTTCGAATTTACCGATGTTAGTTCGGATGGAAATCAATCAAGATTATACTACAAACTAGCCTCACAAGGTACAACAGAGCCTAGCAGACTAACCACACAGCACGCAGAAATCTGGATTACATCGGCATACGACAGCTGCAACGCTAAAATCGATTTACTCTGGAACTTCTACGAAGGGTGGAGTAACATTGATGTTAACCAGTACTACAAACTATACATGGGAAACACTCCCGATTGGACAACCTTTCAACTAGTTGATAGTATTAGCAAATTCACCAGCAAGTATAGCATCCGAAATGTTCTTGAAAATACCGATTACTACTTCTACCTCACTGCTAGCCGAATAGACAAGCCATACACCACATACTCGAATCTATACCACATTAAAACAAGCATGGCTATACATCCCGACTACATGTCGATTGATTCGATTACAGCCGCAACTCAGGGTATTAATGTTTACTACAAAATAGATCCAAACACCGAAATTCGAAACTTCAAACTGGTACGTTGGGAACAGGCCGACACCAACCAAAGTATATTCAGCGCAAAAATTATTGAAGAATTTAGCGACCCCAACCAAACGGCAGCACTCGACACAAACGACTCATGGGCGGCTAGAACAAGAAAGTTTTACTATAAAATAGATGCTTATAATGGCTGCGATGCCGTTATAAAAACCACAAATCTTTGCAATACAATAATTCCAAAGGCTCGACCAAATGGAATAAAGGTAAATCTGAAATGGGATCCATTAATAATTGATACACTTCGAAAATCGGATAGAGATTTCGACAGAGTTGAATACACTGTATATCGACGAGCGTACACTCAGAATGATGATATAAATGGTGTTGGAGAGTTAGAAATTGCAGCATCGAACATCTCCGAAACAGAATTCGTGGATGATCTAACCCCATACAAAGGCCAAGATCCATTGTACAAAATCATCTTTAAATATTACATCGAAGCTGTAGAAAGAGCCCCAGATAATACTGGAAATACATTTGTACGCTCGCGCGATGCTATTATTGAGATTTTGCCAGGTGTTACAATGCCAACATCCATTGCTCCTAATAGTACCATTACAAACAATGGCAGAGCACGTAATCTGTTTGAGCCGATAATTAGTTTCGATGCTACATATCAATTAACAATTTATAATCGTTGGGGTAGTGTAATTTACCATGGCAATCAAGCTTGGAACGGACAAAACGACAAAGGAGATTATGTGAAAGAAGGAGTCTATATTTATAGATTGGTTATTCATACCGAAGATTCTGGCGATGTGGTTAAAAACGGTAGCCTTTCGGTAGTGTATCCTAAACAATAGAATGTTAACTCGCGAAGAAGTGAACTAATTTATATTTGCAACAAAACCTACTAGTATTATGAACCTTCAGACTGAAGAGGAAAAAATTTTAATTCAATCGCATTTCGATGATATGCTTCGGGGCTGTACGCGCTGCACTTCCGAGGAAGATCAGAAACTTATTCAAAAAGCATTTAATTTAGCTAACGAAGCACACAAAGGAGTTCGTAGAAAATCGGGGGAACCATACATACTCCACCCTATTGCAGTTGCAAAAATTGTAACCCAAGAAATTGGGCTAGGAGCAAAAGCTGCGGCCTGTGCATTAATGCACGATGTTGTTGAAGATACTGACTATACGGTTGAAGATATTGAACGAATTTTCGGAAAAAAAATAGCATCCATTATTGATGGACTTACTAAAATTACCGATGTTTTCGATGCAAACTCCACAATACAGGCCGAAAATTTCCGAAAGATAATACTTACGCTAGCCGATGATATCCGCGTAATTCTTATTAAACTGGCAGATAGGCTACACAATATGCGAACCCTTGATTCACTGGCCACCAATAAGCAAATGAAAATTGCCAGCGAAACAATATACCTTTACGCTCCACTCGCCCATCGACTAGGTCTTTACGCCATAAAATCGGAATTAGAAGACCTCAGCTTAAAGTACCGATATCCACAAGCATACGAAGAAATTCGCAATAAAATTGCAGATAACGAGAAAAGACGTGTACAGCAGATCAACCACTTCTCGCTCCCCATCATCAAGAAACTAGAAGAAAACAATATCGATTTCGAGATAAATGGAAGACCTAAATCGGTTTACTCTATTTGGAAAAAAATTCAAACCAAAAACGTATCATTCGAGGAAATATACGATTTACTGGCCATCCGAATAGTATTCAATCCATACCCTCACATTCCCGAAAAAACTCAGTGTTGGCACATATACTCAATAATTACCGACATTTACAAGCCAAAACCCGATCGATTACGAGATTGGGTTAGCACACCAAAAGCCAACGGATACGAGGCGTTACACTGCACCGTTATGGGGCCTAATGGACAATGGGTCGAGGTTCAAATCCGGTCTCGCCGAATGGACGATATAGCAGAGCGAGGTTTTGCTGCTCACTGGAAATACAAAGAGATGGATTCCACGAATCAAGAAAACGAACTTGACAAGTGGGTAAGACGCGTTCGGGAAATGCTTGAAAATCCTCAGGAAAATGCGCTGGAATTTCTCGATGAATTCAAGTTGAATCTTTTTGCATCCGAAATAGTTGTTTTCACCCCAAAAGGTGATACCCGATCTCTTCCAAAAGGCTCAACAGCACTCGACTTTGCTTACGAAATTCATACCGAAGTTGGCAACAAGGCAATTGGCGCAAAGGTTAACCACAAACTAGTTCCTCTTAGCTACCAAATAAGCGGTGGCGACCAAATCGAGATAATAACCGCATCGTCGCAAAAGCCAACATGGGAACTACTAAACTACGCCACCACAGCAAAAGCAAAAGCTTCGATAAAGAACTCGCTAAAAACCGAAACAAAGAATCGGATTGAAAAAGGAAAGGATATACTAGAATCGAGACTTAACGAATTAGGGATACAACCATCATCACGCGTTTTCAAGAAAATACTACCTGCATACGAAGTTTACTCTAAGGATGAACTCTACAGCAAAGTAGGTTCGGGCTTAATAACTCTCGATAACCTTAAAAGAATCCTTAAGAAGAATACAAAAAATAAGTTGATTCGTTACTGGAGTCTTCAACTGGGCAAAAAGAATAAATACGATGTAGAAGCGTCGAAACCTCTAAAAATAGACACGAAGCAACCATTCCTTCTTAACGAAAATGTCGACGAGGAAAATCCTGAATACGTTGTGGCTCGTTGCTGTAATCCAATTCCTGGCGACGAGGTAATTGGCTATATATCGCCTGAAGATATGGTTATCATCCACAAGGCAACCTGCGCCGAAGCCATTAGACTCATGGCCCAACATGGCGATAAAATTGTTAGCGCCAAGTGGACAACTCACAAAATGCTATCGTTCCTTGCACGAATTGATGTAAGAGGAATGGATAGAATAGGAATCATCAGCGAAATAACAAAAGTTATATCGGACGAATTATTGGTAAACATTCGTAAATTCCATATCGAAAGCCACGACGGCATTTTTGAAGGCTTCATTGATCTTTACGTTCATGATGTTAGCCACCTAAACAACCTTATCATGAATTTAATGAAAATAAAAGGGATGGACAATGTGAAACGGATGGACAAGGTGGATGATTAAACAAAAGGTAAGATTGATTGTTTAAAAAAATTGTAATAATAGCACTTGTTAAAAACCTTTTGCTAAATTTGTTATTTAAATTGAGACTAAATAGCCATGACTTGTCAGGATACAAAAGATGTAGTTAAGAGAATTCTAACAGATTACTTAGAACGTAAAGGACACCGTAAAACGCCTGAACGCTTTGCTATTCTGGATGAAATTTACTCACACGAAAGTCATTTCGATATAGAGACACTCTATATTCAAATGAAGAATAAGAACTACCAGGTAAGCCGCGCAACTCTTTACAACACCATCGATCTTCTGCTCGAATGTGGGCTTGTAGTAAAGCATCAATTTGGGAAAAACTTCTCGCAATACGAAAAGGCATATGAATGTAAGCAGCACGATCATTTAATTTGTACACGTTGTGGTAAAGTAATCGAATTTTGTGATCCTCGCATTCAAGAAATAATAAACTCAGCCCGAAAAAACTCTAACTTTTCAATTTCGCATCACTCGGTTTATCTTTATGGTTTATGCCAAGATTGTCAACGAGAAATTGACAATGTTAAACTAAAAGATTAATACACACGCATCTTCTACAGGTCAATTGTTGATAAGTTTTCCCTATCAACTCGGTTAAAGTTTGTAACTTTATGTGGAATTTTTCCGAATGCATCTTGGATGCATTTTAATTTTATTATTTCGATTGTAAAATTTGAGACCTATGGTTAAAGTTGATGTATTACTGGGCCTTCAGTGGGGCGACGAAGGAAAAGGAAAAGTGGTTGATGTGCTAACACCAAATTATGATGTTATTGCACGATTTCAGGGTGGACCAAATGCTGGGCACTCACTTGAATTCAATAATATAAAGCATGTTTTACATATTATTCCTTCGGGAATATTTCGTCAGAATTGCATAAACATAATTGGCAATGGAGTTGTACTCGACCCAATTATTTTTGCTCAGGAAATAGACACTCTGGACAAAATGGGAGTACATAGCATCCAAACCCTAAAAATATCAAAGAAAGCACACTTAATCCTTCCTTCTCACCGCGAACTCGATGCCGCTTCAGAAGCAGCCAAAGGCAAAAGTAAAATAGGATCAACTTTAAAAGGTATTGGTCCTACATATATGGACAAAACTGGTAGAAATGGATTACGTGTAGGCGATATTCTTGCTCCCGATTTCAAAGAAAAATATGATCTACTAAAGAATAAGCATAAGGATATCCTAAAACAATACAACTACCAGAGCAATATAGAACAACACGAACAAGATTGGTTTAAAGGGATTGAGGTTCTAAAACGATTCGAGCTAATAGATTCAGAGTACGAAATAAATGAGTACTTGCAAAACAATAAAAAAATACTAGCAGAAGGAGCGCAAGGCTCTCTCCTCGATATAGATTTTGGCTCTTATCCATTTGTAACATCATCGAATACCATTTGTGCCGGGGCATGCACAGGTATGGGAATTGCACCCCGAAGTATAGGTGAAGTATATGGTATTATGAAAGCATACTGCACTCGCGTTGGAGCAGGACCATTTCCAACTGAATTAGAGGATGAAACGGGCGAAAAAATGAGAAAAATTGGAGCCGAGTTTGGCGCAACAACCGGCAGACCCCGCAGATGTGGATGGCTCGATTTGGTTGCTCTAAAATATACTATTATGCTGAATGGAGTAACCCAAATAATAATGACCAAACCCGACGTTCTCGATTCATTCGAAACAATCAAAGTTGCAGTAGCATACAAAGTAAACGGCAAAGAAACGAACCGACTTCCATTCGATATCGACACTCCAATTGAACCTGTTTACAAAGAGATTAAAGGATGGAATACCGATATTACAAATGCAAAAAAAGAATCAGAACTTCCAAAAGAATTAATGGAGTACATCTCTTTCATTGAAAAAGAAACAGGTGTACCCATTTCAATCGTATCTGTTGGTCCAAATAGGGATGCTACAATTTTCAGAAAATAAATCTATTTGAAAATTATTCGAACATAAGGCGACTTAATGTTCTCTCCATTAAACTCACCACTGCTGTTGGTGAGTTTTTTTATGCTCCATAGATAATATGATCCTCCATAATTTAAATCAGTCTCCTCTCCCACCTCCATATTCGACGAATAGTCAAAATCATCTGGATTATAGAAATTTAGCCGAAGAGAAACCTCATCTATTTGATGATAAGTTCCGCTAAT
Source organism: Bacteroidales bacterium (assembly GCA_050180705.1). Taxonomy (GTDB): domain Bacteria; phylum Bacteroidota; class Bacteroidia; order Bacteroidales; family Tenuifilaceae; genus SB25. Next base: position 10,008 of record JBFXDX010000013.1, on the reverse strand, counting down.
CGACGGCCAAATAAGTTCTCCTTTAGGAGAATATACAACCAACTTATAGTCCCACTCAATACTTAACGGCTTTGAATAACCCAAATACTTAGATGCGATAAACTTAGGATTGAAGTCATTAAATTCTGAAATAGATATCTTACGATGCTTATCCTTTGAAATTAAGTTACCATCTCCATCGAAAATCTTTACAGAATAATTCGTAACAAGAATTTTCTCCGCATCGGGAAGATTAAACTTGAAGTTACCAGATTCATTGCTTTCGTTGATCTGAAATAACATATTAACTGATATCTCCTTAACATCCTTATCAGCATTTTTAATATCTGTAATATAACGAGTAATACTGCAAGCATTTATTGCATTCTGCTCTACTTCTTGTGTGAAACTAAAATGCATTAAGGAACACATGCAAACAACAAATAACATAAGTATTTTCATAATTACAAGGCAGTTACAACTAAAAAATTTCATTAAAGAAGATAACTAATTTAGTTCAATGAAACCAATTTTCAAAAAGTAAAAAGCCTTTTGCTCACGAATAGTTACAATATCGAAGAAAGCAGCAACCCTATTATACCAAATCTTAATTTAGAATCAATATAAATTTATTTATTTTGAAAAAATAAAATTTAAACAATCGTTTGACATATACTATATTATGCAAAATCAACACGTTAGGCAAATATATTCATATTGCAAATAGGGTAATCCTCAAACTATATTGCACTTAACCAAAATAATACAGAAATGGCATATCAAGGAAAAATCTTAAGAGTAAATCTCTCGAACGGAACAATTAAATCCGAAGATTTACAAATGGATCTGGCGAAGCAATACATAGGAGGACGTGGATTAGGTACAAAAATTCTAATGAATGAGATTGATCCAAAAATCGATGCTCTCTCCAAAGAAAATAAGCTAATATTTGCAACAGGTCCATTAACATCGACTACAGCTCCAACGGGAGGAAGATACATGGTTATAACAAAAGGACCATTAACAGGAACAATTGCATCAAGTAATTCAGGTGGATTTTTTGGAGCAAAACTGAAGAATACAGGCTACGACATGATCATCTTCGAGGGAAAAGCAAATTCTCCATGTTATTTATATCTCGATGAAAATAAGGCAGAATTGAAAGATGCAAGCCATGTATGGGGTAAAAACACACATGAAACCACAGACATTTTAAGTGCTGAAGCCGAAAGCGAACAAACCAAAGTTGCATGCATTGGCCAAGCAGGAGAAAATCTCTCGCTTATGGCATCAATAATGAACGACAAGCACCGTGCTGCAGGACGAACGGGAGTGGGCGCTGTCATGGGAAGTAAAAATCTAAAAGCGGTTGTTGTTTCAGGAAAAAAGAAAGCAACATTGAATAATCCAGAAGCATTCAAAGAAACCGTTAAAGAACATATTAAACTACTAAAAGAAAATGGAATAACAGGGCAAGGACTACCTGCATTAGGAACTAAAGTACTCGACAATATCATTAATGAAAGCGGGATGTACCCAACAAGAAATTTTGAAGAAATAACTTTTGACGATGTACACGAAGTTTCTGGCGAAGCTCTAGTAGAGAAAGGATATTTGATAAAAAACACAGCTTGCTTTGCTTGCCCAATTGCATGCGGTCGTTTGGTTGAATTACCTAATGGCAGGAAGGGTGAAGGACCAGAATACGAATCGGGATGGGCATTTGGTGCACTATGTGGAATAAATGACTTAATAGCAATTACCGATGCAAATTTCTTGTGCAATGAGTTTGGCTTCGATACAATCTCTGCTGGTGTAACAATTGCAACAGCAATGGATCTTTACGAAAAGGGATATATTAAAAAAGAGGAACTCGAAAATGGCCCAGAACTAAAATTTGGCAACTCGGAAGCAATTCTATACTATTTAAAAAAGATGGCATTGAACCAAGGAATTGGAAAGAAAATGGCTATGGGAGCTTACCGATTTGCTGATAGTTACGGGCACCCAGAATTGGCAATGACAGTTAAAAAACAAGAATTACCCGCATATGATCCTAGAGGTGTTCAGGGACATGGTCTTGCCTATGCAACCAATAACCGAGGAGGATGCCATGTAAGAGCCTATCTTATATCACCCGAAATACTCGGTGCTCCTGAAAAATTAGACCCACAGGATTTAAAGGATAAACCTCAATGGGTAAAAACATTCCAAGATTTGACCGCAGTAATAGACTCTGCAGGTCTATGCTTATTCTCATCGTTTGCGCTAGGTGCAAAAGAGTACTGCGATCTACTTAACAATGCCACAGGATTCAACTACACAGTAGAAGAAATGATGTTGGCAGGCGAACGAATCTGGAATATTGAACGTATCTTTAATTTAAAGGCCGGAATAACATATAAGGATGATACTTTACCCAAGAAACTTCTCGAAGAGCCAATTAAAAATGGGCCAAACGCAGGGAAAGTACATCGCTTATCGGAACTTCTTCCTGAATACTACAAATTGAGAGGCTGGGATGAAAAAGGCACTCCTACTGATTCAAAGTTAAATGAATTAGGTCTTCCGTAGTCATACACAATCGTAAACATAAACTCTGTATTTTAGCTTAAATACAGAGTTTACATTAAGAAAAGAATGGAAGTTAAAGTAAAACTATTTGCAACACTTCGATTAAATCTAAAAATTGGAATGGTAAACATCCAAACAGGCAGTTCTGTGTCAATTTTAGAACTATTAGAACTGGTATCACAAAAATTAAACTCAAACATCATAAGTGAACTTATTGAAAATGAAAAAGTAATTGTCGGAACAATTATTTTAATTGATGGAGTAAATATTTTACACTTAAATAAGTTAGATACCATTATCGACAAAGACTGTACAGTATCGGTATTTCCACCCAATGGAGGAGGATAATATGGATAGATATTCGAGACATCGGAATTTGTTCAGTGCAAAACAGTTTGAGCAAATAGAAAATAGTAAAGTATTGGTTGCTGGCGCAGGAGGACTTGGCTGCACTGTACTACAATTACTGGTAAGAACAGGTATAAAAACCATACATATTTACGACTACGCACAAGTAGATTTACCAGATTTAAACAGACAGATTCTATATGATAAAAATGATATCGATCAAAATAAGGCAATCTGCGCAGCTAAAAAATTGAATGCGATCAACTCTGAAGTAAGTATTATTTCACATTTAGAGAAAATTGATGAAAACACAGAATTACCTGATATCGATATTGTATTTGATTGCCTAGATAATTTTAAAACACGATTCATTGTAGACAAACTACTATCAAAAGGTAAAACACCAATGATACATGCTGGGGTAAATAAATACAGCGCACAAATAACCTCTATTGTACCTGGAAAATCAAAATCATTATCGGAATTGTTTCCCATTGAATCATCGGCAATAGATAGTCAAATAAATAAAGACATCTTTCCTCCATTAGTAACAATTACTGCATCTATTCAAGTTACAGAAGGATTAAAATTTCTTACCAAAAGAATCGACGAAATGCTAATAAACAAAGTTTTAATGATCGATTCCGAGTCATACTCCTTTGAGATAGAAGAATTTAAATAGCAACTAAAATACACTAAAAGCAAAAACGCCCTTTGATAGGGCGTTTTCAATTAATATTTAGAAAGAACTAACTCTTAATATTTGGTAATTCAAGACCATAACCTTTCTTCTTATCTTCAGCTTTCAATAAAACTGCAAATACAATTGCTAGTAATCCAAAAGCAGTAAAAATAACCATAGGCAAGGTATAGTTATAAGTGTTAACAGTAACACCTTCTAAAACCCTTTGTCCAGTTACACAATATTTATCTAAAACCCAACCAATTAAAGCTGGAACCAACATTAAACCTACATTCTGAACTAAGAAAATTAGAGCATATGCTGTACCTAACTGGCTTTCTGGGATAATTTTAGGAACAGATGGCCACATTGCAGATGGTACCAATGAGAATCCAATACCAAGAACAATAATAAGTAAGAAAGCAACAATCCAATGGTTAAGGAACGGAATTGAAAACATTGTGTGTACAAAAATGATAAGAGCAGCACCCAACATCATAATGGTAGCACCTTTACCTTTTCTATCGTATAAATTTCCAAAGAATGGCGTTAAGAAAATTGTTCCTAATGGTAACAACGATGGAATAATACCAGCAAGTTCATTGGATATTCCAAACTTATTAACCATTAAATCGGCTGCATATTTAAGGAATGGGAAAACCGCAGAGTAGAAAAGAACACAAAGAATTGCAATATACCACCAGCCTTTATTTGTTAAAATATTTCCAATATCAGAAATACGGAAAGCCTCTTCCTCACCACTAGGCTGATTCGCTGCTGCTTCAGCCTCAGATGCATCAAGTTTCTTGTCCATAAAGGTGTAAATAATGAATGCCATTAAACCGATACAAAGCATTATCAAACAAACAAGAATTGGTCTTGAAACATTAGTCATACCAAAAGCTTTTGCAATTGGAACAGAGGTTGCCATAGCAAGGCCAGTACCCAAACGAGCAGTTGCCATTTCGAGACCCATAGCCAAAGCCATTTCCTTACCCTTAAACCATTTAACAATGATTTTAGAAACAGTAATACCAGCAACTTCAACACCTACACCAAAGATTGCATAACCTAAAGCCGCTACAAATACCTGAGCTTTAACATCCCAGAATAGAATATGCCACATGTCACCATCAAGAGAATGGGTTGAAACAGCCCAGTACTTAATTGCTGTACCAACAACCATAATAGATGCAGCCATTACTCCAGTAAAACGAACACCCATTTTATCAAGAATAATACCACCAACAAGTAACATCAATAAAAATACGTTAAACCAGCCATAAGCACTGGTGAAAAATCCATACTCGGAACTATCCCAATGAAGTTGACCTTCCAGTAGCCCTTTAAGAGGAGCCATTACATCGGTCAGATAATAACCGCAAAGCATGGTAAAAGCCACTACAGCAAGCGCAGTCCAACGTGCAGCAGCAGAATCGCGAAGTGTTTTTCTTATTTGTTCCATTTTTTAAGTTTGGTTATAGTTTTAATGATATAATATTCAGAGTGCGCAAATAAAACTAAAAAATTATAATTTTCCTATGACAATCACTTAGAATATAAAAAATGAAAGCGAGCTACCCCTAAGGATAGCTCGCTTAACTACTTAATATATGTCTTAAATGTTTTCGTAAATCCAGAGTTCAAGGGGTTCTTCCTTGTCAGCATTAATCCTTTCAATTTCATTGAACGCTTTACTATAAGTATCGTAAGCTGCAATTGAAACTAAATCAAAGCCGTTAGAAGCATGTAGAATTTTTGTATTATTATATCCCATGCCATGTACTTCCTGCTCCCAACCAGTAGCATTTGAAGGCACCTTAAAACTACCTATAATAACATGGAATCGGAATTTAGCTTCATATTCCTGAACTTTTGCCAATGAATCCTGACGTGCCTTTTCTTGAGCCATACGAATTTTCTCAGACTCAAATGCCTGAGCCTTTTGAATACTATCCTGTTTAGCCTTTTGCTTAGCAGCCTCAATTGCTGCTTGCTTTTTCTTGTACCCTGGCATAAATTTACAACCAGTACCTACAAAAGCAAAAAGCACTATTAGAATAAAAATTTTTTTCATCGTTATAGTATTATTTAGTTAAGGTGTACTCATTTATCAACGCAATTTAACAAATCTTTTCTATAAAATGCAAGTATATTAATATTTAAGTCACTTATTAACAATAAATAATTGCAATACTATAAATTGCAAAAACAAGAAATACAACTATTAATCAACATATTACATCTTTATATCACTTTTACAAATAGTTTAAAAAAGTTATTAAGAAAATGGATTATCGGAAGAAAAATCGGGTTGATAGTGACTATTACTATCAAGGGATTGAACCCAACCTCGAAATCCGATATCCTCCAATGTGTTTAAAACAACATTGTACTCTCCCTCACTAAGAGTTCTATCCAATGGTTTGTTTAAACAAAGTCCAGATGGCGGATAATACTGAGACATCAACGACAGATGTAACCTAGGTGAAAACTCATCGGCCAAATACTTCAATAATTCGACGCTATCGGAAAAATAGCCAGGCAGTACTAAATGTCGGATAATTAAACCAGATTCTGCCAAATCATCATCGCCAAGCAATAAAGTTGTACCCTTTTGTCGAAACATTTCCCGCAAAGCAATGGATGCGACATCAAAATAATTATCAACCCCCGAATACATCAATCCCAACTCGTTGTTAATATACTTAAAATCGGGAAGGTAAACATCAACAATACCCTCTAACTCTTTAATAACATCAACACTATCGTAGCAATTGGTATTGTATATAATGGTTGGGTGATGCCCTTTTTTATGCAAACCTTCAATTATCTCCATCATTTGAACAACCTGATGCGTAGGAGATACAAAGCCAAGCATTCGCACACCCTTATCGAGAAATGAAATAATTTCATCAATAATATCACCAAGAGATCTCTCCCAAGTCGCATTACTTAAACCATTTCGACTTATTTGATGATTCTGGCAATACACGCATTGTAAATTGCAATGAGCAAAAAAAACATTGCACACTCCCTTATTGCCAGAAAGCACCGGCTCTTCTCCCCTATGTAAAAAAATAGAAGAAACCACTGGATTCGACGAAATACCACAAAATCCAACATCACTAAAGCGATTAACCCCACAATTGTGAGGACAAAGCGTACATGAATAAAAACGATCCTGAGTTAGCACAACCTAATAATTTTGAGCAAAGATAAATCAAATGCATCTGCGACACTCAATATTAAATTCAAAGTATATTTTCATTTTGAATATTTTAATAGATTTGCAGTTAGGTGGATGATTAGCAATCACTAAGAATTTGTGTTTATGTTGAATGGAAATCAACATAGTATTTTTGTGTTTAATACTAAACTATCTATATGAAAACTATTATCAATTTATTCGAAGAAAGCGTAGCAAAGTACCCCAATAACCCATATATCTGGGAGAAACTTACCGATAAGTTTGAACCCACAACCTATAAAGAAACCCGTAACGAAGTATACAAACTCGCAGCAGGCCTACTTAGTCTTGGAATAAAAAAAGACGATAAGGTAGCGCTACTCAGCGAAGGACGTAAATATTGGGTAATAGGAGAACTTGCAATACTTTACACTGGAGCAGTAAATGTACCTTTATCGATAAAACTTGACGGTAATGATTTGGTATTTAGACTTGAACATTCCGAAACAAACACAATTATTGTATCGGGAAATCAAGCCTCTAAAATTGAAAAAATAAGAGAAAAGTTACCTTTGGTAAAACGCATAATCTATCTAGACCCACAAAACAACTACAATCCAGGAGATTTACTGATAGATGATGTATTTCGATTAGGAGAAGAGTTTCTTAAGGTTAATCCTAGTATTATTGAAGAAACATCGAGGAATATTAAGCCTTCGGACTATGCAAACATTAGCTATACATCGGGAACAATGGCCGATCCAAAAGGAATTATTCTTTCGCACAGGAATTACACCGCTAACGTAGAGCAAGCCTTGACCTTAATGAATATTCCACAGTACTACAAGACTCTTTTAATTCTACCTTTAGATCACTGTTTTGCACATGTTGCAGGTTTATACTCATTCATGGCTATGGGCGCAAGTATTGCTACTGTACAGATAGGACGAAACCCCATGGATACTCTAAAAAATATCCCCATAAATATTAAAGAGATACAGCCAAACCTACTACTCAGCGTACCTGCGCTAGCTAAAAATTTCAAAAAGAATATTGAGTCGGGAATAAAAGCAAAAGGAGCATTTACCGAGAAATTATTCAACCATGCACTCAAAATATCTTACGCTTACAACAAGGAAGGATGGAGTAGAGGCAAAAACTTCACATTTATCTACAAACCATTAATATGGTTATACGACAAAATCCTTTTCAGTAAAATTAGACAAGTTTTTGGGGGGCATCTCGACCTTTTTATTGGAGGTGGAGCATTGCTCGATATCGAACTACAACGTTTCTTCTATGCCATTGGAGTTCCCATGCTTCAAGGATATGGTCTTTCTGAAGCCACCCCTATCATCAGTTCTAACTCACTAAAAAAACACAAGTTGGGCTCATCGGGACACCTCGTTAAATTTATGGATCTAAAAATTTGCGACGACAACGGAACCGAATTACCAATTGGACAAAAGGGTGAGATTGTTATTCGTGGCGAGAATGTAATGGAAGGATACTGGAAAAACGAAAAAGCTACCGCTGAAACTGTCATAGATGGATGGTTACATACAGGAGACATGGGCTACATGGATAAAGATGGATTCCTATACGTATTAGGACGATTTAAAAGTTTACTGATAGCAAGCGATGGCGAAAAGTATAGCCCTGAAGGTATAGAAGAATCATTGGTTCAACATTCAAGATTTATCGAGAATGTAGTTCTATACAATAACCAAAACCCTTACACATCGGCACTTGTTGTTCCATCTAAAGATGCTCTAAAAAGAGCGCTAAATGAGAAAGGACTATCTATCGACTCGCACGAAGCAGCAAAAGAAGCAATCAATATAATCAACCAAGAAATCAGCAAATTCAAACCTGGAGGTGAATTTGGCGAAATGTTTCCCGACAGATGGCTACCATCAACATTTGCAATCTTAGAGGAAGGATTCAACGAACAAAATGGACTAATAAATAGCACCATGAAAGTTGTGAGAGGCAAAGTTGAAACAAAATACAAGGATCGCTTAGATTTACTATACACTCCCGAAGGTAAAAACATTCATAATAAACCAAACATCGATTCAGTCATTCAACTTTTAGCAGTTTAATAATACAGAGGAGACCTAAAGTCTCCTTTTTTATTGAACATTTTTACCATAAATTTGTAATACAAGCAAATAACTATAAAAAGCACCACAATGCAACGGTACCTAAACATACTTCAAAAAATTATTATTTACTTTTTACTAATAATAATATCAGTACTTCTAATAGTTGCAATTCTCGATGTAATTATTCAATTATATGAAGGCATAATAGCAAACTCACTTACAGTATTTGTACAAACACAGTTTTCTCAGTTAATAGGTCTTTTTTTAACAATCCTGATTGGAGTAGAACTTCTTGAAGCCGTGAAAGCATTCCTCAAGGAGGACATAGTACACGTCGAAATAGTAGTCCTAGTAGCCATAATAGCGATATCACGAAAAGTTATAGTTATGGAAATATCCGCTATAGAACACATGGAACTAATTGCACTTGCAATAATGCTAATAGCCCTAGCGGCTACTTATTGGGTAATAAAAATATGCTACAAAAAACAAAACAAATGTAAATCCAAAAAAAACAACAGCAACAAAGAAATATTGGGTTAGTACTCGAATTTGCACTTAAAATCGATATTATAACACCAATCAAAGTGTATAATGATGAAATATTTCATATAAAGATGACACCAGAGTAATTCAAATAATAATTTATTAAGCACATCAGTGTCGTTCACGACAACGTTATCGTTGGTAACACTCCAACGCTATCGGAACACAATGCTCGACTAAGGCTATACGCCTCTGTAAAATCTATCAATTCGAACTCATCCCGGTAAAACTTACTACCTACTAAAACAGCACCATGCCTCCCCATCGAAGTACGATAGAGTCACACGCTAACGGGTTGTAGCGTCACACACTAACGTGCTGTATCGCCAAGCGATATCGAACAAAAGTACGCATTGCAAAACAAGTCCAGCATCCCAAAAAAATCAGCAGTCCCCGGCCACACCGCACCGGCGCAACGGGGACTGCCCATCCATAAGAAAGCCATGATAGCAAACAAAAAAAAGCCCCGAGGGGTAAGCCTCGGGGCGAAGGTGGGGCGGCGACCTACTCTCCCGCTGTGACGCAGTACCATCGGCGCTGGCGGGCTTAACTGCCCTGTTCGGAATGGGAAGGGGTGTCCC